>NZ_FNUB01000005.1:2031177-2708236 GCF_900105985.1 Tenacibaculum sp. MAR_2010_89 | reverse complement strand
TTAGTTAGCTATTATATGAACATAAAACAATAGACTAATTAAAAGAGTCAGTTTACTAATAAAAAGTTATAGTTTACTCATAGCTGTTTTTTTACGATAATTAATACAAATACTTTTAGTGTAAATAAAATGAAGCACTATGAGTAAACAATTATTATACGTATTTTTATTACTAACTTCAGTAATACTTCAAGCACAGGAAATTCCAAAAATTAAAATAGGAAAAAAGCATATTTCTGTAAAAAAACTACATGTAAGAACTATCATTACAGGAGATATTGCAACAACTACTTTTGATATGCATTTTTACAATCCTAATAATAGAGTTTTAGAGGGAGAGTTTGTATTTCCTTTAGGCGAAAATCAATCAGTTACTAGTTTTTCCCTTGAAATAAATGACAAACTAAGAAAGGCAGTAATTGTTGAAAAAGAAAAAGCAAGAGTAGCATTTGAAACTACAGTCAGAACTAAAATAGATCCTGCACTATTAGAACAAACTAAAGGAAACAATTATAAAGCAAGAATTTACCCAATACCGGCTAAAGGATATAAAAGAGTAGTTGTTGAATTTCAGCAAAAACTTATAGTTAACTCTGGTTCTTATTATTATAAATTACCATTTAATTTTAAAAATAAATTAGAGGAGTTTTCATTATCAATAAAAGTTTTAAATCAAAAAAATAAACCAATTTTAAAAAAGGGGTTTAATAAAGAATTTGTTTTTGATTCAGATAAAAACACGTTCTTTTTAAAAATAAATAGAAATAAACAAAGGGTATCAAAACCTGTATTAATAGAGATACCATTAAATCATAACAAAGAAAAAATACTTACTTATAAAAACTATTTATATTTTACTAAAAGTTTGAATATTGAAAAAGTAAGTAGGAAGTTAAAAAAGAAGATTACCATTTTATGGGATAAATCATTGTCTCAAAAAAATAAAAATGTAAAAAGAGAATTAGCATTGCTAAACTTGTATTTTAAAGAAGTAAAAAATTGTAAGGTAGATTTATTATTATTTAATACAGAAATCAGGGTTAAAGAAAGGTTTTCGGTAGTTAATGGAAATTGGAATAAGTTAAAAACGAAACTTGAAAATACAGTTTATGATGGAGCATCATCATTTAATTTTTTATCAAAGCATAAAAGTACTAGTGCTATAAACATGGTATTCACTGATGGTTTAAATACATTAAGTACTTTAAAATTCAATTTTAATAAAAATTCATATATCATAAACAGTAGTGAATCAGCTAATCATATTTTATTGAAAGATAAGGCAGAAAAAAGTGGAGGAGCTTATTTAAATTTATCTCAAACATCTATAAAACAAGCATTCAATAAGTTTTTAGAAAAAAAAATACAAATATTAGGAACTAACTTAGCAGGTGAAGAGATTGAATTTTATCCTAAAAAAGGAAGTGTTGTTGATAATCAATTTTTTATATCAGGCAAAGGAAACTTCATTAATAAAAAAATACAAATTTATTTAGGTAATGGATTTGATACTGTAAAAACAATATCATTTAAAATCAAAAAAAGGAAAAATAGAAATAAATTAGTGTCAAAAATATGGGCTCAAAATAAGATGAATGATTTAGTATTAGAGTCAGAAAAAAATAAAGAAGAAATTCTTAAACTAAGTAAGAAGTATGATATAATAAGTCCATTTACTTCTATGCTTATTTTAGATAGAGTAGAAGATTATGTGACTCATAATATAAAACCACCTAGTGAACTACAAGAAAAATATGAAGAATTATTAGCACAAAAAGTGAACAATAAAAAACAGCTATTAAATAATTTAAAAGGTGATTTATTTAGAGAGTATAATACACTTTTTAGATGGTATGATAAAGATTTTAAACCAATTAAAATAATTAAAACAGTAGCAATAAAAAAAAATAAGAATCCTATCATTACTCCTCGTACTGTTCAAATAATTAGTGATACGATTTTACAAAGAGGAGAGTTCTTTGCAAGAGGTGTTGTAAGAGATGAATCTGGGCTTTTACCGGGTGTTACTGTATTAGTTAAAGGAACAACTACGGGAACCGAAACTGATTTTGATGGGAAGTATTCCATAAAGGTTAGAACAGGAGATGAACTTGTTTTTAGCTTTGTAGGTATGAAAACTATTCAAAAAGTAATAGGAGTATCTAATAGAGTAAATATATTAATGGAGAATGATAATGTTTTAGATGAAGTTGTGGTAACTGCTTATGGAGCTAGACGAGAGGTAAAAGCATTAGGGGCTTCAGTAAGTGTTATTAGAGCAGAAAGTGTTGTTGATCAAGGTTTAGATGGAGTTACGCCAGGAGTTAATATAAATAAAAGTGGTAGAATAAATACTAGAGGTGTCAATTCTTTAAATATAGAAAATAAAGAGCCTTTGTATATAGTTGATGGTATACAAGTTATTAAAAAGCCTAGTATAAATGCAGATAAGATTCACTCTTTATATAGTTTAACATCAGATCAAGGGATAAGTATTTATGGACAGAAAGGAAAAAATGGAATTCTAGTATATATTACAAAGAAGGGACATGAAGACGATTCAGATGATATTCTTGATTTTGAAGAATTAGTAAAAGAAAAAATTGAGTTAAAAGGATGGAATCCTAAAACGCCTTATTTAAAATTGTTAGATGAGTGCAAAAATATAGAAGAAGCATATACTAAATATTTAGAGTTAAGAGAAAATTATGGAAAATCTCCTTCTTTTTATATAGATGTTGCGGATTTTTTTAAAAAGAGTAAGAATTTGAAATTAGCTATTCAAGTTTTAACAAACGTAGCAGAAATTGATTTAGATAATTATGAGTTATTAAAAGCTTTAGCTTATAAATTTGAAGAATATAAGTTATATGAGTATGCAGCTTTTATTTATAAAGAAATTTTAAAGTTAAGACCAGAAGATATTCAATCGTATAGAGATTTAGCATTAGTATATGAATATGTTGGAGAGTATCAAAAATCTGTTGATTTATTATATAAAATAGTTAATGGAGAATTGTTAAGTAAGGATGAAAATAGACGCTTTTCAGGAATTGAAACGATAACTTTAAATGAGTTAAATAGAATGATTAACTTGTATAATGATAAATTAGTAACATCTCATTTAGATAAAAGAGTTTTAAAAAAAATAAATACAGACATAAGAGTATTAATTGATTGGAATCATAATGATACAGATATTGATTTATGGGTTATTGATCCAAATGGAGAAAAGTGCTATTATAAACATAAAAAAACGAAAATAGGAGGGTTAATGTCAAATGATATGACTGATGGTTTTGGACCAGAACAATTCATATTAAAAAAAGGGCTAAAGGGGAAATATAAAATTAAAATTAAGTATTATTCAACTGGTCAAGAAAAAATATCTGGACCTACTTTTCTTAAAATAACAATGTATAAGTTTTATGGAAGTAAAAATGAAGTAAAAAAACAACGTTTAGTAAGGCTTACAAATGTTAAAGAAATTTTAGATTTAGGAGAAGTAATTTTTAACTAAATAAATTTAGAAAATATTAAAGAAGCTTTAATTTAATATAAAAAACAAAAGCCTCTCAAATACACGAGAGGCTTAACCAAACAATTTAAGCATTTAAATATTTTCTGACCCCTTCATTTTTCAGAGAATATTATTTTGCAGCTATAAAACAATCAAATAATAAAATACCCTAATAAAAATTTGAAGTTTAATTTATTTTTTTGCGCGTTCAACTAATTCTAATTGGCTAATAGTGGCCTTAGTGGTAAATATTCCATAATTAATAAAAACAGTATTTTTTTCAATTTTATCAATACTACCAACAGAATTTCCATCAATTAATCGAACTCTATCATTAATTTTAAAAACGTAAGCAGCTCTTTCTTTGGCAATTTTCTCTGCTTCTTTTTTCTTTTCTTCTCTAACTTTAACTACTTTTTGTAAAACTTCTTGCTCTACTTTTTTTATAATCTCTTTCTGTTCTTTTTCAATAATTTTCTCTTGGTTTTTTTCAGTCTTTGTTTTTTTCTTAGGTGGATTTTTTTTAGTGTATTTAGTTTTTTCAGCCATTACCCACTTAAAAAAATTTGTAGAAAGCTCTTTTTTATTATTTGTTTGAAAATATTTATTAAAAAGCTCATTAACAGAACGACCTAAAGATAACATACGTTGATTATTATCATATAGCTCTTGAAAACCTTCTAATTTTTTACGAACTTTTTGGTCTTTTTCTTTTAAATTTTCAAGATGTTCTAACTCTTTAGTTTTTTGTTTTTCAAGGGTATCTGACGTCTTTTGAAGCCTATTTCTTTCTTTTTGAAGTTTAGAAATTGTTTTGTCTAAACGAAC
The DNA here is from genome assembly GCF_900105985.1 of Tenacibaculum sp. MAR_2010_89. NCBI lineage: Bacteria > Pseudomonadati > Bacteroidota > Flavobacteriia > Flavobacteriales > Flavobacteriaceae > Tenacibaculum > Tenacibaculum sp. MAR_2010_89. The sequence goes on along the minus strand of NZ_FNUB01000005.1, from coordinate 2,703,888 downwards.
TTTTTCAGTTTCAACACGTTTTTTAGCTCTATTTATTAAACTATAAGGAATACCATTTTTTTGAGCTACTTCAAAGGTAAAAGAACTTCCAGCTTGACCTATAAATAATTTATAAAGAGGCTCTAAAGTACGTTCATCAAATTGCATGTTAGCATTGGTTACATTATCTAATTCATTAGCTAATACTTTTAGGTTTGCATAATGTGTTGTTATAATACCATATGCTTTTTTCTCATAAAATTCCTCTAAAAATATTTCAGCTAAAGCACCACCTAACTCTGGGTCAGATCCAGTGCCAAATTCGTCAATCAAAAACAATGTGTTTTCATTACATTTTCGTAAGAAATAGCGCATGTTTTTTAATCGATAGCTATAAGTACTTAGTTGGTTTTCTATAGATTGATTATCTCCTATGTCGGTTAATATTGTACTGAAAATACAAGTTTCACTCCGCTCATGAACAGGAATTAATAATCCACTTTGAAGCATTAATTGTAATAATCCAATGGTTTTAAGAGTAATACTTTTTCCTCCTGCATTTGGTCCAGAAATAACAATTATTTGTTGCTTCTCATTTAATTCAATTGTTTGAGGAATAGTCTCTATTTCTTTCTCTTTATTTTTTCTCCATAAAATAGGATGATAGGCATTCTTAAAAAATACCTTTTTAGTTTTTCCTATTTTAGGTAAAATGGCATTAATTTCTTTAGCATATTTTGCTTTTGCACCAATAACATCTATGTGTGTTAAAAATGAAATATATTGCTCTAATAGAGGTGTGTAAGGTCTAATTTCTTCAGCTAGAGCGCGTAAAATTTTTACAACCTCTTGTTTCTCTTCGTATATTAAATTTTGTAGTTCTCTACTATATGCTAAAGTTGCTTGCGGAGCTATATATACAATACTACCTGATTTTGAAGCTCCTAATAAACTTCCTTTAACTTTTCGCCTATACATAGCTAAAACAGCTAAAACACGTTGGTTATCTACTATTGTTTCTTTAATATCATCTAAATAACCACTTGCGATATTTTTACTTAATGCTCGAGAGAAACTTTCTGATATTTTACTTCTAACATTATTTATATCTTTTCGAATTTGTTTTAATGCAGGTGAGGCATTATCAGCTACTTCGCCATAAGAAGTAATTATTTTTGTAATAGCATCAGAAACAAAAGTTGTGTATTCAACAGTATCACTTAACTGAGCTAATTTAGGATAGTAGTCGGTGAATTTTTTTAAAAACTTTTTTAATTCATTTACAGTTTCTGTAGTAGTTGCTAATTTTAAAAAAAACTCAGTTTCTAAAAAACTATTTTCAATAGCTAATCGTTTAATATGTTCGGTAATATTTTCAAAACTATGATTAGGTATTCGGTTCTCGTTTTCAAATGAACTTACATACTCATTTACCATGTTTAACTCAAAAAAAAGTTTTTTTACATGAGAAAATGGTTTTGATATTAAAACGTTTTCTTTTCCTAAATCAGAAATACAAAACTCACTCACTTGTTCTAGAACAGAATTGAATTCTAAATCTTGTAGTGTTTTGTCAGTTATTGCGGTTTTCAATGTTTATTTTTGATTAAATTTAATTACAAAAATCCAAAAAATAGATAATTCAGATTTTTAGGTGAACAAAAATAAGAAACAATGGAAGTAAAAATAGCTGATAGTTGGAAAAATGTTTTGAAAGAAGAGTTTGATAAAGAATATTTTAAGAAGTTAATTTCATTTGTAAAAAATGAATACAACACTTTTACCTGCTACCCTGAAAATTCAACTATTTTTAAAGCTTTTGAAGCATGTTCTTTTGAAGATGTTAAAGTGGTAATTTTAGGGCAAGATCCTTATCATGGAGAAGGCCAAGCGAATGGTTTGTGTTTTTCAGTTCATGAAAATATAAAGCATCCACCATCATTAATTAATATTTTTAAAGAAATTGAATCAGATATAAACATCCCATACCCAGAATCTGGTGATTTGTCAAGATGGGCAAAACAAGGAGTGCTTTTATTGAATGCAACATTAACCGTAAGAGAAGGAGAAGCGGGAAGTCATCAAAAACAAGGTTGGGAGCTTTTTACCGACGCGGTTATTTCTGCAATATCTGAACATAGAGAGGATGTGGTTTTTTTATTATGGGGAGGTTATGCAAAAAAGAAAGGAGCAAAAATAGATGTTTCCAAGCATTGTGTATTAACCTCAGGGCACCCATCACCTTTAAGTGCCAACAGAGGTTATTGGTTTGGAAATAAACATTTTTCCAAGACAAACATATTTTTAGAAAATAAAAATATGTTAACTATACAATGGTAGGAAGTATAGATTGATTGTAAAAAGGTAAGGTTATTGCATCTAAAATATCCTCAGTAATATCTGGGTAACTTACTTCAATAATTTTTGCTGATTTTACCCATTTTGCAATTTTTGAATATTGATTTTTATTAAATTTTTTAAGTACCGTAACACCTATTTCTTGTAAACTTAGAGCGTTGCATTGCTGTTCATATTGATTTTTCATAGGTATTACCAAAAGTTTTTTTCTTAAATATAAAGCTTCTGCTGGTGTTTCAAAACCAGCTCCACATAATACTCCTGCAGAAGATGCTATACTTTTTATAAAGTCATTACCATTAATAGGTTTAATTGCTATATTGTTTTTGTATTTATGGGTATCAGTATGTTTAGAGAATACTTCCCATTTAACATTTTTAAATTCAGATAAAACTTTAATTATTTTCTTGTCACTATATGCGGGTAAGTATACAGTATAATGTCCTTTATTTGTACTATTTCTATATCTAATATCTTTTCTAATGATAGGAGAGAAGGTGGCAGAAGAATATGCTTTAAAATGAAACCCGAATTTTACGTTAGCTGGAGCATAATATTTTAAAATTAAACGCTCAAACTTATAAGTTCCGTATTTTGGGGCTTTATCATCTAAAACAGCGTTTTGGTGACTTAAAGAAATAATAGGAACATTTTTTAATTTTGCAGCCCATGCAGTTATAGGTTCAAAGTCGTTTATTATAAGATCATAATTTTGAACAGGAATTGATTGTATTTCATTATATAGCTTTTTAAGCTTTATTTTTTGTAGTGTTTTCCAAACATCTATTCCTCCTTTTTTTCCAAAAATGAAACTTAACCCATATAATTTATATTTTATATCAAAAGGGAATTTTAATTCACATTGATACCCACTTATTAAAACATCAACAGTTGCTTTTCGTTGTAAAAATGGAATAATTTCAATAGCTCTGCTTGCATGACCGTTTCCTGTTCCTTGTATTGCGTATAATATTCTCATATGGTATTTATTTTACGTTTTTATTAAGGTTAAATTCAATTAAAAGCTCTTCAAAGAGTTTTGTATTATCATTTTCAGTTTCAATTAACTCAAGGTCTTTTATTTTATAATTAAGATGAATACTTTTGGCTGTTTCATCTTTTTCATATTCATATAAATTCCATTTTTTATCATGGTATTCTAAAGCAGTTAAATTTTCTATCCAATCACCAGAATTTAAGTATAATGTTTTACCATTATTATTCTCAATCTCTTTTATTTCTGGTTGATGAATATGTCCACAAACTACATAGTCATAGCTTTCTTCAATAGCAATATCAGAGGCAATAGTTTCAAAATTATTAATAAACTTTACAGCACTTTTTACACTATTTTTAATTTTTTTGGAAAAAGAAAGTTTTCCGTAACCAAGTTTTTCACTAATCCAGTTCACAGCAGTGTTTATCATTATTAGTGTATCGTATCCAATTCCTCCTAATTTAGCAAGCCATTTAGAATGCTGCATTGTTACATCAAATACATCTCCATGAAAAAACCACCCTTTTTTACCATCTATATCTAATATTACTTTATTTACGATTTCGAAACTACCTAGACGAAAACCTTTAAATTTTCGTAACATTTCATCATGGTTACCTGTTATGTAATACACTTTAGTACCTGAGGTAATAAAAGACATTAATTGTTTAATAACCTTCATATGAGGTTTAGGAAAATAACGTTTGTTAAATTGCCAGATATCAATAATATCCCCATTTAAAATAATTGTTTTAGGGTTTATTGTTTTAAGGTAGTTATTTAATTCAGTAGCTCTACAACCAAAAGTACCTAAATGAACATCAGAAATAACTACAATATCTAGTTTACGTTTTTTATTTTTCTTCATATTAAAAGTATATTGAACGTATAAAGCAATTATTAATAATACTTTATCTTAATTCAAAACTACTTTTTCTATGTTTTCTTACTGATAGTAAATTGTGAAGTGTTGGTAATTAAAAGATTACTTTTTTGTAAGTAGATTGTTAGGAAAAAGTAAAAGCTCGGTATAACCGAGCTTTTACTTGTGAATATTTTAATAAGTATTATTTATTATACAATACCCAAGTTCCTTGATCTAATAAAGGAATAGCTTGTTTAAATTTTACCTCTTTCTCTTCACCTGTCATTACATTTTTGATAATAACACGTTCGTTACGTCCAATTTTAGGCTGATCTCTTACAATTGTTTCAACAACTTGTTGTTCTTGAGTTTGATTGTTACGAGCATTACTAATTTCTTGTTGTGTTGAATTTTGTACTTCGTCTTTACGTAAATCTAGTTTTTCACGTTGTTGTTCACGTGCTTCTGAAATTTGAGATTCATTTTCAGAAGGAAGTCTTCCTTTAAATAAGAACGATAATACTTCTTTGTTTACTTTGTCTATAGTAACTTGGAAAAGTTCAAAAGCTTCAAACTTATAAATTAATAAAGGATCTTTTTGCTCATAAGTTGCATTTTGAACTGTATGCTTTAATTCATCCATTTTACGTAAATGATCTTTCCAGTTCTCATCAATAATAGCAAGGGTAATATTTTTTTCAAAATCATTAACTAATGATTTCCCTTCTGACTCATAAGCTTCTTTCAAGTTAGTTACTACCTGTAATGTTTTACTTCCGTCTGTAAAAGGAACAACAATACGTTCATAACGATCACCCTCATTTTCAAAAACATTCTTAATTACTGGGAATGCTTGTGATGCGTTTCTTTGAGTATCATTTTTATAATTTTCTGAAACTATTTTATATAACTTATCAGTTAATTCTTCTTCAGATAAAGTATTAAACTCTTCTTCTGAAACAGGAGAAGTCATTGAAGAAAAACGAATTAATTCAAATTCAAAGTTTTGGAAATTTTTAGTAGGTTTATTTTGCTTAACAACAGAATCACAAGTGTCATATAACATGTTTGCTATATCAATTTGTAAACGTTGTCCATCTAGGGCATGACGACGACGTTTGTAAATAAATTCACGTTGTGCATTCATAACATCATCATATTCTAATAATCGTTTACGAACCCCAAAATTATTTTCTTCAACTTTTTTCTGAGCGCGCTCAATCGATTTTGAAATCATAGAATGCTGAATTACTTCACCTTCTTTTAATCCCATTCTATCCATCATTTTAGCAATTCTTTCAGAACCAAACTTACGCATTAAGTTATCATCTAAGGCTACAAAAAACTGAGAAGACCCAACATCTCCTTGACGACCAGCACGTCCACGTAACTGACGGTCAACACGACGAGAATCATGACGCTCAGTACCTACGATAGCTAAACCTCCTGAAGCTTTAACTTCATCAGATAATTTAATATCGGTACCACGCCCTGCCATATTTGTAGCTATAGTTACCACTCCAGGATTCCCTGCTTCGGCAACAACATCAGCTTCCTTTTTATGTAGTTTTGCATTTAATATATTATGAGGAATTTTACGCATTTGTAACATTCTTCCTAATAACTCTGAAATTTCTACAGAAGTAGTACCTACTAAAACAGGCCTTCCTTGATTTACTAATTCAACAACTTCATCAATAACAGCATTATATTTTTCACGAGTAGTTTTATAAACTAAATCTTGTCTGTCATCTCTTTGAATTGGTCTATTTGTAGGAATTTCTACAACATCTAATTTATAAATTTCCCAAAATTCACCAGCCTCAGTAACAGCAGTACCTGTCATTCCAGATAACTTACGATACATTCTAAAGTAGTTTTGTAAAGTTACTGTAGCAAAGGTTTGAGTCGCGTCTTCAATTTTTACACTTTCTTTAGCTTCTATAGCTTGGTGTAGTCCATCAGAGTATCTACGACCATCCATGATACGTCCAGTTTGCTCATCAACAATCATTACTTTATTATCCATAACAACATACTCAACATCTTTTTCAAAAACAGTATATGCTTTTAAAAGTTGATTCATCGTATGAATACGCTCACTTTTGATACTAAAGTCTCTATATAATTCTTCTTTTTGATCTGCTTTTTCTTCAGGAGTAGCGTCATTATTATTAATTTCTCCTACTTTAACGCTAATATCTGGTAAAACAAAGAAAGTATCATTTTTTGTAACATCTGATAAATGAGCAATACCTTTATCTGTTAAATCTATTTGGTTATTTTTTTCTTCAATAGTAAACCACAATTCAGCATCAACCTCAGGCATTAGCTTATTGTTGTCTTGCATATAAAAGTTTTCCGTTTTCTGAAGAATTTGTTTAACTCCTTCTTGTGATAAAAACTTGATTAATGCTTTGTTTTTTGGTAAACCTCTATAAACTCTTAATAAAAGAAAACCACCTTCTTTGGTATCGCCTTCTTTAATTAATTTTTTTGCTTCTGCTAAAACACCTACTAAATGTTTATTTTGTAAAGAAACAATATCAGAAACTAATGGTTTTAATTCATTAAATTCATGACGATCTCCTTGTGGAACTGCTCCTGAAATAATTAAAGGTGTACGAGCATCATCAATCAATACTGAATCTACTTCATCAATAATTGCATAGTTTGGAGCTCGTTGAACTAAATCTTCTTTAGAACTAGCCATGTTATCACGTAAGTAGTCAAAACCAAACTCATTATTGGTTCCATAAGTAATATCTGCATTATAAGCCTTTCTACGTGCTTCCGAATTAGGTTGATGAAAATCAATACAATCAGTACTTAAACCATGAAACTCAAAAATAGGAGCCATCCAAGCACGGTCACGTTTTGCTAAATAGTCATTAACTGTTACAACATGTACTCCATTTCCAGTCAATGCATTTAAGTAAACAGGTAAGGTAGAAACTAATGTTTTTCCTTCTCCTGTCATCATTTCAGCAATCTTTCCTTTATGTAATACTGAACCACCAATTAACTGTACGTCATAGTGAATCATATCCCATGTAACATCTTTACCAGCAGCATCCCAAGAGTTTGCCCAAAAAGCTTTGTCATTTTCTAAAGCGATATGATCTCTGGTAGCTGATAACTCACGATCAAAAGGAGTTGCAGTTACTTCAAGTTCAGAATTAGTTGTAAAACGCTTCGCTGTTTCTTTAATTAAAGCAAAAGCTTCAGGCATTATTTTTTCTAAAACTACTTCAGAAGCTTCATATGCTTCATCCTTTAATTTATCAATTTCTGTGTAAATTTCTTCTTGTCTATCAATATCAGCAGTTAAAACTTCTTCTTCTAAAGTAGCAATTTGCTTGTTAAAAGATTGAGTAGCTTCTTTTATAGCTTCTTTAAATTCGATAGTTTTTGCTCTAAGTTCATCATTAGACAAGTTACTTAGAGAGCTTTCAAAAGCTCTTACATTTTCAACGATGGGTTGTAGTGATTTTAGATCTTTTTGTTGTTTGTCTCCAACAAAAGCTTTTATAATCGAATTTAAAATACTCATTTTTAAAATATTGTTTTACAGTTAATTAAAAAATTTAATTAACATGTTTATATAGTTATTAAGTTTGTGCTTAAAAGTAAGCAAAAAAAAAGCCTCTAAAAAGAGACTTTTTTGTTATTTTTTTAATATTCATCTTCATTCCAAAGATAATCCTCTTCAGTGGGATAATCTGGCCAAATTTCAATAATAGAATCGTATGCTTCGCCTTCATCTTCAATGTCTTGTAGGTTTTCCACTACTTCTAAAGGGGCTCCTGTACGAATAGCATAATCAATTAATTCGTCTTTGGTTGCAGGCCATGGTGCATCTGCTAAATATGATGCTAATTCAAGTGTCCAATACATTTCTTTATCGGTTTGTTTTTTGATTCTCGCAAAAATAATTTTTTTTTTTAAAAAGTCAAGTTTTTTTTATAAAATGTGCAAAAATAAATTAAAGAACTTAGTTTACAGTTTTTCAGGAATCCATTTAACTTCCTCTGCTTGTAATTCATGTGACAACTTCCGTGCCAACACAAAAAGGTAGTCAGAAAGTCGGTTTAAATACATTAAAATAGTATCACTAATTGTATCTTCTTCGTTTAAAGCAACAGATAGGCGCTCTGACCTTCTACATACACAACGAGCAATGTGACAAAATGACACAGTTTGATGACCACCAGGCAAAATGAAATGAGTCATTTGAGGAAGTGAATCATTCATTATATCTATTTCATTTTCTAAAAATTCAATTGATGTAGTATCGATTTTTGGAATATTTAATCTTTCCTTACCATTTTTAAGTGTTTCCTTTTCAGGTGGAGTTGCTAACATTGCTCCTAAAGTAAATAGGTCGTGCTGAATTTTATTTAAACTCTGTTTTAAATGATCACTGATTTCTTGATCTCTAATAAGACCTATATATGAATTAAGTTCATCAATGGTTCCATAACTTTCTATTCTTAGATGGTGTTTAGGCACTCTACTACCGCCAAACAATGCGGTAGTTCCTTTATCTCCTGTTTTTGTATATATTTTCATAAATTAATAATGTTCTTAGTTTAGCTGTTTAATTTGTTAAGTAAATATTCAGGGCAGCGAATAGGTCTTTTTGTTTCACTATTAATAAAAGCAAGTGAAGTACTTCCAGTACATAGTATATCGTTATCCTGATTAACTATTTCATAGTTAAATTCAATTTTAACTGTTGGTGTTTTTTTAAGGTACGTTTTAATAGTAATAAAATCATCATAAAAAGCAGATTTTTTAAAATTACAGTTTAATGAAATAACGGGAAGCATTACCCCTGTTTTTTCCATATATTTGTAGGTAACACCAAGAGTTCGTAACCATTCGGTACGACCAATTTCAAAAAACTGTGCATAATTACCATGGTATACTACTCCCATTTGGTCTGTTTCTGAATATCGAATTCGTATTGTTGAAATATGTTCGTGCAAAAGTATTTTTTTTAAATGTAGCTAACGATACGTAAAAAATAAATAATAATCAATAGTGATTTGGTTTTTTTATACTAAAATTTATTCACACTTTTGTTCATCCAAATATGTAAGTTTAGAATCCCCTATAATCTAAATAATTTTAACAAAAAAATCGTTTTTTAACCAGTATGACTAAAACAGCTGATTCAGTTTGGATGGAATGTTTGTCTTTTATTAAAGATAATATAAAACCTCAAGCGTATAAAACTTGGTTTGAACCTATAAAGCCCATAAAATTATCAGGGGAGGCTTTGACTATTCAGGTTCCTAGTAAGTTTTTTTACGAATGGTTAGAAGAACACTATATTAAATTGTTAAGAGTTGCTTTGGTTAGGCAATTGGGTAATGATGCAAAGTTGGTATATGATGTACGTATGGAAAATACGTATAGTAGTAATAGTCCGCAAACTGTAAAAATACCTAGTTCTAATAGAAATCCTTTAAAACCGCAAAAGGTAACGGTTCCTTTAGAATCTAAACGTGAACTTAAAAATCCTTTTGTAATACCTGGTTTACAGAAAGTTAAAATAGAGTCTCAATTAAACCCAAATTATAATTTTGTAAACTTTATTGAAGGTGACTCAAATCGTTTAGCTCGTTCAGCAGGTATGGCTGTGGCTAACAAGCCTGGGGGTACTTCTTTTAATCCATTATTAATTTATGGTGGAGTTGGTTTAGGAAAAACTCATTTAGCTCATGCTATAGGAGTAGAGATAAAAGATAAATATCCTGATAAAACAGTTTTATATATTTCATCTGAAAAATTTACACAACAATTTATTGATTCTGTAAAATCAAATACTAGAAATGATTTTATTCATTTTTACCAAATGATTGATATATTAATAATTGATGATGTTCAGTTTTTATCTGGTAAGTCAGGTACACAAGATGTATTCTTTCATATTTTTAATCATTTGCACCAAAATGGGAAGCAAGTTATTTTAACTTCTGATAAGGCTCCTGTTGATATGCAAGATATTGAACAACGATTATTATCTCGTTTTAAATGGGGATTGTCAGCAGAACTACAATCACCTGATTATGAAACGCGTATTTCAATACTTCAAAATAAACTATATAGAGATGGTGTTGAAATGCCTGAAGAAATAGTTGAATATATAGCAAAGAATATTAAATCGAACGTTAGAGAGTTAGAAGGGGTTATTATATCAATGATTGCTCAAGCTTCTTTTAATAGAAAAGAATTTACAATTGAATTGGCTAAGCAAATAGTTGATAAGTTTGTAAAGAACACCAAAAAGGAACTTTCTATAGATTATATTCAAAAGGTAGTATCTAAATATTTTGATATGGATGTTGCTACTCTACAATCAAAAACTAGAAAACGTCATATTGTCCAAGCGCGTCAATTAGCTATGTACTTTGCTAAGCGTATGACAAAATCTTCTTTAGCTAGTATTGGAAGTCAAATAGGTCAAAGAGATCATGCTACAGTTTTACATGCATGTAAAACTGTAGATAATCTGACAGAAACTGACAAGCAATTTAAGAAGTATGTAGAAGATCTTACTAAGAAATTAACATTATAAAGATAGATATAAAATGAAAATACTAATGGTTTGCTTGGGGAATATTTGTCGTTCTCCATTAGCCGAAGGTATTTTAAAATCTAAAGTTTCTTCAGACTATGTGCAAGTAGATTCTGCTGGAACAGCTGGATACCATGAAGGTGAATTACCTGATAAAAGGTCTATTGCAGTAGCAAAAAAATATGGTATTAATATAACAGATCAGCGATCTAGGAAATTTTCAGTAACAGATTTTGATAGCTTTGATGTAATTTATGCAATGGATGAAAGTAACTATGATAATATAGTTGCTTTATCTAGAAGTTATGAAGATAAAAGTAAGGTAAAAATGATTCTACAAGAATTAGATCCTGATCAAAAATTGAATGTGCCAGATCCATATTATGGAGGTGAATTAGGTTTTGAAAATGTATATCAAATGCTTAATAATGCTTGTGAAGAAATTAGCTCTAAAATAAACAAATAATGAAAGGTAAACTGTATTTAATACCAACTACTTTAGGAGATACTGAGCCTTTAGAAGTAATGCCTATATCTGTAAAAAAAGTTATAGAGCACTTAGATTTTTTTATTGTTGAAAACGAAAAATCTGCTAGAAGATTTATAAAAAAAATAACACCAACTAAAGCTCAACCATCATTACAATTAATGTTGTTAGATAAATATTCAGATGAGTTGGAAACTAGAAATTATTTAGATGCTTGTGAAGAGGGTAAATCAGTTGGTTTATTGTCTGAAGCTGGGGTTCCTGCAGTAGCTGATCCTGGTGCTACTATTGTAAAACTAGCACATCAAAAAGGAATTCAAGTGGTTCCATTAGTGGGGCCGTCATCAATATTAATGGCTATGATGGCTTCTGGTATGAATGGACAGAGCTTTACCTTTAATGGATATTTGCCGATTGATAAATCTGATAGAAAAAAAGCTATAAAGGATTTAGAGAAACTTTCTAGAGATAAAAATCAATCACAAATTTTTATAGAAACACCTTATAGGAATGAAAAAATGTTAGAAGATTTACGTGCTGTATTATCTCCAGAAACTAGAGTTTGTGTGGCTTGTGATATTACATTACCAACTGAGTACATAAAAACATTGACAGTAAGAGAGTGGAAAAATGTAAAAACCGATTTACATAAACGTCCAGCTATTTTCATAGTGCACAAGTAAACCGGCTTTCTGCTAAATAATCGGGGATTTATTAGGCGATATGTTGGATACATTGTATCCGCCAAATTTCTTTAAATATTGCTCTATAGATGTTCCAAAAGCATCGTTAAATTTTATTTTACCATTTGATCGTAAGAACTTTTTAACGTTACCAGCACCACTAAGATGGGCTGCAGCTAAAATACCTGATTCTGTAATTTTAATACCGTTAATTCTTTTTCCTACACTTCTTCTAATATCTTTTCTTAAAATCCATTTATTAACTTTACAAAGTGCTATAAATGCTTTTTCTTGTAATTCAGGATCTTTTAAAAATTTATGAGTGTTATATATTCTAAACCTTTTTAAGGTTGATTTTCCAAATTGATATTTTCCAAGATAACCAAGCTTATTAACAACAGTATATCTACCTTGTGACTCTTTGAATGCTAAGGCTTCACGAAAACCAATAAAATTTTTCTGTAAAAAAGGAAAGTTAAAATCCCTTTTATTTGTAACCTCTATTAAAGGTTTTATAGTAATTTTTTCTTTCTTAGTTGGATTTGCAGTAAAGCTAGTTAGTAAAACAAATCCTAAAAATATAAAAACTAAATGTCTGATAATTAGTTACTTTCTGTTTAGCGGGGGCAAAGATATAACAAAAAACACAAATAACTGGGTATTAATTATTTGTGTTTTTAGGAAGGTTGTATTTTGTTTAGTAATTCGTTGAATGTTTTATGAAAAAAAAACATAAATGCCTCTTTTTTTATTTAAAACAAAATGAAATGAGTTAATTTTTATAAATAAAATTTTGTTAAAATTTATCGGTTAATACCTCTGTTGCTAATCCATCGTTGATATTTTGCAGCATTTCTATTATGTTGTGCCAATGAATTTGCAAACTCGTGAAAACCAATCTTTTCTACACTGGCACACATGTAATAATAGCTGTGTTTTTTATAATTTAATACTGCATCGATAGCAGAAATATCTGGCATTGCAATTAAAGTAGGAGGCAAGCCAGTATTTTTATAGGTATTGTAAGGTGATATTATTTCAAGATCTTTAGTTAATACTCTTTTTACTATAAAATCTTGTCCGTTTACCTCTTTTACGCAATAAATTATGGTAGGATCAGCTTGTAAAGGCCAATTGTTTTTTAAACGATTTAAATATAAACCAGCAACAATAGGACGTTCAACTTTTTGTGCTGTTTCTTTTTGTATTATAGAAGCTAAAGTGATAACTTGATCTTGAGTTAGGTTTAAGTTTCTAGCTTTTTTTATTCTTGATTCATTCCAAAAGCGCTTATACTCTCGTAACATTTTAGCACGAAATTTTTTAGCAGAAGTATTCCAATAAAATTCATAGCTGTTAGGAATGTACATACCTAAAGCGGATTTCTTCGTAAAACCATTAGTCTTTAAAAATGTATCATCAAGCATTGTTTGAAGCAATGAAACTGAATCAGTTTCTATTTGTTCAGAAATTCTACCGGCAAGTTTCTCTAAAGTGTCTTGATTGTTGAAAGAAATTTTAATGGGAGTTTGATTTCCACTTCTTAAAAGGTTAACAAGATCATTCATGCTCATTCCTTCTTTAAGAATATATTTCCCTCCTTTTGGAGTTGTAAATTTCTTTCGATTGGCTACCCAAATGAAATTTTCAGGACTTTCAATACTTGTACTAAGTTGTTTTTTTACATCATCTAAAGAGTGTTTTGAGCCTATGTATAATATTGTTTCTTTAGTTACTGCTTTACCAAAAATTTTTTGATAATAATTAAATCCAATTATTGCTCCAACAATAAAAAGAGTAATAATGCTTCCGTATATAATTTTTTTATTCATTAATTAATTGAAATAGAATTTCGTCTTTAAATTTACCTTGGCTATATATCCAATCTTTCTTTAATCCAATTTTTGAAAAATTTTTTTTCTGAAACAAAGTTAAACTATTTATATTATCAGCAGTAATATTAGCATACAATTGATGCAGTTGTAGGTGTGAAAAACAATATTTAATTAATAAATCTAAAGCTTCAGAAGCATGTCCGTTTTTTTGAAAAAGAGGATCAATAAGTATACCGATGCCTGCTCTTTTATGTTGTGGGTTAAAATCAAATATATCTATAGTACCAATTGATTGATTAGTGTTATTTAGTTGAATAACTAATCGTAATTGTTTAGCTTCGTATATATCTAGATGAGCATTTTCTAAATACTGTTTTAGTAAATACTTAGAAAAAGGTGCTTGTGTATGACTTATTTCCCAAAATGCTTCATTGTTTTCTATAGAAAAAAGAAAAGATAAATCTTCAGGTTCTAAGGCACGTAAACTTATATGTTGCCCTTTTAAAGTTTGCATTAAATAGTTATTTGTCCTTTAAAAACAAAGGTAGCTGGTCCTGTTAAAAAAACATCGGTATATGTTCCATTATTTTCATTAAAACTAACTTCCAATTCTCCTCCTTTTACAGGAAGATTAATAGTTGCACTGTTTGTTTTGTTTGTTTTATGCATTGCAACTGCTACTGCAGTAACACCAGTACCACATGCTAAAGTTTCATTTTCAACTCCACGTTCATAAGTTCTAACTTTAAAAGTAGTATTGTTAATTTGTTCTACAAAGTTTACATTACTACCTTCCTTTCCATAAATATCATTTCGTATACTTTTCCCCGAATTATATACATCATAATTATCTAGGTTATCAACTAACTGAACATGATGTGGAGATCCGGTATTAGCAAAACAATAATTATCATACAAATCAATAGTATTTACATCTATCATTTGTAATGATACTATATTATTTTTAATGGATGCATGATGTAAACCATCAATTGCAGTAAAAGTTGTTTTAGTTTTAAAGATACCTAATTTATGAGCAAAAGCAACAATACATCTACCTCCATTACCACACATAGTACTTTCATTACCATCAGCATTAAAATAGATCATTTTAAAATCAGTACTTTCATCTTCTTCCAGTAGAATTAAACCATCAGCACCAACGCCAAAATTACGGTCACATAAAAACGAAATTGCATTAGTTTGTTCTTTTGGAAATGTATTTAATCTGTTATCTATTATAACAAAATCATTTCCTGTTCCTTGATATTTATAAAAAGTTACTTCCATAGATAGGCAAAGATACATATTTCATAGAGTAAAAAAGAGTGTTAAATGGTGGTTAAAAATCGTTAAAACCAAGTTAAACACATTTTGTTAAAATGTTAAAATTGTATATTTGAGTAATTAAAACATTTATAAGCATATGAAGAAAATATTAGGAATTCTAGGAGTAGCGTTTATAGGTGGTGCAGTTGCGCTTACAGGCTACAAAGTATTAATTGAAAAACCTCAAGTTGTAATTCAAAAATCTAATGAGCCAACTTTACAAACAGTAAAGGCAAGTTATACAACACCAGTAATGAATACATCATCTGTACCTACAAATTTTACGGATGCAGCAGAAAGTACTGTAAATGCGGTTGTACACGTAAAAAATACTGCAATACGGACAAAGCAAGATCCTATGAGTTTTTTCTTTGGAGGAAGTGGTTCTAGAAAATATGAACAAGTAGGTACAGGAAGTGGTGTTATTATTTCTCCTGATGGCTATATTGTAACTAATAATCATGTAATTGAAGGAGCATCGGAGATTGAGATTACACTTAATAATCGTAAAAAGTTAAAAGCTAAATTAATAGGAGCAGATAAAGAAAGAGATATTGCTTTATTAAAAGTAGAATCTGACATTGTTTTGCCTACAGTTTCATTTGGAAATTCTGATAATGTAAAAATTGGAGAATGGGTATTAGCAGTAGGAAATCCTTACAATTTAACCTCTACAGTTACTGCTGGGATAGTCAGCGCTAAAGGACGAGATTTAGAAGGAAATAGAAATATAGAGTCTTTTATTCAAACAGATGCAGCAGTAAACCCAGGAAATAGTGGAGGAGCATTGGTGAATACTAGAGGAGAGTTGATAGGTATTAATACAGCTATTTCATCAAGAACAGGTTCGTTTATTGGGTATTCTTTTGCAGTGCCATCTAATATTGCTAAAAAAATTATTGATGATTTATTAGAGTATGGAGATGTTCAAGAGGCTTTAATAGGCTTTGAGCCTTATAATGATACTGAAGGAGCTATTGAAGGAGTGAAAATTAAAAGAATAGAAAAAGAAAGTGAAGCCTTAAAGTCAGGTTTAAGAGAAGGAGATGTAATAACTAAATTAAATAGTGTAAAAATCACCAAATTTTCAGAGTTAAAAGGTCAGTTAACGGCTAAACGACCAGGAGAAAAGGTTGTAGTTACAGTTTTAAGAGATGGCGAAAAGGTAGAAAAAGTTGTTACTTTAAGTAAGAAAGATTTTGTAGAAGTAAGAAGTTTAGGGTTAGTTCTGAAAGATATTTCTGAAAATGAAATTAAAAAAAACAAGATAAGTTCTGGAGCTAAAGTAATTTCAAATGTGAACAGGGTTCTTAATCGATTAGGAATAAAAGAAGGTTTTATTATTACCAAAATAAACAATCAAGAAGTTTTAAATTCAGTTGATGCAAGACAGAAATTATTAAACTTAGGAAATAACAATTCATTTGTTATTGAAGTAATTAATTTAAAAGGAGAAACAGTGAGGTACGGTTTTTAAATTATTCAGGATAAATAAAGAACTTAAGAAAACGCTTTTAATATTTTGTTAAAAGCGTTTTTTTCTTTTTAAAATAATTCTAAAATTAATTGAAAACAATTACTTTTGCACCAAATTTTTTAAATCTTAGTTAACACACAACTATGTCAACAATAACAAATTACGAAAACGAGGTAGTAAATCAAGCTCAAACAAGAAGAGCTACTGTTGAATTTATTAACATTGTTAATGATTTATGGTACGATAAATCTATTGAATTAGTATTATTTAGAAACCCATTAGTAGATAAAAGAGCTAGTGAAGTTTTAAATTTAATAGATTATGCAAAAGAGTTTGTAGCTAAACCAATCTCTATTCAAGATGCGTTAGATATTGCTAAAGCAATACAGTCAATTGAATTACCTGCTTCTAAATTAGATATCGGTAAATTAGCCTATGAGTTTCATTTATCTGAAAACGAAAATATAGATAAAGTTGATTTTGTAAAAAAACAATTAGAAGGAGCAACAGAAGCTAATGGAATTAAACCTAAAGACGTAGTTTTATATGGTTTTGGACGTATTGGTCGTTTATTAGCTCGTGAGTTAAGTAGTAAAATGGGTAAAGGTTCTCAATTACGTTTAAGAGCTGTTGTTACTCGTGGAAAAATAGATGAGTCTGTTTTAGAAAAAAGAGCTTCATTATTAAGTATCGATTCTGTACATGGAGACTTCTTAGGAACTGTTCAGGTAGATGCTGAAAATAATGCATTAATAATTAATGGTACAACTGTATATATGATATCTGCCGCTAAACCTGAAGATATTGATTATACTGAGTATGGAATTAATGATGCTTTAATTATTGATAATACCGGAGCTTTTAGAGATAAAGAGGCTTTAAATCGTCATTTAGTGCCAAAAGGTGCTAGTAAAGTTTTATTAACTGCACCAGGTAAAGGAATACCAAATATTGTACATGGAGTTAATCATATAGAAAATAACCCTGATACTGTTGATGTTTTTTCAGCTGCATCATGTACAACAAATGCAATAACGCCAGTTTTAAAGGTTTTAGAAGATAATTTCGGAATTAAAAAAGGGCATTTAGAAACTATTCATGCTTATACTAATGATCAAAATTTAGTAGATAATATGCATAACAAATACCGTAGAGGTAGAGCTGCTGCATTAAATATGGTAATTACTGAAACAGGAGCAGGTAAAGCAGTATCAAAAGCGTTACCAGCTTTAGAAGGTAAATTAACATCAAATGCTATTCGTGTTCCTGTACCAAATGGATCATTAGCAATTTTAAATTTACAATTAAATTCAACTACTACGGCAGAAGCAGTTAATGCTATCATGAAACAATATGCTTTAGAAGGAGATTTAGTAGAGCAAATACAATATTCAATGAGTAATGAGTTAGTTTCTTCTGATATTGTAGGAACTACAGCACCATCAATTTTTGATAGTAAAGCTACTATTGCTGATGGAGATACGATTGTTATTTATGTGTGGTATGATAATGAATATGGATATTCTCATCAAGTAATGCGTTTAGCAAAACACATAGCAAAAGTACGTCGTTATACATATTATTAACAGACCGTTAATTTCATATTATAAAAAACCGAAACATTTTTAATGTTTCGGTTTTTTTGTTATATTTGATTTAAAGTAACCCTAATTCCCCTTAAATAATGAAAAAAGCAATACTCTTAATTGCATTTTTATTGAGCTTTTCTGCTCTAATGTATTCTCAAGAAACAAAAAAATCAGCATGTTTAACTTCAGGAAAATGGCGTATAGAATCGCTTAAAATTGGAGAAGAAAAAGAAGATCTTTCAAATTGTAAAAACAGTTGGATGGTTTTTGAAAAAGATGGTAACTATCAACTAGTGATAAGGAAAACTGAAAAAAAAGGACAATGGAAATTATTGGAAGATAAAAAAACAATAAAATTTGAAAACGAAGGTGATGATACTAATGGTTTTCAAATACTTAAATTAAATGATAAAGAATTGTTGTTTTCAACAAAAGAAAATGATGTGGTTTATACAATGACATTAAAAAAGTAAAAACTTTCCGCATATAAACAAAAAACCGAAGCCTTTGCTTCGGTTTTTTGTTTATAACCAAATCAAAAGATGGTAATAATCTCAAAAACTTTTCTGTAAATTAGCATCAAAATATTTAGATGAAATCAATTGTAACTTTTTTAATTTTATTAATAACATTTAGCATGAATTCACAAAATTTACCATACTATGAATTAGAGGAAGTACCTAAAGAATATACAGCGGGGACAGTAGCAAGTAGAATGGTAGATGGACTAGGTTTTCGTTACTATTGGGCAACGGAAGGGTTAACAGTTAAAGACTTAAAATATAAACCTACAAAAGAAGCAAGAACAACCTTAGAAACGATAGATCATATATTAGTACTATCTGTAATGACATTAAGCGCGTTAGAGGGTAAAGAAGTAGATTTTTCTAAAGACGAAACATTATCATTTGAAGATATTCGTAAAATGACATTAGAGAATTTTAAGAAGTCGAGCGAAATTTTAAAGAACGCTAAAGATTTGTCATCTTTTAAAATGAAAATAAAGAGAAAAAATGGTGTTGAAGAATACCCATTTTGGAACCAATTAAATGGTCCTATCGCTGATGCAATTTGGCATGTTGGTCAAGTAGTTACTTTTAGACGCTCAGCTGGAAATCCGCTTCCAAAAGGTGTTAGTTTACTAACGGGAAAAGTAAGGAAATAATAAATGAAAAAAAATGGAATGTTAGTCGCTTTGATTGAAGAGTATGAAAGAGCGTTAATGGACTATAAATTAATTTTAAAAAGTATTTCAGAAGAAGAATTTATTATTGTTAGAGATTATGAAACTGAGAATAAGGACTGTATGTCCATTCAAACAGTAACTTTTCATGTTATTCAATCTGGTTATACATACGCTAACTATATTCAATCAATATTTACAAAAGAATGGTTAGAATATGATACCGAAATAGATAGTATTAATATTGCTATTAAAGAATTAGGTGAAATGATAGTTTATACAAAAAAGTCATTTCACAATAACTGGTATAAAACAACTAAAGAGTTAGAGAAATACTCTTTTAAAACTCGATGGAATGTTACTTATGATATAGAACAATTACTAGAACATGCCATTGTACACATTCTAAGACATAGAAGACAGATAGAAAATTTTTTGAAGAAAAATTAAATGACCACGGAACAAAAAATACAACAGCTTAGAGAAGAGTTACGTCAGCATAATCATAATTATTATGTATTAGACAATGCTACTATTTCTGATTACGATTTTGATATTAAACTAAAAGAGTTAGAAAAACTTGAAGAAGAAAATCCAGATTTCTTTGATTCTAATTCACCAACTCAGCGAGTAGGAGGAGATGTTACTAAAAATTTTGAAACGATTACTCATAAAAATAGAATGTACTCGTTAGATAACTCATACTCCAAAGATGATTTATTAGATTGGGAAAAACGAGTACAAAAGAATCTTGGAACTGAAGATATAGAATATACTTGTGAGTTGAAATACGATGGAGCCTCTATAAATTTAACCTATGAGAATGGACAATTTATAAGAGCAGTAACTCGTGGTGATGGTTTTCAAGGAGATGAAGTAACTACTAATATTAGAACGATAAAATCTATTCCTTTAGTTCCTAATGGAGATTATGTTTCAAGTTTTGAAATGCGTGGTGAAATAATTTTACCGTTGCAAGGTTTCAATAAAATGAATGAAGAACGTATAGCTAATGGAGAAGAAACTTATAGGAATCCTCGTAACACTGCTAGTGGAAGCTTAAAACTTCAAGATAGTTCAGAGGTTGCTAAACGTCCTTTGGATTGCTTGTTGTATCAAGTGGTAACAAATGAACGTAAATACAAAACACATTTTGAAAGTTTAGAAGCTGCTAGAAAAGTTGGTTTTAAAGTTCCTGATACTATCGTTTTAGCAAAATCAATAGATGAAGTATTTGATTTTGTGAGCGCATGGGATGTGAAGCGTCATGAGTTACCATATGAAACCGATGGAGTTGTTGTAAAAGTTAATAATTTACAACAACAAGAAGAATTGGGATATACAGCAAAAGCACCTCGTTGGGCAATTGCATATAAGTTTAAAGCAGAGCAAGTATCAACAGTTTTAAATGAAATAACATATCAAGTAGGAAGAACTGGGGCAATTACTCCGGTTGCAAATTTAGAGCCAGTACAATTAGCAGGAACTATAGTAAAAAGAGCGTCTTTACATAATGCTGATCAAATTGAAAAGTTAGATATTCGTGTTGATGATACTGTTTTTGTTGAAAAAGGAGGTGAGATTATTCCTAAAATTATAAAAGTTGATTTAACAAAACGACCTGAATATTCTAAGCCTACTGAATATGCTACTAATTGCCCTGAATGTGGTACAGAATTGATTAGAACTGAAGGAGATGCTAAGCATTATTGCCCGAATGAATTTGGTTGTGCCCCACAAATAACTGGAAGAATTCAACATTACATTAGTAGAAAAGCAATGGATATTGATGGCTTAGGAGGAGAAACGGTGGATTTACTTCGTAAAGAAGGGTTGATAAAGAATTATGCAGATTTATATGATTTGAAAGTAGAGCAAGTTATTCCTTTAGAAAGAATGGCTGAGAAATCTGCTCAAAATATGATTGAAGGAGTTGAAAAATCAAAAGAAATTCCGTTTGAGAAAGTATTATTTGCACTAGGAATTCGATTTGTTGGTGAAACTGTAGCTAAAAAGTTAGCAAAGCATTTTAAGTCAATAGATAATTTAATGCAAGCCGATTTTGATACTTTAATTGGGGTTGATGAAATAGGAGATAGAATTGCACAAAGTATTCTTGATTTTTCTGTTGATGAAGGTAATAAAGAGTTAATACACCGATTAAAATTGTATGGAGTACAATTAGAAGTTTCAGCAGAAAGTTTGGAAGGACAAACTGATAAACTTGCTGGAAAAGTATTTGTAGTTTCTGGTGTTTTTCATCAAATGAGTAGAAATGAACTTAAAAAAGCAATTGAAGATAATGGAGGTAAAGTAAGTTCTTCAATTTCTAAGAAAACAACATATATTGTAGCGGGTGATAATATGGGGCCAAGTAAATTAACTAAAGCAGAAAGTTTAAGTATTCCTATTATATCTGAGCAAGATTTTATTGATATGATATAAGAATAACATTTTTGTATTAAAATTTTTTTAATTATTAAATTAGATTAAAAATGACCAAACAAACTAAAATAACAATAGCCTCAGTATTATTTTTACTAGTAGCTATTGCTGATATTTATGCAGTAATAACTCAAAATAAAGTCATCGAAATGATTTTTAAGCCATTATTAATGACAACATTGGTTATGGTGTATTTGTTATCTGTAAAAAAGCCTAACTTCTGGTTTGTAAGTGGTTTGTTTTTTTCATTTTGGGGTGATGTTTTTCTTTTAGATAAAGAAGCTTTTTTTGTATTCGGATTGGGGTCATTTTTATTAGCTCATGTAATATATATAAAAATAACAACTGGTTTTTTACAAAAAGATTTAACAGCTAAAATGATAACATCTGCAATACCATTTGTTTTGTTGTTTGGATGCTTGTTATATTTAATTTATGATAACTTAGAAGAAATGCTTATTCCTGTTATCGTTTACGGAGTAACAATAGCAACTTTTGGAGCTTCAGCACTGTTAAATTATCGACAAGAAAAATCAATGGCTAATTCATGGTTGCTTTTAGGGGCTATTATTTTTATTGCATCTGATAGTTTAATAGCCTTGAATAATTTTTATGCAGCTAAACATCTTTTTGATATTGCAATTATAGTGTTGTATATAATTTCTCAGTACTTAATTTGTAAAGCCATGATAGCTAAAAATGAATAAGTATGGAAAAGCCAAGAATTACCAGGTTAACTCAAATACTTACACAACTTCAGTCAAAAAGAATTGTCATTGCCCGTGAATTAGCAGAAAAATATAATGTAAGCTTACGCACGATATACAGAGATATTAAAACATTAGAAAATTCAGGTATTCCTATTTTTACAGAAGAAGGTAAAGGATATTCAATGCAAGAAGGATTTCATTTACCTCCGGTAATGTTTTCTGAAAATGAAGCAAATGCCCTAATAACTGCTGAACAGTTAATACTTAAAAATAAAGATACTTCATTTGTTGAAAATTATACAAATGCGATTACTAAAATTAAAGCTGTACTTCAATATTCACAAAAAGATAAAGTAAACTTATTATCGCAAAGAATTATCTTTAGGGTTAATAAAGAACAAGAAAAAACAAGTAATCATTTAATGCAAATACAATCGGCAATAACTAGATTTCAATTATTAACGATAGAGTATTTGTCATTAGAAAGTAAATTTACAAAAAGAGTAGTAGAACCTTTTGCATTGTATAGTACTAACGAAAATTGGTTACTAATAGGATATTGCAGACTTCGTAAAGAATTTAGAGCGTTTAGAATAGATTGCATTCAGAGTATAATGAATTTAAAAGACACTTTTGAGCCTCATAAAATGAGCTTAGAAGAATATTTTGAAATATGCAAAGAAAAATATTTGAATACCCTTGACAAACCCTTGTCATAAGCCTCATTTATTTTTGTATCAACATTAAAAAATAATACAATGGAAGTAGTACAAAAAAATGAGTTTTATGTAATTGGAATTTCAGTTAGAACAACTAATGAAAACCAAGAAGCAAAAGAAGACATAGGTAAGTTATGGGAGCAATTTATGAATAAAGATATGTTTGGTATAATACACAATAGAATGAGTGATGCTATTTGTGCAGTTTATACCAATTATGAATCAGATCACACTAAACCTTATGATACAATTCTTGGGTTTCAAGTAACCGACTTAAAAAGTATCCCTGAAGGAATGGTTGGTGTAACCATACTGAAATCCAATTACCAGAGGTTTGTGGCTAAAGGAGATTTAACTAAAAACGCAGTAATTGATAAATGGATGGATATTTGGAAGATGGATTTAAATAGAACGTATACTGCCGATTTTGAGTTATATGGTAAAAAAGCTGAAGACCCTACAAATGGTGAAGTAGATATTTATATAGCTGTAAAGTAAATATGATAAATATTAATACGTTTTATATAGAAAAAGAAGAACCAATTAAAAGTTGTTTACTAGCATTGAGGAAAATTATTTTAGATATTGATGCTATAACTGAAACTCAAAAATGGGGAATGCCTTGTTTTTTGTATAAGAAACAACTTTTTTGTTATTTATGGATAGATAAAAAAACGTTAGAGCCGTATATTTTAATGGTGAAAGGAGAGGATCTTAATTTTCCTGGTTTAGAAAAAGGAAATCGTTCAAAAATGAAAATATTTAGAATAGATGCAAATCAAGATATTCCAATTGATACTATTCAATCACTTTTAAAAGAAGCTTTAAAATTATATTAATTAGGTTTATGACTGATATTGATTACTTTTATTTTGATAAAGAAGAGCCAGTAAAAGGGTGTTTGTTAGCTTTAAAAAACATTATACAAACTTATAATAAAGAGTTTATTTCAAAATGGTATTACAAACTCCCATGCTTTATGTATGAAAATAAATTGTTTTGTTATTTATGGGTTGATAAAAAAACACAATTCCCATATATAGCTATAGGAAGGGGTGTAGAAATAGAGCATCCTGATTTAGTACAAGGCAATCGAACATTTGTAAAGTTGTTGTATATAAACCCAAATGAAGATATTCCCATAAACAAAATTTATCAAATTTTTGATATGGCTTTAAAACTATATAAATAAAAAGTACTTCATTGATTTAGTTTTTCTAAACTCAATGAAGTACTGTATTAAACAAACAATAATTACAAATTCTTATTTTAAATAGGGTATATCTTTTTTATGTATATATAGTAATACTATTGCTGAAAGTAATGTAAATATGGAAAGTGAAAATAAAAGACCACCATCACCATTATTTTCAATACCTATTTTGGTAAGATGTCCCATGATGGCTCCACTCATTAATCCAATAGTTAAGAAACAACCTATCCAAGTTTTTTTTGGTGTAAATAATAAAATTGAAGCTATTAGTTCTAAAATTCCTGTTCCGATTCTTACGATAGCTTCATGCTCTCCAGCAACTTTGGTGAATAAATTAATACTTTGTTGAGCTCCAGTAAATTTAAAAAATAACGTTTGTAGCATAATTACTGCAATTATTAATTTTAAAATAAAGGGGAAGTATTTATTCATGATAATTGTTTTTTTGATTTAGACGATTAAAACTTTAATTCTTACAAGTATAAAATAGTATTTTTGTGTTTTTAAGAAAACAATCCTTTTTTATATAGTTTTTGTATGCGTTATAACCTATTAATTATATTTTTATTAATCTTTTCGAGTTGTAAAAAAAAATCTATTAAATTAAATTATTTAGATGAGCACGTAGTTGGTGATTCTATACTATTTAAAAATAATATGGTTGGAGGCCTTTCTGGTATAGATTATTCAAATAATAAATACTACATGGTAGTTGATGATTCTTCTAATCCAAGAATTTTAGTTAGTAAAATAGCTATTGAGCAAAATAAAATTTCAACTATTAATTTTATAGATGTTATATCAGTAAAAGATACTACTAGTCTTTTTTTTAAAAACAATGCGTTAGATTTAGAATCTATTTTTATTGATAATGAGAATAATATAAATTTAACTAGTGAAGGGAATATAAATGGAGGAAAAAGGCCTTCAGTTTTTGTAATTGACTCATTAGGAAAGTTTAAAAAAGAAGTAAAAATACCTAGCTATTTTAAAAATATAGATTTAGGAAAGCCAAAACATAATGCAGCTTTTGAAAGTTCGACTAAGAGTATAGACAAAAGCGGTTTTTGGGTTGCTATGGAAGGGCCTTTAGGGGTAGATGGAGAAGAACCTACTTTTGAAGTAACCAATTCACCAATTAGAATTAGTTATTTTGATAGTACTTCAAACAAAGCAACAAAACAATATGCTTATCAATTAGAAAAAATTGACAAACCAGCAAAAGGAAATATAAACCTTAATGGTGTAACAGCTATTTTACAATATACTAATGATAGTTTTTTTGTTGTTGAAAGAATATATCAAAGTGGTTATGGGAGTCATGGGAATACTGTAAGAATTTTTAAAGCAACGGTTCAAAGTAATACTACAAATACTTTAGAAATTCAATCATTGAAAAAAGAAAAATTTATTTCTTTAAAGAAAGAATTATTATTTGATTTTACATCGGTGAAAGAAAAATTAACAGGTGGTATTATAGACAATATAGAGGGAATAACTTTTGGACCAACTTTACCAAATGGAAATCAATCTTTACTGTTAGTTTCTGATGATAATTTTCAAAAATATGGTAAGCAACTTAATCAGTTTATATTATTAGAAATTGTAAATAAATAAATTATTTTAGCAGAAGAAATAAAGTGAAATGATAGGTAAACTTAAGCAGAAGTCAATAGAAAAGTACTATAATAAATTAATAGAAAGAAAACCTATAGTTAAAAGTAAGAATGGAAAAGTAAAATCAATAGCTGTAATTCTTGATAATGAATCATTAGTCAACGTAATTCAAGCTAACTTAACAAATAAATTGCCTTTTAAAAAGGAAGATATAACTTTTTTAGTGCAGAGAGAGTTTTCAAAAAAACAAGAAATAACACCAATGTTTTTTACTGAAGAAGAATTAGGGTATAAAGCTAGTTTAAAATCAGACAATTTAAAAAACTTTGTTAAAAAAGAGTATGACTTGCTTATAAATTATACAAAATCATCAAATTTATACACTAATGTAATAACTTTGCAATCGCAAGCAAAACTAAAAGTAGGGTTTGCTGAAGTTGATGATAGATTATATGATTTAGTTGTAGCAGATGCTACATTTAATGAAGCAATTTTAAATCAAGAATTAAAAAAATATTTAACGATTTTAAATAAAATATAATGCAAAAGTTTATAGGTACAGGAGTAGCTTTAGTAACTCCTTTTAAAGAGGATTTAACAGTAGATTATAATGCACTTATAAAGTTAGTGGATTATAATATTGATAACGGAATAAATTATTTAGTTATTAATGGTACAACAGCTGAAAGTGCAACTATAACAAAAGAGGAAAAGAAAGAAATAATAAAAGTAATTGTAGAAACAAACAAAGGTCGTTTACCTTTAGTATTAGGAGTTGGAGGAAATAATACTCAAACAGTTGTTGAAGAACTTCAAACTTTAGATTTATCTAATATTGATGCAATATTATCAGTAGCTCCATATTATAGTAAGCCAACACAAGAAGGTTTTTACCAACATTTTAAGGCAGTTGCATTAGCTAGCCCTAAGCCAATAATATTATATAATGTACCTGGAAGAACAGCTAAAAATATGCTGCCAGAAACTACATTACGTTTAGCAAATGATTTTGATAATGTTATTGGGGTAAAAGAAGCAGCAAATATTCAGCAGCAATATTATTCTTTACTTAAAGACAAACCAGAAGACTTTTTAGTTATATCAGGTGATGATGATTTAACTTTAGGAGTTGTTTTAGCTGGTGGAGCAGGAGTTATATCAGTAATTGGTCAAGGTTTACCAAAAGAGTTTTCTACAATGATTCAATTGGGGTTAGCTGGTAAAAATAAAGAAGCATTTGATATTCATTATAAATTAATGGATATTGTTGATTATATTTTTGAAGAAAATAACCCAGCAGGAATTAAGGCAGTATTAATGAAAAAAGGTATTTGTTTAGATGAAGTTCGCTTACCATTAGTAAAGGCTTCAGAAGAATTACAAACTAAAATATCTGACTTTATAGATAATCTATAATTTGTCTAAACAAAAATTATATATAGAAAAGGCTACAATAACTTAATTGTAGTCTTTTTTTAGCATCTTTGTATAAGAAATAAATCACACCCAAGTATGTTATCAAAAAAAATAGAAGAAGTACTAAATACACAAATAAAAATAGAAGCAGAATCGTCTCAGGTATATTTATCAATGGCATGTTGGGCAGAAATTCAAGGTTTTGAAGGAGTTGCTCAGTTTATGTACGCACATTCAGATGAAGAACGCATGCACATGTTAAAGTTGGTAAAGTTTGTTAATGAACGTGGTGGTCATGCACAAATTTCTGAATTAGCAGCGCCTCCAACTGAGTTTGGTTCATTTAAAGATATGTTTCAAACATTATTTGATCATGAGGTTATGGTTTCTAAATCTATTAATGATTTAGTTCACATTACATTAGAAGAAAGAGATTATGCAACTCATAACTTTTTACAATGGTATGTATCAGAACAAATAGAAGAGGAAGCTTTAGCAAGAAACATTTTAGATAAAATTAATTTAATTGGTGATGATAAAGGAGGCTTATATTTATTTGATAATGATGTAAAGCAGTTAGTAGGGCAAGCACCTGATGCGCCTCAATAAGATTAACAAAGATTTAGGAGTTGTTTACGATTTTTATAGCAGATTTTATGGTTTATTGCAATACTTTACATTGAGTAAAAAAATCGTTTTAATAATCCATAATTAATCATTAATTTTGCCAGATGCAAAAAAATAAAAATTTAGCGTATATAATTGTAATGTTATTGGTATTAACATCATGTGGCCAATATCAAAAAGTATTAAATAGAGGTACAGTAGAAGAGCAGTATAAAATGGCTGTAAAAATGTATGAATCTCAAAAATACAGTAAGGCTTTACGTTTATTTGAAAAAATAACACCTTCTTATAGAGGTAAACCACAAATGGAACGTATCCAATTTATGGTTTCTCAATCAAACTTTAATGAAAAAAATTATAGTTTAGCAGGGTATTATTTTAATAGGTTTACAAGAAATTATCCTAAGAGTTCTAAAAAAGAAGAAGCTGCTTTTTTATCAGCTTTAAGTTATTATAAGGCAGCACCAAGGTTTAGTTTAGATCCTACAGATACCGACAAAGCGTTGGAGTCTTTTCAAGGATTTATAGATAACTATCCTAATTCAGATAAATTACCAGAAGCAAACAAGTATTATGCTGAATTACGTTATAAATTAGAAAAGAAGGCATTTGAAATAGCAAAAACATATTATAGAACTGCTGATTATGATACTAGAAATTATAGAGCAGCTATAGTAGCTTTTGATAATTTGTTATCTGATTATTTAGGTACAAGTTTTAAAGAAGAAGCATTGTTTTACCGTTTAAAAGCGGCTCATGACTTTGCAATGAAAAGTACTGCTAGAAGAAAAGCAGAAAGAATAAAAAGTGCTGTAAAAGCATATGATAAATTAAAAAGAAACTTTCCTGAATCAAAATTCATGACAGATTCTAATGATATGCTATCAGCATTACAAAAGGCACAAGAACAATTAGTTAAAAGTTAAAAAATGGATTATAAAGAAACGAAAGCACCTGTAAGTACAATAACTTATGATAAAGAAGCTATCGAAGCTTCTACAGATAATATCTATGAGGCAATTTCTGTAATAGCAAAAAGAGCTACACAAATTAACTCTGATTTAAAAAAGGAGTTAGTTGATAAGTTAGATGAGTTTGCTACTTACAATGATAGTTTAGAGGAAGTTTTTGAAAATAAAGAACAGATAGAAGTTTCTAAATTCTACGAACGTTTACCAAAACCACATGCTATTGCAGTTGATGAGTGGTTAGATGGTAAAGTATATTACAGAACACCAGACGCAGAATAATATGTCTGTATTAAGCGGTAAAAAAGTATTACTAGGCGTAACAGCTGGAATTGCCGCATACAAAACGGCGAACTTAGTTCGTTTATTTATAAAATCAGGCGCAGAAGTCAAAGTAATTATGACTCCTGCGTCTAAAGATTTTATAACCCCTCTTACCTTATCAACCTTATCTAAAAACCCTGTTCATTCTACTTTTTATGATAAAGAAGAAGAAGAAAATGAACTATGGAACAACCATGTAGATTTAGGTCTTTGGGCTGATATAATGATTATCGCTCCTGCTACAGCAAACACATTATCTAAAATGACTAATGGAACTTGCGATAATTTATTATTAGCAACCTATTTGTCAGCTAAATGTCCAGTATATTTTGCTCCAGCAATGGATTTAGATATGTACAAGCACCCGTCAACTAAAAACAGTTTGGATAAACTACAATCCTACGGAAATGTTATGATACCAGCTACTTCAGGTGAATTAGCTAGTGGATTGGTAGGAGAGGGAAGAATGGCAGAACCAGAAGATATTGTATCGTTTATTACAAATGATATTTTATCAACACTTCCATTAAAAGGAAAGAAAATTTTAATAACTGCTGGACCTACATATGAAGCAATTGATCCAGTTCGATTTATAGGTAATCATTCTTCAGGAAAGATGGGGTTTGAAATAGCAAAGACAGCAGCTAATTTAGGTGCTGAAGTATTTTTAGTTTCAGGTCCATCATTTCAAAAAGTAAACCACTCACTGATTCATAGAATAGACGTAAAGTCTGCTGAAGATATGTATATCGCTTGTCACAAGTACTATGCTGACGTTGATGTTGCTATTTTGGCAGCAGCTGTTGCTGATTACAAACCAAAAAATATTGCTACTCAGAAAATAAAAAAGAAGGATGCAGCGTTAACTATTGAATTAGAACCTACTAAAGATATATTAAAATCATTAGGAGAAATAAAAAAGCATCAGTTATTAATAGGGTTTGCATTAGAAACGAATAACGAAGTAGAAAATGCAAAAAGCAAAATAGAGCGAAAAAAATTAGATTTGATTGTATTAAACTCTTTAAGAGATGAAGGAGCCGGATTTGCAACTGATACTAATAAAATTAATATTATTGATGTTGATTTTAATCAAAATGTATTTGAATTAAAATCTAAAAAAGAAGTTTCTAAAGACATTATTAACGAAATAATAAACAAATTATATGCGTAAGTTTTTCATTTTTGCTTTAACATTATTGGTTACTACAGCTGTTAGTTCACAAGAATTAAATGCTCTAGTAACTATTAATTCTGATAAAATTCAAAGTTCTAATAAGCAGGTTTATGAAACTTTACAAAGTTCTTTAACAGAGTTTATAAATCAAAAGCAATGGACCAATAAAACGTTTAAAATTCAAGAACGTATAAATTGTGCTTTTACTATTATCATAAACGAACAAAACGGCAATAATTTTTCAGCAAGTTTACAAGTTCAAGCTACTAGACCTGTATATAAATCTTCATATACTACTCCTATATTGAATATTAATGATATTAATTTTAACTTTAAGTATAATGAATTTGATCCATTAATTTACAACCCAAATTCATACGACTCTAATTTAGTTTCTGTAATAGCATTTTATGCGTATGTAATTGTAGGAGTTGATGCAGATACATTTGCCAAAAAAGGTGGTGAAAAGTATTTAAAACAAGCTGAAAATGCTATGCTACAAGCACAATCTAATGGAGAAAGTGGATGGCAAAATAATATAGGTAAACAGAATAGGTTTAGTTTAATAGATAATTTACTATCACAAAAGTTTACTGTACTTAGAAATATATATTATAATTACCATAGAAATGGTTTTGATAGCTTTGCTGAAAATAAAGATAAAGCAAAAGAAACAATTGAAACTAATGTAATTCAACTAGATAGACTTCATAATATTACGGTTGGTAATTACATGATTCGAATTTTTTTAGATGCCAAAGGAGATGAAATAGTAAATGTTTTTTCTGACGGTAAGCCTACTAGAAATCAGCAAAAAATGATTCAAGTATTACAAAAGATAGCTCCAACTTATGAAGATAAATGGAAAAAAATTAACTAGTATTTAGTTATATTTTTTAGAATTTATTTGTTAAAAGTAGTTTCTACCTCTCTAGCATCTACGATTATTTCTTTAGGGTACTTGTATAAATCTAAAATTTTAATTGCGTTTCTAGTTTTCAACTTTCCATTTTTTATTTTATGATCAAAAACTAATTTTTCATTTTCTATTTGTTCACTAAAATGAAATAAATCATAGTTTTCTTCTACTAATAATTCAGTGAGTTCAATATCATGGGTAGAAACCAAAACTGTGTGTTGTAATTTATTTAAATACTTAAGAATAGCTTTTCCACCAGATATTCTTTCAACTGTATTGGTTCCTTTAAAAATTTCATCTAAAACAAATAGACAAGGATGTTTATCTTCAGAAGCTTTAATTAAATCTTTAATAGTTAAAACTTCTTGTAAATAGTAACTCGTATTATCTAGTAAATCATCAGTTATTCTAATTGATGAAAATACTTTATAAAATGGTGCAGAATATTCTTTAGCAAAGCAAAGATGTAATGTTTGTGCCAAAATACTATTTATAGCTATTGTTCTAATAAATGTAGTTTTTCCCGACATGTTAGAGCCTGTTAACAACATACTTTTATTAGTTAAGTTAACTGTGTTAGAAACACAATTATCTATAAGTGGATGATAGATATCTAAAGCTTTTAAAACATTATTTTTATTAAATTCTGGAGTACAGGTTTTAAGATTTCCTGACTTTAAAGAAGCGGTTGATATAGCAGCATCTATTTTACCTATAAAAACAAACATATCATCAATACTTTCTTTTTCTTTCTCTATGGCTCCAACAAAGCTATAGAAAGCTAAGTATTCAATATTAAATAAAATCTTAAAAATTTCAGCAACAAACCAAAAAGTAAATAAAAATTCATTATCAATTTTTTTTTCAAAAGCAATAAATTCTGTTTTGAATTTTATTGAATTTATTTTCTTTAGAAAAGACAAGTTTCCAAAATGATATGATATTTCATTTATTTTACTTAATGATTTACTTACTTTTAAAGCCCTTGAAAGCTGATAAGCACCATTTAAATAATATCCTATATTATTTTTGTTTTTATAATGTAAAACCATGTTAACAGCTAAAACAGGTACTAATAATAGAGCTACAATAGGATAGAAGAACATTACAACAAATGAAGTAATAGATATTAGAGTTGATAATTTAACTAACCATAAAAATTTGGGTTTTGTAAGTTGTTTCCCATTAATTAATTCTTCTAAGTAATATGAATTATTACTATTTAGTTTAGAAAGTTCTAATTGACATGAAATACTAAGGTCTTTGTTTTTTTGAAACAATGAAGTTAAACCTTCAAATTTTAATAAGTTATCTATTGAATCAATGGTTCTTAATTTAAAGTATAAATATTGCTGTCCAACTTTTGAAACTGTCCTATCTATAAATTTAAATACATCATCAATATCAATATCTATTTTACTTTTTTCAGTAATTATATGATACGCTTTGTCTTTATGGGGATTGTTTTTAAAATACTTTTCTATTACATAAAAATTGTAGTATTCGTTTTCTTTTTTCTTACCCCAATTATTATAAAGATGTTTTCTGAATTTAATTAATTGTCTTTTTTTTAGAAAGTTATTAATTAAAAAAAGTAGAATTAATATAAAAGCAACCCCTAAAATATAATTCATAGTATTTTAATTTTTAAAGTAATTTAATAGTATAAATTATTAGTATCACAAAAAGTTGTTTTGTTACTAAAAAAAATTAAACATCTAAACCAAAAGTACTTTTCAATTTTTCTAGAAGAGGGTTCTTTTCTTTTAACTTTAAGTATTTCTCTTGCGGAGTATAAGCAAATTTCTTTTCTACTGTTTCATTAACTGTTATAACAATTTGAACACCATAATTATTAAGTTTTTCACGTAAAAAAGTTAATAATTTACGTTTACCTTTTTCTAACTGAGATTTCATTAAATCATTAGGTAAAGATATTGCAACTTGAAACTTTTCTCTTAATTGGGGTTCGTCAGAAGCAATAATTGCAGCAATACTACGCTCACCCATATCTTGTAGCTTAAAATAATACTTTTTCCATGCATCTTTTAGCTCTTCTTGAGTAAAAGGTGTTCTAGGGTGATTATCATAGTTTTCTTCTTCCTGAGTACTTTTATACTCCTTCTTTTGATGTATACTTTTTAGAGATAGGGCAGAGGTACGTCTCTTTATATTTTTAAGTAGGGGTTTAGTTGATTCCTCTTTAGGTTTAATTTCCTTTGGTTTAGGAGAAACAGGTTTAGCGTTTGAAACAGCTTCCTTTACAATTGTATCAACTTGTTGTTTAACCACTTTAGGCTTGGCTGGAGATAATGATGTAAAAAAAGTAGCTGGAATTATGTAGTTGCTAGATTTTTTTTTTGCTCCATCAAAAGTGATAGAGGCTATTTGCATTAATGTTAGTTCAACCAGCAAACGTTGGTTTTTACTAGCCCTATATTTTAAATCACAATCATTAGCTTTATCAATTGCAGGTATTAAAAACTGCATATTAGCTTTGGTTGCTTGGTCTAAATATTTCTTTTTAGTTGAGTCGCCTACCTCAAGAAGTGCTATTGTTGCAGTGTCTTTAGCAACTAATAAATCTCTAAAATGGCTAGCTAAACCGTTAATAAAATGATGTCCTTCAAAGCCTTTACCTAAAACTGTATTATAGGCCATTAAAACTTCAGGAATTTTATTTTCTAATAGTAAATCAGTTATTTGAAAATAAACATCATAGTCTAAAACATTTAAGTTTTGAGTAACCGCTTCACGCGTTAAATTAGTTCCTGAAAAACTTACTACTCTATCAAAAATAGACAATGCATCACGCATAGCACCATCTGCTTTTTGTGCTATAATGTGTAAAGCATCATCATCAGCTGTTATACTTTCTTTAGCACAAATAGTTTTTAAATACTCCTTAGCATCTAAAACACCAATACGGTTAAAATCAAAAATTTGACAACGTGATAAAATAGTAGGTATAATTTTATGCTTTTCAGTAGTTGCTAATATAAAAATAGCATGTGCTGGTGGCTCTTCTAATGTTTTTAAAAAAGCATTAAAAGCCGCTTGAGACAGCATATGAACCTCATCAATAATATACACTTTGTATTTACCTGTTTGAGGAGGAATACGAACCTGGTCTGTTAAACTACGAATATCATCTACAGAGTTATTGGAAGCAGCATCTAATTCAAAAATATTAAAAGCAAAATCTTCATCATCTGTAGTAGCATCTTCTTGATTAATTCGTTTTGCTAAAATACGAGCACAAGAAGTTTTACCAACTCCACGAGGTCCAGTAAATAATAAAGCTTGTGCTAAATGATTATTTTTTATAGCATTCTCTAACGTATTAGTAATGGCTTGTTGCCCTACTACATCTTCAAAATTTTGAGGACGATACTTACGTGCTGATACTATAAAATGCTCCATTAACTCTTATTGTTTACTTGAACAAAAATAGAAAACCCAGCAACAACACACAAACAAATTTATAAAGTGAAAATGAAAGTTGTGAACAATGTTTAAATCATTATAACTAAATCGTCTTTGTAAGGTTATAAAGGTTTGAAGTAATCTGTTTGCAGTTAGACTATATCGTTCTTCTTAGTGGCATTTTTAATTGCTAATAAGCTAGAACTATATGAAAAGCTTATTGGTGAAATTATGTTAGATTTAATACTAGATAATTAAAACACGTATCTTTGATATAAAAAAATTAATGGATTTGTTTTCACAGTTTGAAGAACAGCCTAAAAACTTATTACCTAAAGAGGGAACAGTTTTATATTATGGATTAGTTACCTCTAAAGCCAAAGCGGATTGGTATTATAAACATTTGTTAGAAGCTATTGAATGGCGAAACGATGAAGCCATTATTTTTGGAAAACGTGTTGTAACCAAACGTAAAGTTGCTTGGTATGCAACAGAACCTTTTGAGTATTCTTATTCTAATACTACTAAAGTAGCATTAACTTTTACTAAAGAATTATTAGAACTCAAGAAACTTATTGAAGAAGAAACGAATGAAACCTATAATTCATGCCTATTAAATTTATACCATGATGGTTCAGAAGGTATGGCTTGGCATGCTGATGGCGAAAAAGATTTAAAGAAAAATGGAGCTATAGCTTCACTAACTTTTGGAGCAGAGCGTAAATTTGGATTTAAACATAAAAAAACAAAAGAAGTAGTTTCATTAATATTACAACATGGATCATTATTAGTAATGAAAGGTGAAACTCAAAGTAATTGGCTGCATAGATTACCTCCTACAAAAAAAGTTCATAGACCTCGAGTAAACTTAACATTTAGAACAATTGTTAAGTAATACCTAATAACTAAATTTTACTTTTATTTCATAATTCATTTTTTATTGTATTTTTGATTCTATAGACAAACCAAACAATATAAAAATTATGGGAAACTCAGTAACAGTTAATCATGTAACGTTATCATTAGTAAAATTTGAAAAATTTGTAACAAATATTCCAGCCGCAAATAGGCCTACAGGTCCTTTAGTTAATATATCTGGAGCCGAAGGGTCTAATAGCACTCCATACACAGTAACCGTATTAGCTTATTTACCAGACAATCCTTTGAACAGAGTAGAAAACACAAGTGGGTTACAGTTACAAGGTAATGAAATTTATTTAAATTATTATGGTATAAACCCTGTAAATATTTTAAATAAAGAAGGAGGAACTGATACCGTTCAAGGAAGAGAGTTCCGTGTAGAGTTTAATTGTAAAGAGGAGACTACTAATTATGATTTATACTATATTCAGTTTACTTATAAAGTAGAGTCAGGTGCTTCAGCAGATATGATTTGGGTTAGAGATGAAGATGAAGATCCTGAAACAGATAGAGGGACTGTAAGTACTCCTGTAGATGGAGATTAGTAATATTTTTTTTTTAAAATCTAAATTATTCTTTTTATTCTTGTTTGTGTTTCTAAATACTTATGGACAAGTTGAAAGGTATGATTTAGATTTATTTTTAAAAAAAGCTGATAGTTTATGTTTAATAAATAAACGAGAGTCATTTTGTAAGGCGATTGATTTTTATAAAAACAAAAATTATGACTCTTGCTATGCTTATAGTAATAAAGCTCTTTTAGAGAATTTTGGGGAAAACGAAAGTGATATCCTTAATTATGTTCAGGGAACTTCAGCTATCAGAAAAAGATTATATAAAAAGGCTTTATCTAGTTTTTTATCTATTTCTGAAAATAATGAGATTAAGACCCTAAAGCTACAAAAATTAGGAAGAGTATTTTTGAGTTTAAAAAATTACGATAAAGCAATATTCTATTACGAAAAATGGAGTAAAAAAAGTAGTGTAACAACATTAAGATTGCGGAAAGCTTCTTATCATAACCTGGGAGTATGTTATATGCATACGAAGAAGTATGATAAGGCTAAAGAATTTTTCACTAAAAGATTATCATTAATAGAAGATAGAGACACAACAGGATTGATAACTGCCAAAATGGAACTAGCAAACGTGTATTATAATCAATATTTAGATGATGAGGCTATTCCTTTGTTTAGAGAGGCTTATCTTTTATCCAAAGACTTTTCGGATATAGAGCTTAAACAAAATTCATCTAAAAATATGGCTGTTGTTGAGCGAAATAGAAAGAATTATAAAGAAAGTGTTGGTTATTATATAGAGTATGGTAAATGGAAAGATTCCATTTGGAATCGAGATAAAATATGGGAACTTACTGAGCGAGATAAAAAATTATCTTTAGCACAAAAGCAGCAAGAAATTGCTGTACAGGATGAAAAATTAAAGCGTCAAAAAATACAAAGAGATGGTTTGATTATTGGTTCTTCTGGGTTATTAATATTTATTGGATTCTTAGGCCTTTTTTATAGAAAACTTAAAAAGAAAAATAAGTTAATTACGGAACAGAAAGAAGATTTAAATGTAGCTAATAAAACCAAAGATTATTTATTTTCTGTCGTTTCACATGATTTGCGTTCGCCTATTAATACTATTCGGTATCAGCATGAAGAGTTAAAAACTCATATTGATAATAAAGATTTAGTAGCCATAAAAGAAGCCACTAATGCAGCAATTGCTGTAACTAATAGTACCAGTCATTTATTAAATAATGTTTTGCATTGGTCATTAGAGCAAAGTAATCAGTTAATATTTGATCAAAAAGAGTATGCATTACGTCCTATGGTGCAACATGTATTACATGATTATACAATACTAGTAGAAGCTAAGAGCATCCGTATTGAAAGTGATTTAAAAAACGCTTTGGTAAAAGCAGATAAAGAGTCGCTGAAAATAGTATTGAGAAACTTGCTTGACAATGCTGTAAAGTATATGAATGGGGCAGGAGAGATAAAGGTAACTACTGGTGTTAAATCTGAAACAGAAGCATTTATATCAATAGAAGATACTGGCGTTGGAATACCTAAAGATAGATTAGTGAAAATTAATGCACTTAAAGATTTAAGTATTGATAAAATAGATCGCTCTGAAGGTGTTGGACTAGGATTAATACTTTGTCAAACATTAATTAAGAAAAATAACGGAACACTTACTTTTGACAGTGAAGTTGGTAAAGGAACAAAAATTACTATTCTACTGCCAAGTATACCAGTTTAAATAAAAAAAGAGATTGTAATTTGCAATCTCTTTTTTTTATGTCATTGCGAAATAGTTGTAATGATTGAAGTAATCTTTTAGTTAGTAACACGCAATACAAAGACAACTTCGTGCCTCGTTGTGACGTTATACTTGTGTCATTACGAACGAAACGAAGTGGAGTGAAGTAATCTTTGCATTTGAAGTGCATTATATAAAGATAACTTCGTGCCTCGTTGTGACGTTTTTATAGTGTCATTACGAACTAAATACAGTGGAGTGAAGTAATCTTTTAGTTAGGAACACGTAATACAAAGACAACTTCGTGCCTCGTTGTAACGTTTTGATAGTGTCATTACGAACGAAATACAGTGGAGTGAAGTAATCTTTGTATTTGAAGTGCATTATATAAAGACAACTTCGTACCTCGTTGTGACGTTTTGATAGTGTCATTACGAACGAAACACAGTGAAGTGAAGTAATCTTTTAGTTAGAAACACATAATACAAAGACAACTTCGTACCTCGTTGTGACGTTTTGATAGTGTCATTACGAACTAAATACAGTGGAGTGAAGTAATCTTTTAGTTAGGAACACGTAATACAAAGACAACTTCGTGCCTCGTTGTAACGTTTTGATAGTGTCATTACGAACGAAATACAGTGGAGTGAAGTAATCTTTGTATTTGAAGTGCATTATATAAAGACAACTTCGTACTTCGTTGTGACGTTAATAATTTGTCATTAGGGTTAAAGTACTAAAGCAATAACCTTTCTAACTTTTACATTTAAATCATTTAGGGTAAAAATCAGAAAAACAAACGTATAGATTAAAACTTGTTATAAAGAAGTAGAAAAATTGGTTTTGTTAACAAATTAGCTATATTTTTATACTATGAACACACTAAGACTATTACTACTAGAAGATTTAGATAAAGAAGCTAATGCGCTTATTTCTTTTTTAGAAACAAATGACTATGAGGTTGTTAGAGTGGCAAATGCAGAGGAGGCAGAGAAGGAGATTAAAAATCGATTTTTTGATGTGATTATTTTAGACATCATGATTGATGGTAGGCCAGAAGGAATAGAGTTGGCTCAACGTTTGAATCAACGTGATATGAATGTGCCATTTTTATTTTTAACGAGTATGCAAAGCAAAACTGTTTTTGATGAAGCTAAGCTTACTAATCCTATGGTTTATCTATTAAAACCATATAATGAATTAGAGCTTTTATATTCATTAGAATTAGCTATTGAATCGTGTTATCAGCAATCTAATAGTATCAGTTTTAATGAGCAAAATGCAGTATTAAGTCCTTCTTTTTTATTTATAAAAAAGAAAAGGAGTGTTGTTAAAGTAGATGTTAGTTCTATAAACTATATAGAAGTTAAAGAGAAGTATTGTAGTTTACTTTGTGATGAAGGGAATTATTTAATAAAACTATCATTAACAAAATTAAAAGAGATGTTATCAAATCCTGACTTTAAGCAGGTACATCGTAATTATTTGGTAAACATTAAAAAAATAAAAGAGATTTACTTTGAAGATAACTTAATTATTCTACAGAACAAAGGCCAAATACCTTTTAGTGAGCGTTACAAAAATGCATTTATAAAAGATAATACTATTTTTAGATAAAACAGGTTAAACATAGTATATTAAGATATCTTTGATGCTCTTGCTATGACGTTACAATTTGTCATTACGAAAGAGTGATAACGACTGAAGTAATCTTTAAGTTTGTAGTTTAGAATTTTATGAAAGCTTCGTTGTTCTTGCTATGACGTTTGAATTTGTCATTACGAAAGAGTAATAATGATTGAAGTAATCTTTAAGTTTGTAGTTTAGAATTTTAAGATAGCTTCATTGCTCTCGCTATGACGTTTGAATTTGTCATTAAGAAAGAGTAATAACGACTGAAGTAATCTTTAAGTTTGCAGTTTAGAATTTTAATATAGCTTCATTGCACTCGCTATGACGTTTGAATTTGTCATTAAGAAAGAGTAATAACGACTGAAGTAATCTTTAAGTTTGCAGTTTAGAATTTTAATATAGCTTCATTGCACTCGCTATGACGTTTGAATTTGTCATTACGAAAGAGTGATAACGATTAAAGTATTCTTTCAGTTTGTAGTTTAGAATTTTATGAAAGCTTCGTTGTCTTCGTTATGACGTTTTATATTGTCATTACGAAAGAGTGATAACGACTGAAGTATTCTTTCAGTTTGTAGTTTAGAATTTTAAGATAGCTTTGTTGTCCTCGCTATGACGTTTTATACTTTCATTACGAAAGAATGATAACGACTGAAGTAATTTTTCAGTTTGTACTTTAGAATTTTAAGATAGCTTCGTTGTTCTTACTATGAAGTTAGAATTTGTCATTACATTTATTTCTACTAAAATTAAACATTTCTAATATCAAAAATAGCTCCGTTTACCAACCTGTCTTCTATATCAATTGTATAAATAGTATTAGCTACAAATTCAGGGGTATATAGCTCATTGTTTTCTTTTAAATCAATGAAACGTTGTAGGTTTTTAAAATCATTTTCACTTGTGTTTCTTATTTGTGATTGCATATTAGTGTCAACTACACCTGGATATAGAGCAATACATTTCACTCCATTTTTAATAGATGCTTGTTCAGAAGCAGTTGTTTTGGTAAGCATGTCAATAGCAGCTTTAGATGTACAATAAGCACTCCAACCTTCATAAGGCTTAGTAGCAGCTCCTGATGAGATATTTATTATTTGTTTTTTACAAGTAATACTTTGTGTTAATTTGATAAATAAACTAGTTAATATAATTGGAGTAGTTATGTTTAATTGAATAGTAGTATTAATATCGTTAGATGTTAAATTTTCAATTGTTGTTATTTTACCTAATCTACCTGCATTATTTACTAATGTGATAGAGGTAATTTCAAGTTGTTTAATTTCTTCTAGAAGATTTTTAAAACAAGTTTCTGTATCTTTTAAATTACTTAAATCAACAGTAATTTGAGTAATATTTTTTATATCTGAAGTACTTCTAGCTAAAGAATATACTTTATAGTTTTCAATCGCATATTTCTTAGCTATTGCTTTTCCAATACCTTTACTTCCTCCTGTAATAATAATAACATCCATAGTGTAAATATAAATAAAGTGTATTTATAGATAAAATGCTTCTGAATAATTGTTTACTTTTTAAGTTAAAAAAGCAATTTAGATATAAGCATTTGTTTAATAGTTTTATAAAAAGAGAGAAATTCGTTTATCTACACTTTTCTATCATTTTACCGTAGCTTACAAGTAAGTAAACTTAATTTATAAGAATGAAGGTAGCCTCTGTTGTATTTTTATAAAAAGTTATTTCATTAATAGATTTTTTAAGTTAGTTTTTAGTTTGAGCTCTCTTCGGAGAGCTTTTTTATTGTTAACTAATGGTTAGTGTGTAGTAAATTAAGGGTAAACCCTTAGCTTACTTATAGGGATAACCCTTAGTGTTTGTTGTTTTTATTTTGTATAAATTGCAGTGTGTTTGTCTAAGAGTTTCAAACACAATACATTCTGCTAATATTTAAGGGATATCTCCTTTCAGAAATGAAGGGAGATTTTTTGTTGTATAAAATTAAGTAAACATCTAAAAAGGAACTGGAATTGTTAATTTCATCTCTTTTTTAGTAACTGGGTGAATAAAAGAAATGCTTTCTGCATGTAAATGAAGACGATTTGATTTTGTACCATACAAGTCATCACCAACAATAGGAGAGTTTAGGCCTAAATGATGAGCCATGTGTACTCTCAATTGATGTGTTCTACCAGTTATAGGGTATAAATAAATTTTAGTCCTTCCTTTGTTAGCACTAACTGTTTCCCAATGAGTGAGAGCTTCCTTTCCATATTCGTAACATACTAATTGTTTTGGACGATCTTCTAAGTCTACACGTAACGGAAGATTGATGGTACCTTTTTGATTTGGTAGAATACCATTTACTATAGCTACGTACCGTTTTTGAATAGTTTTATTAATAAATTGAGCTTGTAGCTCTTTATGAGTTTCTTTTGTTTTTGCAATAAGTAATATACCAGATGTTGACATATCCAATCGGTGTACAACTAAAGGCCCAGTAGCGTTTGGATATTTTTCACGGACTAAGCTTTCAATTGTATAGGAGATTTCTTTTCCAGCTACGGTTAAAAACTCAGCAGGTTTATTAATAGCTAACATATATTTATCTTCATAAATAATATTTAACTCTTGTGGTTTATTTAATTTTTTTATCAATGGGTTTTCTTCAACTATTAATCCTTGTAACATATGATTTAGAATAGGTTTACATTTACCAGAACACGCTACATAGTAGTGTAAATGTTTCCTTATAGAAGTAGTTAACGGTTTACCCCACCAAAATTCAGCTAAAGCAATAGGAGTTAGTTGATGTTTAAAAGCGTATTGAAAAAGTTTTGGAGCACAGCAGTCACCGCTTCCTGCTGGAATATTTTGAGTATTATTAAAAATATCTAATAAATTTTTAGATTGCAGGTTTGCATTTGTAAATAGATAATGTTTAAATATTTTTTGTTGAATATTTGCTGAAGTTTCCGCTCGTTGTTTTTTTAATAACTCAATTTTATTTTCATAATTCAAAAAAGTTTGTCTTAATGAGTTTATCTTATCATTTAAATAAACCTCGTATTCACGTAAGTAAAACTCTTCATTAATATTTAGTTGGTTGTTAACTAACTGTTGTTTTTTTCTAAGTTTACGATTTCTTTTAACTTTAGAATGCTCTTGATTTAATAGCTCTTCATGATTTTTTTTTTGTGTATAGTATTGCTTCTTTAATTCTAAGTATTCTTTTTTATTAGTTAATAAATGT
Organism: Tenacibaculum sp. MAR_2010_89; assembly: GCF_900105985.1. Lineage (NCBI taxonomy): Bacteria > Pseudomonadati > Bacteroidota > Flavobacteriia > Flavobacteriales > Flavobacteriaceae > Tenacibaculum > Tenacibaculum sp. MAR_2010_89. Next base: position 2,660,924 of record NZ_FNUB01000005.1, on the reverse strand, counting down.
ATTTGTTCATTTATAATATTCAATTTGTTTTCTATTTGTATATAAAAACCATTAGGAGCCAGGATATCAAAAACAGGAGGGACAAAAAAATTATGCTGTGTTTTATTAGCCATCTTACCTGAAAAAGCAGCTATATAACCTATTTTACCTGTAGGGTGCTTAACAACTAAAACTCCAAACATTTTACCTAAAGCTTTAGTACTATTATTAGATAAACCAAAATCATGTTTAAAATCTGATTGTGTTAATAGATATTCTTGTAGTTCTTCTGCAGCTATTTTTGCTATTGAATGAGGTGTGTAATTATGAGGGTATCCTATTTTTTTAGGTAACTGAATATTTGTTGTATCAGATTTAAAATAATGTAGCTTGTTCATAGAGTTTCGCAAAAAAAAATCACTGTATGTTTGTCGTTACAAATATACAGTGATAGTATGTGTTAGTATTCTAATAAATTAGCACCTATAAATTTTATCATATAAATCTGAATAGATTTGCTTGATTATTTTACGTTTCATTTTCATAGTTGGAGTTAAATGCCCTCCATCTATAGACCATTCTTCAGGGGTAAGTTCAAAACGCTTGATTTGTTCCCATTTACCAAATTTAGCATTACAAGCATCAACTTCTTCTTGAATACGTTCAATTACTTTATGATTTGCTATAAGGTCTTTATTGTCATCTAAATTAATATTATGACGATTAGCCCATTCACGAACAAATGCAAAATTTGGTTGAATAAATGCAGCAGGCATTTTTTCACCTTCACCAATAACCATTATTTGTTCTATAAAACGAGATTGCTTTAATTCACCTTCTAATAATGGTGGAATAACATATTTACCGCCAGATGTTTTAAACATCTCTTTGGTTCTACCTGTAATTTTAAGAAAACCTTCTTCACAAACTTCACCTTTATCACCTGTATGAAAATAACCATCTTTAAGTACCTCAGCTGATTTTTCAGGATCTTTATAATATCCCATCATTATATTAGGTCCTTTTGCTAAAATTTCTCCATTCTCAGCAATCTTTACTTCAACACCATTAATTATTCTTCCTACTGTTCCAACTCTAAATCCGCCATTTCTAACATCATTTACAGAAATTACAGGAGAAGTTTCAGTAAGTCCATAACCTTCCATTACTGGCATTCCAGCAGCAGCAAAAACTCTTGTTAATCTTGATTGTAATGCAGCAGAACCAGATACCATTAGTTTTAACTCGCCTCCTAAGGCAGCTTGCCATTTAGAAAAGATTAATTTACGAGCAATACCTAATTGTTTTTCATACCACCATCCATTGGCTCCATATGGTTCATATTTTAAACCTAAATCAATAGCCCAAAAGAAAAGTTTCTTTTTTATGCCAGATAATTCAGCTCCTTTAGCGTAAATTTTATCATAAATTTTTTCATATAAACGAGGAACGGCAGTCATAACATTAGGTTTGACTTCTTGTGCATTTTCGCTTAATTTTTCTATAGATTCAGCAAAGTACACAGAAACACCACAGTATTGATATAAATACAATATCATACGTTCAAAAATATGGCAAACAGGTAAAAAGCTTAACCCTTTTTCTTTACCATAGGTTAAGGGTACTCGTTGTTCACTACTTAATACATTTGATACAATATTACCATGAGAAAGCATAACTCCTTTAGGTCTACCTGTAGTACCTGAAGTATATATTAAGGTAGCTAAAGTTTCTGAGGTAACTGCTTCTTTTCTTTCTTCAACTTCAGGTTGATTACTTTCATCTTTACCAAGTTTTAAAATTTCAGTCCAACTTTCTTCTCCAGGAATATCATCAAAAGTAAAAACTTTCTTAAGTTTTGTGTTTGATTTTATTTGGTTAAGTTTTGCTAGAATAGTGGTATCTGAAACAAAACAATAAGTAGCTTCAGAATGATTTAACACATATTCATAGTCTTCTTTAGAAATTGTTGGATAAATAGGAACGTTTTGTGCTCCAGTTTGTAAAATACCAATGTCACAAATGTTCCATTCAGTTCTATTATTGGTAGATATAACAGCTATTTTATCGTTTGGTTGAACACCTAAACGAATTAAACCACGACTTAAAGTGTTGGCTTGGGCTATATATTCTTTCGTTGATATAGATTCCCATTTACCATTATATTTTGTGGTAAATGCTTTTGGTAAGTTATATTTTTCTAATTGGTAATAAGGGAAGTCAAAAAGACGTGTAATTTCAATCGGCATAAATTCATATTTAGGGCTCTGCAAATTATAAAAATTAAGTCGATTGCACAAATAAAGCTTTAATGTTTGATTTATTGTTGATTATATATTTTTTTATACAAATAGTTGTATTTTTCTAAGATAATTTTCCTTCTCATTTTGAGTGTTGGTGTTAAATGACCTTCTTCGATGCTCCATTCATCTGGAGTAATTTCAAAATGTTTTATTTGTTCCCATTTTCCAAATTTTTTATTATAAAAATTAACTTCTTTTGATATTCTTTCAATAAGTTTTTCATTAGTAGTAAAACTAGAAATTTGATAGTTATGTCTTTTAGCCCATTTCTGAACAAATTCTTGAGAAATTTGAATCAGTGCAGCAGGCATTTTCTCACTTTCACCAATAACCATTATTTGTTCTATGAAGCGAGATTTTTTAAATTCACTTTCAAGCACTGCTGGGGCAATATATTTTCCTCCAGATGTTTTAAAAATTTCTTTTTTTCTATCAGTAATTTTTAAGAAACCATTACTATCTAATTCTCCAATATCACCAGTATGGAAGAAATTGTTTTTTATTACACTATTGGTTAATTCAATATTTTTATAATAACCAAGCATTACATTTGGGCCTTTTACCAATATTTCACCATCTTGAGCTATCTTAACTGTAACGTCATTAAGTACTTTACCTACTGTGCCTATTTTAAAGCCATTATTTCGTATATCTGTTACAGATACGGCTGGTGAAGTTTCCGTTAAGCCATAGCCTTCTAAAACAGGTATTCCAGCTGCGGTAAATACCTTTATTAATCTTGATTGCATAGGAGCGCTTCCTGCAATCATAAATTCTAGATGGCCTCCTAATGCATTTTTCCATTTTGAAAAAATAATTTTCTGAGCTATTTTTAATTTACTTTCATACCACCAGCCATTTTGTTTATAAGGTTGGTAAGCTTCTCCTAATTTTAAAGCCCAAAAGAAGAGTTGTTTTTTTAACCCATTTAAATTACTTCCTTTATCTACAATTTTATCAAAAACCTTTTCTAGTAATCGAGGAACAACAGCCATAAAATGGGGTTGAACTTCTTTTAAATTATCTCCAATTTTATCAATACTTTCTGCGAAATAAATTTCGAAGCCCATGTATTGACAATAATAGGAAGATGCTCTTTCGAATATATGACAAACAGGAAGATAACTAATAGCTCTTTTTTTATTATCGTGTAAATTTAAAGTATTACCAACAGCAAAAACATTGCTTACGATGTTGTTATGAGAAAGCATAACTCCTTTGGGGGTTCCTGTAGTTCCTGATGTATAAATGATAGTTGCTAAATCATTAGGTTTAACTTCTTTTTTAAGACACTCAACTTGTGGCTGAAGTTCATTATTCGTTCCTAATTCTAAAAAGGATTCCCAACCATTTTCAGTACCGAGTTCTTCAAAAGAGTATATCTTTTTTAAATTTGTGTTGTTTTGTACGCTTTTTACTTTTTTATATAATTCGTTATCTGAAACAAAACAAAAAACACTATCAGAATGTTGTAAGATATATCCGTAATCGTTTTCAGAAAAAGTAGGATATAATGGAACATTAACAGCTCCTATTTGTAATATACCAATATCTAAAATATGCCATTTAGGTTGATTTGTTGCTGTAATTACAGCTACTTTATCACCTGGTTTTATACCTAGTTTAAGTAATGAACGACTCACTTTATTAGCTTGCTCAATATATTCATGTGTTGAAATACTTTTCCATGAATCAAGATTTTTATAAACAAAACATTTTTTTTGAGGGTATTTATCTAGTTGATAATATGGGAAATCAAAAAGTCGTTTAACTGAAGTAGATTTTTGCATATAGGGTTGTTTGCTATAAATCTACTAAAAAAAATAATTATTTGTTTAATACATTTAATAGGATGTTACATCCTTCATGTATTTCTTCATCACTTATGGTTAATGGTGGGGTAATTCGAATAGCCTTTCCTTCAAAAAGTAACCAAAATAAAATTAATCCTTTATCAAGGCAATTTAAAATAACTTCGGAAGCTAATTCAGGGCTCTCTACAATTAAAGCTAGCATTAAACCACGCCCTCTAATTTCTTTCACTTTAGGGTGTTTTTCTAAAATACTACGAATTAATTGTTCTTTCCTTAAAGTTTCTTTTATAAGGTTTGTTTCAGAAATTTCCTTGATAGTAGCAAGGCTAGCAGCTGCAATAACAGGATGACCACCAAAAGTAGTAATATGTCCTAATTTAGGATTGTTATTAAGACAGCTCATTATCTCATTTGAAGAAATAAAAGCACCAACAGGCATTCCTCCTCCAAGTCCTTTACCAGCAATAATAATATCAGGAATTACATTATAATTTTCAAAGCCCCAAAAGGTTCCAGTTCTACCAACTCCAGTTTGAATTTCATCTAAAATTAATAAAGCTCCAACTTCTTTACAACGGTTTTTTACTTTGGTTAAATAATTGTTTTTAGGTTCAATAAATCCAGCACCTCCTTGAATAGTTTCTAAAATTACTCCAGCTGTATTTTTTGTTATTTTATGTAAATCAATTTCATTATTAAATTCAATAAATTTAACTCCAGGTAGTAATGGCCTATAGGCTTGATTTTGTTGCTCAGCACCACAAACACTCATAGCTCCTTGTGTATTTCCATGGTAGGCATTTTTAGCAGCTATAATTTCACTTCTACCAGTAAATTTTTTGGCAAGTTTTAAAGCGCCTTCAGTTGCTTCAGTTCCTGAATTAACTAAATAAACAGAAGAAAGGTTTTTTGGTAATGTTTTAGCTAAAGCTTTACAAAGTTCTAGTTGTGGTTTTTGAATGAATTCACCATATACCATTACATGGGTATATTGTGTTAATTGATATTGAATAGCTTCGTTTACTTTTGGATGATTGTGTCCTATGCTATTTGCAGAAACACCAGCTACAAAATCTAAAAGTTTTTTACCTGAGCTATCATAAATATAATTTCCTTTAGCGTGTGAAATTTCAATTGCTAATGGGTGAGGCGTTGTTTGTGCTTGATACTTTAAAAAATCATTTTTCATTAAAAAAACTATTCTCGTTTAAAATCATATTTTGGTAAAGTTCTTCTTTTCTCGTTTTCCTTTTTTAGTTTTTTCTTAGCTTTTATAACAGCTTTATTATTTCTTTTAGGTTTAAGAAAAATTGAAGCTTTATCTTTAATAAAAATATCTTCCATAACCAAGGGTTGTTCATCTCCACGCCATACAAAGCCTCTAAATTTCTTTTCTCCTTTAGGAAATTCAGAAGGAGGAAATGTTTTTCCTTCTGATTTTTTAAAATATTTTGTTTCTACAACTTCGTTATTTTCTAGTTTAAACTCAATATCACTAGCAATTTCTTTTGTTATAGTTTCTAATTTTTGAGTTTCATCATTTCTATTGTAATATAAAGATTCTGCATTTCCTTTTACAAGCATAGTTCTTAAATCATTCTCAATAAATTTACCGTAGATGTTTCTTCCTTTTATTTGATTATAGTTATCGTCGGATAACGAGTCTTTTTGAATAATAAAAGCATTTTGTAATACACGTAGAGAGTCCAACTCATTTGTTTTTTTATCTGACACTAGATGAATGCTATCTCCAGTAATCTGACTTTTTCCTGACCATAAAATGGGAGATCTGAACATTCTTGTTAAACCTGTTATTTGACTAGTATGTATAGAGTCACACTTTCCTTGTAAATTGGATTTAAAAATTTTTACATTATTAAAAATTCTAACTATTCGTTTTTCAGGCTTACCAGTAATTAATATTTTATCACCATGAACATACATAGAATCTTTTTCTTGCTCAGTAATTGCTACAGCTCTATCAATAATAAACAAAGAGTCTTTTTGTTCATACAATTCAGCATAATTTCCTTTGGTAACAGTGTTTTGTAAAGTGTCTATTATTTTTATCCTGTTAGTAGCAGAAGCAAATCCTTTTCTTTTATCATAATACAAACTATCAGCTTCTATAGTTCTGTTTTTTAAGAATAGTTTAGCTCTTTTAACAAAATAAGAAATCTCAGTATTGGTATCATAAAACCCTCTTTCTGAATATACCTTAGTACTATCTTTCAAATTGGTAATAGTACTAGGTCCATATAAATAAGCTAAACTTGTATTGGTGTAATAATCAAGATGGTTAGATTCTAAATGACTTTCAGGATTAACAACAGTTACTTTAGATTTAGCGATAAACTTTTTTTCTTTTAAAAAATAGGTTCCTTTTAAACTCTTTAATGTGTTTTTTTTATCTTTTATAGTACCACCAGTTTGGTAAAATAATACCTGTTCTTTTCGGTCAAAATGAAGTGTATCAGTATTCATCTTCATTTCCTTATCGTTAATTTCAACATTTCCCCAAGAAACAGCTTTTTTTGTATCTCCATTATAAATTGCAAAATCACTATACTGTATAATACTATCACCTTGTTCAATAACCACTTCACCAGCAGCTTTAAACAAGTTTTCTTTTTTGTATAATAAAGCTTGTTTACAGTCTAGAGTTGCACCTTCATGGGCAATTTTAACATTTCCAATTAAAATGGTTGCTCCTGGGTATTTTTTTTCATCAGCTTCAGAAAATTCACTAGAAATAATTCTAATTTTTTTTGTTTGAGAAAAACTATTAAAGGCTAATAGTAAAAGTGATAAAATAAATAGTTTTTTCAAAATAATATTGTTTTCAGCAAAAATAAGGAAAACTTCATTGAATGAAGTTGTTTGAAAAGTGAAAGTTTTTATAATAAAAAATCACCCGTTATGGGTGATTTCCTGTTTTAATATCCTACTAATTTTGCTGAAAATATATGTATTCAGTAATCTATTAATAATTCTAAAAATGTATTTCGAAAAACTATTTAAAAGTAAACTTGTTAGTTCTTATAAGCAATTAAATTTATGTCAAATAGGAGAGGAGGACCTTACTAATTTTTCTGATTTTGTTTTTAAAATGTATTCTTATCATTATTATAAAAAATATTCATGGATTCCTATGGATAATGAACAGAATGATATGAGAAATGAAGATATTAAACAATTTGAAAACTCAATTTATTTTGGATTTAAAAATTTAGAAAATATTTTAATAGGTACTATTAAAGCAACCTTAAAAACTGGTAGGACACTTTTTGCTGTAGAATATGAATTTAACATTAATGTTTTTGAAGTAATTAAAGAAAAACAATTAGAGGTTAATCAAATTTGGCACTTAGGAAGGTTAGCAGTAAATTCTAAAAAACTTAAAGAACATGATTCGTCACTTACATCAAAGAGGTTAATTCATAATTTACTAGTTCAAATTTTTGGCGTAATTAATAAGCAACCTAATAGCTTAATTATAGCTGAATCTGATGTTTTAATATATCATATTTTTAGAGATTTAGGAGTGAATATGCAAATAATAGGCGAGTGTCAGGAATGTTTGGGAAGTCCTACTTACCCTGTAATTATTACAGATGTTGAGAATTGGCTTACTAGAAATAAGATAGAAGAATTAGAATTAGTGTCATAATAATTTTTAGAAAAGAATTTTAATAAAAAATTAGAATATAAAATGATGAAAGCTTTAAAAGTTATACCAGAAATGCATGAAAATGAAAGGTATCATAAAAATGTGTTATATATTTCTCCAAAAGAGCAAAACAATATAAGAGATATTAAAATTGTTTTTGCAGGAGTAGGGTTAGGTAGTGTAATAGCAGAAGCAGCCTTAAGGTTAGGTTTTGAGAATTTTGTATTAATAGATGGTGATACTATAGAGTTATCTAATTTAAATAGGCAGAATTATGATAATGAATCTGTAAATAAATCTAAAGTTAAAGAAATAACTAAACGATTAAAGGCTATTAACCCTGATGTTAGTATTGAATATCATCACCTTTTTTTAGAGCCAACTACAATATCAAAATATTTAGAAGGGTGTGATGTTGCAATAAATGCTATTGATTTTGATACAGAACATACTCCTTTTGCATTTGATGAAATATGTAAAGAAAAAGGTATACCAGTAATACACCCTTTAAATTTTGGTTGGGGTGCTGCAGCTTATCTGGTAACGCCAACAAGTAAACAAATTTATAATGTAGAAAGAAATGACGGAAGGTTTGAATTGGTGTTAATTGAAAATATGTTGACATATTTAAAAAACAGGAAGGATATTAACTTGGATTGGTTTTATAGTTTTTTTGAATTGTATAAGTTAAATTCAGAAAAAATAACACCCCCACAATTAGTTGTTGGATCTCATTTATCAGCAGCTTTAGTTTGTAATATATTATTTAGCATAGTAAATAATTTAGAGGTTAAAACTTTCCCTGAACCTTATTTTTTATCAACTAGATAGTATTTTCTATATTGATGTTTTATGCACAAATTATCTTATTAATTTTAAAAATTAAGAGTGATTAAGGATTTCAAATGTTTTAATTTTGCAATAAATTAAAAATATATAAAGATATGAGTGCTCATTTTGATTTATCAAAAGAAGAAATGAAGTCTTATGGATATAAAATAGTTGACTTAATTACTGAACATTGGGATACGCTTGAAAGCAAAAAACCTGTAGTTAGTGCTTCAAGAAAAGAAATGGATACTGTTTTCTTACAAGAAGCCCCAGGAGAGGGTATGCCAGCTGAAGATGTTTTAGATTTTGTAATGGATAATGTGATACCTAATAGTATTTTAACATCACATCCAAAGTCGTATTCATTTGTACCTGGTCCTAGTAATTTTATTAGTACTATGGCAGACAGTTTAGCAACTGGATTTAATATTTTTTCAGGAGGTTGGATGGTTTCTCCAGCTGCAGCTGAACTAGAAATAGTAACTATGAACTGGTTACTTAAAATGTACGATTTTCCCGTAGAAAAAGGAGGTGGTATTTTTACTAGTGGTGGTTCTATGGCTAATTTAACTGCTTTAGTAACTGCAAGACGTTTAAAATGTGGAGATGATTTTTCTAAAGCTGTTATTTATTTATCAGATCAAGCTCATTCTTCTAATATAAAAGCTATTCGTGTTTTAGGGTTTAAGAAAGAACAGATTAGAATTTTACCTACAGATTTAGAATTTAGAATAAGCATTAATAAATTAAAAAATGCAATAGCTAAAGATCGATTAGAAGGTTTACAGCCATTTTGTTACATTGCTTCTGCAGGAACAACTAATACAGGAACTGTTGACCCTTTAAACGATATAGCTGATATATGCGAAGAAGAAGATTTATGGATGCATGTTGATGGTGCTTATGGTGGCGCTGCCATTTTAGCTGAAAAGGGAGCAAAAGCTTTACGAGGGATAGAGAGAGCAGATTCACTTACTGTTGATCCACATAAATGGTTTTATCAGCCTTATGAAATAGGGTGTTTGTTAGTAAAAGATGCTTCATGGTTGAGTAATACATTTAGTGAAAAACCTGAGTATTTACGTGATATTGAAGGAAATGAATCTGAAATTAATTTCTATGATTATGGAATTCAATTAACAAGACGTTTTAGAGCATTAAAATTTTACATGTCTATTAAAACTTATGGATTAGATACGTTTAAAAAAGCAGTTACTTATAATATTCAATTAACTGATGACGTTGAAAAGATGTTGCGTAAAAGTAGAAATTGGGAAATTATATCACCAGCAACTTTAGCTGTTATTAATTTTAGATACAATCCACTTGGATTAAATTTATCTGAACAAGAATTAGATGAATTAAATCAAAAAATTTCTAAAAAGGTGATGGAATCTAGGGAAGCATTGTTAGTAACTACAGTTTTAAATAAGCAGGTAGTTTTACGAATGTGTTTAATAAACCCTAAAACTACATTTAAAGATGTTGAGGATACCTTTTTATTGTGTAATTCTTTTGCAGATGAAATTTTAGGTAAAAAGTAAAAAAAAGAGCTCTTTTAAGAGCTCTTTTTTTTTATCTAACAATTGTTTGTTTTCTGTCTGGACCTACAGATACTATTTTAATAGGTACTTCAGTCTCTTTTTCAATAAAAGAGATATAATCTAATAAATTTTTAGGTAACTCTTCTTTTGTAGTCATTCCTGTTAAATCATCATCCCAACCTTTAAATTCAGTATAAATTGGTTCGATGTTTTCAGGTTCAATATTATATGGTAAATGAGAAATTTCTTCACCTTTATATTTGTAAGAAGTACATACTTTTAAAGTGTCAAAACCAGAAAGTACATCGCCTTTCATCATCATTAACTGTGTAACACCGTTAACTTGAACTGCATATTTTAAAGCAACTAAATCTAACCACCCACATCTACGAGGACGACCAGTTACAGCACCAAATTCACGACCAATTTTAGCCATTTCACTTCCAACTTCATCAAATAATTCAGTAGGGAATGGTCCAGAACCTACACGTGTAGTATATGCTTTGAAAATACCAAAAACTTCTTTAATTTTGTTAGGAGCAATTCCTAAACCAGTACAGGCACCAGAAGCTGTAGTGTTAGAAGAAGTTACAAAAGGATAAGTTCCAAAATCAATGTCTAATAATGAACCTTGGGCTCCTTCTGCTAAGATGGTTTTACCTTCTTTTAAACCTTTGTTTAAATATTCTTCACTATCAATAAATTGTAATTCTTTTAAACGCTCAACAGCAGCAAAGAATTCAATTTCCATTTCTTTTAAATCGTATTGAACATCAACATTATAAAAGCTAATCATAGCTTCATGTTTATTAGCAAGACTTCTGTATTTCTCTTTCCAATTATCTAGTTCTAAATCACCAATTCTAATCCCGTTTCTACCAGTTTTGTCCATATATGTTGGACCAATACCTTTTAATGTAGAACCAATTTTAGCTTTCCCTTTAGAAGCTTCAGAAGCAGCATCTAACAAACGGTGTGTTGGTAAAATTACGTGTGCTTTTCTAGAGATAATTAATTTTGATTTATAATCAAGATCAAATTTATTTAATCCGTCTAATTCTTGTACAAAAACTACAGGATCGATAACCACTCCGTTACCAATTACGTTAATTGATTTGTCATGAAAAATTCCTGAAGGAATAGTTCTTAAAACATGCTTAATACCATCAAACTCTAAAGTGTGTCCAGCATTTGGCCCCCCTTGAAAACGTGCAATAATATCGTAGTTCTTTGTAAGTACATCTACAATTTTACCTTTTCCCTCGTCTCCCCATTGTAATCCGAGTAATAAATCTACTGCCATCTAATTGTGTATTGTTAATAAGTTATTTTGTTGTTGTTAATTTTGTTTCTTTTTTGTTCCGTAGAAGTATAATGAATGGTTATGAATATCAATATCAAAAACTTCTTCAATTGTTTTTTTGATAATTTGTATTCTTGGATCACAAAACTCTTTTACTTCACCAGTATCGGTTAAAATTACGTGGTCATGATTCTTGTCAAAATAGCTCTTTTCATATCTAGCCATAGATTGTCCATCAAATTGATGTTTTCTCACCAAACCACAATCTAATAGTAAGTCTATTGTATTGTATAGCGTAGCTCTACTAACTCGATAGTTTTTATTTTTCATTTTGATGTATAATGATTCAATATCAAAATGTTCTTCAGCATCATAAATTTCTTGTAAAATGGCGTAACGCTCAGGCGTTTTACGATGTTTATTTTCTTCTAAGTAAGAAGTAAATACTTTTTTTACAATTTCTTGATTTTCTGCAGAGTTATTCATTAATTAGAATTTTACGAAAGGGCAAATTTACGTTTATTTATTGATAAAAAAAGGATGATATTAAAATGATATTTACAAAGTATTAACACGTTCTACTTTTTGTACACCATCAATTCTTTTTATACTGTCAATTAATTTATTTAATTGAGATTTATTTTTTACTCCTAATGTTAAGTTTCCTTCAAATACTCCATCGTCACCAGCAATGTTTATTCCGTATATATAAACATCAGTACTATTAGAAATAATGCGAGTAATATTATTGGCGATGCCTTTTTTATCTATACCAGAAAACTCTAAAGAAGCCTTAAATTCTTGTTGAGTTGAATCTATCCATTTAGCAGGCATTATTCTATAAGCATAATTTGATTGCAATGAAATAGCATTAGGACAATCGTTTTTATGAACTTTAATACCTTCATTTATTGTTACAAATCCAAATACCTTATCACCAGGTATAGGAGTACAGCATTTAGATAAAGTATAATCTAATACTTGTTCATCTTTACCAAAAACTAAAGAGTCAAAGTTGCTAGTTACTTCTTCTTTATCTGTAACGTTTTTACTAGGACTTCTTTTAAAGGTACTTCTAATAAAGCTCATTAAAGGACCACTTCTTTGAGCTAAAAATTCTTTTAGTTTGGTATTATCTATAGCTCCATTACCAACCCTATAAAATAAATCGAAACTTGTTTTTAAGCCAAAGTAATTAGCAATTTCATGAATTGTTTTTTCGCTAGTATTGATTTTTAAGTGTCGAAGTTTACGCATTAATATAGCTTTTCCTTCTTCAGCTATTTTCTTTTCTTCTGCTTTTAAGGCAGATTTTATTTTTGTTCTAGCACGTGCTGTTAAAACAAAATCGAGCCATCTTACATTAGGTTTGTTAATTGCAGCTGTAAGAACTTTAACTTGATCTCCGCTTTTTAATTCGTGACTTAAAGGAACTAGTTTACCATTTACTTTTGCACCACGACATTTAAGACCTACATCTGTATGAACTGAAAAAGCAAAATCTAAAGCAGAAGCACCTTTGGGTAATGATTTTAAGTCTCCATTAGGAGTAAAAACATATATTTCTTTAGCATATAGGTTTAATTTAAAATCTTCAACAAAATCAACTGCATTTATACTTTGGTTTTCTAAAGTTTCTTTTAAACGGTTTAACCAACCATCTAATCCGTTTTCACTAACATTACCTTGTTTATATTTAAAATGAGCAGCATACCCTTTTTCAGCTATTTCATCCATTCTTTGCGAACGAATTTGTACTTCAACCCATTTGGCTTGAGGGCCAATAACAGTTATATGTAATGCTTCATACCCAGTAGATTTTGGTTGTGAAATCCAATCACGTAAACGGGCTGGATTAGGTTTAAAGAAATCTGTTACAATAGAATATATTTTCCAAGCATCAAATTTTTCATCTTTAGATTTTGGTTTGTATATAATTCTAATGGCAAACTTGTCGTATACTTCATCAAAAGTTACATTTTGTTTGCGCATTTTTCTTCTAATAGAGAAAATAGATTTAAAACGACCTTTTATTTCATAAGAAAAAGCTTCTTTATTTAAAGCTTCTTTTAAAACACTTGTAAAGCTGTCAATATATTTTTGTTGATCTTCTTTACTATGTTCAATTTTACTAAGTATATCATTATATACATCAGGTTCAGTATATTTTAAACCTAAATCTTCAAGTTCAGTTTTTATGTTGTATAACCCAAGTCTATGAGCTAAAGGAGCATATATATATAAAGTTTCGGAAGCTATTTTTACCTGTTTATGAGGTGGCATAGAATCCATTGTTTGCATGTTGTGAAGTCTATCAGCAATTTTAATTAAAATTACACGTACATCATCATGGAGTGTAAGTAGCATTTTACGAAAATTCTCAGCTTGAATAGAATAGTCTTGTTCTTTTCTTAAGCTAGAAATTTTAGTTAATCCACTAACAATACGAGCAATGTTTTCACCAAACAAACGCTCCATATCATCAAGAGTATAATGTGTGTCTTCTACAACATCATGGAGTAGTGCAGCAGCAATAGAAGTTGCTCCAAGGCCTATTTCATAAGCAACTATTTTAGCAACAGCAATTGGATGATAAATATAAGGTTCTCCAGTTTTTCTTCGTTGTTCAGAGTGTGCTTCTACAGCAATTTCAAAGGCCTTACGTATAAGCTTTTTATCATCTTCTGAAAGTGTTTGATAAGTTCCTTTAAGTAAATCTTTATATCTATTGGCTATTTCTTTATTTTCCTCTTCTATCGTTGCATTATAACTCATACACGTAAACTTTAATGTTTATAAGGTTTCAAAATGAAAAATAGTATAAAGAATTTTATTGAGCAAGGATTAATTGAAAATGTTCTTTTAACTTGAAATTTTAACTAGTAATACAAGGGAATGTTTAAAATAAACGTACACTGAACATCGTATGACTAATTAAAATATTTTTTAATAAAATTAGTTACTCATTATTTTTGTTGTAAAATAGCTTTAATGAAATTATCAGGAGTGTTTTTAGGTGTTTTGGGAATTGTAATGTTTTCTTCAAAAGCAGTTATGGTTAAAATGGCGTATCAATATAATGTAAGTTCAATTCACTTGTTATTATTTAGAATGTTGTTTTCATTACCTTTTTATATAATCATTTTATTACTAGATAATAGAAAGAGGGAAGTTAAAGTAATTCTAAAAAATAAAGATTATTTATGGTTGTTTTTTTTCGGTTTTATAGGCTATTATTTAGCTAGTTATTTTGATTTTTTAGGGTTACAATATATTGAAGCTAGTTTAGAGAGAATTATCTTATTTGTATATCCAACCTTAGTATTGCTAATTAATAGGTTGTTTTTTAAAGAAAAAGTTACAAAGCATCAAGTTTGGGCAATTCTATTAACATATATCGGAGTTGTTTTAGCCTTTGGTAGTGGAAGTCAAGTTTTTGATTACACCTTACTATTAGGAGGAGTATTGGTGTTTTTAAGTGCTTTAACTTATGCTTCTTATTTGGTAGGAAGTGGTTGGTTAATTCCTAGGTTTGGAGTAAAAACATTTACTTCTTATGCAATGATAGTTTCTACAATTTGTGTAGTTATACATTATTTACTAGTAGATAGAACATCTATTTTTATATACCCTAAAGAAGTTTATTATTTAGGATTTCTAATGGCTATTATTGCAACTTTGATTCCTTCTTTTTTAGTGTCATATGCTATTCAAAAAATAGGAGCTTCTAATTTTTCCATTTTAGGAAGTATTGGACCTTTTTCTACTATAGTATTAGCTATAATATTTTTAAATGAATCAATGAGTTTTTGGCAATTTATAGGAGCAATTATTGTTGTTGTAGGAGTTAGGATAGTAGTTAAAAAAAATAAGGGCAATAGTTAAAACTATTACCCTTGAAAATTATTTAATTATAATTGTTATTTTTTTATGAATTTTTTAATGATAGATTTATTTCCATCATTTATATCAAGGATATAAATTCCCTTGTTAAGGTCTGAAACATTAATAGAATTAGAAACACGTCCTTTTTTAATTATTTGACCCAGAGTATTTGATATTCTGTAGTTAGCTTTTCTAAAATCATTTATTTTAATAGAAATAGAATTAGAAGCAGGGTTAGGGTAAATGTCAGCATTAAATAAAGGAGCTTCATTACCTAATTTAGCGTAATTTTTAGTAGTTAAGTTTTTATCATTTCTAGCTGAAGAACTTCCAATGTTAACAGAGTAGTCTTCTACTTCTCCATAAGAGAAAGTTTCACAAGAAGATTGTGCTGCATTCCACTTCATAGAAACTCTCATTCTAGTTTTACCAGCAATAGCTGAAGAAGGAACAGAAAAAGTACTTGTTAAGTTTGCAGAACTAGAAGATGAGCCACTAACAACTTCTTCGTTAGTTTCAAAAGTTCCATTTTGATTAAAATCAATCCAAACTTTCCAGAATTCAGTATATGAAGAACTAGAAAAACCAGCGCTTACAATAATTGTATTATTTCCATAGGTAAGATTACCAGTTTGAGCTGTAAAATCTGCAGACCCATTATTATTTCCTGTAACATTTGAAATACCTCCAATGGCTACGTTGTCAATATATTCATAACTAGCATTATTTCCTTTTGAAGAACAATAAGTAACAGTATTTGCTAAAGTTGTAATTGTAATGGTGTTGCTTGAAGAAGAAACATTGTTAGCGGCATCTTTAGCTCTTACATAGAAGTTATAACTTGTAGCAGCTGATAAGCCAGTAACATTGAAGTTTGTAGTTGTAACTGTAGTTATTTTTGTTGATCCTTTATATACATCATATCCTGTAACAGCAGTATTATCAGTTGAAGCATTCCAAGATAAATTTACAGATGTTTTTGTAATAGTAGAACCAGTTAAGTTTGATGGAGTAGTAGGTGCTTGCGTATCAGCAGGGGTACCTCCATCAATAGAATGCAAACCCAAACCATTGAATGTGTCTTTAGAAAGGCTGTTCCATTCTGAAGTTGTATAGTTTGAATTAGGTGATTTGATAGATGATTTTCTTTGTAAAGTTTTATCCTTAGCAAATGTTGAAGAACTAGTTGGATTACCTATTACATCAATTAAAACATTATTTTTAAACAAGCCAACAGCGTCGTTACCATTAAATGATAATACACTAGTATCAGTTTTTTGAGCTTTATTTTTTACAGTTGCAGAAGCGCTTGAATGGGCAATTACATATGTCTTACCATTTGTTAATTGTCCACTTAATGTAAGAGTACTAGTCCATCCACCACCATTAGACGCTTTTTTAAGAGTGTAATTACTTAAATTGATAGTGTTTCCTGTAAAATTCGCAAGCTCAATTGCTTTATTATAAGAAGAACCTTCAATATATTCAGAAATTAATAAATCAGTTGCAGTTCCAGAAGTAGGAGCAGATGTGGTTGTAATATTTACAGTATTACTAGCTATTGATATATTGTTAGCAGCATCTTTAGCTTTAATATAAAAGTTATAACTAGTAGAAGCGTTTAATCCAGTTACCTGATAATTTGTTGAAGTAACTGTAGTTAATTTATTTGAGTTTCTATAAACATCATAGCCAGCAACTCCAGTATTATCAGTTGCTGCATTCCATGATAGGTTTACAGTTGTTTCAGTAATATTTGAAGTAGTTAAATTTGTAGGAGCTGTAGGAGCTTGAGTATCATTTGAGTTTCCATTTCCAAATAAATCTTCTGCTTGTGGACCTCCCCAAATTTTAGTTGCAAAGGCTGGGTTATCAATAAAAGGATTCCTGTTTCCTTGTAAATTTTGAATAATTGGGTTTCGTTGCTTCTCAAAATTAGAAACAGGATCTTCTGCATTCCATTGTAATAATAAGCTAATCATGTTTGCGTCTGAAGCAGCAGCAGTACCTATAGCAACATTTTTTGGTAAACATTGACTACCGTATCTTAAATACATATACATCATCATACGAGCAACATCACCTTTCCATTCATCTCCAGGATACCATCCTCCAGAAGAATCTCCTGCGTTACCTGAACCTTGAGCAAATTTCTTACTACTTCTTTGTGAGTTAAAAGAAATATCTGCTGGTCTTAAATGATGAACATCAGCACCAGCCCCCGAAGTACCTAAGTTTGGATTTCCTAATGATTTTGGATATACATGTTCTCTGTTCCATTGAGATCCTGCACTACCACCATTATCATCTTTACTTCTAGTTCTGTCAGTAACATAATTACCATCAGAATCACTATAACCATAAATTAAGACAACTTTAGAGTTATTGGTTAAATCAAGGTCTGTTTGTTTTAAAGCATCCCAAACACCTGGAGTGTAAGTTAAGTTTGTAGCGTGTGTGCTAATAATTTTTGTAGCCAAAGCATCTTTTAAAGATGTTCCGGTTTGGTTCAAATTCACATCATTATAATAAGAAGGAATTTGAGAGAAAACTGCAAATGACATTAAGAGCAGTGTGTAGAAGGGTAATAATTTTTTCATGTGAAAATCTATTTGTTAAATTTTTTAAAAATGCTCACAAAGTAAAGAAAAAGAAAGCTGTCTAATGTTATTAAAAGGTTAATAACGAGACAAGTATAAACATAGGTTTAAGTGAATGGTTTTTTGTTTTAATTTATGTAAATTTGCAGGCTAAATCCGAGATTTAAAAGATGAAGATATCATATAATTGGTTACGACAATTTTTACAAGTAGAAAAAGAAGCTGAAAGTACGGGAGAACTATTAACAGATTTAGGCCTTGAAGTTGAAGGAATAGAGATAGTTGAAAGTATTAAAGGAAGCTTAAAAGGTGTTGTTGTAGGTAAGGTTTTAACTTGTGAAAAGCATCCGAATGCCGATAAGTTAAATGTAACAACTGTTGATTTAGGAGGTGATGCACCTCTTCAAATTGTATGTGGTGCTCCAAATGTGGCAGTAGGACAAAAAGTTCCTGTAGCTACTATTGGAACTATGTTGTATAATGATAATGGAGAAGGGTTTAAGATTAAAAAAGGAAAAATAAGAGGAGAAGAGAGTCATGGAATGATATGTGCCGAAGACGAATTAGGTTTAGGTAAAGGACATGATGGTATAATGGTTTTAGCAGAAAACTTAGAAGTAGGTACTCCTTGTGCTGAAGTTTTTGAAATTGAAACTGATTATGTTTTTGAAATAGGTTTAACACCAAACCGAGCAGATGCCATGAGTCATTATGGAGTAGCAAGAGACTTGCGTGCTGGTTTAATTCAACAAGGAACAAGTTTAGAGTTAATATCGCCTTCTGTTTCAGATTTTCATGTAGATGAGCGTACTTTAAAAATAGATATTGAAGTTGAAAATAAAGAGTTAGTTCCTCGTTATTGTGGTATTACAATTACTGATGTAGAAGTAAAAGAATCGCCTGAGTGGATTAAAAACAAGTTAAACGCAATTGGATTAACACCTAAAAATAATATAGTAGATATTACAAATTATGTTTTACATGAATTAGGACAACCATTACACGCTTTTGATACTTCAAAAATTAAAGGGAATAAAGTTGTTGTTAAAAATTTAGAAGAAGGAACTAAGTTTGTAACTTTAGACGAAGTTGAAAGAGAGTTGTCTTCTGAAGATATTATGATTTGTGATATTGATAATAATCCTTTATGTATTGGAGGAGTATTTGGAGGTATTAAATCTGGTGTTACTGAGCATACTACTAGTATTTTCTTAGAAAGCGCATATTTTAACCCTGTTTCTATTCGTAAAACAGCTAAAAGACATGCTTTAAACACAGATGCTTCTTTTCGTTTCGAAAGAGGAATTGATATTAATATGACTGAATATGCTTTAAAAAGAGCGGCGTTATTAATAGAGAAATATGCAGGAGGAAAATTATCTTCTGATGTTTTAGATTTTTACCCTGAAAAACTTGAAGATTTTCAAGTGTTTTTATCTTTTGAAAATACTTATAGGTTAATAGGACAAGAAATCCCTAAAGAATCAATAAAAAATATTTTAGCATCTTTAGATATTAAAATAAATAGTTCAACAGAGGCTGGTTTAGGATTAACTATTCCGTCTTACAGAGTTGATGTACAACGTGAAGCTGATATTATTGAAGAAATTTTAAGAGTTTATGGATATAATAATATTGAATTTTCACACAAGTTAAATACTTCAATTTCATTTGATAGCGATAAAGAAACTAAAATTGAAAATATTACAGCTAATCAATTAACCGCATTAGGGTTTAATGAAACTATGGCTAATTCTTTAACAAAGGAAGATTATGTTTCTTTATCTGAGAATTTAAACTCTGATAATAATGTAGAGATGTTAAACCCTTTGAGTAATGATTTGAAAGTAATGCGTCAGTCATTATTGTTTAGTGGTTTAGAAAGTGTAGCTTATAATATAAACCGAAAGCAAAACGCTTTAAAATTTTATGAGTTTGGAAAAACATATCATAAATATGAAAGTGGTTACCAAGAAGATAAGCATTTAACTTTATTTGTTACAGGAAATAGAACTAAAGATAGTTGGAAAACAACCACACAGTTGTCAGATTTCTATTATTTAAAAGGAATTGTAACTTCTTTATTAGGTAGGTTAGGTATAAGTTCTTTAAAAACTACACCTGTAAAAACAGATGTTTTTTCAGAAGGTATTGTATTAAGTGTAGGGAAAATAAAATTAGTAGAACTTGGAGTCGTAAAAAGAGCTATTTTAAAAGAGTTTTCTATTAAACAAGAGGTGTTGTTTGCTGATTTTAATTGGCAGAATGTATTAAAGTTAGTTGGTAATAAAAAGCTTAAAGTTTCTGATTTACCTAAATTTCCATCTGTAAAGCGTGATTTAGCATTATTATTAGATAATAAAATTGAGTTTAAAGAAATTTATAACTTAGCATTTCAATCAGAAAGGAAACTATTAAAAGAAGTAGATTTGTTTGATGTATATGAAGGTGATAAATTACCTGAAGGTAAAAAATCATATGCAGTTAGTTTTTTATTACAAGATGAGAGTAAAACATTAGCAGATAAACAAATTGATAAAATAATGCAGAAGTTACAGCAAACATTCGAGAAGAATTTAGATGCTGTATTAAGATAATTTAAAAACTCCATTGATTTGGAGTTTTTTTGTACCTAATTAAAAACAATCAGTAGGCTAATGCTATCTGGTTGTGTGTTAAATTAAAAATAAATGTATAAATTAATTATTCGTCCAGTTTTTTTTCTTTTTGATCCAGAAAAGATACACCACTTTACTTTTTCATTAGTAAGGTTTTTATCAAAAATACCATTAGTCTCTTCAGTTTTTAGAGGTTTATATCAAGTAAATGATAAAAAATTAGAAAGAAATTTATTTGGGTTAACATTTAAAAACCCAGTAGGTTTAGCAGCAGGATTTGATAAAAATGCAGTATTATACAATGAATTAGCTGATTTTGGATTTGGTTTTGTTGAAATTGGTACTGTTACACCAAAAGGACAAGTAGGGAATCCTAAAAAAAGATTATTTCGTTTAAAAGACGATCAAGGAATTATTAATCGAATGGGATTTAATAATGATGGTTTAGAGTCAGCAATTAAGCAATTAAAAAAGAATAAAGGTAAAATAATAATTGGAGGAAATATTGGTAAAAATACTGATACAGCTCCTGAGAATTATACAGAAGATTATATAACTTGTTTTAAAGAGTTGCATCCTTATGTTAACTATTTTGTGTTGAATGTTAGTTGCCCTAATGTAGGAAGTCATGCAAAGTTAAACGACAAAGAGTATTTGTTAGAGTTGATTTCTGAAGTTCAAAAATTAAATAATAAAGAAAAAATACAAAGGCCTATTCTATTAAAAATAGCACCAGATTTAAATAATAATCAGCTAGATGAAATTGTAGATTTGGTTAATGAAACTAAAATAGATGGAGTAATAGCATCAAATACATCTATAGATAGAGAAGGGTTAAAAGCGTCAAAAGAAAGATTGGAAGAAATTGGTAATGGAGGAGTTAGTGGACAACCAGTTAAAAATAAAAGTACAAAAACAATTAAGTATTTGTCTGATAAATCAAATAAATCATTTCCAATTATTGGGGTAGGTGGTATTCATTCTGAAAAAGATGCTTTAGAAAAAATTGAAGCAGGAGCAGATTTAGTACAAATATATACCGGGTTTATTTATGAAGGCCCTAGTTTAGTTAAGCGAATAAATAAAGCTATTCTAAAAAAATCTTAAAAAAGAAAGTTTAGTTTCTTTTTAAAAACCCCATAGTGTTAAGCTATGGGGTTTCTAATTATAATAATATTGAAACACAAATACTTTTTCAAAGAAAATTAATAGTACTATATTCATGCTTTAAAAAAGTAAATCATCATTTATGAATTCAAAAAAAGAATACGATTTAATTTGTGTTGGAGGCGGAATTATGAGTGCTAATTTAGCATTATTAGCAAAATTATTAAACCCTGAAATCAAAATCTTAATTTTAGAAAAATTAAATGATGTAGCTCAAGAAAGTTCTGCTGCATGGAATAACGCAGGAACAGGTCATTCTGCTCTATGTGAGTTGAATTATTGCCCAGAAAATCAAGATGGAACTATATCTATTCAAAAAGCAATCAAAATTTGTAAAGAGTATGAAATATCTAAACAATTTTGGGCTTATTTAGTTGAAGAAAAATTGATAGATGTTCCTGAAAACTTTGTAAAACCAGTTAAGCACCATAGTTGGGTTTTGGGTAAAATGAATAGTAATTATTTAGAAAAACGATATAAAGTGTTTAAAGAACATTATATGTTTGATTCAATTGAGTTTACAAGAGATCCAGAAAAAATGAAGGAATGGTTTCCTTTAATTATTAAAAATAGAGAGAGAAATGAAGTAATGGCAGCTTCAAGGATAGATAGAGGTACCGAGGTGAATTATGGAGTGTTGACAAAAAAAATATTTAAAATATTAGAAGAAAAATATGATACACCAGTACATTGTAATTATGAGGTTTTAGATATTGATCCTGATCCAGAAATTGATTGGACAGTAGAAGTAAAAAATACTAAAACTGGAAAAATAAAAAATATAGATGCAGAACATGTATTTATAGGAGCAGGGGGAGGGAGTTTATTACTGTTACAAAAAGTAGAAATTGATGAAAAAGAAGGGTATGGAGGTTTTCCTGTAAGTGGTGAATGGCTAGTTTGTAATAATAAAGAAATAATAAAGCAGCACGAAGCTAAAGTGTATAGTAAAGCCGGTATTGGTGATCCTCCTATGTCAACCCCACATTTAGATACTCGTTACATAGATGGGGAAAAACAATTGATGTTTGGTCCTTTTGCAGGGTTTAGCCCTAAGTTTTTAAAGAAAGGTTCTAATTTAGATTTATTTAAATCCATCCAGTTTGATAATATACCTTCAATGTTGGGAGCTTTTTGGCATAATTTACCTTTAACTAAATATTTGGTAGAACAAGTAATGATGGATAAAGAGGATAGAATGAATTCATTAAGAAAGTTTATAAAAAAAGCAAAAAGCGAAGATTGGGATATTGTAAAAGCAGGTCAACGTGTTCAAATTATAAAAAAAGACGAATATGAAGGTGGAAAATTACAGTTTGGAACAGAAGTAATAAGTAGTAAAAATGGAAGTATAACATGTTTGTTAGGAGCATCACCAGGAGCATCTACAGCAACTTCAATTATGTTTTCTGTGTTGGAAAAAGCATTTCCTGAGTTATTAAATACTCCTAAAGCAAAAAAACTATTAAAAAAAATGGTACCTTTTTATAAAGTAGAAATTTCAAAAAAAACATTCAAGGAACAGTTGAAACAAACCAATTTAACGTTAAAATTATAAAATATATCATTTAAATTAGCCGAAAATTAAGAATTAAAGTAATGATTGAAATTCTAATATCTTTTGTGTTAGCAACTACAACACTAGCTTTTTCACCTGGACCGGATAATATTTTTGTTCTTACTCAAAGTATAGTGAACGGAAAAAAATATGGTTTAGCAACTGTAATTGGATTAATGACAGGATGCATTATTCATACAACTTTGGTTGCTTTTGGGGTTTCTGAAGTAATTAAAAGAAATGAAAATCTATTTTTTATAATAAAACTTTTCGGAGCGGCTTATTTATTATATTTAGCTTTTAAAGTATATAAAAGTGATGCTAAAATTGCATTTTCAACTGAAAATGTACAACAAAAAACAACTTTGCAATTATTTAAAACCGGCTTTTGGATGAATGTATTAAATCCTAAAGTAACGATTTTCTTTTTAGCCTTTTTTCCACAATTTTTGTTTTCTAAATCAATGTCAACGGTATTACAGTTTTATATACTAGGTGGAGTGTTTATTATTACTTCTTTTATCATTTTTTCAGGAATAGCAATTTTGGCAGGTTCAATATCTAGTTATTTAAAACAAAATGATAAAGTAGGAGTGTATTTAAAATGGGCACAGATTGTTGTTTTTATAGGTATTGCTGCTCTGATATTAATTTAAAAAAATACCGTTTTTATTAGGGGTTTTATTTTCTAGTTAACTTTTTAAGATTTCTTTTTGAACTCCTATTTTCAGGGTTTATAGCTAAAGCCTTTTTATAATTATCAATAGCATTTACCGTATCTTTCACTCTAACATATGCATCACCTAAACTATCAAAAGTATTTGAGCTATTTGGGTATAAAATGGTATTTATTTTAAAAACATTAATAGCTTTATCAAAGTCATCGTTTCTTATGTATCTATATCCAAGTCTATTTAAATTTCTTTCTTTTATAACAGGATTTAAACTGTCAGTTTTTTTGATGTTTAAATACCCGTTTAAAGCCATTTCGTAATTATTTTGGGTTAAGTACTCACTTGGCGTTTTTTCTCCCTCTTTCATTTTGTTAAAAACATATTTTTTGCCTTTATGTTCTCTTTTGGTAGCTAATTCAATGTTGTTTTTTACAGAGTTAAAAATTAATTTTTCATTCATTTCTCTAACATAAAAAGTAGAATCATTTAATTTTAAAGGGTTTAAATTTTGATTCCTCCAATTTAAAAGTAACTTAGCGTCAGTAAAGTGAACTTCAATAACTTCGTCAGCATTAAAATAGTAACGTCCAGTAGCTTTTTTAATGAATTCTGGGGGATTTTTTTTTGAAGTACAGCTAAAAGTTGAAAAAATAAAAATTGTAAGAATAAAAAAATATGAAGCCTTCATAGTTAAGTTGTTTGTGTAGCTATTTGACGTGATATTACAAAAATAGTTACAAAATAATTAAGTTTTGTAGGGGAGCTCTTGGCATAAGAATTGACCTATATAAGTGTCTTAAAAAAAGTTAATTGCGCTAATTGCTTGTTTTTAAGAGTTTTATATTTTTAAAATGGCGTTTTATAATTGTTTTGTAAATAAACAAAATGCCAACATGACAGATAAAAAATTATGAGTAAATCAAAAATTATACATTTAGACAATTTGTCGCTTCAAGACGTATTTAACGAAAATTCTGAGTTGATTCCTTTATTAACTCCAGAAGATGAGGAAAATATGAATAATGAAGATGTTCCTAATGAACTACCTATATTACCTTTAAGAAATACAGTATTATTTCCAGGAGTTGTAATTCCAATTACGGCAGGTAGAGATAAATCAATTCAGCTTATAAAAGACGCGAATAAAGGAGATAAAGTTGTAGGAGTTGTTGCTCAAAAGAATGGTGAAGTAGAAGACCCAACAGTTGATGATATACATAAAACTGGTGTAGTTGCTCAAATTTTAAGAGTGTTAAAAATGCCTGACGGTAATACAACAGTTATTATTCAAGGAAAGAAACGTTTTGAAATTACTGAAGTAACTCAACAAGAGCCTTATTTAAAAGCTAATGTTAAAGAAGCTATTGATGAAAGAGAAATAGATGATAAAAAAGAATTTAATGCTATAATTGATTCTATAAAAGAGTTAGCTCTTGAGGTAATAAAAGAGAATCCAATGTTACCTTCTGAAGCTTCTTTTGCAATTAAAAATATTCAATCTAATTCGTTTTTAGTAAACTTTATTTCATCTAATATGGAATTAAGTATTGCCCAAAAACAAGTTTTACTTGAAAAAGATAATTTAAAAGAACGTGCCCTTTTAACATTAAAGAATTTAAACAAAGAACTTCAGCGATTACAGTTACGTAATGATATTCAATCTAAAACTAGATCTGATTTAGATAAACAACAGCGTGAATATTATTTACATCAGCAACTAAAAACTATTCAAGATGAATTAGGTGGTGTTTCAAATGATCAAGAATTAGATGAAATGAGAATTAAATCTAAATCTAAAAAATGGGGAAAAGAAGTAGCAGAAACCTTTGAAAAGGAATTGAATCGTTTGAAGAGAATGAATCCTCAAATGGCTGAGTATGGTGTACAACGTAACTATTTAGAGTTAATGTTAGAATTACCTTGGGGAGAATATTCTAAAGATAAATTTGATTTAAAAAAGGCTCAAAAAATATTAGATAGAGATCATTTTGGGCTAGAAAAAGTTAAAGAACGTATTATAGAACATTTAGCTGTTTTAAAGTTACGAGGTGATATGAAATCGCCAATTATTTGTTTATACGGACCTCCAGGGGTAGGTAAAACATCATTAGGTAAATCTGTTGCTGAAGCTTTAGGACGTAAATATGTACGTATGTCTTTAGGAGGATTACGTGATGAAGCAGAAATTAGAGGGCATAGAAAAACGTATATTGGAGCTATGCCAGGGCGTTTAATTCAAAATATTAAAAAATCAGGAACTTCTAACCCTGTATTTGTATTAGATGAAATTGATAAATTAAGCCAAAGTCATCAAGGTGACCCTTCTTCAGCAATGTTAGAAGTATTAGACCCTGAGCAAAATACTGAGTTTTATGATAATTATTTAGAAGTTGGTTATGATCTTTCTAAAGTGTTATTTATTGCTACAGCAAATAATTTAGGACAAATTCCATGGGCATTACGTGACCGTATGGAAATTATAAATGTAACAGGGTATACTATTGAAGAAAAAATAGAAATTGCTAAAAAATATTTATTACCTAAACAATTAAAAGAACATGGATTAAATAATGAGCATTTAAAATTAGGAAAAGCTCAAATTGAAAAAATTGTAGAAGGATATACTAGAGAATCTGGAGTTCGTGGATTAGAAAAGCAAGTAGCAAAAGTTGTTCGTTATGCCGCGAAATCTATAGCTATGGAAGAAGCGTATAATATTGCTTTAACAACTGAAGATATAGAAACTATTTTAGGAGCAGCACGTTTAGAAAGAGATAAGTATGAGAATAATGATACAGCTGGTGTTGTTACAGGCTTAGCTTGGACAAGTGTAGGAGGTGATATCTTATTTATTGAATCGATACTTTCTAAAGGAAAAGGGAATTTATCAATCACAGGTAATTTAGGAACAGTGATGAAAGAATCTTCTACTATTGCCATGAAATATATTAAGGCAAATGTTGAAGAGTTTGGAATTGAGCCTGAAGTTATAGATAATTACGATGTACATATTCATGTACCTGAAGGAGCAACTCCTAAAGATGGGCCAAGTGCTGGTATTACCATGTTAACATCTTTAGTATCTGTATTTACTCAACGTAAAGTTAAAAACAAATTAGCTATGACTGGAGAAATAACATTAAGAGGAAAAGTGTTACCAGTTGGAGGAATTAAAGAAAAAATATTAGCAGCTAAAAGAGCTAATATTAAAGAAATAATTTTATGTAAAGAAAATAAAAAGGATATTGAAGAAATTAAGCAAAGCTATTTAAAAGGATTGAAGTTTCATTTTGTAACTGAAATGAGTGAGGTAATTGATATTGCATTAACTAAGCAAAAGGTAAAAAATGCAAGAAAATTAGTAACTAAAAAAGAAAAGTAAAATATTTTAATCAATTATAGATAATTTTTTACACGAATAGAATTTGTAATTCTTTATGAAAAACAGTTAAAAGGATCTCTTTTTAACTGTTTTTTTGATTTATAACATTTTGATTATTAGAAACATGATGTAATGGTTGAACTGATAATTTAATTTATTATTAAAATCATGTTAAAATTTTAAAAAAAATGTTAATTTTGCCAACTTTAAAAATTATAAAAGATTTAGAATTATGAAAAAATTATTATTAGTTGCTATGATGGCATTTGGTTTAGCTGTTAACGCACAAGAAACATCTTTTGGTATTACTGGAGGTTTTAGTAATATGACTGTAAAAGCATCAGCAAATGGAATTTCTGCTTCTCAAGGAGCATCTGGATTTTACGTAGGTTTTTTTGCAGACATTAAAGTTTCTGAAAAATTTAACATCCAACCAGAATTAGCATACACTGCTTCATTTAAAAATGATAATTCAACTAACGTTATTACTATGCCAATTTTAGCTAAATATTATGTAGCTGAAAATTTTTCTATTTTGGCAGGACCAATGTTAGATTTAATAGTTGATGAAACTGGTGATGAATTTAATTCATTTGGTTTAGGTTTAGCTGCTGGAGCTGGTTACGATTTTACTGATAATCTTTTTGCTACTGCTAGATATTCTTTTGGATTAACTAATAGAGTAGAAAATGCTGTAGTATCTACTAAAGTAGATTATTTTCAAATTGGTTTAGGATACAGATTCTAAATTAATACATATAAGCACAAAAAAAAGGAGAATGTAATCATTCTCCTTTTTTTTGTGCTTATATTTTAAATAATGTCTTAAAAGTTTGAGTAATTTTTATTTTGGCATCTCTTTTGATTAGAAAGAACGAAATAACTTAAAACATAAAAACTTAAATTATGAAAAAATTATTAGTAGTTGCTATGATGGCATTTGGTTTAGCAGTTAATGCACAAGATGGACAGTTTAATATTGGAGCTAACGTTGGAATTCCAACTGGAGATGCTAGTAATGCTACTTCTTTTGCTCTTAGTGCAGAAGCAAATTACCTTTTCAATGTTTCAGATCAATTTAAAGTAGGTCCTTCAGTATCATTTGTAAATTATTTTGGAAAAACAATAGGTAATGTTGGTATTGGAGATTTTCAATTTTTGCCAGTATCTGCAGCAGCAAGGTTTAGTCCTTCTGATAAGTTTACTTTTGGTGGTGATTTAGGATATGCTGTAGGTATGAATACTGGAAATCAAGGAGGTTTTTATTACAGACCAATGATAGGATATAATGTTTCAGAAAAATTAATGGTACAAGCAACATATTCAGGTATTACAAATGATGGAGCAACTATGTCTAATTTTGGATTGGGTGTAATGTTTGCTTTGTAAAATATACTATTAGTATATATTGAGTGTAGAGCTAACAGCCCTACCTATTAGTATGTTAAATAATGGTTAAAATAAAGATGGGTTTTATCTTAATTTTTAACAAAAAAACACAAAAAAAAGTAGGTATTATTTAAAGTATAGGACTACATTTGTCCTTTCAAACATATAATTAAAAAATTATGAAAAAATTATTATTAGTAGCAATGATGGCTTTTGGATTAGCTGTTAACGCACAAGAAGGACAACTTAATGTTGGTGGAACTATTGGTTTACCAGTAGGAGATGCAAGTGATGCATTTGATGTTACAGGAGCTATTGAAGCAAACTATTTATTTAATGTTTCTGATAAGTTTCAAGTAGGACCATCTGTATCTTACATCCACTTTAATGGAGAAGGAGCTGATTTCGCTTTTTTACCATTATCTGCTGCTGCACGTTACGCTGTAGCTGAAAAAGTTACTATTGGTGCTGATTTAGGTTACGGTATTGGGATCAGACCTGATGCTAATGATGGAGGGTTTTATTACCGTGCTCTTGTAGGTTACAAAGTAACTGACAAAATTACGTTACACCTTGATTATTCTGCAGCTAGCGTAAGCCAAACTGTTGGAATTGGACCATTATCTATTGATGTAACTTCTACTGCTGCTACATTCGGAATTGGAGGAACTTACTCTTTTTCTTTATAGTAGTATAAACAGAACAAGTACAAAAAAAGGGAACTATTTTTAATAGTTCCCTTTTTTATTTTGTTTTATATTCAAAAGTAAATTCTCAATCTTAAAAATATAAAAAAAACAAGAATTTTAAATTATGAAAAAATTATTAGTAATTGCTATGGTTGCTTTAGGTTTTACAGCTAAAGCACAAGACATTGATTTTGGTGTAAAGGCAGGAGTGAACTTTGCTAACTTAACAGGAGATATTCCAGATAACTCAAGTGTAAGAACTTCTTTTCATGTTGGTGGAGTTGTTGAGTTCAAAATAACTGATAAATTCTCTATTCAACCAGAATTATTATACTCTGCACAAGGTATGAAGTATGAAAGAGAGCAAGGAAGAGTAAATTTTGAATTTACTACAAAAGTAGATTACTTATACCTTCCTGTTATGGCTAAATATTATTTAATTGACAACTTTAGTATTGAAGCAGGACCTCAATTAGGATTTTTATTATCAGCTAAAACTAAAGCTGAAGCCGCTAGTGTTTCGAATACTCAAGATTTTAAAGAAAACGCTGAGAATATGGACTTTGGTTTAAACTTTGGTTTAGGATATAAATTAAATAATGGTTTAAATTTTGGGGCTCGTTATAATTTAGGATTATCTAATTTAGCGAAAGAAAATGGTACAGATATTAAAAACGGAGTTTTTCAAGTTTCTGTAGGGTATAATTTCTAAGTAAAAAAGACATAAATATAAAAGGGAACTATTTTTTAATAGTTCCCTTTTTGTTTTTTTTTTGATATTATATTTTATAAAAAACCTTTATCTCTTGCCACTAAAATTAGCTCTCTATCATCATTACCATCTACATCAAATACTTTAGCTAATTGTCTTTTTCTTTTTTGAATTCCAGCAAAAGAAAGCGGAATAACCTCAGGTAATTTTTTCATCCTATTTCCTATAGAAAGCTCGTACAATATCTTTCTATCTATATCATCTAGTACATAATCACTTGCAATTTGATTTCGTATTAACTTCATTACTGTTTTACTGTAGTATGGAGGGGCAGTAATAACTTCTTTTATAGCTGTAACTAGTTCTTGTGGTGTAATATCATTTTTTACTAAAAAACCATCAGGATTAATATTTCTTAAAATACTATGCACTCTAAAATTATCATTAAAGGTAGTAGAAACAATAATTTTTGAATCGGGTAATAGCTGGTTTATTTTTAAGCCTAAATCTTCACCTGAAAGTATAGTGCCATCTTTTGATGCAGGTAATCGCATATCTAAAAAAATAACATCAATTTTGTTTTTCAAGCTTGAGTATTCTTTAATAATAGCACAAGCATCATCACAATTGTGTTTTACATGAATTTCAAAACGATATTCATTTTCCTGACTTTCTATGTATTGAAAAGCACTTTTATAAGCTTCAGATATTAAAGGGTGATCATCAATTATTAACGCTGTTAATTGTTTTTTTTCCATCTTTTTGGATGTAAGGGGTGTTAATGAGTAGGGTAGTACCTACATTAATTTCGGATTTTATTTCAATGCTTCCTTTTAATTTTTCAATTCTCGTTTTTATATTTTTTAATCCTATTCCTTTTTTACCTTTTTTGCTATTAAAACCAACTCCATTATCTTGAATTTTGATAACTAAATCTTGATTTTTTAAAGAAAAATCTAAGATAACCTTTTTTGCTTTAGCATGCTTAATGATATTTTGTAAAGCTTCTTGAATAATTCTATAAATATTAGCTTTTGTAATTTCATTAATATCTTTCCATACAATATCAGGAGAAAATGTAATGTTGTGTGTAAAGTTACCAATAACGCCTTTATCTTCTAATAATTGTTTAATAATAGAGGTAAAGTTAATATCTGAATTACTAAAATTATCACTTAATTTATGAGAAACATCTCTAATTTCTTTTTCAATATCTTGTAACTCATTCAATAAATTTTGATGTTTTTCAAGTGTTTGTTCTTCTCCTTTTATTGGTAAAAACCCTAAGCCAAAACGAGTTCCAAATAGTTTTCCTAAAATACCATCATGTAGTTCTTCTGATATTCTATTACGTTCTTTAATGCGTTCTTCCTCTAGTTTAGCTTGCTGTTGTAATGTTAAAACATATACTTCTTCATTAGCTTTTTGATGCTCAGCTTCAATACTTAATTTTTCATTTTGCACTTTTTGTACACGTAAAAAGTATAATAAACTTAAAATAAATACACCAGCAATACTAGTAACGATGATCCAAATACGTTGTTGAGATAGCCGTTCCGTTTCTTCAATATACTCATCAGTTTCAAACTCAATACGAGTAAACTTATTTTGAATTCTACGTTCAGCACTTATTAAGCTATCATTAAACTCAATGTAACGACTATAATATTTATTAGAGTTTTTGGTATCAAGATTAGCTAGTTGTTGTAATGTTGCTAAATAAGCAACACTGTTTTTTAATTCTAAAGCTAATCTATTAGCTTCTTGTGCGTACTGTAGTGCTTTAGTAGTGTCTTTTTTGTAGATATAGAAGTCAACTAACTGTTTTTTACTATATACAATATCTGTTTTTTTGCCTAATTTAATACGAATATCTAACGCTTGTTGAAAGTCTTTTTGAATTCCAATAGTGTCATTCATAAAAAGTTTACAGTAAGCTTTATGGTGAATAACTCTTGCTAATTGCTCTTGTCTTAGTGATTTGTTTTTTAACTCTTTATTATAAAATTTAAGAGCTTTTTTGTATTCTTTTTTTTTAAATAAAGCGTCTCCTATATTATTATAAATCTCTATATGATATTTTTGCTGCAATTCTTTAGGAACTTCAGTAAAATAATTAAGTGCTTTATTGTAATATTCAATTGCTTTATCATACTCTTTAATATCTTTCTGTAATAAACCTAAGTGATTATATAATTTATAAAGTTGTTTATAGTCTTTTAGCTCATTACAAATTTTAATAGCTTTTATATTTAAAAGTTCACTACCCGTATAATCTCTGTACCTACCTTTTATTCTAGCCATGCCCCACAATATCTTTACTGCTTCTTTTTTATTTCCTTTCTTGATAAATGATTGATATGCTTTATTAAAATGAAAATAAGCTTTATGATATATTTCTAAGCGTATATAATAGGTGGCATAGTTCCAATGGGCATCACCGATGGCATAAGTATGATCAATTTTAAGAGCAAGTTTTAAAGCCTGTTTGTTTATTTTAAAAAAGGAAATAGTATCTTTTAAATTATAGAGTTCATATGCAATAGAACTTAATTTTAAGGGAAGAACCTTGTCATTAGAGATAATTTGATCATAAGCTTTTTCAAGTAGTTTTTTTCTATTAATTTTAGTTAAATTTTTGTTTTTAGATTGTTTTATCCATATATCAATACTATCATTTTGGAATCCATAGCAAAAATTTAAATATAAAAATAAAATTATAAAAAGGTGTTTTTTTAAAGATTTCAAAATGAGTATTATTTTTAACAAAGCTAAAAAAAAAGCCTTTAACATTTGTTAAAGGCTTAAATTTATATAAAGTTAGTTTCCTTTTCCTCCATCATCATTACCATCACCACCATCACCAGTATCTTGATTAGAACCATTACCTGGAGTTCCACCAGTATCAGAAGGTAAATTATCTGGTTTCATAGTATTTGTAATGTTGTCTTTCTTTATTTTGTCTTGTAGTGTTAAATCTTCACTTAAATCAGTACAAGAAGTAGTTATTAATAGTATAGCAATTAGACCTAGAATAGTTTTTAAAGTTTTCATAATTTTCAATTTTAATAGTTGACATTAGTTTCCCATGCCGCATATGCAGCAATAGTTACATCGAATGTTTTTCGATAGTGTTAATGCGTTAATTTTAAATTAACGGCATAACCATACATCTCAGAATTTGAGAATGTTAGTAGAATTAATAGCAGGCGAATGCCAGCTTAATGAAGATGTATTACTTATAAGGCCTATTGAGTACAACAGACTTCATGTAAATTCTACTTTGTCGATAAATTAGGAAGCGTTTGTAATTTTGAAATGACGCTAGTTGATTTGAACCCTAAATTAGTGGGTTTTAATCTTACGGTGTTCGTAATTTTAGTAAGCGTTGCATTTGGATGAGTAAACGTCCTTTTTCATTTAGTATGTGCAATTTTAATGTTCTCATAGCATTTTTTAATTTTTCATATACCTAATATACATTTTTTTTATGATATAGGCAATAAATTCACGTATTTTAACATTTTTAAAATGGATTACTGTTTAGTTTGGATGTTTAGTTGTTTTTTCTGTAATAAAAAAGACATCTTTTGTTAAAAAGACGCCTTTGGTATATTGTGTATAGTATGTGAGTTTTGTTACCTCACTTTTCTATATTTTATTTTACAAATTGCATCCCTATTTATTACTACGCCAGAACCTGCTCCATTTAGCCAAACAAACTCATTACTTATCTTTCTGTGTAAATACATATGGTTATTATTTAATTATTCATTTTATTTGATGGTGCAAATATTATATTGTTTTTTGGAATATACAAACTTTATTCATTGTTAAATGATTGTTTTACAGTGTTTTATGTGTATTTTTTAAGTGTAGGATTCCTTCTCAGAGAGTCTCTAAGTTATAGTTGAGTATGCAATGTTTTAGTGTTCAATTGCTTAGTATTCAAGTTCAATTATATTTTATGTATTTAAATTTTCATCATTATGCTTAAAAAAAATATAAAAAAAAGCGTCCAAATTTACTTGGACGCTTATGTATAGTTAAATTTTTAGGGTTATTTCATCTTAAAATAATTACTAGAATATACATATAGCGCCTTTTTTAATACAATTACTTCATCAATTCCTTGAAATTGACGACTGTTAGTTAGTGCTTTTGGTGATATGTGAGTATTCATTTCTTTCATTTCGGTAGCAAATATATTGGTTTTTAAAAGATTAAAAAGTTCTTTTTAGTTAATAATGGTAAATAAGTATGTAAAAATGGTAAAAAGTAAGTCAATGACTTACTAAAAGTAAGTCATTGACTTACCACAATAAGAAAAAGTCTAAATATCTTTGTGTCATACTAAAAATCTTAATCAAACAAGGTTAAAATAAACAATGTAAAAAAATAATACTAGGAGTCGTCGGGGAAAATTTCTATGAAAAAGCTTTATAAAGAATCTGAATTTCTCATTGTTTAAATCGAAGCATTATTTGAATTATTTTTGCTTAAGTATTAGTGAGGATTCTTTATATTTTTCCATATTTATATGGGTATGAAAGGGTAAAAAAACGTCAATAATTGACGTTTTTTTTTGTTTAAAAGTATTCTTATTTAGAGTAATTCTAGTTATTCATGTTTTAATAAAGTTGTTAACCTTTAGCTTATATGAATTTAAAGCTAAGATAAGGATAAGGTAATTTCATAGGTGTTGATTTGTGGAATTATTAAAGCTAAACAAATAGAGAATAATGAAGAAATTAAATTTAAGTAAAATTGCATTAACTACTTTAACATGTATCATAGGGGGATTTATATCATGTAAAGACGGAATAGATGGTGTAAATGGAATTGACGGAAAAGATGGTAAGGATGGAAATAATGGAACAGATGGTTCAAATTCATCAGTATATTTAACAGCATCAAAAACACCTAACTTTTTAAAAGTAACAGGACAGTTTTCTCATTTAAAAATTACTCCGATTTTATCATCGGAAGATGTAATACCAAATAGTCCTAATTTTGTGTATGGGTCTATGGCTGATGGTGCTGGTTTATTAGCAGAGTCTGATGGAAGTTTTACATTAATTAATAATATTGAGGCAGATTATTCAATTGCAAGAATTAAGTTAAATGAAAAATTAAGACCAACTTCAGGAGATTATATTTTAAATGCTCAAGCTACAGGAAATACAGCACAATGTTCAGGTTCTTTAATAACACCACAAGAACACGGATTTGGTCCTTTGTATTTGTCTGGTGGAGAATGGGGAGGTTCTTCAAAAGGAATTTTTTCTACAGATCCAACAAAAAATGCAAGTGCAGCAGGAAGTGCTACTATGTTAACAGCTTTGGGACAATGGTCTACAGAAAATGCAGTAGCAATAGGAAAAGATGCTTATGCAGGTAAAACTGTTGTTTTCATAGGTGATGACCATAGTGATAATAATACACCTTCAGGTCAATTAGGTATGTATGTAGGAAATCAAGGAGACTTAAATGGTGGTAAGTTATATGGCTTAAAAGTAACATCTGCAGGAATTAATTATGAAGTAGATATGAATGAAGGTGTTGAATATAATGCTGAATTTGTTGAATTAGCTGAAAAGGAGATTAATGCTTTAGATACTGAGGCTAAAACTAAAGGTGTAATGGGATTCTCTAGATTAGAGGACATAGATTGGAGAAGAGGTTCTGCTAAAAATAATAGAGAAATTTATTTTTGTGTTACAGGAAGAAGAAAAGATGGTTTAAAAGATAAAGGTACTTATTATGGACGTATTTATAAAGTAGTATTAAATGAAAATGATCCTACAGGAGCAGCAAAAATTACGTGTATTTTAGATGGAGACAAATTAACTGGAAAGGCAAAAGATTTTCATAGTCCTGATAATATTTTAATTACTGAGAATTATGCATACATACAAGAAGATCCAAATGGATACTTTGATGTTGCTGAAAAAAATCATTATGCAAGATTATATCAGTATAACTTAACTACTGGAGAGTTAAAAGTAGTTTTAGAGTGTAATCAAGATTATGCAGCAACCAAAGGATATGGTAATACTGGAAAAGCTTGGGAAATTACAGGAATGATAGATGTTACTGATGTTGTAAACACAGGGAAAAATACTTTTATGGTTATTACTCAAAATCATGGTTGGGATCCTGCAGATGGAACAGCATTTACTGATCCATTAGCAAACTCTGATGTAGCTAATAGTAGAAAAG
Source organism: Tenacibaculum sp. MAR_2010_89 (assembly GCF_900105985.1). Classification (NCBI taxonomy): domain Bacteria; kingdom Pseudomonadati; phylum Bacteroidota; class Flavobacteriia; order Flavobacteriales; family Flavobacteriaceae; genus Tenacibaculum; species Tenacibaculum sp. MAR_2010_89. The sequence goes on along the minus strand of NZ_FNUB01000005.1, from coordinate 2,624,584 downwards.
AAGGATCTGTTTTACATATAATTACAGGATTAGATAGATAGTATTTTATGAAAAACAGTTTGTATCAAGCTAAGACATACCTTTGTGTATGTCTTTTGCTTTTAATTATTTCATGTGATGAAAAGAAAGATAATTACGAGTGTATTAATGTAATAAATAAGGAAATACAAAAACTTTATAAAAAGCATTTACTATCAACAGTTAATTATTTAGACAGTATAAATACACATGAAAATATAGAGGATAAAAAGAAGTACTATATAAATGCGAGAAAGAATTTTAAATTTCTTGAACCTATTTTAGCTTATTCTGATAAGAATAACTATAAATCATTAAATGCTCCTAATATTTTAATAGTAAAAGGTGAAGAGAGTTTAGATACTAGAGTAATAAACCCAATTGGTTTTCAAGTTATAGAGGAAACATTGTATGAAGATTCTTTAGATACTTTAGCATTAACAAATTTAGTAAATGTAACCAACGCTAGGCTGAAGTTGATTAAAAATAACTTAAACTTACAATTAAAAGATTACCATATAATATGGTTATTACGTGAACATATTACACGAATAGCTACTACTGGTATTACAGGTTTTGATTCTCCAGTTTTAAATGAGTCGTTAAATGAATCAAAATATACGAATAAAACTATTTTAGATATCCTTAAAATTAGTGAACCAAAATTCTCTTCTAAAGATATTTTAAAAAGATTTATAAAGTTGATGGATAAAGCTAACTTAGACTTGACACATGATTTTGATACTTTTGATAGGTTTAGTTTTATTAAAAATACCATTCCTAAGCAATTAAAGTTATTAGTGGAAATTCAAGAAGATTGGAAAGTTAAGTTTCCTTTTGAAATGGCATTATCTAATACGATGACTTCTCTTTTTTCAAAAGGAACATTAAATAAAACGTATTTTTCAGATTTAAAAAGCGATACTACTTTTTTAAATGAAAAAATAAAATTTGGTAAAAGCTTATTTAATGATGTTACTCTTTCTAAACAAATTAATATGTCTTGTGCTACTTGTCATGTAAAAGATTTAGGTTTTGCTGATGGAAAAAGAGTATTTGATAAAAATCAAACTCGAAATACTCCAACGATTACTTATGCTACATATCAAAGAGGTTTTTTTATGGATTCTAGAGCAGGGAGTTTAGAAGGTCAGGTTGTAGGTGTTGTTAAAAACCATAACGAGTTTGATATGTCTATGGATTCAGTTGTAGCAAGAGTTATAAATAATGATTCTTATAAGTTGAAAATTAAAAAATTGTATAAGAATAAACGTATAGGATATAATATCAGACATGCGATTGCATCTTATGTAAGAACACTAAATACATTTAATTCTAAGTTTGATAAAAACATAAGAGGTGAAGATAATACCTTGACAGAAGAAGAGAAAAATGGGTTTAATTTATTTATGGGAAAAGCTTTGTGTGCAACTTGTCATTTTGCTCCTGTTTTTAACGGTACAGTGCCACCAAATTATAATGATACAGAATTAGAAGCCATAGGAACTCCAGATATTGATACTACTAAATTAAGTAAAGACTTAGGAAGGTTTTATTTATATAATACAGAGGAAAGAAAGCACTTTTTTAAAACCCCTACAATTAGAAATATAGCTAAAACTGCTCCTTATATGCATAATGGAGTATATAATACACTAGAAGAGGTTGTAGACTTTTATAACAAGGGAGGAGGAGTTGGTTTAGGTTTTAATTTACCAAACCAAACATTACCTTTTGATGAACTAAAGTTATCAAATAAAGAAATAAAAGAAATTGTAGCTTTTATGAAAACTCTAACAGATGAATAGTAACTAATAACTGCCCTAAATGGGCAGTTTTTTATTAACAGAATTTTATGTTGTGTTAGGTAAACTTTCTTGTAATTTTGAATTATAACTACGACCAAACCAAACAAAACTTTATGAAATATTTTTCACTACTATTATTGTATGTATTTGTTGCCTGTAAACCAGAGTATACAGCACAACAAATTATTGATTTATCATTAGAAAAATCAGGAGTAAATAAAATTAAGAATGCAACACTTTCTTTTACATTTAGAGGAAAGCTATATGAAGGTAAAAGAAATAGCGGGAACTATGTATTTACGAAAATTGCTAAATCTGATACATTAACAGTTAAGGATGTATTATCTAATAACGGGTTTAAGCGTTATGAAAATAACGAGCCGGTGGTGTTATCAGATAAGGATGAAAATAGATTTAGTAATTCAGTAAATTCGGTACACTATTTTTCTGTGTTACCTTTAGGTTTAAATGATAAAGCAGTAAATAAAAAATTACTAGAACCAGTTTCAATTAAAGGCAAAGGTTATTATAAGATTCAGGTAACATTTAATAAAGAAGGAGGAGGAGATGATTTTGACGATGTGTTTTTATATTGGTTTAATAAAGAAACGTTTCATTTAGAGTATTTGGCTTATAAATATCATACGAATGAAGGAGGAGTTAGATTTAGAGATATTAAGAAAGAACATTTGGTAGAAGGAATTCGTTTATTAGATTATAACAATTATAAACCTTTAAAAAAAGAGATTGATTTTAAAACTATAGATAAACTTTACGAAGAGGATAAGTTGAAAAAGGTTTCAGAAATAGTATTAGAAAACATTAGAATAGAGTTATAGATTAAATAATACATACCATAGATTTTATTATAAAAATCTATGGTATTTTATTTTTTTCTTAATAAATTTTGTTCTTCTAAAGCAATCATTAATAAGTTTATATAGTCGTCAACTGTTTTATCTACTGATTTAGGGTCGATTATATCAATACTTCCTTTCCAAATTAACTCTCTATCTTTTGTAGGGCAAATACAATATAGCGACGTTTCTGCATTATAAATTTTATATTTTTCATAATACTTAGGGTTTTCAATTATCTCTTGATGGTTGTAGTAGTCTTCTTTAAACTTAATATCTAAAGATTCTTTACTTATATAGTTTTTAGAGTATATAACTCTGTTTTCAACTCCTTTTACTTTACTTAATAGTACAGCATCAAAATAGTTTGTAGTCAAAATATTTTCAATAACTTTTAATTCTTCTTTTGACTTTTTTTCAATTCTAAATGAAGGTTCAAATACATCTAGGCTTATAACAGCTTCTATTCCTCTTGATTCTAATTCTTTTTTTAATTGATTTTCAAATTTTTTTCGAGCCTCTATGTTTGGTGTTAAACCTACAATTAATACTTTAGAAATTGATAAACTATCTATTTCTGGGTTTTTCCATTGTTCTATAAGTTGTGCTGTATTACAACTATTAAGTGAGATTGTAATTAGTAGTAATAAGAAGAGGTTTTTAAAATGTTTCATCTTTAGAATTTAAATTAGATATCACTTTGGTGAATGATAAATTTATAAGTATTAAGAAATAATTACTATGATATTTATCATGATATTGTTTAGACTCTCATTTTAACTAATAAAATTTAAATGAAACGATAAAAAAAAATAAACTCTATTTACTAAGAAGAACAGTTGTTTTATAGTATTTCTGAATAAGAAATAAAAGAAAGAGTATTGTAAATTTATAGAATTAATTACAAGCATATATTATGAAAATAAATAGCATAAAAAAAGAGGCCATTTATAACTTCTTTTTTTATGCTATTTAAAATATAAATCATTAATTTGTTTTAATGGAGTTACTTGTAAAGTAAATACTTAGTTCTAATTTTTTTAAAACTGTTTAATTCTTTTTTCCAAGAATCTCTGATTTTTTCTTCATTCAAACCATCTTCTATTTGCTTTTGCAGTAATTCAGTACCAGCAAGTTTTGTGAAAAATGGATTAAAGAATTTTTCTTTTTCACTAGTTTGTTTATAAGCTTTAAGCAGCCATTTTAATTGTAAACTAGATAAATATTCGGTTTCTTCTAGGTTTTCACCAAAGCATAATTTTTCTTTATGTTTTGGATACTTAGCACCTTCATTAGGTTGAGGTGTAAAACTAAAATTTAAATTTTTTAAATATGGAGACCCATAAATTTGAAATTGTTTATTAGTACCTCTACCTGCTGATACATTTGTACCTTCAAAAAAGCATAAACTAGGGTATAAGTTAATAGATTTTTGATTAGGTAAATTAGGTGATGGTTTTATAGGTAATTTATATTCAGTATTATGTGTGTAGTTTTCAAGAGGAATAACAGTTAAATCACATTTAATTCCATTTTTTAACCATTTCTCTCCATTAATCATTTTTCCGTACTCTCCAATAGTCATTCCATAAACAACAGGAACAGGATGCATTCCTACAAAGCTTTTATGTTTAGAACTTAAAACAGGTCCATCAATATAGTGAGCATTAGGATTGGGCCTGTCTAATATTATAACGGGAATATTTGCTTCAGTACATGCTTCCATTACGTAGTGTAATGTTGAAATATAGGTATAAAAACGAACACCAACATCTTGTATATCAAAAACAACATAATCAATGTTTTTTAATTGTTCGGAACTAGGCTTTTTATTTTTACCATATAAAGAAATTATAGGTAAATTAGTTTTAGTATCAATTCCGTCAACAATAACTTCACCAGCATCTGCTTTACCTCTAAAACCATGTTCAGGAGCAAAAACTTTTTTAACGGTAATAGTATTATAACTATGTAAATAATCAACCAAGTGTTGCGTTACGCTCTTTGATCCCATAACGTTTTTAGAAACTTCAGCACGCTGTAAAGTGGTAATTGTAGAAGTTTGGTTTGCAACAATAGCAATATTTTTGTTTTTTAAAATAGAAAGGTATAAATTAACTCTATCTGCTCCAATTTTTAAAGTTTCATCTTGTTTTTTTATTGGAGAATCTTTTTTCTGCTTTTGTTGGGCACAAGAAGTAAATTGTAAACAAAAAAATAAGAATAGGTAATTTATATAATGCTTCATTTAATGATATTTAAGAGTGAAATTAAAGCTTGTTTGTTATATTTTACAATATATTGTAGTTTCTTTTATTAATAATAAGACTTAGGCTTATTATTGAGTTTTTTTCAATTCTACTTAAGTTTCAAATATATGCGATTATTTCAATTTTTATTAATATAATAAAAGAAAGCTCTTCATTCAAGATAATTTTTATCAAAATCTTCAAAAATTATTAAGTACATTTGGTATACTTAAAAAAAATCATAGCTTTTGAATTTCGAGTTGTTTATTGCTAAGCGTATTGTAGCTGGTAAAGAGTATAAAAATAGTATATCATCTCCAATTATAAAAATTGCAACTATAGCAATTACTTTAGGGATAGCTATTATGTTAATTGCAGTATCAATAGGCTCTGGATTTCAGAAAAAAATTAGAGATAAAATGTCTGGCTTTAAGGGTCATGTTCAAATAGTAAACTATGATAATAATACATCAGATGTTTCAATAGTTCCAATTGATAAAAACCAAGATTTTTACCCTAAGTTTAAAAATATAGCGGGTATTAAAAATGTACAAACTTTCGCTAATAAGTTTGGAGTTATAAGAACTGCTAAAGATTTTGAAGGAGTAATTTTAAAAGGCGTTACAAATGATTATGATTTTACCTTTTTTAATGAATATTTAAAGGAAGGGCGTTTACCTAATTTTTCACTTGATAGAAATAGAGAGATTTTAATATCAGAGTCAATAGCAAAAAGACTGGAATTAACATTAAAAGATACTGTTCAAATGGTATTTAGTGTAGAAAATAGTAAAAGACCTTTTAAAATACGTAAGCCTGTAATTGTAGGTATTTATAATACAGGTTTTGAGCAATTTGATAAAACAATGCTTATTGGAGATATACGAGAAGTACAGAGGCTTAATAAATGGAAAAATAATGAAATAGGAGGTTTTGAAGTATTAATAGATGATTTTGATACCTTGAAAGAAAAAGGAAATGAAATTTATACATCAATAGGCTCAACTCTTAATAGTTCAACAATAGTAGATAGTTATCCTTTAATATTTAATTGGTTGAATATATTAGATAATAATGTTTGGGTAATTATTGGTATAATGATTTTAGTAGCTGGTATAAATATGGTTACTGCTCTTTTAGTATTAATATTAGAACAAGTACAAATGGTTGGTATATTAAAAGCTCTTGGTAGTTCTAATTGGAGTATTAGAAAGATATTTTTATATAATGCATCTTATTTAATATTAAAGGGGTTATTATACGGAAATATTATAGGATTAGTATTTTTGAGTATCCAAAAATACTTGAAAATAATAACACTCAATCCCGAAAATTATTATGTATCTACTGTACCCGTATCTATAGATTTTTGGTCTATTTTATTTTTAAACTTAGGAACATTGATTTTATGTTTTTTAATGTTAATAATACCATCATACATTATAACAAAAATTCAACCTTCAAAATCTATTAAGTTTGCCTAATTTGAGAAGAACTTTTTGTTTCTTTGCAATACAAAACTGATAACTTATAATGAATTACGCTAATAATATACTAGAAACCATAGGTAATACTCCTTTGGTTAAGTTAAATTCTGTTACCAAAGAAATAGATGCTTTGGTATTGGCTAAAGTAGAAACATTTAACCCAGGAAATTCTGTTAAAGATAGAATGGCCTTAAAAATGATTGAAGATGCTGAAGCAGATGGACGCTTAAAACCTGGAGGAACAATTATTGAAGGTACTTCTGGTAATACAGGAATGGGATTGGCATTGGCTGCTATTGTAAAAGGTTACAAATGTATTTTTGTAATATCAGATAAGCAATCAAAAGAGAAAATGGATATTTTACGTGCAGTTGGTGCTGAGGTAGTTGTATGCCCTACCAATGTTGAACCAGATGACCCTAGATCATATTATTCAGTATCTAAACGTTTAGGTGAAGAAACTCCAAATTCTTGGTATGTAAACCAATATGATAACCCTTCAAATGCAACAGCTCACTATGAGCAAACTGCTCCTGAAATATGGGAACAAACAGAAGGTAAGATAACTCATTTTGTAGTTGGAGTTGGAACTGGAGGTACAATTTCAGGAACCGCAAAATACTTAAAAGAAAAAAATCCTAATATTAAAATATGGGGAATTGACACTTATGGTTCTGTATTTAAAAAATATCATGAAACTGGAATTTTTGATGAGAATGAAATTTACCCATATATAACAGAAGGAATTGGAGAAGATATTTTACCTAAGAATGTTGATTTTAGCTTAATTGATGGGTTTACTAAAGTTACAGATAAAGATGCTGCTGTATATACTCGTAAGATAGCTAAAGAAGAAGGTATTTTCGTTGGTAATTCAGCAGGTTCAGCAATTAAAGGTTTATTACAATTAAAAGATGAATTTAAACCAGATGATGTTGTAGTTGTATTATTTCATGATCATGGTAGCCGTTATGTAGGTAAAATGTTTAATGATGATTGGATGCGAAATAGAGGATTTTTAGAAGATGAAGTAACTACTGCTGAAGACTTGATTAAGTCTCATATAGATAAGCCTTTAGTAACAATTCAAACTGAAGAATTAGTTTCACATGCAATTGAAAGAATGCGTGCATTTAAAATATCACAAATTCCAGTAAAAGATGTTAATGGTTTTGTTGGTTCTGTTGATGAATCAGCTTTGTTACATAGTTATTTGGAAGATAAGAATATTGCAGATAAACCTATTAAAGAAGTAATGGGAGCTATGTATCCTGTAGTTGAAAAATCGGCTTCTATTGATGAGGTTTCTAAACTAATTACTAAAGAAAACCAAGCGGTATTAGTAGATTTAGAAAATGGAAAGCATCATATAGTTACAAAATATGATATAATTAGTGCTATTTAATTAATAATTGAAAATATCAAAACAACGAAAAGCCCGCTCATTAGAGCGGGCTTTTGTTAATCAACTAATTCAAATAATTTACACAATGAAAACAAAATCTATTGTTTTACAAATATTGTTTTCCAAATTCTGTGCCAAAATTATAAATATTAAACTTAAAATTATTTGAAATTTATATATTTTACAATTAATTAACTTTTAAGTGTTAAAATGTTAAGAAATCTCTAATTTAATATTAGGTTTTAGCTTGCATGCTTATGAGCTTTATATGAAGAACGAACTAAAGCACCACTTTCAACATACATAAAGCCCATTTCTAAACCTAATGTTTCATATTTTTTAAATTGATCTGGAGTTATAAATTGTTTTACGGGTAAATGTTTTTTAGTAGGTTGTAAATATTGACCAATAGTGATAATATCTAAACCAACTCCACGTAAATCTTTCATTGTTTGAATAACTTCATCTTCAGTTTCACCTAAACCGAGCATAATACCAGATTTAGTTCTCATACCGCTATCTTTTAAATATTTTAAAACACCTAAACTTCTATCATATTTAGCTTGAATACGAACTTCACGTGTTAAACGACGTACAGTTTCCATATTATGAGAAACAACTTCTGGATGTACTTCAATAATTCTATCTATTAGTTTTTCATCACCTTGAAAATCCGGTATTAATGTTTCCAATGTAGTGTTAGGATTTGCTCTTCTAATTGCGTCAACTGTTTCAGCCCAAATTATAGAACCACCATCTTTTAAATCATCTCTATCAACAGAAGTTATAACAGCATGTTTAATACTCATTAACTTAATTGAACGAGCTACTTTTTCAGGTTCATCCCATTCTACAGTTTCAGGTCTACCTGTTTTTACACCACAAAAACCACAAGAGCGTGTACATACATTACCTAATATCATAAATGTAGCAGTACCTTCTCCCCAACATTCTCCCATATTAGGACAGCTACCACTTGTACAAATAGTATTCAGTTTATATTTGTCAACCAGTCCACGTAATTCCGTATATTTTTTACCTACAGGTAGTTTTACACGTAACCATTTTGGTTTTTTTGGTCTTTCAGGAAGTATAACCGATTCGTTTGCCATTCTTTCTTAAAATAATTTGAAGTACAAATTTACGAAGAAAAGATTTAGAAACTAAGTAAAAACCAAATACTAAATACAATAAGAAATACAATACCTGTAATACTTAGTATTTTTAACTCTTTACTAGGTCTATATTTTTCTGGAGTGTGTTTTCCAGTAATTAGTATATAGTTTAAGATAGCATAAAAAGGAGCAGTTAAAAAAGAAAGAACGGTTGCTATTTTGATGAGAAAGCCCATGTCAGCTAAAAAAAAGCGTAAAATAATATAAGTTCCAAGAGCTAGTATTAACATCCAAAACCAATAAGATAATTTATTTTTCTTTTTAAATAGGAGAGAGGAGGCTTTCGTCATAGCCCTTGGCGATGCATCTAAAGTTGTTAGTGTAGTGCTAAACATAGTTGTAAATGCTGCTACACCAATAAAGATATGTGCATAATCTCCTAAGTTTTTAGTATATAAATTAATTAACTGTGAAGCAAATACAGTTCCTTTACTAGAAAAAGTTTGACCCGATTTATACATTACCATAGCTCCTAGTATTACAAAACAAATGCCTAGAGAAAGTGTTCCTATATATCCTACATTAAAATCAAAAATAGCTTGTTTGGGTTTAATTTTTTGGTAAGTAGTTTTGTCTTTTTCAACCGACCAAAGAGAATGCCATATTGAAATATCTAAAGGAGCAGGCATCCATCCTAAAAATGCTATTAAAAAGGTAATTTGTGCAGTTCCTGAGGGAATAATTTGTGTAAAAGAAAAACCTTTATCTGTACTGAAAATAGCAACAGTAACAGCTATTAAAGTACTAATAGTCAAGATAACAATGATATATTTCATTAAGTTATCTAAAACTTTATACCTACCAATTAGTAAAATAGAAAAACTGATACATGTTATTATTGCTGACCACTGAACTAAGTCATTTGTAAAACCAAATAGATGTGAAGCTAAACCAGCAGTTACAATTGTTACAGCAGCTTGAATGGTAAACATTGTAGCAAAATTTAAAATATAATAGCTGATTAAAACTCCTTTACCTAACTTCCTGTAACCATCTAATAAAGTTTCTCCTGTTGCAGCAGCATACCTAGGACCATATTGAAAAAAAGGATATTTGAAAATATGCACTAACACTAATGCCCAAAGTAAGCCAAACCCGAATTCAGCTCCAGCTCTGGTAGATTGAACTAAATGTGAAACTCCAATTGCTGCACCAGCAAATAATAGACCTGGACCTAAAGAAGAAAATGTTTTTTTCATGATTTTCAGGGGGTTAAAATCACGATAAATGTAATTAAAAAATATTAAAACGTTATTTATGATTTTTTAATAATCTCTGCCAGTAATTTTTTAGCTCTAAGTAATTTAACTTTTACATTATTCATGGGCTCATCAATTTGTTCAGAAATCTCTTTATAACTTAGCTCTTGAAAATAACGTAAATTTATAACTTCTTGGTATTTAGGTTTTAACTGTTTGATATCTCTTAAAAGTTTTGCAAGGTTTTGCTCTGTAATAATTTTATCTTCTGGTGAAGGAGAATCATCAATTACATCAAAAGCTTCCGATTCTTTTTCAGTAGTTGTTTTTATTGAAATTGAAGCGTTTTTCTTTCTGATAAAATCAATAAAAACATTTTTAGAAATAGCTATTAACCACGTCTTAAACTGATATTCTTCATTAAAAGAGGAGATTTTATCAAAAGCTTTTGAAAAAGTTTGAATAGTTATGTCTTCTGCATCATTGTCATTTTCAGTTTTTTTTAATTGAAAATAATAAACACTTCCCCAAAAACTATCTAATAAAAAATTAAATGAAATTTGACTTCCTTCTTTAGCATTTTTAATATGCTTTAAAATTATTTCTTTATCTATTTCCAAGGTGTAGGTTTAGATATTCTATTAGTAAAAAATATAAAAATTAATGATATAACATAACAAACATCTAATATAGGTAAAAAATAAAGTAAGTTTTGTTCTTTTAACTTATTTATAGCTTTACCTATTATTATATATTGAATTAAGAAATAGCAAATTATAAAAGGTATTGTTACTAGACATTTTTGAATTAAAAAGTATATAAAAAGGGAATAAAAAATAACCTTAGTGATATTAAAAAAAGATAATAAAAAACGATTTCTTAATGAATAATGAGAAAAGAGTACTGTTTGTTTTCTTTGTTCTACAAAATAATCTTTTAGTGTAATAATACTTTGTTCTTCAACAAAACTAGTATAAGATGTTGAAATATTAGTATTTATTGAATTAGAAATATCTTTTAGAAGTAAATCACTTTCACCTAAATGAATTTTTATATGGTTTATAAAGCCATTAACTTTAAAAAAATCATTTTTAGTGTAAGCAAAATTATTTTGATATGCTTTGAAAGGACTTCCAAATTTAGCATATGAAAACATTTTTAATGTTGTGAAAAAATTAGCATAACGAAAAAACATATTACTAAATGAATATTTTTTAAAGGCTAATTTTTTATGACCAATAACAATTGTTTTATTAGAATGTAAACATTTACTCATTTCATGAATCCAATCATTAGAAACGGTTTTTCCATTTATATCAAAAAAAAGTAAATGATTATTACTTGCAGCTTTTATAGCTAATGTAATCGCATATTTTTTGTTTCCCCAAAAAGCTTCTTTGTTTTCAACATTAACAATTTTTATAGTATTGTTTTCTTGCTGAACTTTTTCCATAAAATCTAAACTATTATCAGAAGAAGCATGATTGATTAATACAATTTCAAAATCATCATAATTTTGATTAATTATAAAAGGTAAATTTTTTTTTAGTTCATCAGTATTATTCTTTGTATAAATAATAACTGAAACAGGTTTGTTGGTTGAAGTTGTTATTTTTTTTTGTTTGCTAAAAGCAAAAAAAGAAAAACATAAAAAATAAATAACCTGAACAACTGTAACCGCTACAAAAATGTAGAATAGTACAGTAAATACCATGGAAAAAAGAGATGTTTAGTTATGTTCTGGCTCGCTACAAGTATCAAATTGATCTGGTGTTTTACCACAAAATCCACAAGCTTCACCACTTTCATTAAGCATCGGATTTTGACTTGCACAAGTACCAGCAAACTCTCCATCTTTTTTAGCCCATATTTTGATAGCAATTCCTGCAAAGGCAATTGCTAACAATCCGATTGTAACAAAAATTAACTTCATTCTAAAGAAATAATAGATTTAAAAATGCAAAGATACTAAAAGTACTAATCAAATTATCTTAAAACTTTTTTAAACTATTTTGTAAATTAAGGGTCATATAATAAAAGTAAAATTATGAAGTTAAAATTCCACTTTATTTTTCTAACAGTATTAATAAGTTTTTTTGCTTGTAGTTCTGATCAAGTTATTGATTCTGGAGGACAAACAAATAATAATAATAGCCCTAACATCTTACTTATTATAGCTGATGATATGGGATTAGATGCTACACCAGGTTTTAATGTAGGAACAGTTAAGCCTAATATGCCAAACTTACAAAGCATGATTAATACCGGAATACGGTTTACAAACTTATGGTCATATCCAACCTGTACACCAACTAGGTCAAGTATCCTAACTGGTAAATATGGTTTTAGAACAGGAGTAATGGAAGTTGATGATGTATTACCCACCTCTGAAATTTCATTACAACAATATTTAAAAGATAAAAATAGTGGTCATAGTAATGCTGTTATTGGTAAGTGGCATTTATCTAAAGATGCCTCTCATCCAACTCAAATGGGTATAGATTATTATGCTGGTCTTTTAAATGGAGGAGTTCAATCATATACTAATTGGAATTTTACCAGTAATCAAAACACAAATGCTTCTACAGAGTATACAACAACTAAGTTTACTGATTTAGCAATTGATTGGGTAAAACAACAAAATCAGCCTTGGTTTTTATGGTTGGCCTATAATGCACCACATACTCCTTTTCATTTACCGCCAAATAATTTGCATTCTCAAGGAAATTTACCTTCTGATCAGGGAAGTATAGATGCTAATCCATTACCATATTATATGGCTATGATTGAAGCAATGGATAGCGAAATAGGAAGGTTATTGAATTCTATGACTCAAGACGAAAAAGATAATACAGTAATTATTTTTATAGGTGATAATGGTACTCCAGGAGCAGCAGCACAAGATTATAGAACACAAAGAGTAAAGGGAACTTTATATCAAGGAGGAGTGAATGTTCCAATGATTGTTTCTGGTAAAAATATAGGAAGATTTAATGAAGTAGATGAAAATTTATTAAACACTACTGATTTATTCGCTACTATAGCTGATATAGCAAATACTGGAACTAATGAATTAAATGATAGTAAAAGTTTTAAAGAGTTATTATCAAGTTCTTCAACTACTAATTTTAGAGGATTTACATATACTGAACATGGTAAAACTTCTGGAAATGATGAATATACTGTCAGGAATCTGACGCATAAATATATAAAGTTTACTAATGGTGATGAAGCTTTTTATAAGTTAAGTAATGATTTTTTTGAGAGAACAAATTTGTTAGATAGTAGTTTAAGCACAAATGATCAGAAAGAGTTAGATGAATTAAAAGAATTTTTAAATAATTTAAAATAATAAAATATGAAGAATTATAAAATAATGATGTTGCTTTTTGCTTTTTTAAGCTTTGGTTGTAGTTCAGACGAAGATAATTTAGATTCAGGAAATGACCAATCAACAAGTGATACAGTATATGATATTAGAAGTATAGTTAGTAAATTTGATAATATTGATGGTGTTACCTATAGTATAAATGGAGATTTTTTAGAAATTACAACGAATGGTTTACCAGATCATAAGAGCCCGTATTGGGAGCAAGGAAACGTTATGTATGAAGCATATAATGGTACCAATCCTAATTGGAATAAAAACCCAAATACTATTCAAGCTCAAAATATAACATTTAAAATTCCTTTGTATCCAAAAGAAGCAACTATAAAAGAAGCAACATCATTAGGACCAATAGGTATATCTTTAAATGGAGTAGCATTTTTTAATCAATATGCAGGTCCTAATAATCAGCCTTTAACCAATGAAATTAATTCATTTGATCAATATTTAGGACACCCTCAAAATAGTGGACAGTATCATTATCATATAGAGCCGGTATACCTAACAAGTAAGTTAGGGAAATCTAGTTTTTTAGGTTTATTAGCTGACGGTTTTCCAGTTTATGGGCCAGAAGAAAATGGTGGTACAATTACGAATTCAGATTTAGATGATTATCATGGACATGTTTCTGTAACCCCTGATTTTCCTAATGGAATTTATCATTATCATATAACTTCTGATGATCCTTATTTAAATGGTAGTGGCTATTATGGTACACCAGGAAATGTTTCTCAATAAATTAAAGTTTAATGAAAAAAAATATTTTCATATTTCTAGTGTTTATAGGTTTTATTTCTTGTAAAAATGTAAAGGTTAATAATGAAGTTATTTCATTTCAAAAAGAACTTTTTTCTATGAAGAATGGAGTGTTAAATTATAAAAATACTCCATTTACAGGAACTATGTTTTTTTACGATAAAATAAATAAAACAAACAATTTTACAACTTATGAAAATGGGAAAAAGCATGGAATTGAAATAAAAAATTATGAAAATAATGTATTAGCTGAACAACGTTTTTATACAAAAGGAAACAAATCAGGTATTCATAAATCATGGTGGAGTGAAAGTCAATTAAAATTTGAATATCATTTTAATGATGTTGGAGAGTATAATGGAGAGGTAAACGAATGGTTTAAAAATGGTCAACAACTTAAGGCATTTAATTATAAAAATGGGAAAGAAGAAGGTTCACAAAAAATGTGGGAATTAAATGGAAAAATAAGAGCAAATTTTGTTACTAAAAATAGTGATAGGTTTGGTTTAATAGGATTGAAGAAATGTTACACTGTAAATACAACAAATGAAAATTTCAAATAAAAGAGTAAGACTAGAAAATTTAATAGGTGTGTTATTATTTATTGTTTTTATTTTAATGGTAATTTCTTGTAAAAAAGAAAAGAAAGTAAATAAAGAAATAACATTACCTTTTTTTAACTCATCATTATTTACACCTGAATGGATTTCTAAAGAGAGCGAGAGGTATAAAAGTATTCATAGCATTCCAAATTTTAATTTGATTAATCAAGATGGTAAAGATGTAACAAAACAAACCTATGAAGGCAAAATATATGTAGCAGACTTTTTTTTTGTTAGTTGCCCAGGAATATGCCCTGTTCTTGAAAAAAACATGAGCATTTTACAAGAAGAATTTAAAAATGACAAAGATGTTTTATTGTTATCACATACTGTAATGCCTTCAAAAGACTCTGTTAGTGTTTTGAAAAAATATGCTGAAGATAATAATGTTATATCTGGTAAATGGAATTTAGTTACAGGAAATAAAGATCAAATATATAATTTAGCAAGAAAAGCATATTTTGCTGATGAAGATTTTATTAAAACAAAAGATGAAAATGCATTTGTACATACAGAAAACTTTGTTTTAATAGACAAAAAAGGTAGAATAAGAGGAGTTTACAATGGAACTTTGGGGTTAGATACTAAAAGATTAATAAGACATATTAAAATGCTAAAAAAAGAAAGTTAATTTATATATTAGTGACCGATTAAAAAAAACTGTGTCATATAAATAGTTTAACCCCTTAAAAATAGCATAATGAATATCTTAATTAAAAATAT
Organism: Tenacibaculum sp. MAR_2010_89; assembly: GCF_900105985.1. Taxonomy (NCBI): domain Bacteria; kingdom Pseudomonadati; phylum Bacteroidota; class Flavobacteriia; order Flavobacteriales; family Flavobacteriaceae; genus Tenacibaculum; species Tenacibaculum sp. MAR_2010_89. Next base: position 2,608,917 of record NZ_FNUB01000005.1, on the reverse strand, counting down.
TAAAACTTTTTTCAACTCTTTTTTTACAAATAGAAATTTACAACCTATCAAAATTAAGGTTGAAAATAATAGAAAAGGTATTAAGTATTAGATTATATTTACTTCAATTTCTAAATTAATAGAAAATTTACTTTTTATAGTATTTTGAATACTTTGAGCCAGCTGGTATATGTTTTTACCAGTTGCGTTTCCATAGTTAACTAGAACTAAAGCTTGTTTTTCGTGTACGCCATAATCACCAAAGCGTTTACCTTTAAATCCACTTTGTTCTATTAACCAGCCTGCAGGTATTTTTATACTGCTTTCTGATATAATATAATGAGGAATTTCAGGAAACTTACTTTTAAGTTTTTCAAAATGACATAAAGAAATAACTGGATTTTTGAAAAAACTACCACTGTTTCCAATTTTTTTTGGATCTGGTAATTTTGATTGTCGAATTGAAATTATAGCGTCAGAAATATTTTTAATATTAGGTTTAGTAATATTTTTTGAAGCTAATTCTTGTTCAATAGCTCCATAAGAAGTATTTAGGGCATGATTTTTTTTGGTAAGTTCAAAACTAACAGAAGTTATTATATATTTTCCTTTAGCCTGATTTTTAAAAATCGAATTTCTATATCCAAATTCACACTCTTCATTTGAAAAGATAACTAATTTTCCAGTTTCAATTTCAAGAGCTTCAACTTTGGTAATAGTGTCTTTAACCTCTACACCATAGGCTCCAATATTTTGAATAGGACAAGTACCTACATTACCCGGAATCAAAGATAAATTTTCAAGACCACCATAATTTAAAGAAATACACCAAAGAACAAAATCATGCCAGTTTTCACCAGTATTAACAGTTAAATATACTGAGTTATCATTTTCACGATCAATAGAAATTCCTTTTAAATTTAAATGAATTACTAATTCTTCAATATCTTTAGTGAGTAGCATGTTACTACCTCCACTAATAATAAAAACATTTTGTTCTTCTTTTAAAATATTTTTTAATTCATATAATGAATTAACAGAAACAAAACGTTTGGCATTTACATTTATGCCAAACGTATTGTACTTTTTTAATGATATATTTTCTTGAATATTCAATTAACTATTATATTTTTCTAAAGCTACTTTTAATATTTCTACACATCGCTTTAAATCTGATTTATTTAAAACATATGCAATACGTACTTGATTTTTACCTTCATCTTCAGTAGAATAAAATCCACCAGCAGGAGCTACCATAACCGTTTCATTGTTATGATTAAACTTCTCTAAAATCCATTGAGCAAAATCTTCTGAATTTTCTACAGGTAATTCCGCAATACAATAAAAAGCTCCTTTAGGGTTTGCTACTTTAACACCTTGAATTTTTTGTAATTCAGTTATTAATGTATTTCTTCTATCTTGATATTCTTCAATAACTTCATCGAAATAACTTTGTGGAGTGTCTAAAGCTGCTTCACTAGCTAGTAAAGCATATGTTGGCGGACTTAATCTTGCTTGTGCAAACTTAATAGCAGTGCTAATAAATTCTTCATTTTTAGAAACAATACATCCAATTCTAGCTCCACACATGCTATAGCGTTTAGAAACTGAGTCAATCATGATTGAATGTTGCTCTAAACCTTCTAAAGACATTACAGAATTATGTTTTTCACCATCATAAGTAAATTCACGATACACTTCATCGGCAATTAAAAATAAATCGTGTTTTAATACAATTTGTTTTAATTTTTCAATTTCAGCCTCACTATATAAATAACCTGTTGGGTTTCCAGGATTACAAATTAAAATAGCTTTAGTTTTTGAAGTAATTAATTTTTCAAAATCTTCAATAGCTGGTAAGGCAAAATTATCTTCAATTTTTGAAATTACTGGTACTACATTTACACCAGAAGCTGTTGAAAAACCATTATAGTTTGCGTAAAAAGGTTCAGGTATAATAATTTCATCACCTGGATCAGTAATACTACCAATAGTAAATAATAAAGCTTCAGAACCTCCTGTTGTTGCTATAATATTATTAGCAGATACATGAATATCATTATTTATATAATAATTCGATAATTTTTCTCTGTACTGTTCAGAGCCTTCAGATCTAGCATATGATAACACTTCTATAGTATTATTTTTTACTGCATCTAAGGCAACTTGAGGTGTTTTTATATCAGGTTGACCGATATTTAAATGAAATACTTTTGTTCCATTTTTTTTAGCTGCCTCAGCAAAAGGAACCAGTTTTCTGATTGGTGATTGAGGCATTGAACTTCCCTTAATAGAAATAGATGGCATTTTTAATTTAATTAGTTGTTTACTGGGCAAATTTGCAAAATTATTTTGACAATATATGCTTGTTTACTACGAAAAAATAAGGTTAAAAAAATCCCAAAAATTATTTATTGTAAAAATATGATTGTATATTTAGTTATCCCTAAATATATGCTTTTGAAGAAATTTCTACTATGTCTACTATTTTTATGTACTATAAATATTCAATCACAATCAAAATTCCAGTTTCTTAAAGGAAGTAAAAAACAGGTTGTTAAATTTGAATTGTTTAATAACTTAATTGTTTTTCCATTAGAAGTTAATGGTGTTAAGCTTTCTTTTATACTTGATACAGGTGTAAATAAAACGATACTTTTTAATTTAAATAAAACAGATAGCTTAACCTTAAATAATACAAAGAAAGTATTTATTAGAGGGCTTGGAGTAGGAGACCCTGTAGAAGCTATTTTATCAAGAAATAATAACTTTAGAGTTAATAATATCTTAGGAACAAGCCAAGATATTTATGTTGTTGTTGATGATACTTTTAAGTTGTCTTCAAAAATGGGAGTAACAATTCATGGGGTTATAGGATACGATTTATTAAAAGATGTTATAGTTAAAATAAATTATTCATCTAAAAAATTATATTTCTATAAACCTGAAAAGTATAAAGAACCTAAGTGTCGATCTTGTGAAAAATTAGATGTAGAGTTTTATAGGAATAAACCTTATATAAATGTTAGTATAAAAATAGATAGTGCAGGAAATAATATACCTGTAAAAATGCTTATAGATTCTGGAGGAAGTGATGCTTTATGGTTATTTGAAGGGTCAAAAGAAGAAATAAAGGTTCCTGAAAAGTTTTTTGTTGATATTCTAGGAGAAGGTTTAAGTGGAACAATTTATGGTAAAAGAAGTAGAGTGCCTAAGTTAGAAATTGGTAAGTATATTATAGAAGAACCAACAGTTTCATTTTTAGATTCAGCTACAACAATTAATGCTAGAAGTTTTAAAAAGCGAGATGGAAGTATTGGAGGAAATATATTAAGAAGATTTAAAGTATGGATTGATTACCCAAATAAAAAAGTAATACTAAAAAAGAATGGATCGTTGAAAAAAGGGTTTTATTATAATATGAGTGGTTTACAGATAATTTATAATGGAGAAGAATTAGTAAAAGAACAGAAGAACTCAATGAAACATAATGGATATTCTAGAAAAGAAGATTCTAAACCGGGACACATAGTTTCTTTTGTTACAAGTTATAGTTATAAGTTTAAACCTTCTTATAAAGTTAATAAAATTGTAAAAGATTCACCAGCAGAGAAAGCTGGAATAATAGAAGGAGATATTATAAAACAGCTTAATGGTAAGGAAGCTCATGAGTATTCACTTAATGAAATAGCAAATTTATTTCAAACCAAACCTAATAAGAGAATTAGAATTGTGGTTGAAAGGGGCATATTTAAATTGAAATATGAATTTAGATTAGAACAAAAAATATAGTTTTATTTCTAAGGTTTTTATGTTTTAAGGAGTTTTCATAGAGATTAAACTATTTTTGAAGCTAATTTAACTAAGAAATTAACACCATTTTCAATTGTAGAAATAGCAGTAGCCTTACTGTTGTTATTATCAGTAGCATTGTCTATTATTTTTAATACTTTTAATGCATTAGCATTAGAAATATTACTTTCTTGAATAAATGTATCTACTTCTGTAATATTTAAATTAGTTAAACTTGCTATTTGTGTATTGAATTCAGAGTCAGTTTGTGAGGCTGCTTCATTTGCTATTTTATTCCAGTTAATTGTGCTCATAATATTATTTTAATAATTTTTCAAAAGGAGTTAGTTTATTCAAAATAGTCGATGTTTTGTTTAAAAAATCATTCAAATTATCTTCTACTTTTGTTACATCAATTTTGTTGCCAGTTAAATTATCTATAGCTAATAAAGCGTCTTTTTCTGTAGCATTTACTTTTGCAATAGAATTGATTAAATTTTGTAAAGAAGTTGATGCTTTACTATATGTTTTATAGTTATTAGTTAGTTTAGAAATAATTACTTTTTCTTGTGCATCTAATAAATTATTTAAAGAATCTTTTTTAGTTTCAATAACAGGTAAAATACTTTTTATAATGTTGCTTAATTCGTTTTTATAATTTACTGAATCTGGCAAAAGTTTTTTGTATTTATTAATTAATGTAGGAGTATATTTAGTTTCAATAAAATTACTTAACCGTGCTTTACGCTCACTAAAAAGTTGTTTTACTAAACTTATATTTAAATTATGCATACTATTTGCTTCGTCAATTACTTGTTTAGTTAGCGTAACGGTTGATTTAGGCACAGTTGCACATGCAGTAAGTAATAGGCAGATAAAAGAAAGTTTTAAAATAGATAGTTTCATTTTTTAAGTTTTTAATAAAAAAATAAGGGTAGATATCATAACTAAAAGTATAAAGAAAACTTTTAAAATTGAAGTAGTTCTTAGTTTGTATCTACCCAATTTCCCCTAAAATTTTTTATAAATTTATTTAATGATTGGAGAGGTGAAAATTGATTTAATCCTATCAATTATTCCTTGTAAAACGCTGAAAATTGCATCAGATGAAAAGCCTCCAATTAAAGCTAAAATACTTTTACTAAAAAGATCAATGTTTTTTGGATCGGTGGAATAAAAAGAAATAATTTCTGACATAATTAATCCTGCGATTATTCCTAATGTTATTTGAGCTATATATGATATTGATTCTTCGGCAACAAGAGTTGTGTTTTTAATTGAGTCACTAACCTTTTTTAACAGAAAGAATAAGACTCCTAAACCAGATATTGATGAAAGAAAAGTTAAATTTAGTAGTAATGAAAAACCATTGTTATTCATTATGCCTTCATCAAGTGAGTGATTATTTACTTTAGGAGACAAGCCAGTAATAATGAAAAGAATTAAAAATAAAAGAGCTAGTAAAATTAAATTACGTACTAAAGGTAGTTTATTGAATATTGATTTTCCACTTTCTGATGAACGTAGTTTTTTTGTAAATTCTATAGATTTTGGCGTAGCTGGCGCTATATTTTTGGATAATAAATTATGAGCATTAATTAAATCATCAACGCTACTGTTTTGTATTAAATTATTTATTTGGGTATTAATTATTATGCCATTGTATATAGCATAAGATAGCATATTATTAATTTCTTTGCTTAATTCGCTAATAACTTTCGGAGAAATACCTTCAGTATTTTCTTTGGGTACTTTTTTTTGATCAGTTTTTACTGTAGTCATTTGAGTAGGTTAAACGTTAATATAAAAGTATAATTAATAGCTAGTTATAGCTGTAATTTTACCTTAAGTGATATAAAAACAATGGCAAGCGTAATTTTAAAGGTTATAAAAGATTGATTAACAAAAGGTGGATATCGTTTTATAGCAATAAAAATCAAATTGACTTTACAGGGATATTATTTTCATTTTTTGCCCCACTAATAAAACTACCTATACCATTCCAATTATTGTCAACTTCTAAGCAAGCAGTAAACTTTTCTAAATAACATCCTATAGTTAAAGGGGGGAGAGATACTAAATACTCACCAAATAAATGAACAACGTTATTATTTGTATAATAATTAGATGCTTCTATCTTTCCTACAACATTAAGTTTAATACATTGTTTGTTTATTTCTTGCCTAATCTTTACTATACCTGAAACTATATTTTTAGAAGGGGATACCGTTAATGAAAAGTGTATAACAAAAGCTTTTGGGTTGTTAACTTCACCAATGGTTCCTTTTATTTTATATGTTTTTACTATAGCTTTTCTTTTAATGAAGATGTCGTTAGAAGTATTCATAGCTTTAAAAAACATTTAGTTAGTTAATAATGTATTCTAAATATACTTTTTTTAGTTTTAATTAATAGGTTTAATGTCATGAACGTCAGTAAAATAAGTATGAGTGATAGAGCCTTTGTTGTTTTTATTTAAAATAAATCTAATTAAACTTTGTGTGTTTTGCTTAGTATTGTATTTTTGTCGTCAAATATTTATTAAAACTAAATCTAAATAAAGATGAAAAGGGTTATATTTTCAGCAGTAGCTATTTTTGCTATTATGTTTTCTTCATGTTCAAGTGATGAAGTAGTAACACCACCAGTAGAAGCTCCTGCAACTTATGTATTCAATAGGGGAGGGAATACGAGTGTTAGTTATTCGGGTCAAACAACTAGAATTAAAATGGCTGAAGAATTGGTTAGTGCATTAAAAGTATCAACTAATACAAAGGCTAAGTTAGATGGAATGTTTACACATGCAGCAGGAAATAATGATTTTACTGATGCAACTTTAAACACTTCTTCTAAAAATGTTAGGAGTAAAACTGCTGCTTCTGCTGATTATTTTGCGTCGAATACTACGGAGGCAAATGCTATTAAAGCTAAATTTGACGGTTATATTTCTAGTCAAGTATCTGAAGTATTCCCTAATTGGGCAACAAATGCAGTAGCAGGAACTGCCGGTAAAATTCAAGAAGCTGGAGGAGGATCTACTCGTTATGTTAATGCTAAAGGATTAGAATATAATCAAGCATTTGCTAAATCATTAATAGGTGCATTAATGGTAGATCAAATGTTGAATAATTATTTAAGTAAGAAAGTGTTAGATGAAGCTACTAATGTAGCTGATAATGATGCGGGAACTTTAGCTACAGGTAAAAATTATACTACCATGGAGCATAAGTGGGATGAAGCTTATGGATATTTATATGGTGCAGAAGTTGATGGTGCATCTCCAAAATTAGGTGCAGATAGCTTTTTAAACAAGTATTTAGCTAAAGTTGATGGAAATTCTAATTTTAAAGGTATTGCTAAAGAAATTTATGAAGCTTTTAAATTAGGAAGAGCTGCAATTGTTGCAAAAAATTATACATTAAGAGATCAACAAATAGTTATTCTTAAGAAAGCTGTCTCTAAAGTAATTGCAGTTAGAGCTGTACATTATTTACAAGCAGGTAAAGCTACTTTAGCAACAGATAAAGCTTCAGCATTTCATGATTTATCTGAAGGTTACGGGTTTGTTCACTCTTTACGTTTCACTCAAGATACATCTGGAAAAGCTCATTTACCAGTAGCAGAAATAGAAGGTTTCTTAACAGCGTTACAAGCGGGTAATGGTTTTTGGACACTAACAACTAAAACGTTAGATGATATGTCTACTAGAATAGCTGCTGTTTATGGTTTTACTGTAGATCAAGCAAAATAATATTTAAGTCTCGTTAAATGATATTAAAAGTAGCTGTTTACTCAGCTACTTTTTTTATATATTTGCACTTATTTAGAATAAATAGAAATAATTATAATGAAGAAAGGTTTATTTATACTAGTGCTTACAATGTTGGGGGTAGCATGTAGTTCAAGTTCTGACAATCCAGATAATAAAACAGATGATACTTTTGATAGAAGCAAAATTTTAACGAATGTAGCTGATAACATTATTATACCTTCGTTTAAAGAATTTAAAAATAAAGTTGTTGATTTAAAAACTAAATCTTCTGCTTTTACAAACAGTCCTACTCAGTCAACTCTTGATAATTTGAGAACATCTTGGTACAATGCCTATAAATCATGGCAGTATGTAGCTATGTTTAATATTGGTAAAGCAGAAGAATTAGAGTTTGTTAATTTTATTAATATATATCCTGTTTCTAAAGCTGATATAGAAAGTAATATTACTAATGGAGGATATGATTTTACACATCCAAACAATCATGATGCACAAGGCTTTCCTGCATTAGATTTTTTATTACATGGAACAGGAGTTAATGATACTGAAATTTTAGAAAAATATACAACAAATTCTAAAGCTGCTAATTATAAAAAATATGTAACGGATGTAGTTCAAAAAATTAATGAAACTGCAGTTGCAGTAGTAAATGATTGGGAAGGAACTTATAGAGAAAAATTTGTTACAAGTACAGGGAACACAGCAACTAGTTCTTTAAACAAATTTGTAAATGATTATATCTTTTACTACGAAAAAAGATTACGAGCAGTTAAAATAGGTATTCCAGCTGGAAATTTTTCTTCAACTGTATTACCTGAAAAAGTTGAAGCTTTTTATAAAAAAACAATATCTAAAGAGTTAGCTTTAGAATCATTGTTTGCTGTGAAAGCTTTATTTAATGGTACTTACTTTAAATCAAGTACTGAAGGTAGTAGCTTTAAAGCGTATTTAAATGCACTAAATAAAAATGATTTGGCTACTAAAATTAACGCTCAATTTGATGCCGCTAAAGCTCAGATTAATACATTAAACTCAAATTTTAATCAACAAATAGCAGACGATAATACAAAAATGACAAAAGCTTATGATGAACTTCAAAAAGCTGTTGTATTATTAAAAGTTGATATGTTACAAGCTTTTAATGTAAATGTTGACTATGTTGATGCTGATGGTGATTAATAATTATTAATCATAATTGTTAAAAAAGAATAGCACCAGGTAAGATATAGACAGTTTTTTGTCAACAAATGCTTTTAAAAAAATATTTATCAAAACAAACAAACATTGCTCCATTAATAGTATTTAGACTATTTTTTGGAGTAATGATGTTATTGAGTATAATTAGGTTTTGGTTAAATGGTTGGATTGAAAAATTGTATTTAGAACCAACATTTCATTTTTCGTATTACGGTTTTGAGTGGGTAAAACCTGTAGGTAATTTTACTTATGTTATTTTTTTTATTTGCGGTTTATCTGCTTTGTTTATTGCAATCGGATTTAAATACCGAATTTCTATTATTACTTTTTTTCTAAGCTTTACTTTTATTGAATTAATGGATAAGACAACATATCTTAATCATTATTATTTTATCAGTTTAATGAGCTTTTTATTATGTTTTTTACCTGCTAATAAATCTTTTTCATTAGATAGTTATCTAAAGAAAACAAGGTATGTAAATATACCTAAATGGACTGTAGATAGTATTAAGATTTTGTTAGGAATAGTTTATTTTTATGCGGGGTTAGCAAAATTAAATTCTGACTGGTTATTAAGGGCCATGCCTTTAAAAATATGGCTGCCATCAAAATATGATTTGCCAATTATAGGTAATAATTTGATGCAACTGGAATGGTTTCATTACAGTATGAGTTGGTCAGGAGCAATATATGACTTAACAATACCTTTTTTATTATTAGCTAAGAAAACAAGAACATATGCATTTGTTTTAGTAGTTTTCTTTCATGTATTTACTAGGATTTTATTTCCTATTGGGATGTTTCCTTTTATAATGATAGTAGGTACATTAATCTTTTTTGATGATAGTTTTCATCAAAAAATTATAAATAAATTAAAAAAACTATTAAATAATAAAAAAACTATTTCCATTACTTCAATAACAAATTATAATTATTCAAAAATTAAGAAGAGTTTATTATTAGTTGGAGTAGGATTATTTTTAACTTTTCAAATAATATTGCCATGGAGATATTTATTATATCCAGGTGAGTTATTTTGGACAGAAGAGGGGTTTCGATTTTCATGGAGAGTAATGTTAATTGAAAAAGCTGGTTACTCAGTTTTTAAAATAGTAGATGGAGAATCAGGAAAGTTTTTTTATGTTGAAAATGATGATTTTTTAACTTCTTTTCAGGAAAAACAAATGAGTTTTCAGCCAGATTTTATTTTAGAATATGCACATTATTTAGGAAATCATTTTAAAAGTCAGGGGCATAAAAATGTAGAAGTATATGTAGACAGTTATGTAGCTTTAAATGGAAGAATGAGTCAATTATACATAGATCCAAAGACAGATCTAATGAAACAAAAAGAGAGTTTTAAACATAAAAAGTGGATTATACCTTTTAATCATGAAATTAAAATTAAAGGATTATAGATTATTAGTATTGTTATTGATGATTTCTTCATCTGTTTTTTCTCAATTTAAAGTAACAGGAATTGTTACTTCTGAAGAGAATAAACCTTTAAATAAGGTTGAAATATTTAATAGTAATGGAGGAGTATTAGCAAAATCGGGAATTGATGGAAGTTATTCTTTTGAAACTGATAAAAGCCAATTGAATATTGTATTTTATGTAGATAATTATCAATTATTAGAAAAAACAGTTTCTTTTTCTCAAAAAGAAACTATACTTAACATTACTTTAAATTCTTTTACTGAAGAATTATCTGAGATAGTAATTCAGGCACAAAAAAGAAAAGTTTTTGAGTTATCTAGATTAAAAGATGTTGTTAAAACAGCTATTTATGCAGGAAAAAAAACAGAAGTTGTATTATTAAATCAGTCTACAGTAAACTTAGCGTCAAATAATGCAAGACAGATATATAGTCAAGTAGCTGGATTAAATATTTTTGAAAATGATGATGCAGGGTTACAATTAAATATTGGGGGAAGAGGTTTAGACCCGAATAGAACATCTAACTTTAATACACGACAAAATGGATATGATATTAGTGCAGATGTACTAGGATATCCTGAAAGTTATTATTCTCCGCCAGCAGAAGCAATTGAACAAATTCAAATAGTAAGGGGAGCAGCTTCATTACAATACGGAACGCAGTTTGGAGGATTGGTGAATTTTGTACTAAAAAAGCCAAACGCGAATAAATCATTAGAAATTTTAACTAGGAATACTATTGGAAGTAATAGCCTTTTTACAAATTTTACAAGCATAAATGGAACAAAAAATAAATGGAGTTATTTAGCCTATTATAATTACAAGCAAGGTGATGGTTTTAGACCAAATTCAAAGTTCGATTCTAAAAATGCGTTTTTTCACCTAGGTTATGAAGTAAATGATAAAACAAATTTAGAGTTTGAGGTAACATATCTTAATTATTTAGCACAGCAAGCAGGAGGGTTAACAGATATTATGTTTAATGAAAATCCTTATCAAAGCAATAGAGCTAGAAACTGGTTTAAAATTGATTGGTTTTTGTACAATTTTAAATTGTCTCATGAATTTTCTGAAAAAACTACTTTTACTTTTAATTTCTTTGGTTTAGATGCTACAAGAAAAGCTTTAGGGTTTAGAACCAATAGGGTAAATCAAGTAGATCCTGGAGATGAAAGAGATTTAATAGAAGGCGACTTTAAAAATTTTGGTTTTGAAGCAAGATTGTTAAGTAGCTACAATATTTTTAATAGAGAAGCTACTTTTTTAGTAGGAACTAAGTTTTATAAGGCTAATAATACTTCTATTCAAGGTCCAGGTACGAAAGGTACCGATGCAAACTTTAGTTCAGCTTTGGGCCAATATCCAAATTATGGCAATCAATCTAATTACCTTAATCCTAATTTAAATATAGCTGTTTTTGGTGAAAACATATTTTATATCAATGATAAAATTTCTGTTACACCTGGTATACGATTTGAGTATATCAAAACAGAAAGTGAAGGGTATTTTAAAAAAATAAATACAGATGGAGCTGGTAATGTAATATTGAATGAAACTATTACTAGTAATAAAAATAATACAAGGTCATTTTTATTATTAGGACTTGGATTAAGTTATAAAGCATCAAAAAGTTTTGAACTTTACGGAAATATATCACAAAATTATCGTTCGGTTACTTTTTCAGATTTAAATATTGTTAATCCATCATTTAGAATTGGTAATTTAGATGATGAAAAAGGTTACACTACTGATATTGGGGTTAGAGGAAATATAAATAAGTATATTTCTTATGATTTCGGTGCTTTTGGGCTGTTTTATAACGACAGAATAGGTTTAGTATCTAAAGGTTTAGCAGATGGAAGAGTTATTCAAGAAAGAGGAAACGTAGGAGATGCTAGAATATTAGGTGTTGAAAGTTTATTTGATTTTGATTTAAGAAGAATTTTAAAAATACAAAATGATTATAGTTTTAGTTATTTTATTAATGCTTCATTTATAAAATCAAAGTATACAAGATCTGAAGTTCCAGGTGTCATAAATAATCAAGTAGAATTTGTTCCAGATTTAAATTTAAAGACGGGACTTAAATTTGGTTATCAAAATTTTTCGTCAAATATTCAATATACCTATTTATCTAAGCAATTTACTGATGCTTCTAACTCTGTAACCCCAAGTTTAAGTGGTGTTAATGGAATTATACCAAGTTACAATGTACTGGATTTTTCAACTTCTTATAAATATAAAATGTTTAAGCTAGAAGCAGGAGTTAATAATATGCTTGATGAAAAATATTTTACTAGAAGAGCTACTGGTTATCCTGGTCCTGGTATTATACCATCAGCCCCTAGAAGTTATTATGTTACCTTAGAAATTAAAATATAATATTATTTAAAGTTAAATAAATACTCTTTTTAAGAGATTAATACCCGAAATAGAATGAAAAAAATAATAAGTGTTTTTGTTATAGCGTTACTAGTGTTAAGTTGCAAAAAAGAAGCTAAAAAAGAAGAGAAAAAGCAACAAGAAGTAAATGTATATACACACCGTCATTATAAGGCAGATCAAGAATTATTTGCTCAATTTGAAAAAGAATCAGGTATAAAAGTAAATGTTGTCAATGCAAAAGCAGATGAATTAATTCAAAAAATGACAATTGAAGGAGAGCAATCTCCAGCTGATGTTTTAATTACTGTTGATGCTGGTCGTTTAGTAAGAGCTAAAGATAAAGGATTGTTACAATCAGCTACTTCTGAATTTTTGAACAATACAATACCTTCACATTTAAAAGATGTTGATAACAATTGGTTTGCATTAACAAAAAGAGCTAGAGTTATGGTATATAATCCTGAAAAAGTAAAAGAAAATGAGTTATCTTCTTATGAAGATTTAACTAATGAAAAATGGAATAAAAGAGTATTAATACGTTCTTCAGGAAATATATATAATCAATCATTATTAGCTTCAATTATAGCTAATTTAGGAGAAGAAAAAGCTGAAACATGGGCAAAGGGCATTGTAGCTAACATGGCACGTTCACCAAAAGGAAATGATCGTGATCAGGTAAAGGCTGTTGTTGCAGGTGAAGGTGATGTAGCAATTGTTAATACTTATTATATAGGGAAATTATTAAATTCAAAAGATCCAGAGGAAGTAAAAGCTGGGAAAGGAATTAAAATATTTTTTCCAAATCAAGAAGGAAGAGGAACTCATATTAATGTAAGTGGTGCTGGGATAGCTAAATATGCTCCTAATAAAGAAAACGCAATAAAGTTTATTGAGTTTTTAGCAAGTGAAAAAGCACAAAAAGTTTTTGCTAAGGCTAATTATGAGTATCCTGTAAATACAAAAATTGCACCGTCTGATTTATTAGCTTCTTGGGGTACGTTTAAAGAAGATGGTTTATCATTAACTCAGTTAGGAAAAAATAATAAGAAAGCTGTTTTAACTTTTGATAGGGCTGGCTGGAAATAAAGAAATATATTTGTAGTTTTTATACAAATAGTAAGTGAAAATTAGATTTCAAAACATAAAGAGAGATACAAATAAATGGTCAATATTATTATTGACCATTGTTTTGTTTGTAGCAATTCCCATTGGTACAATCTTTTTTAATTTATTTTATGGGCCAGGTGATACTTGGAATCATTTAGTAGTAACTCTTTTACCAAATTATATTGGTAATTCTTTAGTTCTTATTATTGGTACCAGTATTTTAACCTTAGTATTTGGGATATCATCAGCTTGGATAGTTTCTAGATATGAAATACCATTAAAAAAACAGCTAGAGTGGTTGTTAATTTTACCTTTAGCTATACCTTCATATATAACAGCATATGCATATGCTGGGATTTTTGATTATGGAGGTGTTATTGATAAGTTATTACCAGTGAAGTTTGATATAATGAATCAATTTGGACTAATATTTGTTTTAAGCGCATCATTATATCCTTATGTTTATGTAGCATCAAGAGCATTCTTTATAAACCAATCAAACAATATAATTGAAGCCTCTAAAATTTTAGGAGGTAGTGAAAGAAGAACATTCTTTAAACTTATTTTACCATTAGCTCGTCCAGCATTTGTAGGCGGATTAATTTTAGTACTAATGGAAGTGTTAAATGATTATGGTGCGGCTAAATATTATGGAGTAAACACATTTACAACAGGGATTTTTCGAGCTTGGTTTTCTTTAGAAGAGCCAGAAACGGCTATTTATTTGTCTGCTATTTTAGTTGCTATTATATTTATTTTAATTGTTATAGAAAAAAGACAACGTAAACGAATAGGGTACTTTAATTCTTCTAAGAATCATCAAAATTTAAAAAAGCATCCTATTAATAAACGAATTAAAACATTGTTTTTTACAATTGTATTAATTCCAGTTTTATGTGGTTTTATTTTTCCTGTTTCACAATTAATTTACTGGGCTATTTTAACATATAAAGAAGTATTTACAACCGATTTTTTGCATGTAGCCTTTCAAAGTTTTACTCTTTCTTTAGTGTCAGCTTTTTTTGCAATTATTTTTGCTTTAGCTTTAATTTTTATGGCTAAATGGAATAAGTTATCTATAATTAACGCTATAACTAGAATAGGAACACTTGGTTATGCAATACCAGGAGCTGTAATTGCTGTAGGCGTTTTAATTCCTACTTTGTCATTAGATAAATGGTTAATTACTTTTTTTAAAAATAGTTTTGATTTAAAAATAGGATTCATAATAAATGGAACAATTATAGCATTAGTATATGCATATGTGGTAAGGTATATTGCCGTAGCATATAACCCAATTGAGGCAACCTCATTAAAAATGGGTAAATCTATATCTGAAGTTTCAAAAATGTTAGGAAAAAGTAATTTAGGGACTTTTTTTAAAATTGAATTACCTTTATTGAAACCAGCCATTTTAAGTGGATTTATCTTAGTTTTTGTTGATGTAATGAAAGAATTACCCTTAACCTTAATACTAAAGCCTTATCAAATTAATACACTAGCCGTAAAAGCATATGAATATGCAAGTGATGAGTTAGTAGCCGAAGCTTCATTACCTTCATTATTTATAGTATTAACAGGTGTATTACCAATTATATTTTTAAACAGACTAATATCTAAAGCAAAATAATGAATACTAAAATTTTAGAAATAAATAAATTAAGTAAATCATTTAACAATGGTAAAGTTATAGCTTTAAATAACATTACATACTCTTTAGAAAAAGGAAAGATAGTATCTATAGTAGGAGAGAGTGGAAGTGGAAAAACAACATTAATACGATTAATATCGGGACTTGAAGTTTTAAATAACGGAGAGATAAAGCTAAATCAAAAAGTAGTTTCATCTAAATCAATATTTATTGAACCTGAAAAACGTAATGTAGGAATGGTATTTCAAGATTATGCTCTTTTTCCTCATTTAACAGTTTTTCAAAATGTTGTGTATGGAATATCAAAGAAATCAGATAAAAAAGAAAGAGTTTCTGAAGTTTTATCGTTGGTAGGCCTAGAAGGTATGAATACTAGGTACCCTCATGAACTTTCAGGAGGGCAGCAACAGAGAGTTGCTTTAGCAAGAGCATTAGCACCGAAACCAGAATTGTTAATTTTAGACGAACCTTTTAGTAATTTAGATGTAGTATTAAGAAATCAATTAAGAAAAGATTTACATCAAATATTAAAAAAGACGAATTGTACAGCAATCTTTGTAACTCATGATATAAAAGATGCAATAGCTATTTCTGATGAAATTATTGTATTACAAAAAGGAGTAGTGTTAGAACAAGGAAAAACAAAAAAAGTATTCAAAGAGTCAACAAATGAATATGTAAGGTTACTACTAGATTCAATATAAAAACAAAAAGCGGATATTTAATATATCCGCTTTTTGTTTTTAATCTCCATCATTATCAGTTCCTGTAATAATAATAGATAGTATACTACGCACATCAGTGTGAAATAGTACAAGTAATTCTTTCAAACTAACGTGAAGCTTTTTAATATTAGTTTTATCTGTATTTACAGCTTCTTTTAATGGTTTTTTTATTGATTTTATAGTTTCTTTTATAGTCTTAATTTTATTTTTAATTTGATTGTTTAAATCATCATTTTTTGTAATCGATTTAATATAAGTAGACACTGAAGTTATTTTATCAGAAAATAGTATTTCTTCTACTGAAGTTATATTGTTGTATATTAAATTTAAAGAATTTCCAGTGTAAAAGTTTTCTACTATCTCAGGGTTTGTATGTGAAGATTTTTCAAGCCCACCAGGTTTACCAACTTTAGTAACTTTACAGTTATCTATAACATTGTACATACCATTATATAGTAAATTAAAAGAGCTTAATAATCCTTTTTCATTATTACTTTTAAAGCTTTCAGCATAATTATTCCCAGTAGAAGACCAAATAGAAGATACTTGTATTATATTGTTATGAAACTCATTTGTAATGAGTTTTAAATATCTAACTCTATTTATGTTTGCGTTATATTCCTTTAATAAATCAGTAGTATTCTGTTTTTTAAATACTAAATAATTTAAACCAGGTAAGTTTTTAGCAGCGCTTCCTAAATTTAAAATAGAAGACTTTGTAAAAGTACCTTCACTAATATTCTTTTCGATTGAAATATTATAAACAGGCCAAAAATTAATTTTACGATTCATAAAATTACTTTTTGCTTGTCCAATGTTAAAAACATACATTTTAGCATAAAACTCAGTAATATTTGTTAGTTTACTTCTAACATCTAATAAGTTATTTGTAGTTTGATCTTTTGAGAATTGCTCTACAGAATTTTTTAAAGCTATAGATTTTTCAAGTATTGTATTTAAATTAGGTAAAATAATTTGATCAGTGACTGAAGTAACAATTTCATGTTTATAATCAGGTGTTACTGTGTTGTCATTTGAGCACGATACATAAAAAAATGATATAATTGCAAGTAATAAAATTGCTTTTTTCATAAATATAATATTAAAGAGATTCAACAAAGCTTAAGAGTTCTTCTCTTTGTTGTTTTGATAATTTTTTAAATTCATTTTTTGATTTTTCAGCTTCACCACCATGCCACAAAATAGCTTCTTCAATATTCCTAGCTCTTCCATCATGTAATAAAAATGTGTGTTTATTTACGGTATTTATAAGTCCAATACCCCATAATGGCTGTGTTCTCCATTCTTTTCCATTTGCTAAAAAATCAGGCCTATTATCAGCCAATCCTTCTCCCATATCATGTAATAAAAAATCAGAATATGGTTTAATATTTTTATTTTCTAATAAAGGGTTAAAACTATAGCTACCAGTTTTAAAGTTAGTAGAATGACAACTAATACATTTTAAGTTATTAAATGTAGCTTTTCCGTTTAATACATTTTGTTCTTTATAATTTCGTCTTTTAGGAACAGCTAAAGAAGTTTGATATAATAAAACTCTATCCATTTGTTTTTCTGTAACTTCAGGATTTCCACCATCTGGAGCATCGTAACAATCTTTTTGAGGGGATGGACAAGGGTTATTGTTAAAAATAGAAGTTGTTAAACCTAGATCACCAAAAAAAGCTCCAGCAATTTGTTGTTTTAAAGAAGGTTGATTTGCTTTCCACCCAAATTTACCTAATGATGTTTTATTTTCAATGGCATTCCAAACATAATTTGCCTTACCGGAAATACCATCTTTGTTAGTATCAAATTCATCTTCATTTTTTAATATTTCATTATCAGGCAGTGCATCTATTAATCCTAACCCAATTGTTTGTTGGCCAATTCTAGGGGAAATTAACACACCGGTTAATGATCCAAAATTTTCATTTATAATTGAATAGCTCGGTTTTCTTAATTGATATTTAGTTCCATCGGGATATGTTTCTTCGATATAAGTATATGTAACATTAATATCAGCCTCTTTTTTAATATTTAAATTTGCATGATTTTGAAGTTGATCTCCATAATTTGGAACTGCTAAAGGTCCTCCATGAGGATTTCTTCCAGGGATACTTAAACGAATTAAAAAACCTTTTGATCCTATATTAGAAGGCTCAAACGGTTTCCCTCTACCATCTTTAAAGTGACAACTAGCACATGCTCTGGAGTTAAAAGTTGGACCTAAACCGTCTAAACCAGTTGTTGACGCTGGTGCAGAAACCCATGATTGATTAAATAATGAATTACCAGAAGCAAAACGAATTTTATCAGTTCTATTTAATCCGGGTATCTCTTTTCCAAAAGAATTATTATTTGTTGTAGCAACACTTAAGTTATCAGTTAAATTTTCTTCTCCTTGTTCATATTGATTTACTGGTAGATATTCATTAGATAAATTATCTTTAGAACATGATGAAAAGAAGAATCTTATACAGAAAATGCAAAGCAATTTGATTCTTATATTCTTCTTTACTCTTATGTATTTCATTTTTTTAATATGACTTTATAATTTAATATGAATTAAAATAAAGAAGAAAAAGACCTAAGTTAATAGACCTTTTTCTTTTTGATTATTAAAAAGATGTTTATTGAACTGGAGCTCCTATTTTAACAGCTACTTCACTAATATTTCCTCCAAGATCTTTTAAAGATTGACCTGCAGCAACAATAGTTCCTGGATTAGAAGTAGATTCTTCTAATAGCAATAAATCAAAAGGTTTTTTATTGTTAGCTTTCGTATCAATATCATTAATTTTTGACATCATTTGATCTGTAGCATCTTTAAACTTTTTTGCGATTGTGTTATCTTGTTGATTAATTAAATCATAAACAGATGCACCTGAAATAGTTCCGTATTTTCCAAAAAGAACATTAATAATTCCTTGGGCATTTGTAACTACATCTCTATGCGTATTGTCAGAAAAACAAGAGTGTTCATCTTCTTGTCCAGATTGATCTATTCCGTCTGTTAAATCAACAGGTTTTAGCATTCTCTCTTCTGATAATTCTTCATTTGCTAAAAAGAAAGGGCCAGAAATAATATTTTTTAATGCATCTTTTTCAGATAAAGCCATAAATACTTTGTAGTATTCACCTCCTGTTGCCCATGTATCAACTAATTTTTTTAAATCCTTAACTAAAATTGAAGTAACTACATTTAAGTATGTTTTTCTTCTCTCTTTTTTAGAATCAGTAGTGTAATCTGTTACAGATCTTTGTCCTGCTTTTAGGTCTTTAGGGTTTGTTTCATCTTGTCCCCATAAAAGAAATTCGATAGCGTGCCATCCTGTAGAAATTGATTTATCATTTTCTTTTTCATTTTTACCAATTAAAAAAGCTTCTGTAATAGCATCAGTTCCTGCAATAACACCACCACTATAAGCTGTGTATCCAGCATATGCATCAGAACTAGCTGTTACATAATCAATATACCCTTCATCTAAAGGCCAAGCATTCATTTGTCCTTCATTATTTATTACCCATGTTTCGCTACCTTCAGAATCAACAGGACCATTTGACCCTCTAAACACTTCAGTTTGACCATAAATATCTCTAGCTGCTAACCATTCTTTTTTTGAACTATCAAAACCAGCTTGTGAGGGGGTACTTGTAAATGAGCTAATTGTGTTTTGCATTTTAACAGCAGCATTATAACTGTCTAAGTAATTTTGGTGTACTAATTTTGCATAATTTGCAATCACTTCTTTTACTGTTACTTTATTTTGTGGAAGTTCGTCGTTTTCTGAGGAACATGACTTTAGAACTATAGCTACTAATATTAGCAGAGATGCTTTTAATATAACCTTCATTTTATTTAGATTTAATATAATTAATCAACAAAGGAATAAACTTTTTTAAACTTTACAAAGTTAATTTAGATTTAATTTAAATAATTACCAAAGAAACTTAACATAAACTTAAATTATAGTTTAAGAATAATTATAGTATATTTGCACGTAATTAATTTTTAACAACTAAACGCTCTTTTTAAAGAGTAAAATTGATTACATTTATGGATGCTCACCAGTCAAAAATTGTAGGAGAAGGTTTAACATATGATGATGTTTTATTAGTTCCTGCATATTCAGAAATTCTTCCAAGAGAAGTTTCAATTCAAACAAAATTTACTAAAAATATAACAATAAACGTTCCTATTGTATCTGCTGCAATGGATACAGTAACTGAGTCTGCAATGGCAATAGCAATCGCAAGAGAGGGTGGTATTGGAGTATTACATAAGAATATGACTATTGAGCAACAAGCTCAGGAGGTAAGAAAAGTAAAAAGAGCTGAGAGTGGTATGATTATTGACCCTGTAACTTTATCTCTAGAAGCTACAGTATCAGATGCTAAAAGATTAATGAAAGAGCATAGGATAGGAGGTATACCAGTAATAGATAATAATGGCACTCTTAAAGGAATCGTAACCAATAGAGATTTACGTTTCGAACATAAAAATAATAGGCCAATTGTAGAAGTAATGACTTTTGAAAATTTAGTTACTGCTAATGTTGGTACATCGTTAAAAGATGCTGAGAAAATTCTCCAACAAAATAAGATTGAAAAATTATTAATTGTAGATGAAAACTATAAGCTTACTGGTTTAATTACTTTTAGAGATATAACTAAAGTAACTCAAAAGCCAATAGCTAACAAAGATACTTTTGGACGTTTACGTGTAGCAGCTGCATTAGGAGTTACAGCTGATGTTGTAGATAGAGCAGAAGCTTTAGTTAAAGCAGGTGTTGATGCTGTTATTATAGATACAGCCCACGGACATACAAAAACTGTTGTAGCTGCATTAAAATCGGTTAAAGAAAAGTTTCCAGAATTAGATGTAGTAGTAGGTAATGTAGCTACTGCTGAAGCAGCAAAATACTTGGTTGATGCTGGTGCAGATGCTGTTAAAGTTGGTATAGGACCAGGTTCTATTTGTACAACACGTGTAGTTGCAGGTGTTGGTTTTCCACAGTTTTCAGCAGTATTAGAAGTTGCTGCGGCTATAAAAGGTTCTGGAATACCAGTAATTGCTGATGGTGGTATTCGTTATACAGGTGATATTCCAAAAGCAATTGCAGCAGGCGCAGATTGTGTAATGTTAGGATCTTTATTAGCAGGAACTAAAGAATCGCCAGGAGAAACAATTATCTATGAAGGACGTAAATTTAAGTCGTATAGAGGAATGGGATCAGTAGAAGCAATGAAAAAAGGTTCGAAAGATCGTTACTTCCAAGATGTAGAAGATGATATTAAAAAATTAGTACCTGAAGGTATTGTTGGGCGTGTACCATACAAAGGTGAGTTATTTGAAAGTATTCATCAATTTATAGGAGGTTTACGTGCAGGAATGGGTTATTGTGGTTCTAAAGACATTGAAACACTTAAAAACACGGGTAAGTTTGTTAGAATTACAGCATCAGGAATTAATGAAAGTCATCCACATGATGTAGCTATTACTAAAGAGGCTCCTAATTATAGTAGAAGATAATAAAATCTATATAAAAATCACTAAACCGTTGAGTATTTTAAATATTCAACGGTTTTTTGTTTAGTTAAAGGTAAATGTAAATAACAATTGCTAACTTTACTTTTTATTTAAAGAAAGAAATGAAAAAAGTACTTATTATAAATGGCCCCAATTTAAATTTATTGGGAAAGAGAGAACCTACTATTTATGGAGATAACTCTTTTGATGAGTTTTACGAAAGTTTACAAAAAAAATTTACATCTTTAAATTTGAGCTATTATCAATCAAATATTGAAGGTGAACTTATCAATAAGTTACATAAAGTAGGTTTTGATTATGATGGAATAATTTTAAATGCTGCTGCTTATACTCATACATCTGTAGCAATAGCTGATGCTATTAAAGCAATAAATACTCCAGTAATTGAAGTGCATATTTCTAATGTTTATTCAAGGGAAGAGTATAGACATAAAAGTTATTTAGCTCCTAATGTTAAAGGAATAATTACAGGCTTTGGTTTACAAAGTTATGAGTTAGCTATTCAAAGTTTTTTGTAAACTTTAATAAATAAGTATATCTAATTAGAAGTAGAATAAAAAAGCTTAGTAATTCAATAGGAAAAAGTTGAATTCTAAATATCCATATAATTGGAATTAATACGAGTAAAATTAGTAATAGTAAAATGTATTTAGAAATCCACCTTGGTGGATTTTTTCTATTTATAAGAAAAGAAATTATAATGTTAGGAGCAAAAGCCCAAAGAATATTAAAATTATTAGGAGCTGTTGAATGATTAGTGAAAAACCACAAGAAAATAATTAAGATTCCAAAAACGCCAGTTGTAAAAAAAATTAAAAAGTCTAACCATTTTGATCGTGAGTTATTTTTAAAATCTTTAATGGTTATAATTAAACCAATAAGGAACAGTATAAAAAAGATTATAAAAGGGCTAATAGCATCTGATTTTAACTTTTTCTCAGGGTAATTTAAAAGGTTTTTAGTGGTAATAACAAGGTCTTCCTCTTTTCCGTTTTTAATAACTTTTGAGCAGGCTAAAGATTTAAAAACGTAGTCAGGTAAGTATAAATATTCTTTTGAAGTAGCTATTTTATCTAGTTTACTGCCTAAGGCAATATTAATACCCAAACTTCCCCATGTATTTGTATGTATTTCATTATTCATGAGTTGTCTAATAGAGGAATTTTCAATAACAAAATCATCTTTAAAAATTACATTATCTCCTAACACATTTTTAATAATATCTGCTGGTTTTGTTGAACAATTATTAAAAAAAGGATCATAAAAATAACTAGCATTGCTTGGAAGAGCATTATTTTCTAAATAGCTAAAAAAACTATTTTTTTGTTTATTAGTAAGGTTTAAAATTTGCTCTTTTGCCCATCTTTGATCTTCATTATAGCCTCTTAAAGAAGGAGGGAAGGAATAGCGAACTAATTTATATTTCATGTAGCCTTTTGTAAAGTTTACATAAAAATTACTTTCAGTTAAATCAAAAAAACCGTAATTATAGATTAAATCTAATTGTAAAACAGGATCTTGTATTCTAATAGCTGTATGACCAAATTTTTCATACAGGGCATAACCTGGACCATAAGTTAGCACACTTACTTCAGCGTAAGCAGAAAGTTTAATGCCTTGTTGGGCATTTGAAAAATTAAAAACAAATAAAACAAAAAATAGAATAAGGTATTTTTTAAGCATAGTTATTGTCTAAAAAAACTGTAATCAAACTTAATAGAAAAAATATTAGAATATAAAGCATTACCAATACTACCAATATTTGTTAAAGCATAATCAATTTGAATGCCTTTGTAATTAAAACCAACACCCAAATTAGGCTGAATTGCTGTGGATTTACTTCCGTCAAATTCAGTAGTATTTTGAATGTTTCCAATACCTAAACGTAAGAACACCATTTTTTCATAATCTAATTGTAATCCCAAAGAAGGGTCTATACTAACAAAATCAGAAGCAATGATATCGTTTGTTTTAGTAAACCTCATGTTTAAATCAATTTCAGCAAGTAAGCTAAAAAAACGATTAATAGAAAAACTTTTAGCAATACCTAATTGAGCTTTTGGTTTTGTTATTTCTGTAGTTTCTGGTAATTCTTGGTTTTTTCCTGGAATAGCATTTTTAATTTTTTCAAATTCTGTTTTATTAATAGCCCAAGTGTTAAAAGTTGTGGTAATATCTCGAACCATTAAACCAAATTTCCAATTATTTCTTTCAAATTGAACTCCTGCATCAAAACCAAATCCCCAAGAAGTTGCGAAATCACCAATAACCCTACGTACAATTTTAGCATTTATACCAAGTTGAAAACCATCTAATATCATTTTTCTCGCATAACCAATATTAAAAGCATAATCAGCAGCAGAAAAAAGACTTATTCTATTATAATCAATATTTCCTTGATTATCAATTAATTCTGTTGTGTTTAAAATGTCATCTACACCAAAACGAATTATAGCTATACCTAAAGCACTCCTTTGATCTATAGGCATTGCAAAACCAGCAAAGTTATAATTTGCAATTCCAGCAAAATAGGAAGCATGCATTAAGGAGCCTTGATAATCTTCAACAGCTACTAATCCAGCTGGATTCCAATAAATAGAATTGACATCATTAGTAGATGCTACTACAGATTTACTCATACCTAAAGCGCCAGCATCTACACCAATACTTAAAAATTCATTTGAATAATTTCTGAATTGAGCTTGTAATGTACTTGTAAATAGTACAATAAAAAATAAAAAACGTGTTTTCAATATTTAAGGTTGAATGATATACAAATATCTAAAATACTAAGAACATAACTATCATTTTTAATAGATATTGTTTTTAACATATTTAACTTACTTAAAACCTAAGTTAAAATAACTTTTTCATTGATAAAATCAATAATTTTTTGTTCTAACCAATAATTATGTGAATTAGAAAAAGAAGATAAAAAACCAACATGACCTCCATAGTTTGGAGTTAATAAATAAAAATTAGTAGAATTTTCAGCTTCACTATAAGGGTAACACTCTTTTGTTAAAAAACTATCATCTAATGAGTTTATTAATAGTGTGGTGTGCTTTATGTTAGGTATATAAGGTTTAGAGCTTGCTTTTTTCCAATAATCTTCTGAACTTTCAAATCCAAAAACAGGAACTGTATATTGCTTCTCAATATGTCTAAAACGAGTTGCTTTGAATAATAATTTTTTATCAAGCTTAAAATCAGGAAATTTTTCAGATTTTTTAAGGAGTTTTAATTTCATAGTTCTCAAAAACTCTGTTAAATATATTTTATTTTTAAATTTAGCAAGTTCAGCTTGAGAAGCTGTTAAATCAATAGGAACTGAAATAGCAATTCCTCCTTTTATTTGTTCAGGTATAGCATCATATTCACCTAAATATTTTAAAGCTAAATTTCCGCCTAAACTAAATCCAATAATAAGAATATTTTTGTATTGATATTCTTGGCATAAATAATTTATAATAAAATCTACATCATCAGTTTTACCACTATGGTAAGTTCCTAATAATAAGTTATCTTCACCACTACATCCTCTTAAATTCATGCAAACAGTATCATATCCATTTTTATTAAGTTGTTTAGAAGTAGTGATCATATAGTTTGAATTGGAGCTGCCTTCTAAACCATGAATTAATAAAACAAGAGTATCTGAACCAATACATGAAAAATCTAAATCTATAAAGTCATTATCCCATGTTATAACCCTTTTTCTTTCATAACTAATAGTATCTCTCATGAATAATGGACGATAAATTGTATTAAAATGAGGATTTCTAAAAGGTAAATTTGGTGTAAAGTTAGTTGTGATTTTTGGCATTTGATTTTATTGATTAGCTATTTTTAACAAATATGACAAAAAACAATGAAAAAGTAAAACTGATAAAATGATTTCTTATTTTCGCCTTTAAATTCTATATACTATGAATATTAAAAAACAGATACCTAATTTAATTACTTTAGGAAATTTATTATGTGGAACAATTGCTACAATTTTTGCAGTTAAAGGAGATTTTGTAGGTACAGCAGTTTTAGTAATTATTGGTATTGGGTTAGATTTTTTTGATGGATTTGCTGCTAGGTTATTAAAAGTACAAGGAGAGTTGGGGAAGCAGTTAGATTCCTTGGCAGATATGGTAACAAGTGGAGTAGTACCAGGTATAGTAATGTTACAGTTATTAGTAAATGCAATAGATATTGATGCAGTTGGGTATTTTGGTATTGATGAATATGGAAGATCTGGAAGTAATTTACCTTATTTAGGTTTATTATTAACATTAGGTGCTGGATATCGTTTAGCTAAATTTAATATTGATGAACGTCAATCCGATAGTTTTATAGGTTTACCAACTCCAGCAATGAGTTTATTTGTTATTTCATTACCACTTATACTTGAATATTCAGGATATTCATTTTTTAATAATATTGTTCAAAATAAATATTTTTTAATAGTTATAACAGTATTACTAACTTTTATTATGAATACAGAATTACCGTTGTTTTCTTTAAAGTTTAAAACTTTTTCTTTTAAAGAGAATATAGTTAAGTATTTATTTTTAATAGCCTCACTAATACTACTTGTTGCTTTGAAATTTGTAGCTATTCCTATAATTATTTTATTATACATCGTAGTTTCATTACTTCAAAACTTAATAAATAAGTAATGAACACAATAGAAGAATGTCAAAATAAGGATGAAATAGAAAAAATTATTTCTGAAATAAATCATTATAATGATAGTCAAACTGAACGTATATTACCTGATGTTTGGATTCCTATTGAGTTAATAGCAAAAAATAATAAAAGAGAAATTGTTGGAGGTGTTATAGGTGGGGTTGGTTATTATGCTGGTTTTATGATAAAAATACTTTGGGTTGATGAAAGTGAACGGAAAAAAGGTTTAGGAGGAAAACTTTTAAAACAAGCTGAAGAAATTGCTATAGAGAAAGGGGCAAAGCTAGCAATATTAGAAACATTTTCATTTCAAGCAGAAGGGTTTTATTTAAAACAAGGCTACGAAAATTTCGGTAAAATTGAAAATTTCCCTAAAAAAGGTCAGAACTTTCTATTTTTAAAAAAAGCTTTATGATTTTTATTACAAGACTGTTTTTGATTTTCTTTTTTTCATTCTTAGCAATGTTTTTATATAAAAAGATAGTAGTTTTTAAAAAAGTGAGCTTATTAACCAATAACGAAATTAATGAAGGAGAAAATGAAAAGATAAGTAATAGAGAATCAATTATAATTAATAAACTAAGTTACTCTTTTTTTCTTTTTTCGGGAATTATTGTATTGGGAACTTTAGGTTTAGTTACTGGGAATTTATTAAAATTATTAATTTTAAATTTATCAGTATATTTTAGAGTTATACTTTATGTGTTATTTTATATGCTTCTTATTCGTATCCCTTTTGGAATGGTAAATAGAATGAATAAAGAAGTAATCAAAAACTTAGAAAAAACATTTTTTTCATTACTCGTAATAAGTAGTTTTGTTTTGTCTATTGTGTTTGTAAATAGGATTTTAGTGATTTAAAACTTCTTTTTCTTTAATTCAAAATCTTTACCTAAATATACTCTACGAACAGTTTCATCTTCTGCTAATTCTTCAGGTGTTCCTTCTTTAAGTATACCTCCATTAAACATTAAGTATGTTCTATCTGTGATAGCTAAAGTAGCTTGAACATCATGATCAGTAATTAAAATACCGATGTTTTTATTTTTTAATTGAGCTACAATTCCTTGGATATCCTCTACAGCAATAGGATCAACACCAGCAAAAGGCTCGTCTAATAGTATGAATTTAGGGTCAGAAGCTAAACAACGAGCAATTTCGGTTCTCCTGCGTTCACCTCCTGAAAGTAAATCTCCTCTATTTTTGCGAACATGACCTAAACTAAATTCCTCGATTAGTTCTTCTAAACGTGCTTTTCTTTGCTCTTTATTTCTATCTGTAAATTCTAAAACAGACATAATATTATCTTCTACAGAAAGTTTTCTAAAAACTGAAGCTTCTTGTGCTAAATAACCAATTCCTTTTTGAGAGCGCTTATACATAGCATCTTCGGTAATTTCTTCATCATCTAAGAAAATAGCTCCACCATTAGGCTTTATCATTCCAACAATCATATAGAAAGAAGTAGTTTTTCCAGCTCCATTTGGACCTAATAATCCTATAATTTCCCCTTGTTCTACTTCTAAAGAAATTCCTTTTACAACTTTTCTACTACCGTAAAGCTTTTGTATGTTATCTGCTTTTAATTTCATTTGTGAGTTTAAAAGTTCAATGTTTTAATTTCTTAAAAGTATATAAAAGATATTACTAGCATCATTAAAACATTGTTAAATTGTTTAATTACTTTCTAATACTTCCCAGTACTCGTATGCTTTACGTAAATGTGGAATAACAATGGTACCTCCAACTAAAGTAGCAATACTTAATGTTTCCATTACTTCTTCTTTAGTAACACCACTTTTATGTGCTGTTTCTAAGTGGTAAGCTATACAATCATCACAACGTAAAACTGCAGAAGCAACTAAACCAAGTAATTCTTTAGTTTTTACAGGTAAATGACCTTCTTTAAAAGCGTTAGTATCTAAATTAAAAATACGTTTAATTATTTTATTATCATTGGATAATATTTTTTCGTTCATTTTAGAACGGTATTCATTAAACTCTTGGACTTTTTGAGACATTTTTTTGTTGTTTTTTTATTACATATTTTGAAACATAAATACTTACTTCGTATAGAATCATAATTGGCACTGATACTATCACTTGACTAGCAACATCAGGAGGTGTAATAATAGCTGATAAAATTAATACTACTACTAATGCATGTTTACGGTATTTACGTAAAAATTGAGGCGTTATAAGTCCTATTTTTGATAAGAAAAAAATTACAACCGGTAATTCGAAAAATACAGCTACCCCCAGTAACGTATTTGTAATTAAACTAATATAGGCTCCTAATTTAAAATTCTTAACAATAGAATCTCCAATGGAAAAGTTATAAAAGAAAAAAACTGACATAGGTAAAATTACATAATAACTAAATAGTACACCTAAAAAGAATAATAGTGAAGAAGTAAAAATAAACCCTCGAGACTTTTTTCTTTCTGTACTGTGTAAACCAGGTGCTATAAAACGCCAAAACTCCCATAAAACATAAGGAAAAGCAATAACAAAACCTAGAATTAATGAAGACCATATACCTGTCATTAATTCTTCAGTTGGATTAAGTACTTGTAGTTCTTGAGCAAACTCTATGTTACAAAAACTACTATCTATTCCAATAGCAGAAAAAATTTTACAAAAAAATTGATATGTTGTAAAATCAGGTTTTAAATGGGCTAATAAGAATTCATTAAAAATGAAATTAATATTAACAAATATTACGATTGCTAAAATAAATATTGCAGCAAAACTTCTAACTAAATGCCATCTTAATTCTTCAAGATGGTCTAAAAAAGACATTTCTTTGGTAGCCATTGTTAAAATATTCCTTCTTTTATTAAATCATGTAAATGTACAACACCAACATACTTATTTGAATCATCAATAGCTAATATTTGTGTAATACTATTGTTTTCAAGTGCATCTAATGCATCAATAGCCATAGCATCTATGTGTATTGTTTTTGGGTTTTTACTCATTATATCATTAGCAATTAGCTCATCAATTTTAGTAGTCTTAGCAAGCATACGCCTAATATCTCCATCAGTAATAATTCCAACGATAGAACCATTTTTATCAACTACTGCTGTTACACCTAATCTTTTTTCTGATATTTCAATAATAACCCTTGTTAAAGGGTCAGAAATATTCACTTTAGGTAATTCGTTATTTTTAACAAGGTCAGAAACACGTAAGTATAAGCGTTTACCTAAAGCACCGCCTGGGTGATATTTAGCAAAATCACTACTAGTAAATCCTCTTAACTCAAGCAAACAAACAGCTAAAGCATCTCCCAACACCAATTGGGCGGTAGTACTAGAGGTTGGAGCTAAGTTATTAGGACACACTTCTTTTTCAACATAAGAATTTAACAAAAAGTCTGCACTTTTTCCTAGAAAAGAGTCTGGATTTCCTGTTATTGCTATTATTTTATTATTAGAATTTTTTATTAAAGGTACTAACACTTTTATTTCAGGAGTATTTCCGCTTTTAGAAATACAAATAACTGTATCATTTTGTTGAACATTTCCTAAATCACCATGTATAGCATCAGCTGCATGCATAAAAACAGCAGGAGTTCCAGTTGAATTTAAGGTGGCAACAATTTTAGAAGCTATGTTAGCACTTTTACCAATACCAGTAACAATTACACGTCCTTTAGAATTTAGTATAAAGTTTACAGCATTTATAAACGAGTTATTTAATAAATTTGCTAAATTAGCAATAGCATTACTTTGAGAAAGTAATGTTTCTTTAGCAATTGAAAGGATATCGCTTGAGTTTTTCAAGTTTAATAGTTTAAGTATAATTTAAAAGTGTAAAAATAGAAATATTTTAGGTACAAAATCTTTTAATAAAAAGAAAGTTTATATCTTTTATTAATAGTTTTTTTATAAATTAGATTTCTGTTTTTAATTTTATATTAAAAGAAATGAGTATAGAGCAGTCGGATTTATATGAAGCATTAAAGAAAATCTTTGGATTTAATAAGTTTAAAGGTTTACAAGAAAATGTAGTAAATAGCATTTTAAATAATGAGAACACGTTTGTGATCATGCCTACGGGGGGAGGTAAATCATTATGTTATCAATTACCAGCACTAATGAAAGAAGGAACAGCTATTGTTGTTTCTCCATTAATTGCTTTGATGAAAAATCAAGTTGATGCTATAAGGGGGATTTCAGAAAATAAAGGAATAGCACATGTTTTAAATTCATCTTTGAATAAAACAGAAATAAGCCAAGTAAAATCTGATATAGAAAGCGGAATAACAAAGTTGTTATACGTTGCTCCTGAATCACTTATTAAGGAGGAATATGTAACCTTTTTAAGGCAACAAAAAATTTCTTTTGTGGCAATTGATGAAGCCCATTGTATTTCAGAGTGGGGGCATGATTTCAGACCTGAGTATAGAAACCTTAGAGCGATTATTAAACAAATTGATAATGTTCCAATAATAGGTTTAACAGCTACAGCTACAGAAAAAGTACAAGAAGATATATTAAAAACGCTTGGTATGAGTGATGCCAATGTTTTTAAAGCTTCCTTTAACAGGGCAAATTTATTTTATGAAGTACGTCCAAAAACAAAGGAAATAGAAAAAGATATAATTAGATTTATCAAAACTAGAATAGGTAAATCAGGAATTATTTATTGTCTTAGCCGTAAGAAAGTAGAAGAAATAGCACAAGTATTACAGGTTAATGGTATAAATGCGGTGCCTTATCATGCTGGATTAGATGCAAAAACAAGGGTTAAACATCAAGATATGTTTTTGATGGAAGATTGTGATGTTGTTGTTGCTACCATTGCCTTCGGAATGGGAATAGATAAACCAGATGTTCGTTTTGTTATCCATCATGATATACCAAAAAGTTTAGAGAGTTATTATCAAGAAACTGGTAGAGCAGGTAGAGATGGAGGAGAGGGTTACTGTTTAACTTTCTATTCGTATAAAGATATTGAAAAGTTAGAGAAGTTTATGGCAAATAAACCTGTAGCTGAACAAGAAGTAGGGCATGCTTTATTACAAGAAGTTGTAGGTTATGCAGAAACATCAATGAATAGGCGTAAATATTTATTGCATTATTTTGGAGAAGAGTTTGACGCTGTAAATGGAGAAGGTGCAGATTTGGATGATAACATGCGTAACCCTAAAAAGAAACATGAAGCAGAAAATGAAGTAGTAAAGCTACTTTCAGTAATTAGAGATACTAATGAAATGTACAAACCTAAAGAAGTGGTAAATACTATAATAGGTAAGGAAAACGCATTATTAAAATCTCATAAAACCACACAACAACCATTTTTTGGAATAGGAAAAGATAAAGATAATCATTATTGGATGGCTTTAATACGTCAAGTATTAGTAGTAGATTTAATTAAAAAAGAAATTGAACAATACGGTGTTTTAAAATTAACCAAAAAAGGAAAAGAGTTTATAGGTAGTCCAACATCATTTATGATGACAGAGAATCATGTATATGCTACTGATGACGATGGTACTATTATCACTAATACTAAATCTAATGGTGCTGGTGTAGATAATAAGTTAGTAGCAATGCTTAAAGACTTGAGGAAAAATGTTGGTAAGAAATTAGGAGTACCTCCATTTGCTGTTTTTCAAGATCCTTCAATTGATGATATGGCCTTAAAGTATCCAATAAACTTAGAAGAGTTATCGAAGGTTCACGGTGTTGGAGAAGGTAAAGCTAAAAAATATGGTAAAGATTTTGTAAAATTGATAGCGAATTATGTTGAAGAAAACGATGTAATGCGGCCTGATGACTTAATAGTAAAAAGTACTGGAGTAAACTCTGGATTAAAGTTATACATTATTCAAAATACTGACAGGAAATTACCATTAGATGACATAGCAAAATCAAAAGGGTTAGAAATGCCTGAATTAATTAAGGAAATGGAAGCTATTGTATTTTCTGGAACTAAACTTAATATTGATTATGCAATAGAAGATTTATTAGATGAAGATCAGCAAGAAGAGATAAGTGAATATTTCATGGAGGCTGAAACGGATAAAATACAAGATGCACTTGATGAGTTTGATGGAGATTATGATGAAGATGAATTACGATTGATGAGAATTAGGTTTATGAGTGAAGTAGCAAACTAATTTAAAAAAGTATGAAAACTAGTACGTATTTACATTTTAACGGTAATTGTGGAGAGGCAATGAAGTATTATGCAGATATTTTAGGTGGTGAAATAACAATGCTAATGCAATTTAAAGAAGCACCTGAAGAAATATGCAATATGATTCCTGACTTTGCAAAAGAACTTATTATGCACTGTACTTTGGAGGTTGGAAATATGGCTATTTTAGCTTCTGACTTCTTAAATGAAAAGGAGGATTTTAAAGCTGGAAATAATTTTGCAATTAGTTTAAATGCAGAAGATGAAAATGAAGCGTTAACTGTTTTTAATGGATTAGCTGAAGAAGGTACTATTTTAATGCCTTTTGCGGAAGCTTTTTGGGGAGGTAAATTTGGAATGCTAAAAGATAAATATGGTGTTAGTTGGATGATGTCCTTAGGTGATAACTCTATTTAAAAAAATGAATTTAAAAGTAACAGAATATATACAAGACAAAAATAAATGGACGCAAGAGTTAAAACTCTTGCGTTCTGCTTTACAAGAATTACCATTAGAGGAAGATATAAAATGGGGAATTCCAGCTTATTTATATAAAGGGAAAAACATAATAGGGATGTCGGCTTTTAAAAATTATTGTGGTTTATGGTTTCATCAAGGAATATTTTTGAAAGATGAAAACAAATTACTTATAAACGCACAAGAGGGAAAAACAAAAGCAATGAGACAGTGGAGATTTAATTCATTAAAAGATATTGATGTTGAACTAGTAAAAAGTTATGTTCTAGAAGCTATTGATAATGCTGAAAAAGGAAAAGCAATAAAACCACAAAAAAATAAAACACCTATTATAATTCCTCAACAATTACAAAATGAATTGGATAGTAATTCATTACTTCTAGAAAAATTTGATTCTTTCAGTTTAAGTAAACAACGAGAATATGTAAATTATTTAATAGAAGCTAAACGTGAAACTACAAAACAAAAGCGTTTAGAAAAAATAATACCTATGATATTAAAAGGTATAGGTTTACATGATAAATATCGTTAATTGATAAATATTTTATCAATAGTTGAAGTAGAATCACAACGTGTTACGTATAAACTCATGTTTTTTAAACTGTCTTTACCAGTAATATAATATTCAGCACAAGGTTTTTGTCTTGCTTTACTTTTGCCAAAATCAACATCTCCATTTTTTAAAATTTGAGAAATATATGAAGTATCAATTTTTTTTGTAGCTAGTATTTGTTTAACATCGTTAGAAAATAGACGTTTTTTAATTCTTATAGATTTTAAAGTTCTTGCATCCATACCATAATCAAAAGAGACATTTTTGTTTTTCCAAAAAAACAATACAGCAACTGAGCCTAATGCTAATCCTATAAGGTAATATCCAAAACGTTTTAATAACTGCATAATTAAATTTTTTCTGAATGCAAAAGTAGAGATAATTAAGGTTAGAGTTATAAAATAATATTAGATTCTTGTGATTTTTATTAAAAAGAAAACCAAAGATATTATTCTCTTTGGTTTTTCAAGTTATAAATCAGTAAAAGTTAATTTTATATAGGTATAAAAGCTTGTATTTTATAAAATTCTTTTGAGTTTACACGATCACCAGAAATATTTGGTCCAGCTGCGAATCTAAACCAAACACCATTATTAAGAGTAGTTTTAATATAAGCACCTAAGTATTGGTATAAGGTAATTGTATTTCCACTATCTGCTCTTGTTTGACCTAGATGTTCATAAAACCCTCCAATAGATAAACTCTTATTAATTTTAAACCCTGGTATAACCCAATTAAGCATTAAGTCTTGTGAGTTACCTTCACCTCTTAAACTTTTATAATAAGCGGTATATGCTTCAAATTCAAATCTACCAGAATTATAAATCATAAACAAACTAGGTATTATACTTTCAGCAATTTTAGTTTCAGCAGCACCTGATAGTAACTTTCCATGACCAAAACCTAAGCTAGGGTTTAAATAAAGCTTATTATTAGCTAAAGAGTAGCCTAAACCAATACCAGTTTCTAAAAATAAATCTTTACCTTGATTACCAAAAGATGGATTTACCCAAAAAACACTATAAAAAGTTAAATTTGTTTTTGGTTTTATTTGATGTGATCCTAAGAAAACATTATTAAATCCTGCGCCACTATTATGTATAGGCATAATTGCAAAACTTGTTTTATTTTCTTTTTCTTCTTGACTGTAAATGTTAAGTACAGATATAGTAAGTACTACAAATGATATTATTAAATTTTTCATGGTAAAGTTATTTTTTAATTGGTTGATAAATTGAGTTAAAATTTGCTATTCGCTTTTCTAAAAAAGCATCCATTCCTTCTTTTTGATCTTGAGTATTGAATAGAGAATGAAATACTCTTCGTTCAAATACAATTCCATCTTTTAAACTGCATTCTAATGATTGATTAATAGCTTCTTTCGAAGCTATTAATGCAGTTTTAGAATAATTAGCAATGTTTTGGGCGTATTTTATGACCTTGTTTAAGAAGTTGTTTTGTGAAATAATTTTGGAAGCTAATCCAATGTTCTCTGCTTCTTTAGCTTCAATATTTCTTCCTGAAAGGATAATGTCCATAGCTTTAGATTTACCTACCAAGGAAGTAAGCCTTTGAGTACCACCAATACCAGGTATAACTCCTAATTTTATTTCTGGTTGACCAAATACTGCATTTTCTGAAGCAAGAATTGTATCACACATCATTGCTAATTCGCAGCCTCCACCAAGAGCGTAGCCTGAAACAGCAGCTATTATAGGGGTTTTTATTTTTGAAAATACTTCCCAATATCCAAAATAATCTTCTTCAAACATTTGAGAAAAATTTTTAGATGCCATTTCTTTAATGTCTGCACCAGCACAAAAAATATTTTCGCTTCCAGTGATAATTATACAGCCTACTGAAGGTGATTTATCAAATTTTTCTAGTTTAGATATTAGCTCATACATGGTTTCAGTATTTAACGCATTTAATGCGCTAGGTCGATTTAGCTTGGCAACAACAACCCTTCCTATTTGTTCAAATAGTACGTTCATTTTTATTATGTTTAAATTAATTTTTAAGAATCCCAAATAGCTCCATAAGCAGGAATTCCTCTAGATTCCATATTATGAACAACTTTTTGAGTAAGTTTTTGGTTAGATATACATATTACAGCTTCAGCTTTAAAGTCACTATATGCTTTATAAGCAAGCTTAACTAGATCGGGTTTTCCATTAGCATCTGTATCCCATATAATAGCATTAGGTTGAACTGCTTTAATTTCATTTACTAATTTTTCACCATATGTTTTTTCTGGATTTCTTGTAGCCCAAATAAGAACGGATGGAGTTTCATTTAATAGTAAATGTGGAATACAAGGACCTATTCCACTTCCTGTAGCAACCCAAATAATTTTTTTAAATAGTTTATCTACGTTACCAACTCCAGCAGTTGGTATACCTTTAACCCAAATTTTTTCAGGTTTATCAGAAATGAAGTTACCAGTCCAATCTCCAGCTCTAGATATGGTTAATCTAAATCCATCTTTATCAGGAGCAGGAACATTAGCAAAAGAATGCCATTCTAATAAAGGGTTTTTACTTAAAGCAGTAGATGAACCTGCAAAAGGAGTAACCCCATAGTTAAAAGATGTAAGCGCTACATGGTTAGAAGGTTTCACTATTTCGATATCTACTTTTTTAAGTCGTAACCAAGGTAAAATAACGCTTATTGTTAGAGTGATTAATATCCAGAAATCAGAACTGTAAAAAAGTGTATTGTGAGTATTTTGAATATTAATAAACAAAAACATTTGTACCCAAAATAAAATCAGCACTGTCCATCCACCTAATCTATGAGTTAATTCAAATTGATTATGGTATTTTGCTCTAATTTGAGGTAAAGCCATAAGAATGATTACAATTAATAGAGCCAAGATCATAGTGGTTATGATGATAATTTCAATATTAACACCTGGCAAATAATTTAAATAATGGTAGTATAGTGAACCTACAAAAATTAAATACCAAAGAGTTCCCATTGATGTGGAAGAACTATGTATGCCACCAAAGTGGTATACTTTAGCACAAATTCTCCTTATAAATAAAGGCCAATTTTTAGGTGGACTAGTTGCGATCTTAAATAATAAATTAATAACATATTGTTGTCTAATTAAAATTCCTAAGGCAAAATTGAATATAATTATCTGGGCTATTTTATCAATTTCAATTCCTTCTGCTTTAAACCAATTCCAAGTGGTATATGCCTTTATAAAAATACCAATATTTATTAATGAAATAAGTATAAATAAACGATGATATGGTATTAACCAAGGATGTTTTCCTAATCTATATAGAAAACTTTTTTTTGGAGGTAATATGATATTTTCCATGATTTATTTATTTAAAGATTTTTTTAACTCCCTTTTATCAATTTTCCCTCTAGAAGTTTTAGGAAGTTCATTTAAAAAGATAAATTCATTGGGTACATAGTAATATGGTAGTTCTTTCTCTATTGCTTTTTTTATAAGCTCAGTAAGATTAGTTTTAGTTTTTGCTTGTAATCCAATAAATGAAACTAGAAAGTTTTGATGTTTTAATGTTACTGCTCTTTTAACTTCTTTAAAACCTTCAATTATTTTTGAAATAGCATCTAGTTCTACTCTAAAGCCTTTAATCTTTACTTGATCATCAACTCTTCCATAATGAATTAATTCTCCAGCCTCATTCCATTTTCCTAAATCACCAGTATTAAACATTTTACTTTTTTTTGACAAAAAAGGGTCATCTAAATATTTTTTAGCATTTAAAATATCGTTATTTAAATAGCCTTTTGTAACGCAATCTCCACCAGCCCACATAATACCAACCTCACCAATTTTTGTTGGTTTCATATCTTCATTTAAAATATAAACAGTGTTATTAGGAGTTGGTTTACCAATTGATAATTCACTTGTTCCTGGAATACATTTTTTCATTGTATTCACAATAGTAGTTTCTGTTGGGCCACAAGAGTTGTAAAAATTACAAATTCTTGACCAAGTGTTTGCAAGTATAACTGGACAAGGTTCTCCAGCAACAGCCACAGTTTCTATATTTTTACATTTTTTATAGTTAATTGTAGTTAAAACAGTTGGTGTAGCGATAATTACATTAGCTTTTTGAGCTGTTTCGTTAATATCTTTATCTCTTATTAATAAAGTGCCTCCATTACCTAGGCAGCCTAAAACTTCCCAAGCAGCCATATCAAAGGAAATATTTAGCAATTGTGCTACTTTTGTACCTGGTTTTATTCCTAAGTTACCTGGAGAGTTAAAAAGAATATTACATAAGTTTTTATGAGTTACTTGAACTCCATTAGGTAGCCCTGTTGTACCAGATGTAAATAAAATGAAGCAAATTTTATTAATATTATCATTCTTATAATTAATAAGTTTTATGTTGCCATATAAATTTCTGTAAATCTTCTTTTTTAATTCTTTATCAATTAGAATAGTTTGTTTAGTAGAAAAAAAAGATACACTTTCTTTGTAATTTGAAAAGGTTAGTATCATTTTTTGATTACTTAATTCACTAATGTTTTTCAACATTTTTGGTGGTACAATCCGTGGGTCTTGAGGCACATATATTGCCCCTAATTTAAGTGCGGCAACAATACCAATTAGAAAATGAATAGACCGATGTGTGTACAGACCAATAGTGTCTCCAGATTTAATTCCTTTTTGTTTTAAAATAAGAGCTAAAATGGTAGCTTCATTATCTAATTCTTTATAGGTTATTGTATCATTTAAAAATGAAGCAGCTACATTATTAGGAGTTTTTCCTAACCAATATTCAAAAGCATTGAGAACGCTTTTAAATGTAGATGTTGTTTTTTTTGCAATACCATATTCTATAAATAGGTTTTGATTTTCAGGGGACAAATTACTAATAGCATTAAAGTTAAACTCTCTATTTATTTGGTTTACCTCTTTGCTTTGTTTATATAATTCTAAAGAATTAGAACTATGTGATAAAGCTGATTTTTTCATAAAATAGTTTTTAAGTTAGTATTTATGATGTATAAAAAAGCTGCAGCTAATTTTAATGAGGTAAAGAACTTTTATAAGTATCACGGAAGTATCACAGAAAAATCATTTTTATATCACGACTAAATTTTATATGTTAGCCTTTCCCCAGTTTTTTATGCTATTATACTTGTAAATGAAAAAAGTACTTATTATTGAAGATGATGTTGCAATTTCTAAATTGTTAGAATTTCATTTAATAGACCTTAATTATACTATTATTAAGGCTTTTAAAGGAGATGTAGGTTTAGAGAAAGCTTTAAATGATGATTTTACATTAATAATATTAGATATTACGTTACCTAATATTGATGGAATAGAGGTTTGCAAACAAATTAGGTTAGTAAAGCAAACTCCAATAATAATGCTAACTGCAAAAACAGAGGAACTAGATAAGGTATTAAGTTTAGAGTTAGGAGCTGATGATTATATAACAAAACCTTTTAGCGTAAGAGAATTTATTGCTAGAGTGAAAGCTGTAACTAGGAGGTTTGAAAATACTTCGGGAACCAAAAAAATAATTGAATCTAACAATGAATTAACATTTAAAGAGTTATCTATAAATATAGATAAGCGCAAGGTTCTTTTAAAAAACAAAGAAATAAACTTATCACCAATAGAGTTTGACTTACTTGTTTTAATGGCGTCAAATGCAGGTAAAGTTTATAGTAGAGAGAAATTATTAGAATTAGTATGGGGATATGACTTTGATGGTTATAGGCATACAGTAAATTCACACATAAATAGATTGAGAGGTAAAATAGAAGAAAATATGGTAACCCCTAAATTTATATTAACTACTTGGGGGGTAGGGTATAAGTTTAACGATGAGTTAAAGATACCCTCCCATGAAAAATCACAAAGCAGTATCGAATAAATTAATCTTAAAATTAGGATTTACGTTTTTAACACTAATTTTTATTGTAGGAATAGTGTATATTTCTTTAACGTTTTTCTCAGTTAAAAAGTTTTATAGCGAAACTACTCAAAGACTTAATGCTAATATTGCTAATCATTTAATAGAAGAGAAGTTCAAAAAGAATTCTCCTTTTTTAGATGATGGCTCTGTAAATAAAAGTTTATTTGGCGATATAATGCATGATATGATGGCTGTTAATAGAGCTATAGAAGTGTATTTACTAAATGAATCTGGAGAAATTTTGTATTCAGTAGTATTAGATCATACGAATCCGAATAAGCCATTAAAGAAGATTAGTTTATTACCTGTAAAAAAGTTTATACAAAATAAAGAGCAGTATATATTGGGGGATGACCCTAGAGAAGCTGGGAAACAAAAAATATTTTCAGCAGCTCATTTTGTGAAAAATAATAAGGAAGGTTATATATATATAATATTGGCAAGTCAAAAATTTCAACAGATTTGTGATTCACTATTTACCGACTATTTTTTTAAGTTATGTACTAGAACAACTTTATTAACTATGATTTTTGCTGTTTTCATAGGTTGGTTAAGTATTTGGTTTTTAACTAAAAGTTTACGTACAATCATTCATCATGTAAATAAGTTTAAGGAGGGAGATTTGTGTAGTAGAATACCCAACCCATATAATTCTGATTTATCTGTTTTAGCTGTTACATATAATAACATGGCTCAAACGATATCGCATAATATTAAAGAAAAAGAGTCTATAAATAGTTTTAGAAAAGAACTAATAGCTAATGTTTCACATGATTTAAGAACTCCTTTAACAGCTATTAGAGGGTATATAGAAACTTTAAAAATAAAAGAAGGGAGTATTGCTATTAATGATAGAAAAGAGTTTATGGATATAATAGAAAAGAGTGCTTGTTATTTATCCAACTTAGTAAATCAACTATTTGAGTATTCTAAACTTGAAATAAAACAAATTGAAATAAATTTAGAGCCATTTTACCTGACTAATTTAATGTTAGATATTAAACAACGATATGAGATATTAGCAAAAAACAAGAATATAAAAATATCTATGA
The DNA here is from genome assembly GCF_900105985.1 of Tenacibaculum sp. MAR_2010_89. Lineage (NCBI taxonomy): Bacteria > Pseudomonadati > Bacteroidota > Flavobacteriia > Flavobacteriales > Flavobacteriaceae > Tenacibaculum > Tenacibaculum sp. MAR_2010_89. The sequence goes on along the minus strand of NZ_FNUB01000005.1, from coordinate 2,568,476 downwards.
TTGTTAAAACATCATTACCACCGGTAATGGCAGATGTCAAATTAATTGAAAGAGCAATACAGAATATATTGGATAATGCGATAAAGTTTACACCAATTAATGGTAAAATAACAATATACTTATCTAATAAGCAAGGTTATGTTTCAGTTAAAATTAAAGATAATGGACCAGGTATTTATGAGCATGATCAAGAATTAATTTTTGATCGACACATGAAGGCTACATTAACCAATAAGGAACAAGGTATTGGTTTAGGTTTAGCTATCGTTAAAAAAATAATGGAACTTCACAAAACAGAAATAACTGTTAATAGTTATGTAAATAAAGGAAGTGTTTTTGAATTTAATTTACCAAGTTATAATATTAATAATTAGATTTATAGAAACAATAAGTTAATATCTCTATATGGTAAATCAAACCAATCAGCAACTGTTTTGTTTGTTAAAATACCGTGGTAAAAATACATTCCATTTCGTAAGCTTTTATCAAATCGAGCAGCATGTTCAAAGCCACCTTCTTCAGCAATTTCAAGTAAGTAAGGAGTAAAAATGTTACTTATAGAAAAAGAAGCAGTTCTAGAATACCTTGAAGGTATATTAGGAACACAATAATGTATCACACCACTATCTGTAAAAGTAGGTTTACTATGTGTAGTAATTTTAGAAGTTTCAAAACAACCACCTCTGTCTATACTTACATCAACAATAACAGCACCTTTTTTCATTTGTTCAATCATAGTTTCAGTAACAACTACTGGCGCTCTATTTTTACCTCTTAAAGCACCTATAGCAACATCACATCGCATTAATGCTTTAGCTAATGTTTTAGGTTGAATAGTAGAGGTGTAAATTGGAGTATTAATGCAATTTTGTAGTTTTCTTAATTTAGTTATAGAATTGTCAAAAACTTTAACTCTAGCCCCCAATCCAATAGCAGATTTAGCAGCAAATTCACCAACAGTACCAGCACCAATAATTACTACGTCACTTGGAGGAACGCCACCAATATTACCTAATAATAAACCATTTCCACCATTAGCTGTAGTCATTAGTTCTGCAGCAATATGCATAGAGGCAATTCCTGCGATTTCACTAAGTGATTTTACAATAGGGTATACACCATGATCATCTTTTATATAGTCAAAAGCAATGGCAGTAATTCTTTTTTTAGCTAATGCTTCAAAGTATTTTTTATCTTGAGTTTTTAATTGCAAAGCAGAAATAAGAACAGCTTGTGGATTAAGCATTTTAATTTCATCAAGAGAAGGTGGCTCAACTTTTAAAACTATATTACAAGCAAAAACTTCTTTAATATCATAAGAAATTTTAGCTCCAGCATCTGAATATTCTTTATCACAATAATTAGCACCATCTCCAGCTCCAGTTTCAACAACAATTCTGTGCCCATGAGCAACCAATGCAGAAACAGCATCAGGGGTTAAGCTAATTCGCTTTTCTTCAAAATGAGTTTCTTTAGGTAAGCCTATAAAAAGTTCTCCTTTTTGCTTTTTTATTTCAAGCATTTCAGGCTGTGGCATTAATTGTTCTTTAGTAAAAGGCGAAGAAATAGAGCTCATTAGTTAGTTTTTAGTTGAATATTACGTTCACCACTTTCCAATAATGAAAGTTGAATAGTAGTAGCTTCTAAAGGTAGCAAATTTTTAACATTTTCAGGCCATTCAATTAAACACAATTGATTACTGTATAAATAATCTTCTATTCCCATATCGTATGCCTCCTCTTCTGTTTCAATTCTATAAAAATCAAAATGATATACAATTCCATTATTATTAGTATGATATTCATTTACTAATGAAAAAGTAGGGGAGTGAGCCACATCTTCAACTCCTAAGACCTTACAAATTTCTTTGATTAAAGTAGTTTTACCAACGCCCATTTCACCTTGAAATAAAACTATTTTGTTTTGTAAATTTTTAATAACTTCTTCAGCTATTAAAGGTATTTCTTTTAAAGAATAATTTTTATCCATAAAAACAAAAATAAAGAACTTTATGAGAGTATAGAAATTTAGTTTTTATATCTATAATGACCAATAATTTTAAAATTAAATAAGCAATCTTCAAGTATTTGGCCAGCACCTATGTTATGAACAATCATAAAACGTTTTTTATTATTTGATTTTTTATTAACAACTATCCCAATATGAGTAACTCCTCCATGTAAATTCCAACAAACAATATCTCCAGGAAGATAATCTTTAGCATTTGTAGAATTTGTTTTTATAGTGCCCTTTCGTTTAAAAAATGTCATTAAATTTGGAACCCTTCTATGGTCAATGTTGGTGTCAGTTTTTCTTAATCCCCAGATTTTTGGGTATAGATTAAAATTAGATTTCATATCTAGATGAATTTCTTTTTGTAAATCAATACCAAGAATTCTATAGGTACGAATAACTACGTCTGTACAAACACCTTTATCTTTAGGAGTATCCCCATTGGGATAAGATATTGAAAAATAGCTAGGATCATAAGTTACTTTTTGTTCAGTTAACTTCATGGCAGCTTTACTGAGTTTGTCGTATTGGTTTTGAGAAAAAATGTTTAAACATAAAGTAAATAATAAAATAAAAAAAAATGTTTTTCTCATTTTATTTAGGATTGTAAACACCACAAGGTATAATTATTTCTTCTAATGAGATACCACCATGTTGATACGTATTTTTATAATATTTAACAAAGTGATTATAGTTATTAGGATAAGCAAAAAATAAATCCTCTTTAGCGAAAATAAAAGGACTGTTTATAGCTACAGATGGTAAAAAAATATCTTTTGGATTTTTTACAGCAAAAACATCTTTATCTTCATAGCTTAAGCTTCTTCCTGTTTTATAACGTAAGTTAGAACTAATATTTTTATCTCCAATTACTTTGGTAGGAGTTTTAGAGTTAATAGTACCATGATCAGTAGTAATAATTAACTTTTGTCCTAATTTTTGTGCTTTTTGAATGATTTCATATAAAGGTGAATTTTTGAACCAACTTACAGTTAATGATCTATAAGCTTTATCGTCACCTGCAAGTTCTTTTATAACTTCCATTTCTGTTTTTGCATGTGAAAGCATGTCTACAAAATTATAAACTATCACAGTCAAATCATTTTGTTTAGTTCCATTATAATTATCAGCTAAATCTTTACCACTTTTTAAAGAAACAATTTTGTAGTATTCGTGCTGTAATGATAAGTTTAAACGTTGAATTTGTGATGTTAAAAAGTCAGATTCATATAGGTTTTTACCACCTTCATCAGTATCATTTTTCCAAAATTCAGGATGTAATTTTTCCATCTCAGAAGGCATTAAACCTGAAAATATTGCATTTCTTGCATATTGAGTAGCAGTTGGTAAAATACTATAGTATGAATGTTCTTCTTCTTTTTTATAATAGTTGTTGATAAATGGTTCTAACACTCGATATTGATCATAACGAAGATTATCAATTACAACCCATAAAACACCTTGGTCTTCACTTAAATTAGGTATAATGTAATCTTTAAAAAGTGTGTGAGAAAATGTGGGTTTATCATCATTAGTTAACCAATCCTGATAGTTCTTCTTAATAAATTTGAAAAACTGAGTATTAGCTTCTGTTTTTTGCGATTCTAAAATTTCAAGCATTCCAGTATCGTTAATGTTTTCAAGTTCAAGTTCCCAATGTACAAGTTTTTTGTATAAATCAGTCCAGTCATCATATGTATTAACCATAGCTAAATCCATAGAGATTTTCCTAAATTCTTGTTGGTAACTAGAAGTAGTTTTTTCTGATACTAATCGAGAATGATCTAAATTCTTTTTTAAGCTTAATAGTATTTGATTAGGGTTCACGGGTTTAATTAGATAATCAGCAATTTTTGAACCTATAGCTTCTTCCATAATATACTCTTCTTCACTTTTAGTAATCATAACTACTGGAAGATTTGCGTTTATTTGTTTAATAGCAGCTAAAGTTTCTAAACCAGTAATTCCTGGCATATTTTCATCTAAAAAAACAATGTCAAAATTTTCTTCGTTTACTAAGTCTATAGCATCTGTACCGTTAGTACACGATGTTACTTTATAATTTTTCTTTTCTAAAAATAAAATGTGTGGTTTTAGTAAATCTATTTCATCATCAACCCAAAGTATATCTATATTTCGCATATGTTTTTTTATCGTGTTAGCTTATATTTAACGCTAAATATAAGTTTTGTTGTATTTGTAAAAGCTAAAAATACGTTAATAAAGCTATCGGTTATTTGGTTTTGTTAATAAATTATAATTCTTTTGCTTAAAATTGAAGCAATTATCTATTTTGAATAAGCCACAAACAAATAAATTAAAAATATTAAATGATCCAATTTATGGATTTATATCTATACCTAACACGTTAATTTTTGACATTATTGAGCATCCTTTTTTTCAACGATTAAGGAGAATTACTCAAATGGGATTATCAAATTTGGTGTACCCAGGAGCAAATCATACTCGTTTTCATCATGCAATAGGATGCATGCATTTAATGCAAAAAGCAGTTCTTGTATTAAGAACAAAAAATGTTGAAATTTCTGAAGCAGAAGAGAATGCCTTATGTATAGCAATTTTGCTACATGATATTGGTCATGGAGCATTTTCTCATGCATTAGAGCACAGTATTGTTAATGGAATATCTCATGAAGAAATTTCATTAAAATTTATGAGAGAATTAAACGAAGAGTTTAATGGGAAATTAAGTTTGGCTATTGAAGTTTTTGAAGGGAGATATCATAGAAAGTTTTTATACCAATTAATATCAAGTCAGTTAGATATTGACAGGTTAGATTATTTAAAAAGAGATAGTTTTTACACAGGTGTTACTGAAGGAAATATTTCGTCTGATAGGTTAATAGCTATGATGAATGTAATTGATGATGAGCTAGTGATAGAAGAAAAAGGGATTTATTCTGTTGAAAAGTTTATTATTGCCAGACGCTTAATGTATTGGCAAGTATATTTACATAAAACAGGAATCGTTGCTGAAAGTATTTTAGTCAATGTATTAAAAAGAGCAAAAGAGTTAGCATCTAATGGAGTAGAATTGTTTGGAAGTAAAGCGTTAAAACATTTTCTTTATAATACAATATCAAGTAATAATTTTACTAAAGAAACTTTAAAAATATTTTCTAGATTAGATGATTATGATATTTTATCAGCTATTAAAGAATGGATAAATCATGACGATTTTATTTTATCAAATTTATCTAAAATGATTGTTAATAGAGAGTTACTCAAGATTAAAATTCAAGAAACTCCATTTACTGATAAGTCGATAAAAGAAACAATAACCATAGTAAATGATAGGCTTAACTTAAATAAAGAAGCACTTAATTACTTTGTGTTTTCTAATAAAATTTCAAATCAAGCATACAACACCGAAAAACCTATAAAAATATACACAAAAAAAGGGAAATTGAAAGATATTGCTAAAGCATCAGATCAATTAAATGTTTTAGCTTTAACCAAACCAGTGGTGAAATATTACCTTTGTTACCCTAAAATACTTGTTCAAAGTTAAATGATCTTGTTATTAAAAGATGTAATTAAACAAAAATAATTACTTTTGCGATTAATGAAATTCAAAGCAAAACAAATAGCCGAAATTTTAGAAGGAGAGATTGTAGGTAATCCAGAAGCCGAAGTATCAAAGTTATCTAAAATTGAAGAAGGTGAATCAGGTTCATTAACCTTTTTATCAAATCCTAAATATAATTCATATTTATATACTACTGAAGCTAGTATAGCGATTGTAAATAAAAATTTTGAGCCTGAAAAAGAAATTAGCACAACTCTAATTAAGGTTGAAGATGCTTATAAAGCTTTCTCTAAATTATTAGAATTTTATAATGAAGTAAAAAATAATAAAGAAGGAAGAGAGAACCCTCATTCAATAGCTGATTCAGCAAAAATAGGTGCTAAAGAGTATATTGGAGCTTATAGTTATATAGGAGAAAATGTAAGCATAGGAGAAAATGTAAAAATCTACCCTAATTCTTATATAGGAGATAACGTTACTATAGGAGATAATTGTACATTATTTTCGGGTGTAAAAGTATATTCTGAAACCCAAATAGGAAATAATTGTAAAATTCATTCAGGTTGTGTAATTGGTTCTGATGGATTTGGTTTTGTACCAGATGAAAACGGTGAATATAAAGCTGTTCCTCAAATAGGAAATGTTATTATTGAAGATAATGTTGATATTGGTTCTAATTCAACAATTGATAGAGCTACTTTAGGTTCTACAATTATAAGAAAAGGTGTTAAATTGGATAATCAAATTCAAATAGCACATAATGTTGAAATAGGTAAACATACGGTTATTGCTTCTCAAACTGGTGTAGCTGGTTCTACTAAAATTGGAGAGTATTGTATGATTGGAGGACAAGTTGGAATTGTTGGACATATAACGATAGGCAATAAGGTTAGAATACAAGCACAATCTGGTATTGGAAAAAGTTTAAAAGATGGAGACGTAGTTCAAGGTACCCCAGCTTTTAATTATTCAGATTATAATAAATCTTACGTACATTTTAAAAATTTACCAAACATAGCAACTACTATTCATAAAATTGAAAAAGAGTTGAATACTCGACAAAACAAAAATGAGTAAAAAACAAACAACAATAAAGAATGAAATAACATTATCGGGTGTAGGGTTACATACTGGTAATGAGGTAACAATGACTTTTAAACCAGCGCCAGTAAATAACGGATATTCATTCGTTCGTGTTGATTTAGAAGGAAAGCCAACAATTGAAGCAAAAGCTGAGTATGTTACAAATACTCAAAGAGGGACTAATCTTGAGAAGAAAGGAGTGCAAATTCAAACTTCTGAACATGTTTTAGCAGCTGCAGTAGGTTTAGATATAGATAATTTAATTATTGAAATTAATGCTTCTGAACCACCAATAATGGATGGATCATCTAAATTTTTTGTAGAAGCTCTAGAAACTGCAGGATTAGTTGAGCAAGATGCTGAAATACAAGAATATGTAGTTAAAGATATAATATCTTTTAAAGATGAAGAATCTGGTAGTGAAATAATATTAATGCCAGCTGATGAATACCAAGTAACTACTATGGTAGATTTCGGAACTAAGATATTAGGTACCCAAAATGCTACATTAACTAAAATTTCTGATTTTAAAGAAGAGATTTCAGCAGCTAGAACATTTAGTTTTTTACATGAAATTGAAATGTTATTAGAAAACAACTTAATTAAAGGTGGAGATCTTAACAATGCTATTGTTTATGTTGATAAAGAGTTATCAGATACAACAATGGAAAAGTTAAAAAAGGCTTTTAAAAAGGATAATATAGCAGTTAAGTCAAATGGTATTTTAGATAATTTGAATTTGCATTGGGCAAATGAAGCAGCTAGGCATAAGTTATTAGATGTTATTGGTGATTTAGCACTTGTTGGAACTCGTATTAAAGGAAAAGTAATAGCTAATAAGCCTGGGCATTTAGTGAATACTCTTTTTGCAAAGAAGTTAGCTAAAATCATAAAGTTAGAAAAGCGAAACAATGTTCCTAAATATGATTTAGATCAACCTCCTTTAATGGATATCCACCAAATAATGGATATTTTACCGCATCGTCCACCATTTTTATTGATAGATAGAATTATTGAATTATCAGACACTCATGTTGTTGGGATGAAAAATGTAACAATGAATGAAAATTTCTTTGTTGGACATTTTCCTGGTGCACCGGTAATGCCTGGAGTTTTACAAGTTGAGGCAATGGCTCAATGTGGAGGAGTATTAGTTTTAAATACGGTTCCTGATCCAGAAAACTACTTAACTTATTTTATGAAAATGGATAATGTTAAGTTTAAACAGAAAGTATTACCAGGTGATACTTTAACATTTAAAGCAGAATTGATAGGACCAATACGTAGAGGTATTTGTCATATGCAATCTTATGCATATGCTAATGGTAAATTAGTATGTGAAGCCGAATTAATGGCTCAAATTTCTAAAGTGAAATAAATTATGAATCAACCTCTAGCATACGTACACCCTCAAGCAAAAATTGCAAGAAATGTAGTTATTGAACCTTTTACAACAATACATGCAAATGTAGAAATTGGATCAGGAACTTGGATAGGATCAAATGTTACTATAATGGAAGGAGCACGTATAGGTAAAAATTGTCGTATTTTCCCTGGGTCTGTAGTTTCTGCAATACCCCAAGATTTAAAGTTTGATGATGAAGAAACAACTGTTATTATAGGTGATAATGTTACTATAAGAGAGTGTGTAACCATAAACAGAGGAACTTCTGATAGAATGAAAACAGTTATAGGTAATAATTGTTTAATAATGGCATATTGCCATATTGCACATGACTGTATTGTTGGTGATAATTGTATTTTTTCTAATAATACTACATTAGCTGGGCATGTAACAGTAGGAGATAATGTTGTATTAGCAGGAATGGTAGCAGTTCATCAATTTGCTTCTGTAGGAAAGCATGCTTTTGTAACAGGAGGGTCATTAGTTAGAAAGGATGTACCACCTTTTGTTAAGGCTGCACGTGAACCTTTGTCATATGTAGGAATTAATTCAGTAGGTTTAAGAAGAAGAGGTTTTTCAACAGAAAAAATAAGAGAGATACAGGATATTTATAGAATTTTGTATCAGAAAAATTATAATAATACTCAAGGAGTTGAGATCATTGAAGCTGAAATGCAAGCAACTTCTGAAAGAGATGAAATTTTACAATTTGTAAAAGATTCTCATAGAGGTATCATGAAAGGATATTTTAAAGCGAGTTAACAATATAGAATTGTTAATAATTTAAGAACTAATAAAAACATAAGAATATAAAATGGCAACAACATCAGATATTAAAAACGGATTATGCATGAGATATAACAATGACATTTATAAAGTTGTTGAATTTTTGCATGTTAAGCCAGGAAAAGGACCTGCATTTGTTAGAACAAAATTAAAAAGTGTTACTAGTGGTAAAGTAATAGATAACACTTTCCCTTCAGGAAGAAAGATTGATGATGTTAGAGTTGAAACTCACAAATTCCAATATTTGTATAGTGAAGGTGAAACATTTCATTTTATGAATCAAGTTGACTATTCTCAAATTACATTAGAAAAAAGCACTTTAGATGCTCCAGATTTAATGAAAGAAGGAGAAGTTGTAACTATTATTATTAATTCAGAAGATGATATGCCTTTATCAGTAGATATGCCAGCAAGTGTTATCTTAGAAGTAACACATACTGAACCAGGTGTTAAAGGAAACACAGCAACGAATGCAACTAAGCCAGCTACAGTTGAAACTGGTGCAAGAGTAAATGTTCCTTTATTTATAAATGAAGGAGATAAAATAAAGATTGAAACGACTAAAGGTACATACCAAGAGCGTATAAAAGAATAATTAATATTCCCGCTAAGGCGGGAATTTCTTTTTAAAATGAAATTTAAAAAAGCACAAACTTTAGAGCAAATAGCTACATTATTAAATATTGAATATGTTGGCGAAAAAAACTTTACTATAACAGGAATCAATGAAATTCATGTTGTAGAAAAAGGTGATATTGTTTTCGTTGATCATCCTAAGTACTATGATAAAGCTTTAAAGTCAAAAGCAACTACTGTTTTAATTAATAAAAAGGTAGAATGTCCTGAAGGAAAATCGTTATTGATTTCTGATGATCCTTTTCGTGATTTTAATAAAATAATAAAGTATTTTAACCCTTTTATAGCTTCAAAAACAATTGTTTCAGAAACTTCAATAATAGGAGAGGGGACAATAATTCAACCAAATGTTTTTATCGGAGAAAATGTTTCTATAGGTAAAAATTGTATAATTCACCCTAATGTAACAATTTATAGCAATTGTAGTATAGGTGATAATGTAACGATCCATGCTAATACTGTTATAGGAGCAGATGCTTTTTATTATAAAAACAGGCCAGAAGGATTTGATAAGTTAATTTCAGGAGGAACTGTTATTCTTGAAAATAATGTAGATTTAGGAGCATCATGTACTATAGATAGAGGAGTAACAGGTAATACTACTATTAAAGAAGGTACAAAAATTGACAACCAAGTTCATATTGGTCATGATACTGTTGTTGGAAAAAAATGTTTAATAGCCTCACAAACTGGGATTGCAGGTTGCGTAATAATAGAAGATGAAGTAACTATTTGGGGGCAAGTTGGTACAAATAGCGGAATTACCATTGGTAAAGGAGCTGTTATTCTAGGACAAACAGGAGTAACTAAATCTATTAAAGGTGGTAAATCGTATTTTGGAACCCCAATTTCAGAGTCTAGAGAAAAGTTAAAAGAGATCGCAGAAATTAAACGTTTCTTAAAAGAACAAAAAAAGAAATAAAAGTTTCAAAAATAAGTTCTAAAAAACTATTTTTGTCATAGCAAATTTAAAAATAAAAACAAACCAATGAGTGTTTTAGTAAATAAGGATTCAAAAATTATAGTACAAGGATTTACTGGTAGTGAAGGAACTTTTCATGCTGGTCAAATGATAGATTATGGAACCAACATTGTTGGAGGTGTTACACCAGGTAAAGGAGGTCAAGAGCATTTAGGTAAACCAGTTTTTAATACAGTAGATGAAGCTGTACAAAAAGCAGGAGCTGATACTTCTATTATTTTTGTGCCACCAGCATTTGCTGCTGACGCTATTATGGAATCAGCTGAAGCAGGAATTAAAGTAATTATTTGTATTACTGAAGGTATTCCTACCGCTGATATGGTAAAAGTAAAAGCTTATATCGACGCTAAGGAAGATTGTACTTTGGTAGGACCTAACTGTCCTGGAGTTATTACTCCTGATGAAGCTAAAGTAGGAATTATGCCAGGGTTTATTTTCAAAAAAGGAAAAGTTGGTATTGTTTCTAAATCAGGAACATTAACATATGAAGCAGCTGATCAAGTTGTAAAACAAGGTTTTGGAATAACTACAGCTATTGGTATTGGAGGAGATCCTATTATTGGAACTACAACAAAGGAAGCTGTTGAGCTATTAATGAATGACGAAGAAACTGAAGCAATCGTAATGATTGGTGAAATAGGTGGTAACTTAGAAGCTGAAGCTGCTCGTTGGATTAAAGCTGATGGTAATAGAAAACCTGTTGTAGGTTTTATAGCAGGACAAACTGCACCAGCTGGAAGAACAATGGGACATGCAGGAGCTATTGTAGGTGGTGATGATGATACTGCTCAAGCAAAAATGAAAATATTAGCTGAAAACGGAGTTCACGTTGTTGAATCTCCAGCTAAAATAGGTGAAATGGTAGCTAAGGTTTTAGCTTAATTTAACCATAAATCAAAAAAAAATGTTGAATTAACATAATTTAACTAAATAAAATCCGTTGAATTTGTAAATTCAACGGATTTTTTATTTTAATCAAACACTATTAATTATCATGATGAAATTTAAGTTGCTATTAGTTAGCATGTTACTTGTATTTGTGTCGAGTTGTAAACAATCAACTACTACAAATAATGAAGTAAAAACAGAACAAAAAACAGATGCAAATGGTTTTGCATATGAAACTGTTGCAAATGATCCTACAGGACTTCGTTTGTACACACTAAAGAATGGTTTAAAAGTATATTTAAGTAAAAATACTGATGAGCCTAAAATTCAAACTTATATTGCAGTTCGTGCAGGATCAAATTATGATCCAAAAGAATCTACTGGTTTAGCTCACTATTTAGAGCATATGGTATTTAAAGGAACTCATAAAATAGGAACTTTAGATTGGGAAAAAGAAAAAGAATATTTGAAAAAAATTTCTGACTTATATGAGCAGCACAGAACAGAAGAAGACCTTGAAAAAAAGAAAGCTATTTATAAAGAAATTGATAAAGTTTCTTTAGAAGCATCTAATTTTTCTATCGCTAATGAATATGATAAAATGACTAGTTCATTAGGTGCAACAGGTACTAATGCACATACATGGTTTGAAGAAACTGTATATAAAAATAAAATTCCTGCAAATGAATTAGATAAGTGGTTAAGCTTAGAGTCAGAGCGTTTTAGTACGTTAGTTCTACGTTTATTTCATACAGAATTAGAAGCTGTATTTGAAGAGTTTAATAGAGGACAAGATAATGACTTTAGAAAACGTTATGCTGCAATGTTAGAAGGGTTATTTCCTAAGCACCCTTACGGACAACAAAAAACTATTGGAACAGCTGAACATTTAAAAAATCCTTCTTTAGTTGATATCAATAATTATTTTGACAAATATTATGTACCTAATAATATGGCAGTAGTGTTAGTTGGAGATCTTGATTTTGATGCTACAATTAAAAAGGTAAACGATAATTTTGGGAAATTCGAGAAAAAAGAATTAACACATCCAGTGTTACCAAAAGAGGATGCAATAACTCAACCGGTTATAAACGAGGTTTTTGGTCCAACATCAGAAAGTGTTTCTATAGCGTATCGTTCTAAAGGAGTAAATTCTGAAGAAGAGAAGTTAGTTACTTTATGTGATATGATTATGGCTAATGGAAATGCAGGTTTATTAGATTTAAACTTAAATCAAAAGCAGGTTGTTCAAAGAGCTGGTTGTTCTCCTACATTTTTAAATGATTATGGATACCATAATTTTACTGGTAATCCTAAATCAGGGCAAACTTTAGAAGAAGTTAAAGATTTATTACTTGAGCAAATCGAAAAATTGAAAAAAGGAGAGTTTGACGAGTGGATGATTGAAGCCGTTGTAAATGATTTAAAATTAAGTCAAACACGTCAATATGAAAATAATACTGCATTAGCAAGTGCATATTATAATGCATTTATTCACCATGAAAAATGGGAAAATAAAGTTAAGTTTTTAAACGACTTAAAGAAAGTAACTAAAAAAGAATTAGTAGACTTTGCTAATAAGTTCTACCAAAATAATTATGTAGTTACTTATAAAAGAAAAGGGGAAGATAAGAATATCGTAAAAGTTGAAAACCCTGGAATAACTCCTGTAAATTTAAATAGAGGTAAAAGTTCTGAGTTTATTCAAGCTTTTAATAAAGTTGAATCAGCTACTTTAGAACCTAAATTTATAGATTATAAAACTGCAATCAAGGAAACTAAAACAGCAAACGATATAAATGTTTCTTATATAACTAATCAAAAGAATGATTTATTTGATTTAAATATCATTTTTGATATGGGGGGAGATCATAATAAGAAATTAAGCTTAGCTGCTGGTTATCTAGAATACATTGGTACTGATAAGTATTCAGCTGAAGAAATTAAAAAAGAGTTTTATAAATTAGGTATTAACTATTATGTAAGTGCTCAAAATGATAAAACGTATGTAGGTTTAAGAGGATTGAAAGAGAACCTGTCAAAAGGACTTGAATTACTTGAACATTTATGGGATAATGCCAAAGCTGATCCAGAAGCATATGCTAAGTATGTAGAAAAAATTTACAAAGGACGTCAAGATGGTAAAACTCAAAAAGGGAATATTCTATGGGGTGGATTAATGAACTATGGTAAATATGGTGAAAACTCTCGTTTACGTGATATTATGCAAATAGACGAGTTAAAAGCAATCAATCCAGAAGAGTTAGTGAATATTGTAAAAGATATGAAAAACTATAAGCAACGTATTTTTTATTACGGAAAAGATGTTGATGCTGCTGTTTCTGCTTTAAATACTCACCATAAATTATATGGAGAATTAAAAGATTACCCTGAGAAAAAAGTATATAAAGAAACAGAAACAGGAGGTAATGTATTTTTTACTAACTATGATATGGTTCAAAGTGAGCTATTATTTTTAGCAAAAGGTGCTCCGTTTGATCCTAAAAACTTAGCAGCATCAACATTGTTCAACACTTATTTTGGTAGCGGATTATCATCAATTGTATTCCAAGAGATTAGAGAAAGTAAGTCTTTAGCTTATTCTGCATTCGCATCTTATAGTAATGCAAGTAAAAAAGATGATTCAAATTATGTAATGGCGTATGTAGGTACTCAAGCAAATAAATTATCACAAGCAGTTGATGCTATGATGGATTTAATGAATAATATGCCAGAAGCTGAAAAGCAATTTAATGCAGCAAAAGAAGCTACATTAAAGAAAATTGCAGCTCAAAGAATTACAAAATCTAGTATCTTTTGGTCTTATGAAAGATTAAAGAATTTAGGTATTGATAATGATAATCGTGAAGAAATGTATAACACGATTAAAAATATGACTATAACTGATTTAAAATCGTTCTTTGATAAAAATGTTAAAGGAGAATCATATAACGTAATGGTAATAGGAAATAAGAAAGATTTAGATGTTAAATCGTTACAAAAATTAGGTAAAATTACTGAGTTAGATGTAGATAAATTATTTAATTACGTAGATAAAAAAGAGGTGAAGCAATAAGTTAACCTTTCTTAAAACTATTCAAAACCATAGATTTATTATATAAAATCTATGGTTTTTTTTATAGCTAAAAGAGAAATTACAAAGTGATATTTTTAAACTTGAAAATTATAGATTAAAGAGTATTATAGTATATTTGCTATAGTTAAAACAACTAATAAATGAAACTTTTAGAAAATAAAACAGCAATTATAACTGGAGCAACCAGAGGTATTGGGAGAGGAATTGCCTTAGAATTTGCAGCACAAGGAGCTAATGTTGCTTTCACGTACAGTTCATCTGTAGATGCTGCTAAAGCATTAGAAAAAGAATTAACAGATTTAGGTGTAAAAGCTATAGGATACCAATCTAATGCAGCTGAATTTGATGCAGCTCAAGAATTAGCTAAAGATGTTTTAAAGGAATTTGGAACAATAGATATTTTGGTAAATAATGCAGGTATTACTAAAGATAATTTATTAATGCGTATTTCTGAAGATGATTTTGATAAGGTTATACAAGTAAATTTAAAGTCTGTTTTTAATTTAACAAAAGCTGTAATTCGTCCAATGATGAAACAACGTGCAGGCTCAATTATTAATATGAGTTCTGTTGTAGGTTTAAAAGGAAATGCAGGGCAGGCAAATTATGCTGCTTCTAAAGCTGGTATTTTAGGTTTTTCTAAATCTGTAGCATTAGAGTTAGGTTCTAGAAATATAAGAAGTAATGTAGTTGCTCCTGGTTTTATTGAAACTGAAATGACTGCTAAGTTAGACGAGAAAGTAGTTGAAGGCTGGCGTAATGAAATTCCTTTAAAAAGAGGAGGAAGTCCTAAAGATATAGCAAATGCTTGCGTGTTTTTAGCATCTGATATGAGTGCGTATATTACAGGGCAAACATTATCAGTTGATGGAGGAATGCTTACATAGTATAAAATTTGCAAATTATCAATTTGTAATAAAATTTTATAAAAAAACCTATTTCAAAACTGAAATAGGTTTTTTTATAATAATGATTCCTTTAATGTTTTATACCTTGTTCTACCTACAGGTAGGATATCATTGTTTTTTAACTCAATAGAGTATTTGCTTCCTGACTGTATTATTATTTCCTTAATCTCTATAATTTTAACCAAATAAGATTTATGAATGCGGTAAAAGGTTTGAGGTAATAGTTGAGAAAGTTTTTCTAAAGATTTATCATGTAGCTCTTTTTCTCCATTTGTTAGGTAAACCTCAGTGTATACACCTGCTCCCTTTATGTAGATTACTTCATTAATATTAATTAACTGAATCCCATTTCTTTTTTTTATTGCTAAAAACTGTAAATTTTCAGTAGTAACCCCTTCTTTTTTAATAATTCTATTAAAAGCTTGATCTAACCTAGATTTATTGAACGGTTTAGGTATAAAATCTAATACTCCGTATTCAAAAGCAGTTAAAGCTTCATGTTTATTTGCAGAAATAATAATTGTATGAAAATCTTCTGATACACTATTTTTTAAGATGTTAAATCCACTTTCACCGTTTAAATTCAAATCAAGTAAAACTAAATCAAGTTTGTTTTTTTTGATATAGTCTAGTCCTTCAGGTAATGAGTACAAACAAGTTATATTTTCTAAAGTATTTAAAAAGAATTCTTTGGTCATACGTTCAATTCTTTTTGCAATTCTTGATTCATCTTCAATAATTAAAATCCTCATATGTTGTTTATTTTAATTACATTTTCCCAACCATTATTTATAGAGTTAGAGGTAAACTCCCATGATTGACCATAGCTTTCAGTTAATCTTGCTTTTACATATTTAAACCCTGTACCTCCAGTCTTATTTTTAATTTTATTTCGTACTTCTCCATAGGTTATAAATGTATATATTAAATTTTCATTAGTTGATTTTACACTTAATTTAAATTTCATAGTATTGTTATTTAAAGGAGAGCAGTGTGTAATTCCATTCTCAAGAAGTGTGTGAATAACTGCAGGAGGAATGGTTTGGTTTTTATCATTTAATACGCCTTCATCTTCCCAAATATAATCGACTTCTTTTCTATATTTCATAACATTTAAATGACTTTTACATAGCTTTATTTCTTGTGATATAGGAATTAATTTTTCATTTTCAACTTGATTTAATACATCAAATTCTTCTGCTAGTGCTTCAATAAATTCCACACCTTTTTCAGGAGATTCTTCTACCCAATCTATTAAAGATGTTAATGTATTCATTAAAAAGTGAGGTTGAATATTCTTTTTAAGTAATTCATATTTCAATCGTGTAGACTCAGCTATTGAATACTCAAAGGCTACTCTTTGATCTTTTAGTTTTACAGACAATAAATAAAACATACATAAAGAAATGATACTAAAACTAACAAATAAACTAACATCATAAATTGAAATTTTATAAATGATAAAACTTAATATCAAACCTATTAAAATAATAATAGCACTTTTTTGCTTTTTATAGATAGCATAAGAAATTATCATAGTTGAAGATAGCCACATCATCTGTGATAGAAAAAGAGCTGTTAAATCAAATGAATGAGAATAAAACCTATAGATTAACAATAAGAAAATAGCATACACTACTATAAGTTTTTTAAAATGTTTGAAAGGAAACTGAATAGAAAAATAATAAGGAACCAAAAAAGAAATTAATAAGGTTAAGACACCAATTACTTTTAAACGAAGTATGAAACTTGAATAATGGATAGGTATGTAAAACTTAATATATTCCATAATAATTAAGAGAAAAAACAAAAGGCTAGATAAACTGAATAGCAACATTGTATATTGTTTTTTATCATTAATGAATAAAAAAAGATAGTAAATACAAGTGAGCAAAAATGCTCCTGCTAAAATGTTTATATAAATAGTATCTTTTAATTTATATGTTATTAGGTAATCATATTCTAATATATACGTATAAACATTTCGTGTATCTTTTTTTTCATAAAGTTGAGACATTCTTAAGGCTATAGAATGATTACCTTTATTAAGTAAGCTATTGGGTATAATAAAACTTTCATTGGTTGTCCCTATTTTTTCTCTTTTAAGTTCATTTCCAGGCAGCCCATTTCTACCAATAAAAATTCCATCCCAATAAACTTCGTAGGCACCAAAAGAATGAATACCTAAACCAATTACCTGAAGAGAATCTGGAGATTTTGTGATATTAATTTCTTTTCTAGCCCAAAATATTTTATCCTTTTTTGGAATTATCTTTTGTGTACTCCAATCGCTGTCATCATAATTTTTTTTAGCCCATAAACTATTGTCTCCAATTTTAAATAAAGTTTCCGAGACATCTGTCATAATATATCTACTATCATTTTTTGTATGATAGCATGAGCTAAAAAGAAGAAAGATAATTATGTAAAGTGCTTTTTTCATATGACATATTTCTTACTGTAAAAATATAGTAAATAAAGGTGTTTTTAGAGTAGTTGACAAAACAATAGAGCAGTTTACATAAGAATATAAAAAAGAAGTAGTTAAAGTATTGAATTTTGAAGAAAATTAAAATATTCAAGTTATGAAGTTACTTATTACGTTTTTAAGTTTTTTGTTTATTAGTTTTTCAATTTATGCTCAAAAAAATACCGGCATAGGACAAATATCAGGTATAATAACAGACAGTATAAATGAACCTTTACCCTATGCTACAGTTGTATTAAAAAATATTAAAAAAGAAATTATTGAAGGAACTGTAACTGAAGAAAGAGGAAATTTTGTTTTTACTAAATTAAATAAAGGTGAGTATTTTTTAGAAATTCAATATATAGGTTTCATTTCTATAGAAAAATCAATAAAAATTTCTGATAATAAAAAAAGCATTGATCTAGGTAGTATTGCACTGAAAGAAGACTCTAAGACATTAGAAGAGGTTATTGTAAAAGGAGAAGCGTCTGAAGTTTCTTTAAAATTGGGTAAAAAAGTATTTAGGGTAGGTAAAGACATTACTACACAAGGAGGAGTTGCAACAGATGTTCTTAACAATGTTCCTTCCGTTAATGTAAGCCCTAATGGTACTATAAGTTTACGAGGAAATTCAAATGTTCAAATTTTAATTAATGGAAGAAGATCAGGTTTAACTCAGACGCAAGCATTAGAGCAGTTATCTGCAGATGTTATAGAAAAAATAGAGGTAATAACAAATCCTTCAGCAAAGTATGATGCTTCAGGTGGAGCTGGTATTATTAATATAATTCTAAAGAAAAATAGAAAATCAGGTTTAAATGGTCAGGTACGGTTGGTAGTAGGAATTCCAGATGATTATAGAGCTTTAGGAAATGTGAATTTCAAAACTAAAAAGTTTAATTTTTTTACAAACTTAGGAATTCGTTATACAAATTATGAAGGAGATTATTCAAAAAAGCAGGAAACAATAAAAAATGGAGTTACAACATATTTAACTCAAAATGAAGATGAAAATAGACATGATGATGGGAAGTTATTTTATTTTGGAACCGATTATTATTTAAATGCACAGAACACGATAACTCTAGCTTATTACAGGAATGAAACTGAAGATACTGATACAACATCATTAGATTATGATATTTCAACATCTATGAATATTAAAAACTCAATTTCCACCCTTGGAAATTCAAAAGAAAAAAGAGATTATAATCAATTAGAAGCCAATTACACTAAAGAATTCGATTCGAGTAACACTAAATTCACTATAGATTTTCAATACGACTTTTGGAACAGTAATAAAATTTGGAATTTGGAAACTGAACAAACCTATCCAATAAAAGCTCCAATAGCAACAATTCAAACTAGTGGTATAACAAATACTGATGATATTACCATTCAAACTGATTACACAACTACTACTGGAAAAAAAGGGCATTTAGAGTTTGGAGGAAAGTATGAAAATAGAAAAATTGTAAATGAATTTTTAGCTGAAGAATTAAAAAATGGAAGTTTTGAAATTATTAATGGGATCAATAATAAATTAAATTATAAAGAGAAGATAATTGCAGCTTACACTCAATATAATACTAAAATTAATAAATTTAATTTTCAATTCGGTTTGCGTTTAGAAGCAACAAAAGTATCTATAGGTAGTGAAATTAAACAATTAAATTTAAAAAATAATTATACGAATTTATTTCCTTCAGCAACTATTGGGTATGAGTTTAAAAATAACTTATCAGGGCAACTTAGTTATAGTAAAAGAATTAGAAGACCTTCTTTGTGGCAATTAAATCCCTTTTTGGAGTTAAAAGATTTTACAGCACGCTTTACTGGTAATCCTTTGTTACAACCAAGTTATACAGATTCATTTGAACTATCTTTTAACTATAGAAAAAAGAAATTTAGATTGAGTCCATCTCTTTATTATTCTGATACAAAAGATGTTTTTCAGTATGAAACTGTTGAAGATTCTCAAGGTGTATTTGTTCAATCTCCAATTAATTTAGAAAATGAAAAACGCTATGGTTTTGAGCTTTCTGGGTCATATAATCCATTAAAGTGGTTACGCTTTTCGGGAGATTTTAATGCTTATAATTATAAACAAACAGGAATTATAAATTCTTCAGATGCAACTATTTCTGATAAAACTTGGTTTGTAAATCTTTCAACAAGTATACAAATACCAAAAGGGGTAAGGCTACAAACAAGAATGTATCATATTGGAAAAAGAGTAAATGTACAAACTACTACATTACCAATAACTTATATGAACTTTGCAGTTAGTAAAAGTTTATTTAAAAATAATGGTAATCTTATATTAAATATTTCAAATCCATTTAATAGTAGTAAGGTTAGAGAAAATATTGTAGGAAGTAATTATAAAATAAATCAAATAAGAAATAGAAATGCTCAGAGATTTAGTCTAAGTTTTGTTTATAAATTTAATCAAAAACCTTCAGACAAAAATAGAAGTGCTAATAGAAGCAATAGGAATTAAAATAATATTAATTTCTATATTATTGAGTCCATAAAATTAATTTTTGTGGACTTTTTTTGATGCTAAAAGAACATAACTATAAATTACAAATATTTCAGAAATTAGAAATATTTGTTTATGAGTATATTATCTTATAAGATAAAAAAACGTTGTTTTATAAGAAGAAGTAATTATAAAAATGACAGTGAAAATTTTATATTTGTAGTAGAAATCGATGTTAAATCTACTCCATTTAAAAAAATGAGAGTTCTTAAAACAAGCAGATGTTATCATATGATACATACATTAAAAAAATAAAAATGAATTTTAAAAGTAAACGAACAATCCTGTTATTAATTATTTTAATTTTTATTCCTTTAATAAGTTTTGCTCATGGTGTAGATGATAAAACACAGATATTTTTATTAAATAATAAAGGAATAGCATTTGGTCCTTTTCTCTATATAGGAGCTAAACATATGGTTACAGGTTATGACCATTTACTTTTTTTAATTGGAGTGATATTCTTTTTGTACAAAACAAAAGAAATTATAACTTACATTACTTTTTTTACTATAGGACATAGTATAACACTTCTTATAGGGGTTTTAGCTAGCATTAATATCAATATATTTTTGATAGATGCAATTATTGCATTGTCAATAATTTATAAAGGATTTGATAACCTAGGAGGTTTTAAAACCTTTATAGGAAAACAACCTAATACTAAAAAAGCAGTATTAATTTTTGGTTTATTTCATGGTTTTGGATTAGCTTCTAAATTACAAGAGTTTGAGTTTGATAAAGATGGCCTTTTTGTAAACTTATTAGGGTTTAATCTAGGAGTAGAAGTAGGTCAATTTTTAGCTTTAGGTTTTGTTTTATTGTGTATTTCTTTTTGGAGACAATATGATAGTTATCTAAAATTTTCTAAAACTACTAATGTACTTTTAATGGCAGCTGGATTTTTATTATTAGGGTATCAATTAACAGGATATTTAACTTCTTAAAATACAAGTATGACAACAAACAATCAATCTTTAAACAGTAAAAAAAAGATATTAAAATCACTAATTATAGCTTTCTTTATTGCGAGTATAGTACTCTTAGTAGCTGTTTTACCAGCTGAGTATGGCATTGACCCTTTAGGAACAGGAAAACTATTTGGCTTTAGTAAGTTACACAAAAAAGAAGTTGAAATGAATACTACTTCTGCTTCAAGTTTAAATTTTAATAAGATAACACTTGATGATGTAGGTTCTAGTTCTGATATAATAAAACCTATCGAAGCAAATAATGCTCCTCCTGAAAAGCAATTGCCAAAAAGAGAAGATGTTATTAAAGTTATAGTTCCAGCAAAGAAAGGTATAGAGTACAAAGTTAAAATGCTAAAATATGGAAGTATGAAATATGAATGGTCAACAACTGATCAAATTGTTTTTACTGATTTTCATGGAGAAGTAAAACAAGATAATCCCCCAAAAGATGTTTTTTATGAAAGTTATACAGTAGCATACTCTAACAATATGGGAGGTACTTTAACAGCTCCTTTTGAAGGAAAACACGGTTGGTATTTTAAAAACCTTATTGACAATGATGTTGTTGTTGTTATTAAATTGAAAGGAGAATATGAATTGTCCAATTAATAAAAACTTATAGAGAATAAGGTTAAATACATAAAAAAGAGAGCTCAATTGAGCTCTCTTTTCAGTAAATATAAAATTAGTTTCTATTTTTTTCCAAATAAACCACCTAGTAAACCACCTAACAGTCCTCCACCAGAAGATTTTTGTTGATTACCACCACCTAATACCATTCCAGCAACATCATCAATTACACTACCATCACCATCAGCATCTAATATTTTTTCTAGGAAGCTTTGTTCTTTTTGAGTTGAGTTTCCTCCTAATAAACCACCAAGTAAACCTCCTAAATCACCAGAGTTACTAACTCCATTTTGGCGAGATTGTTTACCTAAAACACCCATTAAAATAGGGGCAGCTACTTTTAAAATATTAGCAACAGATCCAGAATCTATTCCTGCTTTTTGGCCAATAACTTGTTCAACACCTTGTTGTTTATTCCCTAAGATATGACCTAGTATATTACCACCATCTTGAACTACATTTTTATCAACACCACCATTAAATAAATCACCAAGATTATCTAAAATACTTCCATCATGTTTTTTCGTAATGGCCCCCATTAAACCTTCAGCTCCTTCAGGAGTTGACGCATTTCGTTGCATTGCTTTCATTAAAACTGGTAATGCCATAGTTAAAACACTACTAGTTTTATTAGTGTCTTGTCCTGTAGATCCAGCAACACCTGATATAATTGTTTTACCTAAGTCACTGCCTAATAAGTCTAAAATACCTGCCATTTCTTGTTTGATTTATTTAAAATGTTAAAAATTGTTTCTATATACTGAGACACAAGATACAAATTTAAAGTCACACTTTTTTTAAATAATTATTTATACTTTTAGCATCTAGAATAAATAACTTAAACTTATATGAAAAAATTAGCGCTACATTGGCAAATCTTAATAGGTATGCTTTTAGGAATTCTTTTCGGATTTTTAGCATTACAATTAGGATGGAACAATTTTGTGTCTGATTGGATAAAGCCTCTCGGAACTATTTTTGTAAAACTATTAAAATTAATAGCTGTTCCATTAATAGTAGCATCTCTTATTAAAGGTATATCTGATTTAAAAGATATTTCTAAGTTTAAAAATATAGGAGTTAGAACAATTATAATTTATATAGGTACAACTGTAGCAGCAATTACTATAGGTTTAGTTTTAGTTAATGTAATTGAGCCTGGTGATGGTATCTCACAAGAAACAGTTGATAAATTAACAAATACATATGCTAAAAGCTCAAGTATTACTGCAAAAATAACTGAAGCAGGAAAGCAAAAGAATAGTGGTCCATTACAATTTGTTGTAGATATGGTGCCTGATAATGCTATGAAAGCTATGGGTAATAATAAAGCAATGCTTCAAGTTATCTTTTTTACTATCTTTTTAGGTATATCTATGTTATTGATAGGAGAGAAGAAAGCAAAACCATTAAAAGATTTTTTTGATAGTTTAAATGATGCGATTCTTAAAATGGTAGATTTAATTATGTTAATATCACCATTTGCTGTTTTTGCGTTATTAGCAAATGTAGTAGTTACTTCAGGTGACCCAGATATATTATTAGCATTATTAAAATATGCAGGTGTAGTAGTATTTGGATTATTAATAATGATTGTTTTCTACTGTGTTTTAGTTAGTGTGTATACGAAGAAAAGCCCATTGTGGTTTTTAAAACAATTGAGTCCTGCTCAATTATTAGCTTTTTCAACAAGTTCAAGTGCAGCAACATTACCAGTTACTATGGAACGTGTTGAAGAACATATAGGAGTAGATAAAGAGGTATCTAGTTTTGTATTACCAGTTGGGGCAACTATTAATATGGATGGAACAAGTTTATATCAAGCTGTTGCAGCTGTATTTGTTATGCAAGTATTGTGGCCAGAAGGATTAGGATTTGCAAATCAAATGTCTATTGTATTAACAGCTTTATTAGCCTCAATAGGAAGTGCTGCAGTTCCAGGTGCAGGTATGGTAATGCTAGTTATAGTATTAGAATCTATAGGATTTCCAAAAGATTTATATCCAGTAGCTTTAGCATTGATTTTTGCAGTTGACAGGCCTTTAGATATGTTACGTACAACAATAAACGTAACTGGTGATGCAACAGTTTCTATGATTGTAGCTAAATCTGTTGGAAAGTTAGGTGATCCGAAACCAAAAAATTGGGATGATCATTATGAACAAGTTAAGTAATTATAATTAATATATAACATTACAAGTTAATCAAAATGAATATATGCTTTTTAATGTATTCTTGGGAAGAAATAGATCCTGAGAAAGACTCAACTTTAACACTAATACATGAATGTGTGAAAAGAGGGCATGGAGTAGCAATTTGTACACCCTCAAATTTAACTATACGTAATAGTGTTACAAATGCATTTTGTTCAATTATTAATAGACTAGAAAAAGTACCATCAAGTATAAAGTCATTTTATAAAAAAGTTACACTTAGAGAGGAAATGCTTCCCTTAGCTGGCTTTGATGCTATTTTCATGAGAGGAAATCCACCTTTAGATCCTTTAATGCTAAATTTTCTTGATTCTGTTAAAGATGATGTCTTTATAATTAATTCTGTAGAAGGAATGCGGGAAGCTAATAATAAGTTATATACTGCAGTTTTTGAAGATCCAAATAATGAAATAATACCTGTTACTCATGTATCTAAAAACAAAGATTATTTAATTAAAATGATTGAAGAATCACCTTGCGATAAAATGATTTTAAAACCTTTAAATGGTTATGGTGGTTCTGGAGTTATTTTAATAGAAAAATCGGCAATGAGTAATATTAATTCGTTACTTGATTTTTATATATACAAAAGTGATGGATCTTCTGATTATGTAATACTTCAAGATTATATTGAAGGAGCTGATAAAGGGGATGTAAGAATATTATTACTTAATGGAAAACCTATAGGTTCAATGAAACGGATTCCTGGTGATAAAGATCATCGTTCTAATATTACAGCAGGTGGAAGGGTAGAAAAACATAAACTTACGGCAGCAGAAAAAGTTTTATGTAATAAAATAGGCCCAAAATTGGTAAAAGACGGATTGTATTTTGTAGGTATCGATGTAATTGGAGGTAAACTTGTAGAGGTTAATGTAATGAGCCCAGGAGGTATTACCTACATAAATAAAGTGTCAAAAGTAAAAATTCAAGAAAAAGTAATTGATTTTTTAGAAAGTAAAGTGTTAGAAAAAAATGCATCATTCAGAAGAATGACAGATTTAAAGCGTAGAGTAGATGAAGCTTAAAATTAATCAGCCTATAGTAGAGGTTGAATGGTTACAAAATAATTTTACCGCTGAAAATTTAATAATTTTAGACGCAACAATTAAAAAAGTTACAACTAAAAATAAGATGATAGATCAAAAAAAAACAGATTGTAAATGCTGTTTTTTTTGATCTTAAAAATGTATTCTTAAAAAAAGAAGCTAAATACCCTAATACCTTACCTTCTGAAGAAAATTTTGAAAAAGAGGTTCGTAAACTTGGGATAAATAATAATAGTTGTATTGTGGTTTATGACGATATAGGAATGTATTCATCTCCTAGAGTTTGGTGGCTGTTTAAAACTTTTGGTTTTAACAATATAACTGTTTTAAATGGTGGTTTACCAGCTTGGAAAAAAGCTGGTTTAATAACAGAAAAACCTAAAGAAAGAGAACTTTTTATTGGAGATTTTCAAGCCAATTTTCAACCAGATAAAGTTAGTTATACTGAAGAAGTTATAGAAGCCTCAGTAAATAATAAAAAATTTATTTTAGATGCTCGTTCGAAAGGTAGATTTGAAGCTAATGAACCTGAACCTAGAGCAGATTTAAGAGGGGGACATATACCAACATCCTATAGTTTACCATATACTGAGGTACAAAAGAATGGTAAAATGAAAAGTAAAGATGAACTTAAAGTTCTTTTTGTTAAAAAAAATAATAATGATTTTCCAATAATTTTTACTTGTGGTTCAGGAATAACTGCTTGTATATTAGCTTTGGCTGCAGATATAGCAGAAATTAAAAATTATACTATATATGATGGTTCATGGACGGAATGGGCTAGTAGATTAGAGTTACCTATTGAAAAATAATAATGATTATGAGTTGGACTAAAGAAGAATTTAGAACCTATGTGCTATTGTTTGTAGCCCATTGTAACTATATAGAAACAAAAGAAGAAAGTGAATATATAATTTCAACTATTAATGAGGATTTATATAATAAAATTCATACTGAAATAGTAATGGATGCTGATGAAGAAGTCAAATTGCTAAAGGTACGTGAATATTTAGAAGATAATAGTTACTCTGAAAATGATAAAAAATTACTACTTGAAGATATTAAGAAAGTAATTTTTGCAGATGGAACTGTTGATATATTAGAAAAGAAGACATATGCTTTTTTAAAGAAAATTTTAAGTTGATGGAAAAGTTAACCATTGAACAAATAGTTTTAAAAATTGAATCTGAAGATGTTTTTGAAGCGGTTTGTAGTGATTATTCTTTTACACTAAAAATAGATAAATATGTTCCTTATGTTTGTGGTGCTGTTCATGATGGTCATCAATTCAGAAAAGAATTATGGAATAATTGTTTGCATACCGAATATGAACGTTGGTATGAAGAAGATCCAGCAACAAAGCAAATGATTCAATCACATCCTATTGTAATTGCAGGATTAGACTCACGGTTTGAATACGACTTAAATAGAACTCCAGAAACAGCTATTTATTCAGATGCTTGGGGAAAAGAATTATGGAAAGAACCATTACAAGAAGAATTGAAAGTTAAAAGTTTAATAAAACACATGAACTTTTATAAAATAGTAGGTGTTTTAATTTCAAAAATTGAAAATAAATTTGGAACTTGTATAGTTTATGATATGCATTCATATAACTGGAAAAGATGGGATAGAGAAGTACCTACATGGAATTTAGGGACTTTAAATATTAATAATAAAAAGTTTATTGATGAAATAGAATCATGGAGAACTATTTTAGAGAAAATGCCGTTGCCAAATGGTATAAAATCAACAGCTAAAATAAATGATACATTTCAGGGTAATGGATATTTTTTAAAATATATTACTCAAAATTTCAAAAACACATTGGTTTTAGCTACCGAGATAGCTAAAATTTATTGTGACGAGTTAGAGCAAATAATGTATCCAGAAGTGGTTTTAGCTGTAGAAAAATATTTAGAAGTAGGCTTAAAAAAACATGCAGAAGCTTTTTATCTAAAATATAAATAATAAAATACAAAACCTTTTAAAGGAGCCTTACAATTAATCATATGCAAGTAGCAAGTACAGCACTTTTTAAAATAGATAAGAAAATAGATAAACTTGTTAAGAAAATAGAACTTTTAAATTATGTAAATCCAATAAATATAGAAGAAGAGAAAAAACGTTTTTTTAAATCTAAATATTTAACTGATCCAGTTTTTAAATACCCTAAAAGAGATTTTGATAAATTTAAAATTCATCAAAAATTTTTCACACAGCCTTTAGAATCTATAGAAAACGAGCAGATTAGAGATTTATATGAAGATATTATTTATTTCTACTCAGGTATAGTAAGATGTATTGAAACTGTAGGGAAAGGTAAAAGGTTTTATTATAATAGTTTACATTCTTTTGGAACACCTACAGAGCAAGATGTTGAAAATGCAAAATTTATATTACATTTTGAAGAAGAAAACAAAAAAGATAAAATATTTAAACCAAAGTATACATCAGAAGAAGCTACATCTATTTTTAAAGAATATGCTAACCGATATGATTTCTCATTCAATATAAAAGAATCTTCAGCCATGGGAGCAATAGCTATGGTTTTAAATAATATTCAAACTTTAGTGTTAAATAGTAATCATAGATTCTCAAAAAATGAAATGGGAATTCTAACCAATCATGAAATAGGTGTACATATGGTTACAACTATGAATGGTTTATTACACAAATTAAAAATATTTTCACATGGCTTTCCTAATAATGAAGAAACTCAAGAAGGTTTAGCAGTATTTAGTGAATACATGTCTGGTAATTTAACCATAAAACGATTAAAAGAACTAGCTTATAGAGTTATAGCTGTAGATAGTTTAGCTAAAGGGTATTCTTTTTCAAGAACATTTAGAATGTTACATAATACATATGATTTGGGAAAAGAACAAGCTTTTTATATTACAACAAGAGTGCATCGAGGAGGAGGATTGACAAAAGATTATTTATATTTAACTGGATTAAAAAAAATATACGATTATTATAAGTCAGGAAAAGACCTAAATTTGTTAATAACAGGGAAAGTTTCTTTAGAGTATTTAGAAGATATTAAATATTTAATAAAAAACAAATATGCAGTGCCTCCTATACATATAACAGATGCTTACGCAGAAAACTTAAATACAAATAAAACTCTAGATTTTATTCTTGAAAACTTAAAATAATAATTATAATAACTTTTTAACATCCTGTTTTAAAAAAGTAACCACCATTTCTGTAGGGTTTTCTTCCTTGCTATAATCAATTAAAACATTTTCACGTAAATCTTTTGAGGTTTCTGAGCTTTCTGCAACTTTTCTTAATTTAGCTATGATTGCTAATTTAGATGTTAACACAGCTTTCCAACTATTATCTGAAATATAAAGTTGTTGAACTAAATTGTGTTCAAACTCCTGTTCAATACTTGCTATGAGCAATTGTAAATAATCTTCGGTTTTATTCCCAATAGGATTAACACGAACTAATAATTTTGTAGGATTTATACGCTCACAAAACAATAACATTCTTTCGTAAGCTTGTAATTTTATAGGTAAGCTTTCTTTTTTCTTTTGAATTAAAGCATTAAATTTCTTCTCGTTATTATCTTGCTTAATAAAAGCACTTAAAATAAAATAAGCAACTCCTCCTGTTACTAATGCAGGCAAAGCATATGCCAGTCCTTCAATAATTTTATCTTCCATCTTAAAATATAGATTCTATGAAACGCTAATATACAAGTCTTCTTTAAAAACCAAATATAAAAATATAAAAATAGGATCAGAAAAAACATCTAAAAAAGTAAATAATAGACTGTGAATAAAAAAATGCCAACATATTTTATAAAACCTAAAAGAATGGTTAATTTTCCGTTTTTAAATTCTTTCAATTTATATTTCTTTGAACACTTATTTAGAGCAACTTAACGAACCACAAAGAGCAGCCGTTTTACAAAAAGATGGCCCAATGATAATTATTGCAGGAGCAGGGTCTGGTAAAACACGTGTGTTAACCTTTCGGATTGCACATTTAATGCAAGGAGGTGTCGATTCTTTTAACATTTTATCACTAACATTTACAAATAAGGCAGCTCGTGAAATGAAAGAGCGTATTGGTAGTGTTGTAGGATACAGTGAAGCGAAAAACTTATGGATGGGAACATTTCACTCTGTTTTTGCGCGTATTTTAAGGTCTGAGTCTGATAAACTTGGATACCCTTCAAATTTTACAATTTACGATTCTCAAGATTCAGTACGTTTAATAACTGCAATTATTAAAGAAATGAACTTGGATAAAGACCGATACAAGCCAAAGCAAATATTAGGTAGAATATCATCATTTAAAAATAGTTTGATTACTGTTAGAGCTTATTTTAATAATTCAGATTTACAAGAAGCAGACTTACAGGCAAGCAGACCAAAAGTAGGGGAGATATATAAAGAATATGTTGATAGGTGTTTTAAGTCTGGAGCAATGGACTTTGATGATTTACTATTAAGAACGAATGAGTTATTAGCGCGTTTTCCAGAAGTGTTAGCTAAATATCAAGATCGTTTTAGATATATTATGGTTGATGAGTATCAAGATACCAATCATTCGCAATATTTAATAGTAAGAGCATTAGCAGACCGTTTTCAAAATATATGTGTTGTTGGTGATGATTCACAAAGTATTTATAGTTTCCGTGGTGCTAACATCAATAACATTTTGAATTTTCAAAAAGATTATCCAGATGTTAAAACGTTTAAATTAGAACAAAATTATCGATCTACAAATAATATTGTAGAAGCTGCAAATAGTGTTATTGATAAAAATAAAACGAAGCTAGATAAAGAGGTATGGACAGCAAATGATCCCGGAGAAAGTATTAAAATCATGCGAACTATTTCTGATGGAGAGGAAGGAAGATTTGTAGCTCAATCTATCTGGGAAAATCAAATGAATCATCAATTAACAAACAATGATTTTGCAATTTTATATAGAACCAATGCTCAGTCAAGAGCAATGGAAGATGCTTTAAGAAAGAAAGATATTAAGTATAAAATTTATGGAGGTATTTCATTTTATCAACGTAAAGAAATTAAAGATTTATTATCTTATTTACGCATACTAATAAATCCAAATGATGAAGAAGCTTTAAAAAGAATTATTAATTACCCTGCACGTGGTATTGGTGCTACAACTCTTGATAAATTAGCAATAGCTGCTAATCATTATAAAAAGTCAATTTTTGACATTATTAAGCATATTGACAAAATAGATATTAAAATAAATTCTGGAACAAAAACAAAGTTGCAAAATTTTATAAATATGATGCAACGATTGCAAATTGAAGCACAAACTAAAAATGCATTTGAAATGGCAGATTTAGTAGTGAAACAAACGCAATTAGTTAAAGATTTACAAAAAGACGGTACACCTGAAGGTGTTAATAAAGTTGAAAATGTTCAAGAATTATTAAATGGTATTAAGGATTTTATAACAGATAAAATTGAAACCGGAGAAGATGCATCACTTACTTCATTTTTAGAAGATGTAGCTTTAGCAACTGATTTTGATAGTGAAAAAGATGATACACCTAGAGTCTCATTAATGACTATACATTTATCTAAAGGTTTAGAGTACCCTTATGTTTATATAGTTGGTTTAGAAGAAAGTTTATTTCCTTCAGCCATGAGTATGAATACACGAAATGAATTAGAAGAAGAAAGACGCTTGTTTTATGTAGCACTTACAAGAGCTGAAAAAGTAGCTTATTTAACTTATGCACAAACACGTTATAGATGGGGTAAACTTACTGATGGTGAACCAAGTCGTTTTTTAGAAGAAATTGATGAAAAGTATGTTGAATATCTGGCACCAAAAGTACCTGAACCTTCAGCGAATAGATTTATAGATGCAAGTTTATTTGGAGATGAAGATTCATCTAAAAAAATTAGATTTCAAAAACCAATTCAAAAGAAGAGAAAAGAATTTTTAGCTAAGAAGGAAAAAGCAACAATGGTACCTCCGAAAAGTAAAATGAAAAAGGTGTCAGAAGCTACTTCAAAAACTAATTTGTTTGATGGTGAAATTGTAGTTGGAAATATTGTTGAACATAACCGTTTTGGAACTGGTAAAGTACTGGCATTAGACGGTAAAGGACCCAATAAAAAAGCAGAGATTGAGTTTGGAACTGTAGGTAAAAAGAAATTATTATTACAATTCGCAAAATTAAAAGTAATAGGATAAGTTATTCATAATAATTACTTATTTTGCATACATATAAAAATAGAGAAATGACGTTTGATTTAGAATATAATTCAGGGAGAACTACTTTAATTATTCCAGAATATGGAAGACATATACAAAAATTAGTCAATCATTGTATTGAACTTGAAGAAAAAGAAGAAAGAAATAAAATGGCGAAGGCCATTATACATGTAATGGGTAATTTACAACCTCATTTACGTGATGTTCCTGATTTTAAGCATAAATTATGGGATCAGTTACATATTATGGCTGATTTTAAATTGGATGTAGATTCTCCTTATGAAACCCCATCAAAAGAAGAGTTAACTGAAAAGCCAACAAAACTAGATTACCCAAAATCGGCATCAAAATATCGTTTTTATGGAAATAATATCCAAACAATGATAGATGTAGCTTTAACTTGGGAAGATGGAGATATGAAAGAAGCTTTAATTTTTACCATAGCTAATCATATGAAAAAATGTTATTTAAACTGGAATAAAGATACTGTTGAGGATGGAGTAATATTGGATCATTTATATGATTTATCTGATGGTAAACTAGATATAAGAAATACTGAAGAGAGCTTATCTGAAAGTAAAAACTTACTTCGTAAAAGAAATAATCAAGGTCACCATAAAAATAACACAAAAACAAAATCTAATAACAACAACAAATACAGAAAAAAATAAATGGCATCATTTAAAATTGAAGGAGGTCAAAAATTAAATGGAACAATTACGCCTCAAGGAGCAAAAAATGAAGCTTTACAAGTTATTTGTGCTGTTTTATTAACTTCAGAAAAAGTAATAATTAATAATATTCCTGATATTCTTGATGTAAATAAGCTTATTTTTATTTTAGGTGAATTAGGAGTAGAAGTAGAAAAATTATCGGCAAATTCATACAGTTTTCAAGCAGATGCCATTAATTTAGAATACCTAGAAAGTGCAGAATTCAAAAGAGATGGAAGTTCTTTAAGAGGATCAATTATGATTGTTGGGCCATTATTAGCTCGTTTTGGAAAAGGATACATACCAAGACCAGGAGGTGATAAAATAGGGCGTCGTCGTTTAGATACTCACTTTGAAGGGTTTATTAATTTAGGGGCTAAATTTCGTTATAACAGAGAAGAGTATTTTTACGGTGTAGAAACAGATACAGGTTTAGAAGGTACTGATA
The DNA here is from genome assembly GCF_900105985.1 of Tenacibaculum sp. MAR_2010_89. Lineage (NCBI taxonomy): Bacteria > Pseudomonadati > Bacteroidota > Flavobacteriia > Flavobacteriales > Flavobacteriaceae > Tenacibaculum > Tenacibaculum sp. MAR_2010_89. Next base: position 2,535,861 of record NZ_FNUB01000005.1, on the reverse strand, counting down.
TGTTACTAGATGAAGCCTCAGTAACAGGAACTGCAAACATTATTATGGCTGCAGTTTTAGCTAAAGGAAGAACTACTATTTATAATGCAGCTTGTGAGCCATATATTCAACAGTTATCAAAAATGTTGAATAGCATGGGAGCAAAAATTTCAGGAGTTGGATCTAATTTATTAATTATTGATGGTGTTAAAGAGTTAAATGGTTGTGAACATACTATTTTACCTGATATGATTGAAATAGGAAGTTGGATTGGTATGGCAGTAATGACTAGATCTGAACTTACTATAAAGAACGTGAGTTGGGCTAATTTAGGTCAAATACCAAATGTATTTAGAAAACTAGGAATTACTCTTGAGAAAAAAGGAGATGATATTTATATTCCTGAACAAGAGAATTATGAAATTCAAAATTATATAGATGGTTCTGTTTTAACTGTAGCAGATGCTCCATGGCCTGGATTTACTCCAGATTTATTGAGTATCGTATTGGTAGTTGCTACTCAAGCTAAAGGAACTGTATTAATTCATCAGAAAATGTTTGAGAGTCGATTGTTTTTTGTTGATAAGTTGATTGATATGGGCGCTAAAGTTATTTTATGTGATCCTCATAGAGCAACTGTTATTGGTCATAATTTTCAAAGCCAGTTAAAAGCAACTAAAATGACTTCACCAGATATTAGAGCTGGAATATCATTGCTAATAGCAGCTTTATCAGCTAAAGGAACCAGTATTATTCATAATATTGAACAAATTGATAGGGGGTATGAAAATATAGAAGAACGATTAAGAGCAATAGGTGCAAAAATCGAAAGAATAGAAGATTAATTAATAAACAATTATTTTTTTAAATATAAAACCAGCTACATATAGTAGCTGGTTTTCTTTTTTTGTGTAATCTTTAATAATTACATTTCTTCGTTACAAGTATATACCTGTGGACAAGCAATAATATTATGACAATAGAAAGGACCAGTAACTCTTCCAGCGCAATCGCAACCACATTTTTTAGGATCTTCAAGCGAGATACCTCCTGTAAAGTTTTTTTGTTCTTTCTTAGTTAAAATTGAAACTCCAGTAATACTTAATAAATTTTTCTTCATAATTAATGAGGGACTTAAATGTTTATAATTTTTATTTTAAACTGCTATAAAAGTATAGATTAAATATGTTAAAAAAAAGGTAAATTCATATTTGATGTGTTAAAATTATAAAAATTACTTTTAGTTAAAAAAAACACATGGTGTCATTATGACATTATTTTTTTATTGGCAGTATTCTTGTTTAAGTAAATTAAGAATATAAAAGAAAAGATTTACAATGAGTAAAGATCAATATACCAAAGAAGATGAATTAAAAGATGCTATTGATAATTCTGAGCTAGAAGGAAATCAAGAAGAAGCTAAGAAAAATGTTGAAGTTGAGGCAAAAGAAGAGCCTTCAGCTGAGCAATTAATTCAAATAGAAAAAGATAAATATTTACGTTTATTTGCAGAGTTTGAGAATTATAAAAAAAGAACTTCCAAAGAACGTATAGAGTTGTTTAAAACAGCAAATCAAGAAGTAATGACAGCTTTACTGCCAATTATGGATGATTTTGATAGAGGATTGGTAGAGATAAAAAAAAGTGAAGATTCTGAATTGTTTACAGGGATTGAACTTATTAGTAATAAGTTAAAAAACACTTTAACTCAAAAAGGGTTAACAGCTATAGAGGTAAAAGCAGGAGATGATTTTGATTCTGAAATCCATGATGCTATTACACAAATACCAGCTCCAACAGAAGATTTAAAAGGTAAAATCATAGACTGTGTAGAAAAGGGGTATAAATTAGGAGATAAAATTATCCGTCACCCGAAAGTGGTTATGGGTCAAGCATAAACAATTAATAATTCAATTAATAATTACCAACTGCTATTGTTAATTGTTAATGGTCAATTGAAATAATATGGCAAAACAAGATTATTACGAAATATTAGGTATATCAAAATCAGCTTCTCAGTCTGAAATTAAAAAGGCATATCGAAAAATGGCTATAAAGTATCATCCAGATAAAAATCCTGGAAATACTGAAGCTGAAGAAAAGTTCAAGCTTTGTGCTGAAGCCTATGAGGTTCTTAGCGATGATAATAAAAAAGCTCGTTATGATCAATATGGTCATGCTGCTTTTGAAGGAGGTCAAGGTGGCTTCGGAGGTGGAGGAGGAATGAATATGGATGACATATTCAGCCAATTTGGAGATATTTTCGGAGGTGCATTTGGTGGTGGATTTGGAGGCTTCGGCGGAGGCGGAGGTCAACGTCAAGCTAGAGTTAAAGGAAGTAACCTTCGTATACGAGTAAAACTTACTTTAGAAGAGATAGCTAATGGAGTAGAGAAAAAAGTTAAAGTACGTAGAAAAGTTCAAGCAGACGGAGTTACATATAAAACTTGTACAACATGTAATGGTAGTGGACAACAAATGCGTGTTACAAATACTATATTAGGTAGAATGCAAACAGCAACTACTTGTGGTACTTGTCATGGAGCTGGAGAAATGCTAAATAAGAAACCTTCTGGAGCTGATGCGCAAGGAATGGTTGTAAAAGAAGAAACTGTATCTATTAATATTCCTGAAGGTGTAACTGAAGGTGTTCAGTTAAAAGTTGGAGGAAAAGGTAATGAAGCTCCAGGAAAGAATTCTATATCTGGAGATTTATTAGTGTTAATTGAAGAAGTTCAACATGATACATTAAAAAGAGAAGGAAGTAATATTCATTACGATTTATATGTTAATTTCTCTGAAGCTGTATTAGGTGTCTCAAAAGAAATAGATACCGTTACAGGTAAAGTTAAAATTAAAATTGACCCAGGTACTCAATCTGGTAAGATTTTAAGGTTAAAAGGTAAAGGATTACCAAGTATTGAACGTTATGGTAATGGTGATTTTTTAATTCATATAAATGTTTGGACTCCTCAAGAGTTGACAAAAGATCAGCGTAAGTTTTTTGAGCAAATGCAAACAGATGAGAACTTTAGCCCTAACCCACAGAAAAATGATAAATCTTTCTTTGAAAAAGTAAAAGACATGTTTTCTTAATAAAGAAAATAAACTACTTTTTTATTAGATAATATTTTATAAAAGTTATATATTTGTAAGTGTCTAGAAGACGTTCTAGACACTTTTTCTTTTTCATAGCAATTTTCCCACTCAATCTTTGAGTGGGTTTTTTTATGATTTTAAAAGTTAAATAAAAAAATATTAAAAATGGTTTTTTAGTGTTGGTTATTAAAATAATATCATATATTTGCAGTGTCTAGAAGACGTTCTAGACACTTTTTCTTTTTCATAGCAATTTTCCCACTCAATCTTTGAGTGGGTTTTTTATGAAAAAAGTTGAAAATATATAAAGATAATTAAGCAGACCTATCTTATCGACTTATATTTAGTATAAGTAGGAAAGTCTGGACACCAAAGAGTAGCATAGCGGATAACAACCGTCCGGTGTAAACCGAGGACAAGTGCAACAGAAAGAATGTACAGGTAATGCTGTAGTGAAACCAGGTAAACTCTATGCGGTGCAATGTCATGTACATTAGAGCTTGAGCGCTACTCGCGCGATTCTAAGGGGTAGGCAGATTGATTTTACAAGTAATTGTAAAACTAGATAAATGATAAGAGCCTTTTTAAGGAACAGAATCCAGCTTATTGGTCTGCTTTTTTAATTTTTATATAAACTTCACATTCTTACAATTCTTCTTGAATGTTAATTTGATAAAAAATTAACAAATAACAATGTGTAATTTATTGATTTTGGTGTTTTTTTATGGTTTTGATACGTTTTGTTTACTAATAAGCCTAGTTAAGTGATTATTTTTTAATTTCGACTTAAAATACTACTTTTGCATAGCAAAAATTAACAAAAATAGACTACATGTCTATAGGTACTAACATGATTAAAGGTGCTTGTATTTAGCTCTAATAGTTGAAATAATACAATAAGGGGATTGTAATAGCACTTTTAACAATAAAAAAACTTATATAATGAGTATTTATAAAGATTATATAAAAGAAATTGAGGAAAGAAAAGTTCAAGGTCTTCATCCTAAACCAATTGATGGTAGTTCACTAATAAGTGAAATTATTAAGCAAATAAAAGATATTGATAATGAGTATAGAGAAGATTCTCTTAACTTTTTTATTTATAACGTTTTACCAGGTACAACAAGTGCAGCTGGTGTTAAAGCTAAATTTTTAAAGGAGATTATTCTTGGGGAGTTTGTTTTAAAAGAAATTTCACCTTCTTTTGCTTTTGAACAATTAGGTCATATGAAAGGAGGTCCTTCTGTAGAAGTACTTCTTGATTTAGCTTTAGGAAATGATATTTCTATAGCTAATGAAGCTGCTAAAGTATTAAAAACTCAAGTTTTTTTATACGAAGCAGATACAGAACAATTAGAGAAAGCATATAAAGCAGGAAATACTATAGCTAAAGAATTAATAGAGAGTTATGCTCAAGCAGAATTCTTTACAAAGTTACCAGAAATTGAGGAAGAAATAGAAATTGTAACTTTTGTTGCTGGTATTGGTGATATCTCAACAGATTTATTATCTCCAGGAGCAGATGCACATTCAAGATCAGATCGTGAATTACATGGTCAGAGTATGTTTGAGCATAATAAAGAAATGCAAAAGGAATTATTAGCATTAAAAGAAAAGCATCCTAATAAGCGCGTGATGTTAATTGCCGACAAAGGAACTATGGGAGTTGGATCTTCTAGGATGTCTGGTGTAAATAACGTTGCTTTATGGACAGGTATTTCTTCAAGCCCATATGTGCCATTTATTAATATTGCTCCTGTAATTGCAGGAACTAATGGTATTGCACCAATTTTCTTAACAACAGTTGGGGTAACTGGTGGTATTGGTATCGATTTAAAAAACTGGGTAAAGCAAAAAGATGCTGATGGAAATACGATTGTTGACGAAGAAGGAGAAGCAATTTTAAAAGAAGAGTATTCTGTTGCTACAGGTACTGTATTTACTATAAATACAAAAACAAAACAATTGTTTAAAGGTGATAAAGTAGTAAAAGATATTTCTACAGCTTTAACACCACCAAAAAAGGAGTTCATTAAAGCAGGAGGTTCTTATGCTGTTGTTTTTGGTAAGAAATTACAAAGCTTTGCTTGTAAAGTTTTAGGTATAGATGTACCACAAGTTTATGCAGTGTCAAAAGAAGTTTCTATTGAAGGACAAGGGTTAACTGCTGTTGAAAAAATATTTAATAAAAACGCTGTTGGAACTACACCAGGTAAAACATTACACGCTGGTTCTAATGTAAGAGTTGAAGTAAATATTGTAGGATCTCAAGACACTACAGGTTTAATGACTTCTCAAGAATTGGAGATGATGGCTGCAACAGTAATTTCACCTATCGTTGATACAGGTTATCAATCAGGGTGTCATACAGCTTCAGTTTGGGATGATAAGTCTAAAGCTAATATACCAAGATTAATGAAGTTTATGAATGATTTCGGGTTAGTTACTGCACGTCACCCAGAAGGGAAATATCATGCAATGACGGATGTAATTCATAAAGTATTAAATGATATTGCAGTTGATGATTGGGATGTAATCATAGGTGGAGATTCACATACACGTATGGCTAAAGGTGTTGCTTTTGGAGCGGATTCAGGAACAGTTGCTTTAGCATTAGCTACCGGTGAGGCTACTATGCCAATTCCAGAGTCTGTAAAGGTTACTTTTAAAGGAGAGATGAAATCCTACATGGATTTCCGTGATGTGGTTCACGCTACTCAAGAACAGATGTTAAATCAGTTTGAAGGGGAGAATGTTTTCCAAGGAAAAATTATAGAAGTACATATTGGTACATTAACTTCTGATCAAGCATTTACATTTACAGATTGGACTGCTGAAATGAAAGCAAAAGCATCTATTTGTATTTCTGAAGATGATACGTTAATAGAATCATTAGAAATCTCTAGAGATCGTATTCAAATTATGATTGATAAGGGGATGGATAATCCTAAGCAAGATCTTAAAGGATTAGTAGATAAAGCAAATAATCGTATTCAAGAAATTAAAACAGGAACTAAATCGGCATTAAAGCCAGACGCAGATGCTAAATACTATGCTGAAGTTGTTATCGATTTAGATAAGATAGTTGAACCGATGATTGCTGATCCAGATGTGAATAATGAGGATGTATCTAAGCGTTATACGCATGATAATATTCAACCATTATCTTTTTATGGAGGAATTAAAAAAGTAGATTTAGGTTTTGTTGGTTCGTGTATGGTACATAAAGGAGACATGCAAATATTGGCACAAATGCTTAAAAACGTTGAGGCTCAAAAAGGAGAAGTAGAGTTCAAAGCACCTTTAGTTGTTGCACCACCTACATATAATATTGTAGATGAATTAAAAGCAGAAGGTGATTGGGAAGTTCTAGAAAAATATGCCGGATTTGTATTTGACGATAGTGCTCCAAAAGCAGTTGCAAGAACTAAGTACGAAAATAAATTATATTTAGAACGTCCAGGATGTAGCTTATGTATGGGTAACCAAGAAAAAGCAGAACCAGGAGATACTGTAATGGCTACTTCAACTCGTTTATTCCAAGGAAGGGTAGTAAGAGATACTGATGCTAAAAAAGGTGAATCTTTATTATCTTCAACACCTGTAGTTGTTTTGTCTTGTATATTAGGAAGAACACCTACTATGGAGGAATATGAAGCTGCTGTAGAGGGTATTGTATTAACTAAATTTAAACCATCTCAAAAGCAATTAGTAATGTAATATTATATTGTTTTTTTAATATATAAAAATCTGAGTTTTTAACTCAGATTTTTTTTATGACATATATTAATCAATTAATTAGATGTTTGTATTGGTATTAATTATAAAGGAATCAAGTAGTTTACATGATTTTTTGTTAAATTGAGACTTGAAACAAAAACTAAACAAAAATATATGGCTTTCGATATTGAAATGATAAAAGAGGTGTACCAAAAGGTAGTTGAAAGGGTGGATGCTGCTCGTAAAATTACCGGTAAACCTTTAACACTAGCAGAGAAAATATTATATACTCACTTATGGGATGGAGCCCCAAATACAGCATTTATAAGAGGAAAAGACTATGTAGATTTTGCACCAGATAGAATTGCTTGTCAAGATGCTACTGCTCAAATGGCATTATTGCAATTTATGCAAGCTGGGAAAAAAAATGTAGCAGTACCAACAACTGTTCATTGTGATCATTTAATTCAAGCAAAAGTAGGAGCAGACAAAGATTTGCAAGCTGCTTTAAATAATAGTAATGAAGTATTTAATTTTTTAGAATCAGTATCTAACAAATACGGAATTGGTTTTTGGAAGCCTGGAGCAGGTATTATACATCAAGTTGTACTTGAAAATTATGCATTCCCTGGTGGAATGATGATTGGTACAGATTCTCATACTGTAAATGCAGGAGGGTTAGGTATGGTAGCCATTGGAGTTGGAGGAGCAGATGCAGTAGATGTGATGGCAGGAATGCCCTGGGAACTAAAATTCCCTAAATTGATAGGAGTTAAGTTAACAGGCAAATTATCTGGTTGGACTGCACCAAAAGATGTTATTTTAAAAGTAGCTGGTATTGTTTCAGCTAAAGGTGGAACTGGTGCTATTGTAGAATATTTTGGTGAAGGAGCTAAAGCAATGTCTTGTACAGGGAAAGGTACAATTTGTAATATGGGTGCAGAAATAGGAGCTACTACTTCTACTTTTGGCTATGATGAATCAATGGAACGTTACTTACGTGCTACAGATAGAAGTGATGTTGCAGATGCTGCTAATAAAGTTAAAGATTATTTAACTGGTGATGCTGATGTATATGAAAACCCTGAACAGTATTTTGATCAGGTTATTGAAATTAATTTATCAGAATTAAGTCCTTTATTAAACGGGCCATTTACTCCAGATTTATCTACCAAGGCTGGTGAGGAAATGACAACTAAAGCTAATGATAATGATTGGCCATTACAAGTTGAATGGGGGTTAATAGGTTCTTGTACAAATTCGTCTTATGAAGATTTGTCTAGAGCAGCATCAATTGCTCAACAAGCTATTGATAAAGGATTAAAAACAAAAGCAGAATTTGGTATTAATCCAGGTTCAGAAAAAGTAAGATATACGGCTGATAGAGATGGTATTTTAGAAGTTTTTGAAAATTTAGATGCAACGATTTTTACCAACGCATGTGGACCGTGTATTGGTCAATGGGCACGTTATGAAGATCCTAAAAATGCACCTAAAAACTCTATAATCCATTCATTCAATAGAAATTTTGCAAAACGGGCTGATGGAAATCCAAATACACATGCCTTTGTGGCATCCCCTGAATTAGTGGCAGCAATTACTATTGCTGGACGTTTAGACTTTAATCCAATGACAGATAAGTTAATTAATGAAAATGGAGAAGAGGTAATGTTAGATGAACCAACAGGATGGGAACTGCCTCCTAAAGGTTTTGAGGTAAAAGATGATGGGTATTTAGCTCCTGAAGAAGATGGAAGTGGTGTAGAAATAAAAGTTAATCCTGATTCTGAACGATTAGAATTATTAACACCATTTATTCCATTAGGAACTGAAATTAACGGGGCTAAATTATTAATTAAAGCTCATGGAAAATGTACAACAGATCATATTTCTATGGCTGGACCATGGTTACGTTATCGTGGACATTTAGATAATATATCTAATAATTGTTTAATTGGAGCAGTAAATGCTTATAATATGAAAACTAATTTTGTAAAAAATCAGTTAAATGGTGATTATGATGCTGTACCAAAAACAGCAAGAGCTTATAAGGCGGCGAATGTAAAAACAATTGTTGTTGGTGATCATAATTATGGAGAAGGATCGTCTAGAGAGCATGCCGCTATGGAACCTCGTCATTTAGGGGTGGCTGCAGTATTGGTAAAATCATTTGCTCGTATTCATGAAACAAACTTAAAAAAACAAGGAATGTTAGGTTTAACGTTTTCAAATGAAACTGATTACGATTTAATTCAAGAAGATGACACATTTAATTTTCTAGATTTAAATAAATTTAGTCCAGGAAAACCACTAACAATTGAAGTGGTTCATTCTGATGGGGCTAAAGATATTGTTATGGCAAATCATACATATAATGAAGGTCAAATAGAGTGGTTTAAAGAAGGTTCAGCCTTAAACTTAATAAAAAAGCAAAACGCTTAGCATTAATATTCTATATAATTACAAAAAAGCTCTGGTATTTACCAGAGCTTTTTTGTAATGTATGTACTTTTTTTTAGACAAAATATCAGAACCTTAAAACTACATGTTATGAGTGCAATTTGGTATTTTGAAGATATTAACTTATTTAAGATATTATGCCCACATAAATATCCTACATATAAAGAAAATCACAAGGTAAACTCTTATAAGAAAAGCGATTATATCTATTTTGAAGAAGATACTGCCAATAAAATTTATCTTATTGATAAAGGTAAAGTTAAAATAGGGTACTATACAGAAGAAGGTGATGAAGTTATAAAGTCAATTCTTACAAAAGGTGAAATTTTTGGAGAGAAGGCAATTTTGGGGGAGGATAAGAGAAATGAATTTGCACAATCTATTGATAATACTACTTCTATTTGTCCAGTTTCAAAAGACACTATGTATGAATTGATGAGAGATAATGTTTCTGTGAGTTTTAAAATTTACAAGTTTATTGGCTTACGAATGAAAAAACTTGAAAGAAGGTTACAATTATTATTATATAAAGATACCAGAACACGTTTAATTGAGTTTTTTAATGAATTATGTGACGATTATGGGTATGAATGTGATGAAACGGGAGACCATATAATAAAACACCCTTATACTCAAAAAGACATAGCAACTTTAATTGGCACTTCAAGACCAACATTAAATACATTGATGAATGAGTTAAAAAGTGAAGAAATCATAGATTTTAAAGGAAAAGAGTTAAGATTATTAAAAAAAGTAGCTTAAGTGTTAGATAGCTAACATTTTAATATAATCATCTAAAATATCTTTGTAGGAGTAATCTTAAAAACAAAAAACAATGAGAAAAATATTTTTAGGTGTTTTAGCTGTAACTGCTTTAGCTTTTACTTCTTGTAGTGATGATGATACTACTGCACCAAGTACATCTGTATTAAATGTAAATATTAATGGTTTAGAAAATTTGGGAGCCAACTTTAAATATGAAGGTTGGATTATTGTAAATGGAGCACCAGTTACAACAGGAGTTTTTACAGTTGATGATTCTGGTAAATTATCAAAAACATCATTTGTGGTTAGTTCAGCACAACTTGCTGTAGCTACAAAATTTGTTTTATCAATAGAACCAGCAAATGATACTGATCCTAAACCAGCCGATACTAAAATTTTAGCTGGAGATTTTACTAGTAATACAGCAAGTATTTCTTCATCAGGTATAGTAGGGGATTTTTCAAAATCAGCAGGAAAATACATATTAGCAACACCAACAGATGGGATGGCAAATAATGAGCGTAGTGGTGTTTGGTTTTTAGATAATTCAAGTGGTAGTGCTACAACAGGATTAACATTACCAACATTATCAGCAGGATGGAAGTATGAAGGATGGGTAGTAATGAATGGAACTCCAGTAAGTACAGGTACTTTTACAGACCCTGCAAAAGCTGATGATAATGCGGCAACTTCTACTTTTAAAGGAGGTATGGGGAATGGTCCAGGATATCCAGGTGAAGATTATATACAAAATGCACCAACAGGATTAATATTTCCAACTGATTTAAGAGGTAAAAAAATAGTTATATCTGTAGAACCAGATCCTGATAATAGTACTAAACCATTTGTTTTAAAGCCGTTAGCTCATGATGTGCCTGCAGATGCAGTAGATCACAAAGCTTATGCAATGGGTAATGGACCAGTATCTGCAATTACTGGTACAGTAACACGATAGTTTTTTGTTTATAAGTCTTTAAAATTTAAGAGTAATCAAGTATCTTTGATTGCTCTTATTTTTTTTAGAATGAAGTATAGTCAATTAACAAAAGAACAGTTTGAAAGTTTGCATAATGAGTTTGCTAGATTTTTAGCAACGCAAAGTATAGATGTGAACGAATGGAATCAAATTAAGAAGGAAAAACCAAAAGTTGCTGAAGATGAAATGAATGTTTTTAGTGATGTTGTTTGGGATGATGTACTTAGTAAAACTGAATACTTAGAACATTTTTCTCCAAGAGTTTTAAACCTTTTTAAATGTGAAAAAGAAAATATTCATAGAATTGTTGTGCAAATAACTAATAAAGAAATAAATTTATTAGAACAAGAAGGGTATGAATGGTTACTAAAAAACACACAGAGTAAAGAGGTAGAAATTTTAGAAGGAACCAAAGGTTATAATGAAGAAAGAAATACTGAACTATTTGATTTAATACAGAAAGGGAGTTCTATTTCTAAAGGAGAGCTGTTTGAGTATTTTAATAAATTAATAACGAGTTAGTAAAGAATATTAATAAACAACTTCATTACCATTAATAAAAGTTTTGATACATTTAATTTCACCAATTTCATTTGTTTTTAAAGTATAAGGGTTTTTATTTACAATAATAAAATCAGCGTATTTTCCTTTTTCTAAAGAACCAATTTTATCTTCTTTATGTATTTGAAAAGCAGCATTTATAGTTAAAGTTTTAATTGCTTCTAATAAATTTATTCGCTCGTTTATACCAATTATATTACCTTCTTTAGTTTTTCTTTCAATTGCAGTTTGGATCAATCTAAAAGGATTACTTTCAAACATTGGTTGATCTGCATGTAGTGTACTTTTTATATTTTCATTAAGTGTAGATTTTATAGCTAATATTTTACTTGTTTGTTTTTTTCCTAAAATATCATTATTCAACGCTTCTCCATAGTACAATAAGTGATTTATATGAAAGCTAGGGAGTAACTGTAGTTTTTTTATTCTTAATATCTCTGAATTAGGTAACATTAAACAGTGTTCTAAACGATGTCTAGAATTACTATAATCTAGCTCACTTTTCAGTTCATCAAAAACATTAACTGTTTCAGTTATTGCAGCATTACCTTGTGTATGAATAGCTATTTGCCATCCTTTATTATGGTATGTTTTAATAAACTGTTTTAATTTTTCTTTATTAATAAGAGCTTTTCCCTTTGTATTAGGTGGTATATGCAATTTTTTAGTAGTTAATTTTGAAATAAGATAAGGATCATTCATGTACATTGAACCTGTGTATGGAGATCCATCATACCAGTGTTTTATACCAATGATATCATAAAAATCATTTATTTCTCCCTTTGTTTTAGGTAAAATATGTGCCATATCATGGCGTACATATATAAAATGTCGAGGAGTTGGAATTCTTTCAGGAAGTTGTTTAATCAAGGTTAAAAAATTACCTAACAAACTAGGTTTTTTATCAGATAGATGTTTCATTAAAATTAATGGTTTAGAATCATTAATTGTTAATCCAGTTGAAACTATAGTTGTATTTCCATTTTTAGCATATTTTTTCATTACTTTTTTAGAAGAATTACTCAATAATTTAGGAGTAAGCACTTCAGTTTTTAATTTCTCAATGAACGGTTTAAAAGCTTCTTGTTCTATAATTAAACCTGTTAAATTACCTAAAGAATCTTTTTCATAATAACTTTTTTTCGAATGGTTTTTAACAGTATTATTGATACCAACACTTTCAAAAGCTTTTGTATTAACCCAATAACTGTGTAAACTTTGGCTAAAAATAACTACTGGGTTATTAGGTGCAATTTGATCTAAATATTTTAAAGTAGGAGTTTTTAAATCGGGAACTAAAACAGGATCTAACCCTTTAAAAACTAACCATTCATTTTTAGTAACATTTTTTACACAGCTTTCAAAATAACTCCAAACATCAGAATTACTCTCATGCTTAAAACCTGATAAATCATACATTTTTTCAAAAAACATGGATAAAGCAAAATGTGTATGAACATCTATAAAACCAGGCATAACCGTTGCTCCTTTAAGATTTATTTTTTTTACAGTTGAGTTTTTAAATAACTTAATATCTCCAATTTCTTTTATAATTCCATCTTCAACCAACATAGCATTAGCATTTGGTAGTTCATTATTAATAGTAATTATATTAGCATTAAAATAGAGAGTAGGTGGGGCTTTTTTAAAGTCATTTTTTGAAAATATAAAAACAATAATTGATATCAAAAAAAATGAAATGAGTAGTTTTATCTTTTTCATTGTTTGAATTGTTAGATTTTATTATAGTAAAAAGCGTAATAACTTTTCAGTACCAGTACTAGCTACTTCATTAATAATAGTTAAGTTGTTAAAATCATTCTTACTAACAGCTGGTTTCGGATCAATAAAATAAATAGGAGTGTTTATTGAAATGTAACTAATCAAACTAGCTGCAGGGTAAACTTGCATAGAAGTACCAATAATAACTAAAATATCAGCTTTTTTAGTAATTTCAATAGCCTTTTCAAGCATAGGAACATCTTCACCAAACCATACAATGTGTGGGCGTAATTGAGAATTATATTCACACAAATCACCTAAATTTATGTCATCACTCCAGTTATAAATTGCATGTTCATTTTTAGTACTTCTAGCTTTTAACAATTCACCATGTAAATGTAATATATTAGAACTACCAGATCTTTCATGTAAATCATCTACATTTTGAGTAATAATATTGACATTAAAATATTTTTCTAATTCAGTTAAATTATAATGCGCTTTATTAGGAGCGACAGTAGTAAGTTGTTTCCTACGTTCATTATAAAAATTTAAAACAAGTTTAGGATTTGCAGCAAAACCTTGAGGAGAAGCAACTTCATAAATATCATGACCTTCCCATAAACCATTTGCATCTCTAAAGGTATTAATACCACTCTCAGCACTAATACCAGCACCAGATAAAATAACTAAATTTTTCATATCAAAAATTAAACCTCTAAAATATGAAAATTTAGTATGTTTGCTACATGATTGATGAAGGATTATTAGCTTATTTAGAAGGATATATTACAGAAAAACGTAAAAATACTTTTCATAAAGTATTAAGTAATAGAACTCGCCATTTTACAGTAGTTTTAGAAGATATTTTTCAACCACATAATGCAAGTGCAGTAGTAAGGAGTTGTGATATTTTTGGTATTCAAGATGTGTATGCTATAGAAAATAAATTTACCAATAAAGTATCAAGGCATGTAGCTAAAGGTAGTCAGAAGTGGTTAAATATTAACCGTTTTAAAGAAGATGGAGATAATACAAAAGTATGCTTAGAGGAATTACGTACCAAAGGATATCAAATAATTGGAACGACTCCACATACAGACTCCTGTGTGTTGTCTGATTTTGATGTTACCAAAAAATCTGCTTTTGTATTTGGAGCTGAGAAAGACGGTATATCAGATTATATAAAAGAAGAAGCTGATGGTTTTTTAAAAATACCTATGGTTGGTTTCACTGAAAGTTTAAATATATCGGTAGCCGCTGCAATTACTTTACAAGATATAACATCTCGTATTCGTAAAACTACTATTGATTGGCAATTAAATGATGATGAAAAGCAAGTTTTATATTTTAATTGGATAAAAAATACTATTAAAAACCCAGATAAGATTATTGATCATTATTATGAAAAGAAAAACGTATTATAATTTTCAAGTTGAATAGTATAATACGTTTTTAATAAGTAAAAATAATAACTATTGAATTATTATCTTTTTACTCATTTTTTGATTTTTATCTCCCAAAATATTAGCTATATATATACCAGGAGTAAGTTGTGAAGTATTAATTGTAGCTTCATTATTTATAAGTGTAACATCATTTTTTGTCAGTACTTTTTTACCTAAAATGTTATAAAAATCGATATTAAGTTTTGAGCTTATAGAATTTTTTAATTGTAAAGTTATAAATTCATTTGCAGGAGTAGGGTATACGTTAAAATTAGTTTTAAATGCAACATTGTTATCATCAATAGATAACGAGCGAGTATCTATTTTGAAATCTAATATCCCTGAGCCCCAAGAAGCAAAGCGAACTGTGTTTATTGACGGAATATAGTCTACATCTGTTGCATTAAAAAAACCAATTCCTTCTGCAATTGAGTACCATTTTTCTTTAGCTACATCAAAAACATAAGGACCAATATCAGTTCCTGCAAATACAAATTCACCACCAGAAGTAACAACCATTCCACTAGTTTGTGCATCAATTCCACTAGGGAAATCTCCTGTAATGTCAATCCAAGTTTGTCCTCCATCTTTTGATAAAATTGAGCCTACATTATTTGTACTAGGTCCACAAAATAAAATCCAATTGTCATCATTAGGTAATACAACTCCGCTACCTATATCACCTCTTCCAATAACTTCATTAGTTTTAGAAAAAGGTGTAGTTATTTCTGTGTCAAAAGTGGTTCCTCTATCTTCTGAAATAAATACTTTACCATCTTGAAGCATATACAATTTATCTGGATTAAGTGTTGCCTGAGCTAAAGCTGCTACATGATTAGTACCTTTATCAACGGTATGAGAGGTAATTGAAGTACCATCCCATGTTACTCTATTTAAATCTTTTGATAATACCCACATATTTTTATCTGAATCTGTACGATCTATATATGTTTGAACGTAGGCCATTGCAGTTTTTTTTGTAAAGCTAACTGAGTATTCATCTTTAAACTGACGATTTATTTTACTTATTGATTGAAAAGCTCCAGTGTTACTATATATTTTAACAGGAGCATATACTTTCGTACCTTGTCTTTGCCATTTCCAAGCATATTTTCCATCATGACTGTTAATTGGAGGGCCATCACCACCAATACTTTGATAAAAATCTAATACCTCTTTATTATCTTCTCTTTTACTATCATCATTTATAATACTTCCACTTCCTTGATCTTGAGTACTGTAATAAATATGATTAGGGTTACTATATCCAGTAAATAAATTATTTCTATATATTAATGGGTTTATGGTATTGATAACATTTAAGTTAATATAATGAGCATCCTTATATCCAGTATTGTTAAAAGCAGTTCCTTCATTAGGGAAATCTTCCCATTCTTTGTAGGATATAAAAATCCCGCCGTCACTGCACCTTACAGAAAATAAATCTCCTGTACTATTATAAAAAAATTGAGAAGATTGAAAATCTGGATGGTAATTAAATCGAATTCTATTATAATAGTCTTCAGTATTTAAACTCGTACCATTTTGATATCTACCCCAACCTGTAGTTGTTGAATGGTTTGTGTTTAATTTATCTAAAGAAATTATAGGTTGTGAGTATCCAGCAATTGAAATGCTAGGATTTTCTGGATGTGCTGCAAAGAATTTACCAGGTGACATTTTTACTGTTCTATTACCATAATAATTTCCTTTAGGGTGTTTGTTAACCCAGGTTTTTCCTTCATCGTTAGACACCCAATAGTTTTTATCTTCCGTAATATAAAGAACTCTACTATCTCCACCAATACTAAATAACCTACTTCCGTGGTTAGTGGTATAGGTTCCTAATTTTGAAAAATCAGTTTTTTTATCATTTAATTTATAAAAGGTACCTCCATGAGCTAAAAAGATAGCTTCAGAATTTGCTTGTAGATCGTATCTGGGAGTATATAAAAAACTATTTTCTTTAGTATTAAATTCTTTAAGTAAAAAGAAGTTAGCTCCTTTATCAGTAGAAAAAAATACCAATTGACCATTAGTTACATATATAGTATGATCATCTTGTCTGTTGATAATAGAACTAGTATTAGCATCTGGTAATCCATTTGATTGAGACCATGTAGTTCCATCATCATCAGAGTAATATAGTGGACCATTTTCAATATGGGCAACTAACCTTGTGATTGAGTCGATTTTAAAAGCAAATAAATTTTGATATCTGTTTGGCCAATTTGCAGTAAGTACTTTAAAGTCATCTCCACCTTTACCCGTTTTTGGGTTGTAAACGGTTCCTTTAAAAATCAAAGCCTTTGAATTAAATTCACTAGCATAATGATTATGGCTTACTCCATATATAACATCTGTATCATCAAGCATTTCAGTAAATTTAAATGCTCCGGGCATGTTTTTAGGACCTCTGTTTTTCCAAGTACCTCTTAAATGACTTTCATCATAAGAATAGGAACGGCCTTTTTTATAATTGGTTTTTTTAGCTTTTGAAGACAACTTTTGAAGTATTTTTTGATGTCTAGCAGCTTGTTTTTCTGTCCAAATAGCATACTTGTCTGGGTTTTCCTCTTTCTTTTCCTTCTTATGCTTTTTAGGAATGTTTACTGAATTTTTTTTTTCTTTTTCGCAAGAGAGTAGGATTACCACTGCTAATGCATAGATAATTAGTTTATTCATGTCGGGGGGACTATAAGGTTTATCTAAATATACTATTTTTTTTGTAATTAATCAACTTATAGGTTTAATAATTAGGTGTTTATGTTTTTTTTAATGTTTTTTTATAATAAAAAAACATCTAAAAATGTTTTTTCTAGATGGATATAAGCCTAAATTCGGCTTGAATTATTTTTAATTAAGAACCTAAATAAATGAAAAAATATAGTATTGCGTTTTATATGTTTTTGGCTTTTATTATTTCTTGTAAATCAAAAGAGAACAAAAAAATAAAAGTTATAAAATTAATTGAAACAAGTAAAAGTTGGAATGGGGCATCTTTACCAAAATATCCTGACGGAACACCTAAAGTAACAATATTAAAAATTACGATTCCACCAAAAACAGAATTAAAAAAACATATGCATCCAGAAATTAATGCAGGAGTTTTACTTAAAGGAGAATTAACAGTGATTAGCGAGACTAAGGATACTTTATACCTTAAGGCTGGTGATCCAATTGTTGAACTTGTAAATTTATGGCATTATGGAAAGAATGAAGCTGATATACCTGCTGAGATCATCGTTTTTTATGCAGGAATAAAAGGAACTCCAATCACAATAATAAAGGAGGAGGATTAAATATTAAAGAGATATTAAAATATAGGAAGACTAATTTCTAATTACATTTGTTTTATGATAAAACATCTTATTTTTTTTCTTTTTTTAATAAATTTTTTTAGTGTTATTGCTCAAGAAGCAGATAGTTCAATATCATTAGAAGATTTACTTAAGGAAGTAACAGAGGCTAAGTCTGAAGAAGAAAAAATAAAAACTTTACTTGATTTAGCAGAATTTCAATATGATAGAAATTTTAGTGCTTCAAACGAAATTATAGAAGAAGCACTAAAGCTAATAGGAAATAAGGCTGATAGCGTTAGTTTACAACAATTAGCAAAAGCTTATATAGTAAAAGGTGTTGTTTATAGAAGGAAAGCAGAATATCCTATAGCTATAGGGTACTATTTAAAAGCAAAAAGTATTTATGAAAAATTTAATGATTTAGAGCACATATCTGATGTTTTGCATAATATGGGAATGGTATACAGGTATCAAAAAAAACATAAAAAAGCAATTCAGCATTACAAACAATCAATTAAGATTAAAGGTTCCTTAAAAGATATTCATGGTATTGCTGCAGGGTATAATATGATGGGAGTATCATACAGGCAAACGAAACGTATTGATTCTGCTATAATTTGTTATCAAAAGGCAAAAAAAATGTTTAGATCTATTAATAGCTTAGATGATATTCAACGAGTAAATAATAACATGGTTGCTGTAAACTTACGTCAAAAAAAGTATGAAAAAGCCTTATTGTTGGTTAAAGAAAATATAAAGTATGCAAAAAAATATAAAAAGAAATATTCATTATGTATAGCTTATAGAAACGCCTCTAATACATACAAAAAAACTAAAGAATATACTAAAGCTTTAATTTATATTGATTCATCTTTACAAATAGCTTTGAAAGAAAGATTTAGAGAACTAACAGCAAAGGCTTACTTACGTAAAAGTTTTTTACAATCCAAAATGGAAAATTATAAGGAAGCATATAATCAATATAGAATTTTTAATCGTCATTCTGATTCTATATTTAATATAGAAAACATAAAAAAAGTTCAAGAATTAGAATTAAGCTATCGTTTTAATCAAGAAAAAAGAGAAGTAGAATTATTAGCCAAAGAAGAAGCATCAAAAAAATGGTTATATTTTATTTTATTCATACTTACAATAGTGAGTACTCTTATAATAGGGATATTACTTTTTAGAAATTATAAAGGAAAAGAACGCAGGTTACAGATTAAATTAGAAAAAGAGCAAATACAAAAAGAACTGTTAGATCAAAAAATTAAAGTTAATGAAGATGAAACAAAACGGTTAATAGCTGATAATACCATGAGAATGGAGTTTAAACAAGAGCTGTTAAATCGTTTGAAAAAAGAAATATTACCTGTTGTACCAGAAGAAATAAAACAAAAAGTAAATACATTAACTTCTGAAATACAAATGCAAATTAAAACTGAAGGTAAACTTTCTGATTTACAAAATAGAATCATTGAAGTAAATAAAGGTTTTGAAGCAAAACTTATTGAGCTATATCCAAGTTTAACAAAAACTGAAAGAGAGATATGTACTTTATTAAGATTGAATTTATCAATTAAAGAAATAATGGTAGTAAGAAATTCATCCTTAGATGCTGTAAAGTCAACTAGATACAGAATAAGAAAAAAATTGAAGTTAGCTTCTAAACAAGAGTTAGAAAGTTATATTCAAGCAATTTAAGAGTAAAAAATAAGAGGTTAAAATTTTAACCTCTTATTTTTTATTCTAATTAATTAGGAAAAGTTCCATCATCTAACCTATTATTAGATCCACGGGCTCCTTGAATAGTAGTACCACCATATACATTATGTAATTGATTTTTTTTCAATCTGTTTATTTCAAAAACATTAAAATTCACAGCTTTAAGTTTTATTTTTTTTCTCATAATTATTAGTTATTATTTAGTTACTAAAATAGTAATGCTAAATTAAACTAATGGTTAAAATGTAAACAATTATCTGAAATAAAAAATATAAATAAAGATGAAATGATATAAAAAAGTATGAGTGTAAATTTTTTATTTTTCTCTTTTTTAACATAATCTGATACGTTTGAAGTATTAGATATGAAAAAATAAAACAATTTCATCAAATTAATATTATAGACATTGAATCTATATAACTGATTAATATTTTTTTAAATAGTTGATATTTAGTTCTTTTTATAGGTTGCCACTTTTTGCCACTTCTAAAATTCTTCGCAATGAAAGTTTAAAAATACTTTTGCTCATTAAACAGATAACCCTATAAGTTTATGAAATTAAAATTCTTAGTAATTTTATTTTTACTTTTAAGTAATTTACTTTTCGCCCAAGAAACAAATATTCCCGATGATAATTTTGAAAACTATTTAGAAACACATAATGCAAATGGAGGTGTTGTTTCAGTTGGAGATGCAACAAGCATGGGTAACGGAATTGCAAATGATAATAAAGTTTACACTTCAAATATTTCGGCAGTTACATCTTTAGATATTTCTAGGTTAACTATAGCTAATGCAGCTGGACTAGAAGACTTTACAGCTTTACAAAACTTTAACTGTTTTGAAAATTCTTTATCTAGTATAGATTTTTCTCAAAACTTAGCTTTGCATACTATAAATATAGGTAAGAATAATTTAACAAGTTTAAATCTTTCGGGCAACCCTCTATTAACTTCATTAAGTTGTAGTCAAAACCAAATAGTAAGTATAAATATTTCTCAAAATATACTTTTAGAAACCTTAGGTTGTAGTAATAATCAACTTAGTAGTCTTG
Organism: Tenacibaculum sp. MAR_2010_89; assembly: GCF_900105985.1. Classification (NCBI taxonomy): domain Bacteria; kingdom Pseudomonadati; phylum Bacteroidota; class Flavobacteriia; order Flavobacteriales; family Flavobacteriaceae; genus Tenacibaculum; species Tenacibaculum sp. MAR_2010_89. The sequence continues at coordinate 2,515,050 of NZ_FNUB01000005.1, read as the reverse complement.
ATATTAGCAACAATGTAGCATTAAAGAACTTGTATTGCTATACTAATCCCTTAGGTAGTTTAGATGTAACACAAAATCTATTACTAGAAGATTTAGATTGTGTAGATACACAACTTACAGTTTTAGATGTTAGTAAAAACGTGGAACTAATGGAATTACAAGTATATGAAAACAACTTAACAAATTTAGATGTTAGTAATAACCTAAAGTTAGTCGAATTATATGCAGAAAGTAATAACATTACAAGTTTAGATGTGTCAAGAAATACCAACTTAGTAGATTTATCAATTGCTTATAATCAATTAACGTATTTAAACATTAAAAATGGAAACAACTCAAGTTTAGATCCTCGAGATTTTGATATTCGTAATAATCCAGATTTAACTTGTGTAACTGTTGATGATGTAACTTATGCTGAAACCCAATTTACTCGAAAAGATAATCAAACAGAGTATAAATTGTTCTGTACAGAAACAAATGTACCTGATAATAATTTTGAAGCCTATTTAGAAACGCATAACGCAACAGGTGGAGTTGTTTCAGTTGGTGATCCAACAAATATGGGGAACGGAATTGCAAACGATAATAAAGTAGCAACAGAAAGAATTCAAAATATCACGTATTTAAATATTTCTAACCAAGGAATTACGGATTTAGCAGGTTTGGAAGATTTTACAAGTTTAGAAGAGTTAAGAGCATTCGACAATACAATTACATCAGGAAATTTAGATTTAACAACAAATACAAACTTAATAGAGATTGTTTGTTCTGATATGGGATTAAATACTATCGATATTTCTGGATTATCTGTTTTGGAAAGAGTAGAATTAAGAAACAATAATTTATCTAATATCGATATAAGTTCGAACTCAAACTTAAATTATTTTAATGTCGATGGAAATAATTTTACAACTATTAATATAAGCGGCAATACTTTATTATCAGATTTAAGAATTAGAGATAATGTTGTATTAAACTCAATAGATATTTCTAATAATAGTAACCTAAAAAGATTATATGTAGGAGGAAACTCTTTATCAATTCTAGATGTTTCAAATAATACTTTATTAGAAACTATAAGCGCAGGAAAAAATCAATTAGGAACGATTAATGTAAACGGATTAAATAACCTAACTGATTTATTTCTTGAAGATATGCCATCACTAACTTCTTTAGATGTTTCGAGTAATATAAATCTTGAAGATATTGGAGTTAATGGTACAGGTTTATCAGCTTTAGATTTAAGTAGTCTTACGAAGTTAATTGAAGTATACGCGAATAACACTGTTATTACTGAACTTGATTTTAGTGCTAGTCCAGATTTAGAATATGTAGAATGTAAAAATTCACAGTTAACATCGTTGAATATTAAAAGCGATAACAATAGTAGTAGCATTGAGTTATATGCTACTGGAAATCCAAACTTATTTTGTATTCAAGTTGACGATCCTACAGCCAGTTACTTGTCCAGATGGGAGAAAGATGCAACAGTAAGTTTTAGTGATGATTGTAATTGGACATATATTCCAGATGATAACTTTGAAGTGTATTTAGAAACACATGATACTAACGGAGGTTTTGTTTCTGTTGGAGATCCAACTAGTATGGGTAATGGAATTGCAAATGATGATTATGTAAAAACAACTAATATTGAAAATGTAATTAACCTATTTTTAAATTTTCAAGGAATTACTGATTTTACAGGAATTGAGGCTTTTGCTTCTTTAGAGTTTGTAGTGTGTTTTGGTAATGTAATAAATACAAATTTAGACTTTACGAGTAACACAAATCTAAAAAGAATTGATGCTAGTGATATGGGGTTAACTAGTATTGATATTACAGGATTAACCGCTTTAGAAAGAATGGATATCTCTAGAAATAGTCTTACTAGTGTTGATTTATCTACAAATACTTCATTGAAAGAGTTTATGATTTCTTCTAACAATTTAACAAAATTAGATGTAAGTAATAATCTGTTGTTAGAAGATTTACAAATTCACGAAACAACATTAAGCAATATTGATCTAAGCAAAAATGTAAATTTAACAAGAATTGTAGCTTCTTTAAATCAATTTACCTCATTAAATACCCAAAATAATACGTTACTCGAAACCTTAAATTTATTAGGAAACCCATTAATTTCTTATGATGTAAGTCATTTAACTAATTTGAAGGAGTTAAATCTAGATGAAACCAATATTACATCTATTGATATTAGTAAGAATATGAATTTAGTAAAATTTAATGCAAGAAATATTAATGAATTAGAAGGGGTAAATGTAAGAAACGGGAACAATAGTAGTTTTACTGAATTTAGAGTATATGGTTGCCCGAATTTAACCTGTATTGAAGTGGATGATCCAACGGCAGATTACTTATCACAATCTCATTGGGTAAAAGATGGGACAGCAAACTATTCAAAATATTGTAGATTAACATACATTCCTGACGCTAATTTTGAAAACTATCTAGAAACTCATAAAGAAAATACAGGAGGAACTACCTTAGGAAATGATAATAGTTTAGGAAATGGAGTATTAGATAATTATGTTCCTACAGAAAAGATTGAGAATTTACAAATTCTATTTATCGATAATGAGAATATATCTGATTTTACAGGTTTACAGGAATTCAAAGGATTGGAACGATTTAGAGCTTACGGAAACTCTGTAAACGGAGATTTAGACCTAACGGCGAATGTGAATTTAACCCAAGTGTATTGTGCAAACATGGGATTAACAAGTATTAATGTATCAGGATTAACTAATCTATTTCAGTTAGATCTAAACGATAATGACATTAATAATATTGATATTTCAACCAATAGTAATGTTGAGTATGTTGATTTAGATAATAACAATATTTCAACTCTAGATATTACTAATAATACAGAGATAATAACTTTACTTATTAATAATAATAATATTTCAACTCTTGCTCTCAGTCAAAACTTAAAATTGGTTACATTAAGTTGTTCTGGAAATTCTATATCAACCATAAACATTCAAAACAATGCATTAATTGAAACTGTTGAAATATTCGATAATCCATTGAATAGTATTGATGTTTCAAATCAGCCAGCATTATTAAACTTACTAATTAACAACACCAATGTTTCTGAGCTTAATTTAAGTAACAATACTAATATTAGTAATTTGGTTTGTAATGATACAGCAATAACTGAACTAGACTTAAGTAATAACGCAAACATGTTTACTTTAAAAGTACATAATAATGCGATTACTGAGTTAAACTTAGCTAACCTTACAAGATTAGATTCGTTCAATGCTTCTAATAACCAATTAACACTATTAAACTTAAGAAATGGAAATAATACTAGTATTGCGAGTGTTGATATTACTGGTAACGCAAGCTTAACTTGTGTTGAAGTTGATGATTCAACTGCTTCAGAATTAGTTTCTTGGTTTAAAGATAACACAACAAACTATGCTGAGTATTGTAGAATGACTTATGTTCCAGATGATGCATTTGAAACGTTCTTAGAAAATAACGGTTATGGAAATGGAGTTATAGACGATTATGTATATACAGCTTTAGTTGAAATTTCTGAAGGGTTTAATTTACATAATGGATTAGTAGAAGATATGACAGGTATCGAAGATTTTAAAAATATGTGGTTTTTAGGATGTCGTAATAATGTTAATTTAACGAGTATTGATTTAAGTAAAAACACAAAGCTAACCAACGTTACATTAGCGAACAATAACCTAGCAAGCTTAGATTTAAATAATAACTTAATTCTGGAAAAAATATATTTAGATGGAAATTTTAACTTAGGTAATGTTGATATTTCCATGTTGAGTAATTTAAATACACTTAGTGTTTCTGATACTGGTATTAAATCTATAGATATTTCTAACAATCCATTAATGAGAATATTAAATCTTAATGATAATAATTTTACAGAATTAGATATTTCAATGTATCCAAGTATTGTACAATTACGTATAGCTAATAATCAATTAACTTCATTAAACGTAGCTAACGGAAATAATGATAATTTCACTTGGTTTGATGGACAAGGAAATTCTGGTTTAACATGTATTAAAGCCGATAAAGTAGTTCAGTTATTTCCTGATATTTGGGTAAAAGATGCAACAGCAAGTTTCGCATTATACTGTGATGTAACATATATTGCTGATACTAATTTCGAAAATTATTTAGAAACTCATGATGCTGATGGAAATGTAGTTACTCTAGGAGATGCTACAAGTTTAGGAAACGGAATCACTAATGATAATGCAGTGTATACTGAGAAGATTAAAACTGTTATAAACTTAGATTTAAATCGTTTAGATATTACTAACTTAACTGGTATTGAGGCTTTTGCTGCTTTAGAAATATTAAACTTAGAATATAATGATTTAACTACGTTAGATTTATCGAGTAATTCAAATCTAAGAATCTTAGATGTTGCTGAGAATGACTTAACAGAAATAGATTTATCAGTTATTCCAAGTTTAGAGGAAGTTGAATTAAGATCTAACAAAATTAACAGCTTAATTTTAGACAATCCAAAACTTAAGATACTTAGAGCTAGTAAAAACCAATATACAACTTTAGATGTAACCAATTGTCCGGAATTAGAGGAGCTTTCTCTTACACAAACATTGTTAGTATCACTCGATGTTAGAAACGGGAACAATAATTTAATGACTAATTTTAATGCTAAGTTTAATGATTATCTAACGTGTATTGAAGTTGATTATGCATCTGCATCTTATTTATCAACTTGGGAGAAAGATGTAAAAGCTAATTTTACAGAAGATTGTAATAATTCAATTTGGACAGGAATTAATGGTACAGATTGGACAGATAATGGAAACTGGACTTTAAACGCAGTTGCTTTAACAACACAAAACGTAATTATTCCAGTATTGGTAACATCTCCAATTATTGAGTCAGGAGTTACAGCAGAAATTAATGATTTAGAAATTCAAGAATTATCATCATTTACTATAGAAAATAATGGTATTACCATTATAAATGGTAATTTAAATAATACAGGAACGATTAGTATTGGTTCTTCAGCTAATACAAGTGGAACTCTAATTGTAAGAGGAATAGCAAATGGTAATGTAACTTATGAAAGAAGTGGATTATTAGCTAATAAATGGAGTATAATTACTGCTCCAGTTTCTGGTCAAAGTATTAAAGATTTTATAGAATCTTCTGAGAATGATATTCGTGTAAATACAACTGTTACTCCAAATAGATATGCAGTAGCTTATTATGATGATACTAAAACTGATGGAAATAAATGGACTTATTATACAGCAGATGATATTCAAACTAATACTTTAACTTTTGAAAAAGGGAAGGGGTATATAGTTTCAAGAGCTACTAATGGAAGTGTCAAATTTACTGGAACATTGACTACCACTGATATCTCAATTTCAGTAAATGAAATCAAATGGAATGCCATAGGAAACCCTTATACAGCATTTTTACCAATTAATAATAATTCAAATGAAAACTTTATTCAAAAGAATATAAGCAAATTTCATCCAGAAAATATTGGAGTTTATGTATGGGATAATTCGCAGAATAAATATGTTGCAAAGTCATTGGTTAGTTCGTCAACTTCGTTAACATTAGGGCAAGGCTTTTTTGTAAAAACAGGAAATGGGATTAACACGATAAACTTTAAAGAAAATCAAAGGCAACATGAAGGTACTGATGTTGATATATTTTCAAGAAGTAAATCATCAGTGCCAAGTATTCAGATATTTGCAGAGAGCAAAGGAATTACTGTTAATACCCACATTAAATATTATCAGACAGCAACAAAAGGACTAGATCCAGGATATGATATTGGTAATTTTGGAAGTTCAAGTTTTGATGTATTTACTCATTTATTGGAAGAGTCAAAAGGAAATGACTTTACAATTCAATCATTACCTGATTCAGGGTATGAAAGTATGGTAATTCCTTTAGGAATTAAATCGAAAGCAGGGGAAGAGGTAAGTATTACTTTAAAGTACACTAATTTACCTAAAGGAATAGAAGTGTATATAGAAGATAAAAAGTTAAATAAATATACAAAAATTGAAGATACACAAACAAAGTATAAAGTTGTATTTGAAGAAAATGTAAATGGAGTAGGACGTTTTTTTATTCATACTAAAGAAGCTTTATTAAGTACAACAGAAATAGAAAAAAATGATGTATATGTTTATACAATTCCAAATAAATTAATAATTAAAGGCATTCAAGGAGAACAATTTACAATAACTATTTTTAATGCGTTAGGAGTAGGTGTTTTAAAAGATGAATATAAAGGTTTAGACGAAAATGAAATAGACTTAACTAATTTATCTAAAGGTGTATATATTGTTAAAATAGTCGATGAAACAAAAATTACAACTAAAAAAATAATAATAGATTAATTATAATTCTTTAGTAAATGAAAAAAGCAAATAATAAAGAGATTACAAGAAAAGAGGCTTTAAAAAAAATAGGGAATTATGGAAAGTATTCGGCCTTAACTGCTATAGGAATCTATTTGTTGTTAACACCACAAAAGGCGCAAGCGCAAAGTCCCCCTCCCCCCGGAGAAGGTTTTTAAACCTTAAATTAAAATATGCTCTACAATAATTTTGTAGAGCTATTTTTTTGAAATTATATTAAATACTAATTCTTTAGTTAGTTTTTGACCTTTAGCCTCTTTCTTAATGTTCTCAAAAGTAAAAACAAAATCACATCCATTTTTATATTCAGAACATCCGTAGGCAGTTTTTCCTTTTAAAAGTTGTCCTTTTTTACATTTAGGGCATGCTAAAGTATTTGTTGGCTCAGAAATTTTAGTAGCTGAGGAACTTGAAGATTGTTTAACTTCTAATTTAAGAGAAAAATTTTCATCAAAACGTATTAATCCTTCAATTTTACCATTTTCAGACTGCCATCCTTTTAAGTTGGTTGTACAACCTTTATCTAACAATCGAATAAATTGATTTTCAGATATTTTCTTTTTCATATACTCAAAAGGTAATGTAAATTTACAACCAGTTTTGAATGCTGAACAACCATAAGCAGATTTTCCTTTTAAGAGTTGACCTTTATTACATTTTGGACATTCTTTTCCTACAACTGTTTTCTTTTTTGAACTTACTTTTTTAGAAGTCGTTTCAACTTGTTGGGTTTCATATGAAATTCTTTTAGTTTTGGTACTTGATCTCACTTCGTAAACAAGGTCATCTACCATTTTTTTCATCTGTTTAATAAAAGTAGAAGCATGGTATTCACCTCGTTCAATTTCTTTTAAACGTTTTTCCCAAAGCCCAGTTAATTCAGCAGATTTTAATAATTCATTGTCAATTAAATCAATTAAATCAATTCCTGTTTGAGTTGGAACTACTAATTTTTTCTGACGCTCAATATATTTTCTTCTAAATAACGTTTCAATGATACTTGCACGTGTTGATGGACGACCAATACCGTTTTCTTTCATTAACTCACGCATTTCGTCATCATCAACTTGCTTTCCAGCAGTCTCCATAGCACGTAATAAGCTAGCTTCAGTATAATTACGTGGAGGTTTTGTTTCTTTTTCTAAAAAAGAAGGTTCATGAGGACCTTTTTCTCCTTTAGTAAATGTAGGAAGCATACCTGAATCATCACTTTTTTTAACTTCTTTACCATATTCAAATACTACGCGCCATCCTTTGGTTAATATTTCTTTTCCAGTAGTTTTAAAAGAAACATCTCCTGCTTTACCAATAACAGCGGTGTTTGAAATATCACTATCAGGGTAAAAAACAGCAATAAAACGTTTAGTTATAATATCATATACTTGTTGCTGATTGTATTGTAAGTTAACTTGAATTCCTGTAGGAATAATAGCATGGTGATCAGTTACTTTTTTATCGTTAAATACTTTAGTAGATTTTCTTATTTTTTTTCCTGATAAAGGTTTTGTTAACGTACTATAATTTGTAAGTCGTTGAAGTATAGAAGGCACTTTGGGGTAAACATCATTAGGTAAAAACGTAGTATCTACTCTAGGATAAGTAACTACTTTCATTTCGTAGAGTTTTTGAACTATTTTCAGGGTTTCATCTGCAGAAAAACCAAACTTATTATTACAATATACTTGTAATCCTGTTAAATCGAATAGTTTAGGAGCATATTCTTTACCTTTCTTTTTGGTTACAGATACAATTTCAAAATCACTTTCTTTTACTTTATTAGCAAAAGTTTGTCCTTCTTCCTTTTTTAAAAAACGACCTTCTTCACAACTAAATAATGTATTTCTATATAAAGTTTGTAATTCCCAATAAGGTACTGGTTTAAAATTTAAAATTTCTTTATAACGATTAACTAACATAGCTAGGGTAGGAGTTTGCACTCTACCGATAGATAAAACTTGTTTATAACCACCAAACTTAACAGTATACAAACGCGTAGCGTTTAAACCTAAAAGCCAATCTCCAATGGCTCTAGAATATCCAGCATAATATAAGTTGTCGTATCCTTCTGATGGTTTTAAATTTTCAAACCCTTCTTTTATGGCTTCCTCTGTTAATGATGAAATCCACAACCGTTGTATTTCACCTTTATAATCAGCTTGATTAATAACCCAACGCTGAATAAGTTCTCCTTCTTGACCAGCATCCCCGCAATTTATAATAACATCAGCTTTATCAAATAATGATTTTACTATTCGAAATTGTTTTTGTATTCCAGAGTCTCCTGTAACTTTTGTGCCAAATTTTTCTGGAAGCATAGGTAAATTGTTTAAATCCCAACTTTTCCAATAGGGTTTATAATCTTTAGGCTCTAAAAGTGTACATAAATGCCCAAAAGTATAGGTTACAGCATATCCATTACCTTCAAAATATCCATCATGTTTTGTATTGGCTCCTAAAATATTAGCTATTTCACGAGCAACACTTGGTTTTTCTGCAATACAAACTTTCATTCTATCCTATTTAAAACTCGAAAGTACTATTTTTTGTAGTATGTATGCAAACAAAAAACGTGGCATTCGCCACGTTTTTTTAACAATATAAAAAGAAAGTTATTGCTTAACTTTATTTTTGAATTTATCAAACTTATTAGTTGTTTTCTTAGGCCAACTATTATTTGATGTATCAATATCAGCTGTTTCAAAATCAGGATCTACTACAATGCTTTTAATCTCTTGGCTAGAAGAGAATACACGATACACTTTATTTTCATTCATTCTCCAAATTTGAGCAGGGAAAGTTTCACGCTTTTTAGTACCATCAGCATAAGTTAACTCAACAATGATAGGCATCATTAAACCACCTGGCTTTTCAAATTCAACTTGATACATATATTTAGGCATTTCTTTAAGTTTAGCCTTTTCGGCAGCTGGTAACCCATTAATATGCGCTTCTACCTCTTTTGAGTTAGCTTCTTCTTTTTTAGTAGTTAAGAAAACTAATTTTCCTAAACGAGCAAAATATGTAGGATATTGCTCTTGTAATTTTTTAGTTCTTTCATTAGGTTTATCAGTTAAAAATAAAGGTTTAACCTCTTTAATACCTATGTCAGTAAAGTCAGTTGTATAAAACCAACCTCTCCAAAACCAATCTAAATCCATACCTGAAGCATCTTCCATAGTTCTAAAGAAATCAGCTGGTGTTGGGTGTTTAAACATCCAACGTTTAGAATAAGTTCTAAATGCGTAATCAAATAATTCAGGACCCATTATAGTTTGACGAAGCATGTATAATCCAGCAGCTGGTTTAGTATATGCATTTGGTCCAAAGTTATATACATAATCTCCTTGAGACATAATAGGAGATAAACGCTTTTGATCAAAACTCATGTAACGCGTAATATTTTTAGTAGGATTTTGAGCGAATAATTTAGCATCGTAATCAAATTCAGCTAGTATTTGAACAAATGAATTTAAACCTTCATCCATCCAAGTCCATTGTCTTTCGTCAGAATTTACAATCATAGGAAAGAAGTTATGTCCTACTTCGTGAATAATTACTCCAATCATTCCTTTTTTCAAACGATCTGAATATGTTCCGTCAGGATTTGGGCGTCCAAAATTGAAACAAATCATAGGGTATTCCATTCCCATACCATCATTGGCATTAACAGAAATTGCTTTAGGATATGGGTAGTCAAAGGTTAATTTAGAATACTCTTCTAAAGTATTAGCAACAGTTCTTGTTGAATGCTCTTCCCATAAAGGGTTTCCTTCTTTTGGATATAAAGAAACTGCCATAACATTCTTACCATTAATGTTAACAGCCATAGCGTCCCAAATATACTTTCTTGAAGAAGCAAAAGCGTAATCACGTACATTTTTAGCTTTAAAATGCCATGTTTTTGTTTTTGTAGATCTTTTCTTTTCGTTTACTTCAGCTTCTTCTTGAGTAACGATAAGAACAGGGTTTTTATATGATTTTCTAGCTTTTTCCCAACGTTTACGTTGCTCTCTAGTTAAAACATCTTTTTCATTTTGTAATTCTCCAGTAGCTTCAACAATATGATCTGCAGGTACAGTAAGTTTTACATCATAATCTCCAAACTCTAGCGCAAATTCACTACGTCCCCAGAATTGCATGTTTTGCCATCCTTCTACGTTATTATAAACGCATAATCTAGGAAAAAACTGAGCAATTATAAAAGCTTTATTACCATCAGCGAATTCTTCAACTCCAGAACGTCCACCATCAGTTACTACATTGTTTATTGTGTAATTCCACTTAATTTTGAAAGAGAATGTATTACCAGGAGCTAAAGGCTTTGGTAAATTTATTCGCATCATTGTTCTATTTATAGTGTATGATAAATCTCTACCATCTGCTTTTTTAACAGCTTCGATATTGTAACCAAAAGCTTTAGGTTTTGACATGTTATTTTCAACAAACTTCTTAGGAGTTTGAAAACCACTAGCACCTTTTGATTCAACTAAAGGAGATTTCGAATCAGGAGCACGCATGTTTTGATCTAATTGCACCCATAAATATTCTAAATGATCTTTAGAATTATTATGATAAGTAATAGATTCATCTCCATATAATTTATTTGAAGTTTCATCTAAACGCAGATCCATAACATAATCTACTTTTTGCTGAGTATATGCATGTCCAGGAGCCCCAGAAGCTGTACGTTGATCATTTGGTGTCGCTAAAACATCTTTTAATTGACGAAATTTATTTTGGTCTATATGACCTTTTTGGGGCTCTTTCTTAGTTGTTTCTTGTGCAAATAAAGATGCTGATACAAAAAGAGCTGAAAATAATAGTGTAGTATATTTTCTCATTTTGTGCTTATTGGTTTTTAAATAATTGGAAAATTAGTGAATTAATCTTAGTCAAAAAGAGTATATGTTAAAACTTTAACAAATTTTTATCTATTTGGTTAAAAAACAGATATGAAAAAAGCGATATAAAATATTTTATACCGCTTTTTTATTTTACTATGTTAAGTTTTTAACTTTTAATTTTCTTTTTAAATTTATCAAACTTATTAGTAGTTTTCTTAGGCCAACTATTATTAGAAGTATCTACATCTGCTGTTTCTAAATCTGGATCAATTGTAATATTAGTAATTTCTTTATCTGAAGAAAATATTTTAGTTACTTGATTGTCATTAAGTCTCCAAATTTGAGCAGGATACGTTTTTCTTTCTTTAGTTCCGTCTTTATAAGTAAACTCAGCAATTATAGGCATAACTAAACCACCTGGCTTATTATAAGTAATTTCATAATGATATTTTGATTTAGGGTTTTTCTTTGAATCAAAGCTTAAACCTTCTGTTTTGTCTTGAACAAAATTTACAGAATTATTAGGACCTTCAGTTGTGTAATATTTTTTAACATCTTTAACACCAATATCAGTAACATCAGTTGTATAAAACCAACCTCTCCAAAACCAATCTAAATCCATAGCTGATGCATCTTCCATAGACCTAAAGAAATCAGCAGGGGTAGGGTGTTTAAATTTCCAACGTTTTGCATAAGTTTTAAAAGCATGGTCAAATAATTCTTTACCCATAATAGTTTCTCTTAAAATCCATAAAGCAGTTGCTGGTTTTCCATATGCGTTATTACCAAATTGATATACATTATCTCCTTTAGTCATAATAGGTGCAATACTAGATTGATCTCCACCCATATATTTTACAATATTTTTAGGATATCCTCTTGTTATAGGAAAATTAGGGTCATAGTCTAATTCAGCTAACATTTCCATGTAAGAATTTAAACCTTCATCCATCCATGTCCATTGACGTTCGTCAGAGTTTACAATCATAGGAAAAAAGTTATGTCCAACTTCATGGATAGTTACTTTAATCATTCTATACTTTACTCTATCAGAATAGGTTCCATCAGGGTTTGGTCTACCAGGATTAAAACAAATTTGAGGATATTCCATTCCCATTTGACCATCTACAGAAATTGCTTTATGATATGGGTAATCAAATGTATATCTAGAATACGTTTTAAGTGTTTGTGCTACAGCTCTTGTTGAATGATCTCCATATAAAGGGTTAGCTTCTTTTGAATAATATGAATATGCCATTACAGTTTTACCGTTAATATCTACAGCCATACCGTCCCAAATAAATTTCCTTGAAGAAGCAAAAGCATAGTCACGTACATTTTTAGCAACAAATTTCCATGTTTTAGTTTTTTTCGATTTTCCTTTTTCAATTTCTTCAGCTTCTTTTTGAGAAACTATTAATACCGGCTTATCAAAAGTCTTTTTAGCTAAAGCTAATTTTTTTTGTTGCTTTTTAGTTAAAACTTCACTTTCATTCATTAAAACTCCAGTTGCTCCTAGCATATGATCAGCAGGAGTTGTAATATTTACATTAAAATCACCAAATTCTAAAGCAAATTCACTTCTTCCCCAAAATTGATCATTTTGCCATCCCTCAACGTTGTCATAAACACATAACCTTGGATAGAACTGAGCAATTACATAATTGTTATTTCCATCAGCAGGGAAATGTTCAAATCCAGATCTACCACCTTGAGTTCTATGATTATTTATGTTATACCACCATGAAATTTTAAAAGAAAAAGTTTCTCCTGAAGCTAAAGGCTTAGGTAAGTTTATTCGCATCATAGTTTGATTAATAGTATGCGATAAATTACTCCCATTAGTATTAGTTACACTAGTAATTTTAAAACCACCATCAAATGGTTTTTCAGGGAAATACCTGTCATATACTCTTTTTGGAACCCCTCTTTTAGGCGCACTAGTAGGTTGAATATCTGGTGTTTTAGAATCAGATGCACGCATATTTTGATCTAATTGTAACCATAAATAGGTTAATTCATCTTCTGAATTATTATGATACGTAATAGTTTCGTTACCTGTAATTCTTTGTTTATCGTCATCCAAAACAATATCCATTGAATAGTCAACTTTCTGTTGTGTATATTTTTTACCAGGAGCTCCAGAAGCAGTATGCCGCCTATCTGGTGTTGCTAATTCATCTTTAAGTTGTTTAAATTTATTTTGATTTGTATGCCCTTTTTGTGTTTCTCTCTTGCTTTGAGAAAAAACGGAAGAAACCACAAAAAAAACAGAAAAAATTAATACAATATTTTTCTTCATTATCTAATTAGTTGTTTAAGTAGGTTCTAAAAGTAATAAATAAGGAAGAGGTATGGTTAAAGTTTGTTAAAAATTTAACAAACCTTTATCATTTTTTTTATCAAGAAATAAACTTTTACGTTCTTTTTTAATAGTGGCTTTTACTAAATTTTTCTGTTCAGGAAAATGCTCTATTAAAACATCATTTTTAATTTCAATAGATGTGATAGATGAAATTTTTTCAATTTCAAGGTAAAAATATACAATATCTCCATCGTATTCTTTACCTATAAAATTGTAGGTTTTTACGTTATTATTTATTGAAACTTTAAAATGTTTATTTAGATATTTTTTAATGAAACTATCGGTGTTTTTATCTTCTTTTTTTGTAGATAGTTGCAAGTCAGTATTGTAGTCTTTGTTTATAGCATCTTCAATATCATCTATAAACACATTCATAATCATCTGTACAGATTGAGAATTTTCTTTGTATTCGATTTCAGTTAAAGCAAGGTAATATTTATGAAGAGTAGCAAATGAGAATAAACTAAAAGTGACTACTGTTATAAAAAGTTTTTTTTTCATATTAAAATTACTGTCAATTATTAAGCCAAATTACTGCTTTTTTATTATTTCTAAATACTTAATATGTTCAGTTGTTAGAATTTTAATAATTTTTAACGTTTCTCCTTCTTTATGTAATTGTTCTATTCCTAAAGGGTTACAATATTCTAAAAAGTGATAATATCTTTCGGGCGGTATCTGTAATTCCTCAAAAAAGTATTTTTCTCCTAATTCAGCTAATAATTTAGCTGGCATACCTTTTTTTAAAGCTAGTTCTTTTCTAAGTGCCCATAAACGTTTAGAATATCCGAACGGAATAATTGCAGTAGCACCCACACCTGCAAAATTGGCAGTAGGATCAGTATTTACAATGTGTGGACGAACCCTTTCATCAATATGGTCATTAGGCTCAACAACACTCATATCTACTTTTGAAAAATCCATCGTTTTTCTTAATGCTTCTTCTCTTTTATCTTCAGGTGTTTTTCTAATATCTGAAGTTATACTTCCTTGTAAATTGTGTTTTTTAATTTCCACTTCATTTAAAGTGTAAGCTATTTTTTTTATGAAAAAAGTATTATCATGCATTCCAAAATATTTATCTAAAACATTTATTACTTTGGTTTCATAACCAACATATGAAAAACGTAAACTGTCATTAACTTTTGCAGGGATTTTGAAATCACCATTACTATTCGTGTATGTACCGTGTTTCGTATTTAAATTTATAATATGAACATTAGGTAATATTCCTATTTTGTCTAAAATTTTACCATGAATATATCTACGTTCATTTTGAGAACATAGATTTATGGAAATTAATAAAAGAATAAGAAGGGAGATGTTTTTCATACTATAGGTTTTTAAATTCTTTAGACTTTTGTTTTAAAAAAATAATCATTGATATTTCGCCTTGGTTTAAGATACGATTAAATTTAGAATCATTTTCACAAAAATAAATAAAGCGATACAAATTATCTTTTTCAATTCCTAAATCATTAATAATGTACCTTTCATGAATATCTTTAATAAAACTAATCTTTTTCTCTCTTTCTTCAATTACTTTTAGTTTTTTTAACTTTTTTATTCTTCCAGAAATACTGTTTATTATTAAATCTAAAGATACAGAACCACCTAATAAACCTAACATATATGGCGTACTACCTCCTTGAGCAGTTTGTAACCTTCTTTCAGCAGGTGTAAGGATTCTTGATCCTGCAAATGGAAGCTTTAAAGTTTCAGCATTTATTACTTTTTCTTTTTTTATTAATTTTGAATCAGCCGACAAGAAACCTAAGAGATTATTTTTTTTTAAATTAACTTCATCTAAGGTGTAAGTAATTTTTTTTAAAACGAAGTTATTATTTTGAATTCCAAGGTGCTTTTCAGTTACTTTTAAAAGTTTAGTTTCATACCCTACAAAAGAGAATCTTAAACTATCGTTTAAATTAACAGGAATTTTAAAGTTCCCACTATTATTAGTGTAAGTACCATGTTTAGTGTTTAAGTTTATAACATGAACGTTAGCTAGGTTTCCTAGTTTATTATAAATTTTACCATACATATACTTTCGTTCATTTTGTGAATGGATGTTTAAAGAAATAATAACTAATAAGGATAAAAATATTTTATGCATTTCTATTTTTTATTAATTATTTGAAGATAACTCATACTTTCTTTTTTTAATAATTCAATAACTTCAAATAACTTCTTATTATGAAAAAGAACTTCAACATTAGTATGACTACAGTACTCTATAAAATGATAATATTTTTCTTTAGGTATTTTTAATTCACTGTAAAAAAAATGTTTTCCAAAGTCACGAAGTAGTTTGTCAGGAAATTGTTCTTTTTGTTCTAGTCTTTTTCTTTCTTCTCTTCTTTTTTTTTCGTAACCACCACCAATGCTGCCACTGTAAAGTTTTATACCGTCAGTAAATACATTTGGAATTCCTGGTGCTGCTGATTTTGACAAATGAATTTCATCACTACCAGTAGGCATGTTCATTATTTCATCTAATTTCATACTTTTAATACCATCCATCATTTTATTAACAAGCTCAGATATAGTATCCTTTGGAGTTTTTTTTATGTCAATTAATAAATTACCAGATAAATTATGTCTTTTTATTTCTACTTCATTTAAAACATGACTTTTAGTATGCATTTTTATTGTTATGTTTTTTTGTTGAAAAATATTTTTTGAAATAGTTATTTTTTTGGTATGGTGTTGAATAGTAGAAATTTGTAGTACATCATCTACTGAAATGGTAATAGAGAAATTCCCGGAATCATTAGAGAATGTACCTTCTTTTGTATTTAAATTTAAAATGTTAGCATTTTTTATTACTCCAAGTTTGTCTTTTAAAATTCCTTTTAAGACAGTTTTCTTTTTTTGAGAAAAACAAAGAGTAGTGGTAGTTATAATTAAGAAGAGTAATTGTTTTTGCATATAATTTTTGTTTGTACTAAACAAAGAAACAAAGTCCCCTTCTTAAAAATGTTTTAATGTCTTTGTAAATTTTTGTTAAATATAAACGCCTTACTAGATAATAGTAAGGCGTTTATATTTAACAGTGCATTCTATTTTATACTATTTTTCTAAAACTATGTACTGTATACCATTTATTTGTAAATCAATACCATTTATTGTTTTTTTCTCATTAACAACATATTTTAAAACTATTTTATCTTTTTGAAAATCATCAATTGGAATTTCAAAAGATTCCCCACCGCTAGTAGTTAGTTTTAGAATATTATTTTCAATATTCCATTTAGCATTATTATCAAAACCATCAATAACTTTTGCATCACTTTTATTAGTTTGTGAAACTCCTAAAATTGTTGATGTTGTTACTATAGTAAAAAGACCTTTTAAAGAAAGGGAATTATTTTGATTAAAAGTAAAAGCAAAGTTATAGTTTTCACCATGTGATTTTACATTACCACTAAAATTTTGCCCTTTGTATGTTCCTTTAGTAGTTCCTTCAATTTTAAAATCAGTTAGATTCCATGTGCCTACAACATCATTATTAGTAACTGTTGGGATGTTTGAATCATTTTTTGAGCAAGAAACAAGAGTAAGAATTAAAGAAAACAAGAAAAGTAACTTTTTCATTGTATATTTTTTTTAAATAATTAGTTTTACCAAAGTTATAAAAATATTTTTTATGAAAAAACTAATTGTAGCAAGTACATCAACAGTTCATGGAAGTGGGTATTTAGAGTATATATTACCAGCACTTTCAATTCATTTTGAAAAAGCAACTACTATTTTATTTATTCCATATGCTAGGCCTGGAGGAATAAGTTATGATGACTATACTGAAATTGCTAGAAAAGCTTTTAAAAAAATAGGTAGGGATGTAAAAGGAATTCATGAATTTAAAAATCCGAAGCAAGCAATACTTAATGCCACTGGAATTTTTACAGGAGGAGGAAATACGTTTGAATTAGTAAATCAATTATATAATAACGATGTGTTAGAAACTTTGAAAGAAGTTTTAGATAAAGGAACTCCGTATTTAGGAACAAGTGCTGGAAGTAATATTTGCGGAGAAACAATGATGAATACTAATGATATGCCTATTGTATATCCACCAAGTTTTAAAACTTTAGGCTTAATTCCTTTTAATATTAATGCACATTATCTTGATCCAAATCCAAACTCAAAGCATATGGGAGAAACAAGAGAAACACGAATAAAAGAATATCATGTGTTTAATGCTACTAGTGTTTTAGGATTACGAGAAGGTAGTTGGTTAGAGGTAAAAGGAAAAGAGATTACTTTAAAAGGAAGTTTAACTGCTCGATTTTTTCAAAAAGATAAACACCCAATAGAATTAGATACTAATAAGGAAATAATTATATAAAAGAAAAGCCTTGATTAAAAAATCAAGGCTTTCTGACATGTTTTATTTTCCCCTAATAAAAAAACACGTCCGATATAGACACTTATCATTATAAGAACGTGGAAAAGTTATTATTATTTTATTTTTTTGCATTTAATAACAATAGGTTCATTGTTAAAATTTGTAGTGAAAAATAAATAAATATTACCTCCGTCTTTTAGCTTAGTTTCTTTTCGTAATTGAGCTACTGTTTTTGGGAAATTTCGAATAGTAATATTTGCTTGTTCGTCTAAAATTTCTTTTCGAATTCTTTTTTTATTGTATTTAAAAAACTTCTCAATTAAGAATGTTCTTCCTGGAAAATTTTCTTTTAAAAATTCAGAAGTATAAAGGTGAGAATGTTGATGTAATTTATCTAATTTATAATAACTTGAAATTTGATTAAATCCTCCAGATTTTAAGATAGTTGAATTAGGCTCATATAGAAAGTTTAAAGGTAAATTAAAGGTAATTTCACTAATTGAATTAAAGCTAAAGTTAAATTCTTGTTTGTTTTTGTTTATCAGAAAGTTATGTGTTTTTATTTCTATATTTTTGTTGTAGTTTTTTTCTAATAAAAAGAGAAGTTCTTTTACTTCGTTTTTTACTCCGATAATATGGATTTCTTTAACATATTTTAGTTCATTAATTGTAGCAGAAATATCTAATATAGGAGAGTTTTTAATAAGGATTATATCAGATTTAGAGAATAAAAAATCAAGGTTATCTGGAACATTAGGTAGACAATCTTTTAATAAAAACACTTTTCCTTTTGCATCATTTCTTCGTGAAGGATCAATATAAATACAATCAATTTTTTCTGATGTTTCTTTTAAATACTCAATACCATTTTTAGGAATTGTATGCACATTTTCTACTCCAAGTTGGAGATAGTTATAGTTAACAATTTTTGATAATTCTTCATTAATTTCACAATGAATTACATTTTCAAATATTTTAGAAAAATAATAGGTATCAACACCAAAACCTCCTGTTATGTCAATTATAGTCTTACCTTTAACTATAGAGTTTTTATATTCAGCGGTTATTTCAGATGATGTTTGTTCTATACTTAATTTAGCAGGGTAATATATTGTACTAGTATTAAACCAAGTTGGTAATTTTTTTTCTGACTTTTGTTTAGCTATAATTTGATTGGCTAATTCTTGAATAGTAACCTGTTTAAAAGGACTGCCTTTGAAAAGTAATTTATCAATATTTGATTTTAAATTATTATTTATAAATGATTGAACATCATTATTTAAAATATATTTATTCATTAAAAAGGTAAAAATAAAATAGAGTTAAGTAAATAATACAAAAATACTGATATTTTGAATCAAGAGTTTGATTGATGTAAATAAATTATAAATCAGTACGCAAAGTAAGAGTACTATTATTAAAATAAAGTTTTTATTGAATTTTTTGACTCTCTGAGAATTGAGTATTTTAAAATTATTATATACTTATTCAGTATATGTAAATATAAAAGAATAGGTTTTTACATAAAATTATTGCTTAAACTCTTCAAATGTTCCGTCATCATATAATAAGACAACTTTTATTAATTTTTTGGCACTCTCTGAGAATTGAGTATTTGGAATCTCTTTAGTTGGTTCGCTATGAGTAAATAGAGAAGGAGTCGTGTTTTTAGTTTTTTCTAAGACTTCTTTTTTTTGCTCAATAGTAATGTTAACATTTTTTTTAGGGAAATTTCCTTCTCCATTCAAAAGCCAATATAAATCTACATCTGGAAACTTATCTACGATTTTTAAAACAAAGTCGAGACTAGGTTTATTTCTTCCTGACATTAAATGTGACATACTTGATCTTTGTACCTCAATAGTATCAGCAAAAGTTGATGATGTTAAATTATAGTATTCTAAAATTATTTTTAAACGAGTTATAAAAGCTTCTGAATTCACAATTGTCAATTATTAATAATATATACAAATGTAAACAATTGTATTTTAATACACAATTAATAGAATAAAGTATAACAACCACAAAATAATTAAACTAAACAATCAGATAAACACATATAAAAACCTCTAAAACAAGTATTTAATCTTTTATTATAGAGAAAAACTATACTTTTGCTTAAAAAAGTTTTCTTTTAAGGGATGGGTAAGTTTATAATTGTAAAAAAGAAAGATGCAGGAAATTATAATTAACATTTGTAATTAATATAGAGTATGATGTATCATACAAAGATTATATTTAATTAGTATATACTAAAAAACAAAGTAATTATACTTATCAATAGAGTGTAAAGGCTAATTAATCTTATTTAAGAGCTTTAAGCTATGTATTTAACGTTATTTTGGTAGGTAAAATAAATAAAGAAGACAATAATACGTGTAATCAATGGAACTATAGAAAAGACTAGTTTAATAATTAGTAATATATCAACAAGTATTTAATCTTATATGATGAATTATGTCCAATTAAAATAGCCAAGAAATTTAATTCTTATCAGTAGTTTACAAATGTAATTAAGTAAAAAAGTATGACAATTAATTAAAATACTACTTATTTTTAATAACTTACTTAAATACGAATGTAAAAATAAGTTTATGACTTAAGCCTAGTGGAAAACCCGTTTATAAACTGATATTTTATCTATAAACACTATATCATTACTTATTCTACACAATATAATTACTTTTATTATTTAGTGACTTCGTTTATTACGTTGTATAAACAAATAATCAATTTACAATTGTAAACTACTTGATAAAGGTTAACGTAAAAGTTGTTTTACCCACAGCTGATGAAAATTGAATAATTCCGTTGTGAGACTCTATAATACTTTTACTTAAAGTAAGTCCAATACCAGATCCATCTTTGCGTGTTGTAAAATATGGAACAAATATATTATCTTTAATTTCTGAAGAAATACCAATACCATTATCAACTATTGACAAATGTGTACGCATATTATCACCAAAAATTGAAATAGTTATTTTAGGAAGTTTAATATTCTCAAAAGCATATAAACAGTTTGATAGTAAATTAACAATAACCTGTTCTATTTGTTTTTTATCTGCATTAATTATAAACTCAGATTTAATTGAGAACTCAACTTCAATATTTTTTAATATAAACTCTTGATTAAAAAGTTGTATAGTGTTTTTAACAAGTTCAGTTAAATTAAATTTTTCTTTTTGAGGTAAAGGTAATTCTGCTAATTTTCTGTAGGTATCAACAAAAGATGTTAAATGCTTTGAACGTCTATTTATAATTTCTAATCCTTGAGATAGTTCATCAATAGTATCTGCATCCGGAGAGTCTTCTTGCAATAGAGATCCTAAATTTTCTGCTAAACTACTAATAGGAGTAATCGTATTAATAATTTCATGAGACATTACGTTCATTAATTTATACCAAGCTTCTTTTTCTTTTTTGTCAATTAATTGTTGAATAGTTTCTAAAGAAACAATTAAATATTCATATTCATTTGTTTGAGTAACTGACGTTTTTAAGAAAAAAGTTTCTTTTTCTTCGTTAATAGTTAAAACTACTGTATGTCTATGTTGTTTCCAGTCTGAAATATGAGTTAGAAGTTTTCCTAATTTACTTTTTAATAAACTCCATTTATAAAATTTGGGGATTCTTAGAAATTTACTAAAGGTAGTATTTAACTGAAAGACTTCAATAGAATCATGTTTATCTTTTCTTAAAATAAGTATACCAATATTTAAACTTTCAATTATATTAGTAAGTATAAGTTGCTCTGAAGTTTTTTGAATATTCTGTTTTCTATGTTTTTCTAATAATAATGCAGTTTTATTGTACAATGAATTTTTTCTTTTCTCTTTAGATATAGAATTTGAATAATCATCATATAATAAACAATCTATAGATTTTTCAACATCTGAAAATATTTTATTCAGATAATTAAGAAATAAAAAAAACTGAAAAAATAGCAACAAAGTAAAACCTATGGTATTAATGATGTATCCTTTTGTATAACTGCTAAAAATAATAACGCCATTAAAAATTAATAAAGCAATCCTTATACTAATTTGATAATATTGAGGTCTTCCCATTGTTTTATAATTGATGTTTTTCTAAACGTCTATATAAAGCAGCTCTTGTTAGTCCTAATTCTTTGGCTGCTCTTGAAATATTTCCTTGATGTTTTTGTAAGGCCTGTTGTATTAAGAGCTTTTCTGTTTCTTCTAAATTTAAGTTATCAGTTAAAGAATTTGTTGCCTTTTTTGTTGAAAAATGTAAATCTTCTAATTGAATTTTAGTGTTATCAGTAATAATAATAGCTCTTTCAATGATATGCTCAATCTCTCTAATATTACCTGGCCAATGATATTGGTTAAGTGCATTTAGTGCTTCTTTAGAAAAACCTTGAATTTTCTTTCGATATTTTTGATTTAATTTTTGTAAAAAGTGAGTGGTTAATAACTCTACATCTTCTTTTCTATCCCTAAGTGGCGGTAAGTTTAATTCTATTGTATTTATTCTAAATAATAAATCTTGTCTAAAAGTTTGTTCATCAACCATTTCATGTACTGGAGCATTTGTAGCGCAAATAATTCGTACATCAATAGCACGTTCTTTTCCTTCGCCTAAACGAGTTATTTTTCTGTTTTGAACAACAGTTAGTAATTTTGATTGTAAATGCATTGGTAAATTACCAATCTCATCTAAAAAGATAGTACCTCCTTTTGCCAATTCAAAACGACCAATAGAGTCTTTATTAGCATCAGTAAATGCACCCTTTACATAACCAAATAACTCACTTTCAAATAAATTTTCATTTAAAGATCCTAAATCTACATGGATAAAAGGATGATTTTTACGAGTAGATTGAAGATGTATTTCTTTAGCAAACACATATTTTCCTGTTCCATTTTCTCCTAATATTAAAATATTGGCATCAGTAGGAGCTACTTTTTGAACTAGCTTTATAGCAGATTGCATTGCAGGAGAATTTCCTATAATATGTTCTGTTTGTTTATGAAAATCTTTATCGTTTTGTTTTTGAACTGTTTGTAATTGTGTTGTTTTCCTCTTTGAGCGAGCTAATTCAACACCTGCATTTACAACACCATATAGTTTTTCAGTATTCCAAGGTTTTAAAATAAAATCAGTAGCACCTTTTTTAATAGCATCCACAGCTAAGTTTACACTACCAAAAGCTGTCATTAAAATAACTGTTGTTTCAGGACTTAACTCTTTAATGTGTTGCAACCAATACAGCCCTTCTTTACCATCTTCAAAACCTATTCTGTAATTCATATCTAATAAAACAACATCCACAGTAGAAGTCGTTAAATGATTACTTATTTTTTTAGGATTGTTCTCTTTTATAATTTCAGAAAAATATTTTTTTAAACTAATTCTTGCTGAAAATAAAATATCATCATCATCGTCAACAATTAGTATAGTTGCATCTTTTTTTCTCATGTTACATAATTACGTATTTGAATGATTATGAACAAATAAATGTTCGATTATGAACATGTTATTTTTAAACGCAAACATAAGTTATTGATTTACAATTTATTATCAAGTTGTTTTCTACTGGCATATTTCTGGCATAATCTATATCAAACGACTTAAATTATGGATAAGCAAATACAAACGAAAAATAAAAAAACAAAAAAAATGTTACTTTGGGGATTACCATTAGTATTATTAGCAGGAATTACATTTATGAATGTAACCCGTAAAAATCAAGTCAACTTAAAAAGAGATTCATTAAGTATAAGAAAAGTTACTAAAGGAGATTTTGAAGATGTACTTTTATTTAATAGTACAATTGAACCTAAAACGTCTGTTTTAATTAATGTAATTCAAGGAGGTTCAGTTTCTGAAATTTTTGTTGAAAGCGGACAAATGATTAAAAAAGGAACACCTCTTTTAAAAGTGTATAATCCAAATGCTGAATTAAACTATTTGACCCAAGAGACAGCAATCGTTGAACAAATTAATAATTTGAGAAACATTAGAGTTAATATAACCAATCAGCAATTAAATTTAGATCAGCAATTATTGAGAATTAATAATGATTTTAAAAATGCGAAACGACAATATAGTTTAGATACCACATTATATAAAAAAGGAGTAGTAGCAAAAAATGAATACCAAAAGTCGGTTCAAGAATATACTTTTCAAAAAGAACGAAGTGGAGTAATAAAGAAGAGTGTAGGAGAAGAGAAAAAAAATAGAGGCATTCAATTGGCAAGAATCAATTCTTCAATTGCTAACATGCAAAAAAGTTTAAATTTACTTAGAAAAAATAAAGAAAATTTTATTGTTAAAGCTCCAGTTGATGGCTTCTTATCTTCATTTAACCCTATTTTAGGAGAGAGTTATACACAAGGACAGTTTGTTGGAAAGGTAGATGTACTAAATGGTTATAAATTAGTAGCTAAAGTAGATGAATATTATATATCAAAACTTAATGAAGGAGTTAAAGGAAATGTTAGTGTTAATAAAGTAACGTATGCTATTAAATTAGCAAAAATTTATTCTGAAGTAGTTAATGGAAGATTTACTGTTGAATTAAAATTTGAAAAAGACTCGTTAACCAATGATTTAAAAAGAGGAATGTCTTTAAAAAGTAAATTATTCCTTTCAAATAATAGTAAAGCTTTATTAATATCTAAAGGTCAATTTTATCAAAACACAAACGGTAAATGGGCTTTTGTTTTGAGTTCAGATAATAAAGCTGTAAAAAGAAAAATTACAATAGGAAGAGAAAATCCTTTTTATTATGAAGTTTTAGGAGGTTTAAAAGAAGGAGATAGAATAATTACATCTAGTTATGATGCTTTTAAAGATGTAGAAGAGGTTAATATTCAGTAGTACTTATTATTAGGTATTGATAGTTAGTTAAAAAGACAATAAAAAATTAAAAAATATATTATGATTAAAATAACAGATTTAGTAAAAGTATACAGAACTGAAGAAGTAGAAACAACTGCTTTAAATAAATTAAGTTTAGAGGTTAAAGAAGGAGAATTTGTTTCTATAATGGGAGCTTCAGGTTGTGGAAAATCTACTTTATTAAATATAATTGGACTATTAGATGCACCTGATGATGGGAGCTATGTATTTGATACTACTGAGGTAGCTAATTTTAATGAAAGAGAAAGAGCTGGGTTACGAAAAGCTAATATTGGTTTTGTTTTTCAAAACTTTAATTTAATAGATGAATTAACAGTATATGAAAATGTAGAATTGCCATTGATTTATAATAAAGTAAAAGCATCAGAAAGAAAAAAACGTGTCAATGAAATTTTAGAAAAAATTGGTATTGCCCATAGGGCAAAACACTTTCCATTACAACTATCAGGAGGGCAACAACAAAGAGTAGCAGTTGCTAGAGCTTTAGTAACAAACCCCAAATTAATTTTAGCTGATGAACCAACGGGCAATTTAGATAGTAAAAGCGGAAATGATGTAATGGAATTATTAACTGAATTACATGCTTCAGGAGCTACTATAGTTATGGTAACACATTCTTCTTATGATGCACAATTTTCAACAAGAATAATCACTTTGAAAGATGGTGAGATTATTTCTCAAAAAGTAAATGAGCATAAAGTAGATGTTTTAGTGCAGTAGGTTAACCTTTTGAAAATAAATTTAAAATGAAAAAAATAAACATACTTATATTAATAATAATTGTTCTTTTTACTTCTTGTAAAAAAGAACAAGAATCAACTCAAAATACTGAGCAAAATTTTTTAAATACTGCAATAGAGAGTTATTTAAAAGATCAAAAAAAAATCCACGAAATTCCTGGTTTTGCACTAGCAGTTATAAAAAATAATAAAACAATTTACAAAGGATACTTTGGAGTTGAAAATATAGAAACTAATAAAAAAGTTGATGCATCAACAATTTTCCCTGTGTTTTCTGTTACTAAGTTAATTGCAGCAACAACCATTTTTAAATTAATAGAAGAAGGGAAATTGACTTTAGAAGATACTATAGGACAGTATATAGACGATTTACCTTTAACATGGCAAAGTGTTACTATAGCAAACTTATTAACTCATTCTTCTGGTTTACCTGATTTCTTTTCTAATAATAAAGAACTTACTGATAACGAAATGTTTTCATTGATAAAACAAAAAGAATTACTATTTACTCAAGGAAATGAATGGAAATATACTCAAACGAATTATTGGTTTTTAGCAAAAATAATACATAAAGTTACCAGTGTTCCTTTTGATTCTTATGTGTTAAACACTCAATTTGAAAATGCAAAAAATCCTGTTTTCTTTTCAATGGATTTTAAAAATCGTGTGAAAAATCGTGTACTGGAGTATATGTATAATAATGAAACGAATCAACAAGAGGCTGATGAAGTTTTGTTTAAAGGAAAAAGGGGAGATGCAGCTGGCGGATTAAATATTAGTTTAGATGATTTTATTTTATGGAATCAAAATTTTGACAAGAACTCTATCATAACCCCTACTACAAAAGAAAAAATGTGGCAGCCTTTTAAATATAATAATCCTGAAGATGAGTTTTTACATGGTTGGGGACTTTATAATTTAAATAATACTGATTCTTATGGATTTACAGGTGGACTTAAAACTGGTTTTAGAAAATTTATTAAAAATGATATGACAATTATATTCTTATCTAACGGATTTAAATATTATCCAACTCATAATATTATAATTGATCATATAGCAGGAATGGTAGATGAGAATTTATTGGATAAAGGTTCTTTGATTAATGAAAAACTATCTAATACATTTTTAAAAGAAACTACAGAAAAGGCAATACTTGAGTTTAAAAAGATTAAAACAGCAAATCCAAATACAAATTTAGAAAGTGCTTTAAATCGTATTGGATATGTTTTTTTAAGAAGCAATAGTTTAGAAAAAGCAATTACAGTTTTTAAATTAAATACCCAAGAATATCCAATATCTGGAAATGTATTTGATAGTTTAGGAGAAGCGTATTTTGTTTCTGAAATGTACAAGCTATCTAAAGAAAATTACAAGAAGTCATTAGTATTAGATCCAAAGAATGAAAATGCTAAAATGATGTTAGAAAAAATAGAAAAATTAACTGCTAAAAACTAAAATTATGTTACAAACGTGGTTTAAAATATTCTTTAGAAATCAACAAAAAAACTGGTTAAACATTTTAATAAATGTATCTGGACTAACATTAGGTTTAGCAGGGTTATTAATTATTTTGTTATACTTAAATGAAGAAAATAGTTACAATCAATGGAACCCAAATAAAAACAACATTTACAGAGTAAATGTAAAGCATAGAGCAAACGGAACTTGGCATGTTGCAACTGCAGGACAATATCACTTGTATAAAAGTGATATTCCTGAAGTAGAAGAAACATTAATGATTGATAATGATTATAGAAGTAGAGTTGTTATTCACGAAAATTTAAATGAATTCACAAAAAAGGTTGTATATACAGAACCTCAGTTCTTTAGTTTTTTTCCTTTTGATATATTGAAAGGAAGCACACAAAAATTTGAAGAAAGCAGAAGACATTTAGCACTTTCAGAAGCTTTTGCAAAACGTCTTTTTAAAGAAGGTAGTGCAATTGGAAAAATTGTTAAAATTGGAAAGATTGATTATACAATAACTACAATTTTTAAAGTACAAGGTAATTCACATGTAGAGCCAGATATGATTGTTCCTTTTGAAGAACCTTATGAAGTAAATTGGGGAAATCATAACAATGAAGTTTTTTGTAAAATAAAGGAAAATACGGATTTGGTAGCCTTGAAAGAAAAAATGGATACTATTTTAATAGAAAAAGCATACACAAAAGAAGCAGAAGAAGGAGGTGTTTCTTTAGAAGTTTATGAAGAACGTTTTGGCTTTAGAGAGGTTGTATTAGATCAATTAGATACTATTTATTTACACAATACAGCTAAACGTGCTGGTCCAAGTGGAACAGGAAACTATCAATTATTGGTAATTTTATTAGGCTTATCTATTTTACTAATTATTATTTCTTGTGTGAATTTTATTAACTTATCTATTGCAACAGCAACACAAAGATCAAAAGAAATAGGTGTAAAGAAAACATTAGGTTCTTCAAAAAAACAATTGATGCTTCAATATGTTTTAGAAATTATTTTCCAAGGTATAATATCATATATTTTATCATTAATTCTTGTAGAACTAGTATTACCATACTTTAATGAGTTTGTTGGAAAAGATATTTCAATACTTCAAATGTCTACTATAGGTACGCTGTTTTTAGTTATGTTTTTAGTGTCTTTGTTAGTTGGAATTATTCCAGCAATTTACATTGCCAATTTTAAAGCTGTAGAAGTATTAAAAGGAAATGTGTCTAAAACCAAAAGAGGAAATTTAGCACGTAATATAATGTTAGGAATACAGTTTTTAATTTCTGGTTTTTTTATCATCAGTATTTTTGTAATCAATTACCAAATACAGTTTATGATAAATAAAGATTTAGGTTTTTCTAAAGAATCTACTTTATCCGTAGATGTTTATAATATAGGTGACGGTCAGTTCAAGAAATATAAATTAGCTAAAGATGTACTTTCTAAAAATGAAAACATTATTGATATAAGTACTAGTATGTTTATTCCTGGTGAAGGATTTGTAAACGGAACAGATTTTAGATATACAGAAAAAAATATTAGCTTTAATAGTGCTTCTAATTTGGTAGATTTAAATTATATAGACTTTGCAAAAATTAAAGTATTAAAAGGAAGAGGGTTTTCTGAAAAATTTGCTTCAGATACTATTACAGGTATTGTTATTAATGAAACTGTGGCAAAAAGAATGGGAGTTTATAATGATCCAATAGGTAAAAAAGTAAGAATAGGTTGGATGAATGATGATCGAGCAGATTTAGAGGTAATTGGTATGATACAAGATTATCATTTTGATGGTTTTGACACAGAAATATCACCAATGTTTATGGTTTCTTGGCAAACCTTTGAGTTTACCAGAAATTGGTTACCATCAATTCAGTTTAAAGTTAGAACTGATAATATTGATAAAACAATTGCAGAAATAGAGTCGTTTTGGCGAGCAAACGTTGATACAAAGTATCCGTTTAATTATGAATTTTTAGATCAGAAATTTGCTAAAACGTACGAAAAGTATAAAAAACAGCAAACCATGTTTTTAATATTATCAATTATCGTAGTAATTATAGCTCTATTAGGTCTTTTTGCTTTAGCAACACTAACAATACAACAACGCTTAAAAGAAGTAGCAATACGTAAAACCTTAGGAGCATCAGTAAAAGAAATTATGTTTCAGCTAATAAAAAACTTCCTTAAAATAACAGTTGTAGCTTCTTTATTTCTTATTCCTTTTGCATATTATTTTATGCAAAATTGGTTAGGTAATTTTGCTTACAAGATAGATATGCCTTTATTACCTTATTTAATTACACCTATTATATTAGTAACTTTAGTTTTTATAGTTGTAGGTTTAAAAGCATACAACGCTACAAAAGTAGATTTAATAAAATATTTAAAATTCGAGTAAAATGAAAAAAATGTATTTAAAATCAATATTTACTATACTAACGTTAGTGGTATTATTAGGTTACAACACTAAAATTAATGCTCAAGATAAAGTGATTACAGTAGAAGAATTTGATAAAGTACTTATTAGTCCTCATATTCAAGTTACTTTTAAAGAAGGAAAGAAAGAATCAATATATATTCAAGAAAATAAAGAAC
This sequence comes from Tenacibaculum sp. MAR_2010_89, assembly GCF_900105985.1. NCBI lineage: Bacteria > Pseudomonadati > Bacteroidota > Flavobacteriia > Flavobacteriales > Flavobacteriaceae > Tenacibaculum > Tenacibaculum sp. MAR_2010_89. The sequence goes on along the minus strand of NZ_FNUB01000005.1, from coordinate 2,485,348 downwards.
GTAAAGGAATATTAAATATAAAAGTTAAAAACAAAAAACTTCATTTATATTTAGAAGGCGCAAAAATTTCTTCACCAACAAAAAAAATGAAGGTAAATGGATATTTTCAAAAAGTACCTATATATAAAGGTACAATTGTAAAAGCTGTTATAACCTACAAAAAAGTTTCCGATTTTTCTTTTAGGGGAGAACAGAGATTTATTTTTAAAAGTGATTTAATTCAAAAAGAATGTAATTTTAACATAAAAGGAGAATCAGAGGTTATTATTAATTCAGTTGAACTGGAAAGGTTAAAATTGGCCATATACGGAGAAAGTTTTATAAATATTAAAAAAGGAATTGTAAAAAAACAAAAAATAACTGCTTATGGAGCCAGTAAAGTTGTTGCTAATGAAATTAAGTCCAATGAAGTAAAAATAACTGCTTATGGAGATGGTACTTATCAACTTAGTGCTTCTGAAAAAATAAAAGTGACTTCTTATGGAGAAGCTACTATAACATACAAAGGAAAAGCAAAGCTTAAAAAAGGTATAATAATAGGTGAATCAACAATAGAAAATATAAATTAATAAATAATTATTTAACCAATAGAGGCTATTTAAAAATAGCCTCTATTTTATTTTAAAATTAAAATTAAAAAAAGTTGTAAATTGTACGCCTTTTTTAATTTAACAACTATGAAAAATATATGCGGTTTAGATTTTGGTACATCTAATACTATTAGTACAGTTTATAAAGATAATAGAACTATTATGGTTCCTTTTGAAGGAATTAATAAATCCTTACCAAGCTGTGTGTTTTTTCCTTTTGAAGAAATCGAAAAACCTATTTATGGAAATTTAGCTACCGATACATATGTGAATAATGGTTATGGTAGGTATATGAAAAGTTTTAAGAGAATATTAGGTACGTCATTTTTTGAAAAAGGAACAAACTTAAAACCTGGAACTAATATTTTTTTTCACGATATTATTGTTGACTATCTAAAGTATATTAAAAATAAAACAGAAGAATTTACAGGTAGAGTAACTGATTATGTAGTTGTAGGAAAACCTGTTCGTTTATCTGAAGAAAATAATGAGTCCAATTCAGGAATATCTCAATTAGAATCAATTTTAAAACATGTAGGTTATAAAAATTATTCTTTTCTAGAAGAACCAATAGCTGCTGCATATTATCATAAAAAAAGATTGAAAGATAATTCACTAGCTATCGTAGCAGATTTGGGAGGAGGAACGTGTGATTTTACGGTGGTTGAAGTTAATGGCAAAAAAAAGGATTTAAATATTTTATCTACATCAGGAGTATCTTTAGGTGGAACAGATATTGATAGTCATTTTGCTTTAAAAGCATTCTTTCCTGAACTTGGTTATAAAAGCCCCGATAAGTTTAAAGGTTTAATATTACCAGATACACCTTTTAGGTATGCATCTGATTGGAATAAAATAACAACATCATTATATACATTAAAAACGGAGCTTTTAGTAAAAAAAATGGTAAATAATGCTAAGTACAAAGAAAAAATAATTCAGCTTCAAAAATTAATAAATGATAAAAATGCACACTCGTTACTTGATCAGATAGAAGCTACAAAAATAAAATTATCAGAAAAATCTAGTATAGCTTTTAATAGTAAATTCATGCCTAATTCGATGAATTTAACCATAACTAAAAATATATTAGAAAATTCAATTGAAAATATTGTTAGTAAAATTCTAAATACATCTAATCATTGTTGTGTTAAGGCTGGAGTAAAAAAAGAAGCCATTGATTATCTTATTTTAACTGGAGGAACTAGTAAAATGCCTTTAATAAAAAAGTTATTCAAAGAAACTTTTTTTAATGCTCAATTAATAGAAAAAAATTCGATGGATTCAGTTGCTTTGGGCTTGTTAGAAAAAGCAAAAAAAGACTTAGATATAATTTAATTTATTAGTAATTCTTTTAACATTACTTTTTGTAAAAAGAATTAGTAAAGTATTTTAAATTTTGAGTAAATTCTTAGGTTAAAAAAGTATAATTTTGTTTTAGGTTTTCTTTGGCATTTTAATTGCTTATAGAAGTCATCTAAACTATACTTTTATGAAAAAAACGATACTATTATTACTTTTTTGCTCAATTATGATAGCATGTAGTAGTGTTAAATCTACTCAAGAAGCAATAAATAAAGGTAATTATGATAAAGCAATTAATTTATCTTTAAAAAAGTTAACAAGTAATAAAAACAAAGAAAAATATCAACCTTATGTTTTTATGCTACAAGAAGCATTTAAAAAAGTTTCTGAAAGAGAATTGTCTAAAATAGATTTTTTAAGAAAAGAAGAAAACCCTGAAAATTTAGAAAGAATTTATAATTTATATCTTTCTTTAAATAATAGACAAGAAAGAATAAAGCCTTTATTGCCTTTAAAAAATTTATCAAAAGGTAGAAACGCTATTTTTAGTCTTAATGATTATAATAATGATATAATCAATGCCAAAAATGATCTTTCGGAATATTTATATAGTAAATCTAAAGCAGTATTCTCATCAAAAAACAAACAAGATTATAGAAGAGTATATGAAGATCTTGAGTATTTAGATAAAATTAGCCCTAACTATAAAGATGTTAGACAGCTTCAAGAAGAAGCTCATAATATTGGAACTGATTTTGTTTTGGTATCATTAGAAAATAAAACAGATAAAGTTATTCCTAAAAGACTAGAAGAAGATTTACTAAATTTTGACACTTATGGTTTAAATGATTTTTGGACTATTTACCATAGTAAAGAAAGTAACAGAGTTAATTATGATTTTACTTTGAAACTTGTTTTTAGAGATATAAGGATATCTCCTGAGCAAGTACATGAAAAGGAAATAATTAAAGAAAAAAGAATTAAAGACGGATTTAAATACTTGTTAGATTCGAGTGGAAACCAAGTAAAAGATAGTTTAGGGAATAAAATAAAAGTAGATAAATTTATAAAAGCTAATTGTCACTTTTATCAGTTTACTCAGTCAAAATCGGCACAAGTAGTTGGTATGGTTCAATATTTTGATAATTATTCAAAACAACGAATTCAAAATTTTCCTTTAGAAAGTGAATTTATTTTTGAACATAGATATGCAACATACAGAGGAGATAAAAGAGCTTTAGGTAGAAGTTATTTAGATTTATTGTCATTGAGAGCTGTTAATTTTCCAAGTAATGAACAGATGGTTTATGATGTAGGAAGAGACGTAAAAGAGAAACTAAAATATATAATTACTAGAAATAAGTTTAGGAAATAAATTTAAAAGCGCAAATACTAATTAGTATTTGCGCTTTTAAATTTTACTTTTAAGTTTTCAGGATGAACTGTAAAAGCAAAGTTTTCTTGTATATCAGTAGGCTTTCCTTCTAAGTTAATATCAAATTGTTTACAAATACTAGAAATAGCAGTAGTCATTTCTATTAAAGATAAATGCATTCCAGGGCAAAGTCTTGAACCACCACCAAAAGCTTTAACAGCTTTTGGTGTATGATTTTGATATGGACATTCAGATTTAATCCATCTGTTAGGTGAAAAACTTTCAGGATTAGTAAAATTCTCTTCTTGCATTGAAGTAAAACTATTTTGTAGAATGATGCTAGTGTCTTTAGCAATGGACAAATTGTTTATAATAACATCTTTATTTGCTTGGAAAAATAATATAGGAGTTGTTGGTTTTAACCTTATAGCTTCTTGAATTACTGCATTTGTATATTTTAGTGAAGCAATTTGATCATAATTTTCAGGTGTTGAAGAGTTATATACGCTATTAGCTTCATCTCTAATTTTTTGAACAAATTCAGGGTGTTGACCTAAATAGAACAAAGTCCATGCTAAGGTATTAGAAGTAGTATCTTCTCCAGCTAAAAGCATTGCTATTACATTACCATACAATGTTTTTTCATCAAAAACGGTATCTTCTTTTTCACTTTCAATTAATAAGGCTTCTAAAAAATTTGATGGATTATCACGTAATTCTTGATTGTTTTTTAATCTATTCTTTGCATCCTTAATAAAGTCGTAAATAATTTTTTCAATTGATTTAAGTGAACTTTTAAGTTGTTTATCTTTTTTAGAAGGGAAAAATCGCCATATAGGAAAAGGAGCTGTTATTCTATCATTTATCATTGGAAAAATAAGTTCTAAATGATTTTGAAAACTATCTTTCTTATTATTAATTGTATTTAATTTATATCCAAAAGCTATTTCAGTAGTAACATCAATAGTAAAAGCTATGAAATCATTTAAAATTTCAATGGATTGATTTGATGTTGTGTATGTGTTTATTTTAGAAAGTAAATTCTGTGTTTTTTCTTGAATAATAGGGTAGTAGCCTTTAACTTTTTTTACATTTAAGGCTTCTGTAACTGGCTTACGTTGTTTTTTCCAATGCTCACCTTCAGCATTAAAAACTGTATGAAACCCCATTTCAACAAAAACTTCATCAATTTTAGAAAGACGTCTGAAGTTTTCAGGTCTCTGTTTTAAAACGGTATTATTAATTTCTAAATCAGCAGAGACAAGAACTTTTAGGGGACCTAATTTTATAGTGTAAAGATTACCAAAATCTTTTGCCCATTTTTCTAAAATTCTGTGCTTATTTTTTTTCTTAAAGTCTTTTAAGTTACCTAATAAAAAACTCCCTTTAGGCGTTTTTAAATCATTCAAAGTAGTAATTGACTTGTTAGTTGTTGCCATAATTTATATTAAAAACAAGTACAATATACTATAAAGAAGAGGATGAATACAATTTTTTTAATTTAAATAGAATAAATCATTCAATACGTTATGAAATTAAAAATGTAAATAGGTATTATATTTTAATAGCTGTAGATAGTGATTAAAAAGAAAAGATGAGAAAGTATTTTTTTTAAACTAAAAAAAGGCACATATAAATGTACCCTTTTCAATCTTTTTAATACCATTAATCTAACCCTTCTAAAAGATTAATATCTATTAATAAACAAAAGTATTACGATTTAGTCTTAGACTATGTAACATTTGTTACATAAGTACGATAATTAACAATTATTTATGTTTTCTTTAACGAATTGCTTTTAGCATTAACAAACTAAAATATTCTTATTTAAGAAAATAGAATTATTTTTACTAAATGAATAGTATAATACAGTGAGCGGAAAGTGTAAGTAAAATAAAAGCCTTTTGAAATTTCAAAAGGCTTTTATTTTAGAGATATATTATTTTTGGTTTTCAATCCATTTTCTAGCATTTACAAATGCTTCTAGCCATGGAGATACTTCATCTTGCCTATTTTCAGGATAATTAGCCCAATTCCATTGGAATGTAGAGCGTTCAATATGAGGCATTGTTACCAAGTGTCGTCCAGTTTTATCACACATCATTGCTGTATTATAGTCGGAACCATTAGGATTATTAGGATATCCTTCATATCCGTATTTTGCTACAATATGATAGTTTTCTTCAGCTTCAGGTAAATTGAATTTACCTTCACCATGAGAAATCCATACACCAAGTTCTGACCCTACTAAAGAAGATAGCATCACAGAATTATTTTCTTGAATTTTTACAGAAGTAAATGAACTTTCGTGTTTTTTTGAATCATTATGAATCAATTTACCATGTACTTTATGATCAGGGTTAATTAAATCTAACTCCATCCATAATTGAGCTCCATTACAAATACCAACAGATAAGGTATCTTTTCTACTAAAGAAATTCTTTAAAGCTGTATTTGCTTTTTCATTATATAAGAATGCTCCAGCCCATCCTTTAGCAGAACCTAAAACATCTGAATTTGAGAAACCACCAACTGCACCTATAAATTGAATACCTTCAAGGTTTTCACGACCAGAAATTAAATCGGTCATATGAATATCTTTAACATCAAAACCTGCTAAATACATAGCATTTGCCATTTCACGTTCAGAGTTAGATCCTTTTTCACGTATAATAGCAGCTATAGGTTTTTTTGTTGTACTATTTTTTAAATCAACAACATCTTCAAGTTTTCCTGTAAAATATTTAGGGAAAGTGTATTGTAATGGTTGATTTTTATAGTTGTCAAAACGGTTTTTAGCTAAGCCATTAGCAGTTTGCTTATTATCTAATAAATATGATGTTTTATACCAAGTATCTCTTAATTCAGAAATAGATAGAGCAAAAACATCAGTTCCATTTTTAATATTTAATCTATCAGATTCAGTTACTGAACCAATATTAAAGAACTCTATATTATTTTCAGCTAATACTTTTTCTACAGAAGAGTCAATAGATTGAAATACGATACCTGAATTTTCAGAAAATAAAAGTTTAATACTATCAGTTTCGTTTAAAGATGATACATCTAAATTAGCTCCAATATTAACATTTGCAAAACACAATTCTAACAATGTAGTTATTAAACCACCAGATGCTACATCATGACCTGCAACAATTTTGCCTTCTTTAATTAAATTTTGAATAACATTAAATGTAGACTTAAAGAATTCATTATTAGTAATAGTAGGAGTGGAGTTCCCTATTTTATTAACAACTTGAGCAAATGAACTACCCCCTAATTTAAAAGAGTCTTGAGATAAGTTAATATAGTAAATATTTCCTTTGTTTGGTTTTAAAACAGGTTCAACTACTTTACTAATATCATTACAATTTGCACCTGCAGAAATTACAACTGTACCTGGAGAAATTACTTCTTCATTAGGGTATTTCTGTTTCATTGATAAAGAATCTTTCCCAGTAGGAACATTAATACCTAAATCAATAGAAAATTCAGAAATTGCTTTTACAGCTTTATATAAACGAGCATCTTCACCTTCATTTTTACAAGGCCACATCCAGTTTGCAGATAATGAAACAGATTGTAAGCCGTCTTTAAGTGGAGCCCAAACTATATTTGTTAAAGCTTCAGCTATTGAATTTTTACTTCCAGCTTCTGGATTTATTAGCCCAGAAATAGGAGAATGACCTATAGAAGTTGCTACTCCTTCTTTACCTTTATAATCTAAGGCCATTACACCAACATTGTTTAAAGGGATTTGCAAAGAACCAACACATTGTTGCTTAGCTACTTTACCACCAACACAACGGTCTACTTTGTTAGTTAACCAATCTTTACAGGCTACAGCTTCTAATTGTAAAACTTGAGTTAAATAAGATTGGAAATTTTCTTTTGAATAATTTAATTCTTCATAATTACGAATAATGGTTTTATCATTCATAATTGTTTTAGGAGAACTACCAAACATGTCTTCTAAAGCTAAATCCATTGGTTTATTACCATTAGTTTTAGATTCAAAAGTAAAACGATCATTACCAGTAACATCACCAACTGTATACATTGGAGAACGTTCGCGATCGGCTATTTTATTTAATGTCTCTATATGTTTTTCAGAAATAACTAATCCCATACGTTCTTGAGACTCATTACCAATAATTTCTTTATTTGATAAGGTAGGGTCACCAACAGGAAGTTTATCTAAATCTATCTTACCTCCAGTATCTTCCACTAATTCAGATAAACAATTTAAATGCCCACCAGCACCATGATCGTGAATTGATACAATAAAGTTCTCATCACTCTCAACCATTCCACGAACAGCATTTGCTGCACGTTTTTGCATTTCAGGATTAGAACGTTGTACGGCGTTTAATTCTATTCCTGAAGCAAATTCACCAGTATCAGCAGAAGAAACAGCTGCTCCTCCCATACCTATACGGTAATTTTCACCACCAAGAATAACTATTTTATCACCTTCTTTAGGAGTGTCTTTTAATGCTTGCTCATTTTTTCCATATCCAATACCTCCAGCTTGCATAATAACTTTATCAAACCCTAATTTTCGAGCTTCTTCTTCATGTTCGAAAGTTAATACTGAACCACAAATTAATGGTTGCCCAAATTTATTTCCAAAGTCAGAAGCACCATTAGATGCTTTGATTAAAATATCCATTGGAGTTTGATATAACCATTTACGCTCATCCATTGCTTGCTCCCATGGACGATTTTCTTCTAAACGAGAATAAGAAGTCATATAAACAGCAGTTCCTGCTAAAGGTAAAGATCCTTTTCCTCCGGCTAATCTATCTCTAATTTCACCACCAGCTCCGGTTGCAGCACCGTTAAAAGGCTCAACTGTAGTAGGGAAGTTATGAGTTTCAGCTTTTAATGAAATTACAGAATCGAATTCTGATGTTTCATAAAAATCTGGTTTGTCAGCACTTTTAGGTGCAAATTGTTCAACTTTAGGCCCTTTTACAAATGCTACATTATCTTTATATGCTGAAACAATGTCATTAGGATGTTGCTTTGATGTTTCTTTAATTAACTTAAATAAAGAAGTAGGCATCTCTTCTCCATCAATAACAAAAGTACCATTGAATATTTTATGACGACAGTGTTCTGAATTTACTTGCGAAAATCCGAAAACCTCAGAATCCGTTAATTTCCTTCCTATTTTAACAGCTACACCTTCTAAGTACTCAACTTCTTCAGAACTTAAAGCTAAACCTTCTTGTTTATTATAGGTATTAATATCTTCGATTTCTATTATTGGTTCTGGTTGAATATCAATAGTAAAGGTTTCTTGATGTAAACCATTGAACTTTTGAGAAATCATAGGGTCAAAATCTGAAAAATCAGGAGAAACAGCTTCAAATTCTTCTATTCTTAATATCCCAGTTATCCCCATATTTTGAGTAATTTCAACAGCATTAGTACTCCAAGGAGTAATCATAGCTGCTCTTGGACCAACAAAAAAGGCGTCAAGAGACGCCGTGTTTATTTTAGATTGGTTGCCAAATAACCAAGTAAGTTTTGAAGTTGTTTCTGTAGTTAATTCTTCTGTTGTTTGAACAGCAAATATTTTACCGTTTACGTTTCCAAAGAAATGAATCATTATCTAGTTGTATTTGTGTGTGTGTTTAAAGGGCGTAAATTTACTTTTTTTAACTGAATTAAGCACATAAAAAAAGCAGTAAAATTTTACTGCTTTAAATCTGTTTTTTCAGGTATTCTATTTCTTTCTATCTTACCTTTTTTAAGGGCTTTATAATTTTCGTAACAATTTAAAACAGCTTCAATTAATTGTAAATCACTTGCTTTTTTTATAAAATACTCAGAATAATCACAGTCAGAAAGTAATTTATTTAACTCTGATCGATCCATCTCTAAGTATTCCATCATTACTTCTCTATCAAATTTCCCAGCTAACATTTTACGTAAGCCATCTTCTTTTTTAAGTTTTTGAAGCTTTTTTAATTGTTTAGGTTTTTTTCCAAATAAATTATAAACTAGATCTACTGGGTTTAATAATTTTGCTAACGGAGAGCTTATTTTTTTAGGACGACCAACTTCATAGGTTTGTGATATTCCATTAATGTGTATTCTTGTAAATTTATCTTTCGGAACTTGTTTAACATCTACTTCTAAAACTCCAATTAGTTTAGTAGATTTTATAACTATTTCTTTTACTTCCTCAGCTTTTTCAGTTAATGAAATAATTACTTCATTCCCTTTTAGTAAATCATTAGTAACTTTTAGCTTTATAGATGAGTACCCTAAAAATGAAACTAAAACAGTATCATTTGCTTTAGCCGTAAGTTCAAATAAACCTTTTTCATTTGTAATTGTACCAATTACTGTATTAAGATTTAAAATATGTGCGGCACTTAATGATTTTTTCGACTCAGTATCTATAATTTGCCCTTTTAGTTTATCGTTAGGAGTATTTTGAGCTATTGCTATAAATGATAAAAACAATAAGAATAATGTAATAAAATGTCTTTTTTGCATATTGCGAAAATAAGAATAAATGGAGTTTATAACGTTAATAATCTGTGAAATTGAGACGAGTAGCTGTTTTTTTAATTGAAAAACGTCAAGGGACAAAAATAAATCTAAAAAGTAACTGTTTGATTTAAGAAAATTAAATTTAAAAAAGCATTGATTTTAATATAAAAAGACACCAAATAAATTTTGATGTCTTTTTTATTGTGCACGTAACAAGAGTCGAACTTGCACGTTCTTACGAACACAAGCCCCTCAAGCCTGCGCGTCTACCAATTCCGCCATACGTGCTTAAACTAAAAAAGTTAAGCAAATTGCTTAACTTTTTTGTGACCGGGCTGGGGCTCGAACCCAGGACCCTCTCCTTAAAAGGGAGATGCTCTACCAACTGAGCTACCAGGTCATTGTTTGCTTCTGAAAGCGGTTGCAAATATACAATGGTTTTTTAAATCGCAAAACCTTTTTTTAAGTTTTTTTTACAGATATTTGTAACATATTAATTTTCAATAATCATGAGAATATTTTTTTTAGGTTATATGGCTAGTGGAAAGTCTACCATAGGTAAAATAGTGGCAAAAAAGTACGATTTGCCATTTATTGACTTAGATGATTACATAGAAAAAAAAGAAAATAAAACGGTTTCAGAAATATTTCAAAGTAAGGGAGAAATTTATTTTAGAAAAAAAGAAAATGAATACCTCAAAGAATTAGTAGAAGCAGAAGATAACTTTGTGTTGTCATTAGGTGGGGGCACTCCTTGCTATGGAAATAACATGGACTTAATTACAAAATCAAAAAACACGATTTCTTTTTACTTAAGAGCTAGTATAAGTACTATTATTAACAGGCTGAAAAGTGAGAAAGAGCAAAGACCCTTAGTTGCAAACCTTAAAAATGAAGATCTTAATGAGTTTGTAGCAAAACATTTATTTGAACGTAGTTATTTTTATAACCAAGCAAAACACACTATAGCTATTGATACTAAAGAAATAGATGAAATATGTAACGAAATCTATAGCTTATTAACTTAAATAAGCTATAGTTTCATTGTCCTTAAATTCAACAACAACATGTTCTTTTATTGAAGTTGATAATGATATTCCTTTAAAATCTGCTTTAACTGGGTATTTTTTATGATTTCTATTCACCAAAACTGCAGTTTTAAATCTTTTAAGTGGAACTTGTAAAAAATGATTTACACCATAAATTAAAGTAGTACCAGAGTTTAAAACATCATCAACTAATACTAATGCTTTATTTTTATATTCATTAGATGTTAAAGAAGTAGTAACTGAATTAATAGGTTTCTTTTTATTAATAGAAACTTCACATAATAACACTTCAATAGACGAAATTTTTGATAAGGCAGTAGCTAGTTTTTTAGCAAAAAGAAATCCGTTTAGTGTAATTCCGGCAATAACTATTTCTTTTTCATTACTATTACTCTCATATATTTGATAAGCAATTCTTTTTATTTTTTGTTCAATTTGAACATTATTAAGTATAATATTATTTTTTGTTTCCATTTTTTATTTTTTATAAAAACTACTATTATTCATTACCATCGTTATAATCGTCAATATCTCTTCGATCTTTTTTTGTTGGTCGACCAGTGCCTTTTTTTCTATAATAATCTTTAGCGTATTTCAAGAGTTCAGTTTTTTCAAATTCTTCTTTTGGAGTTAAATCTTTACGGTATAAATCAACTAATTTAGCACCAACTCTACTTGGAGGAATGTCTAAAACCTTAATTTTATAGTTAATTTGATTTTTTCTTACCACTATTTCTTCATTTCCAAATATTTCTTTAGATGGTTTTAAATTAGTACCATTTATTTTTATATGCCCTTTTTTACAAGCATCTGTGGCTATACTACGTGTTTTAAAAAATCTAATACACCACAAATATTTATCAATTCTCATATAAAAAGTTAAAAATTATTAATTCATTTTTTACAAAGGTATAAAAATGGTAAATTGCGAATCAAAATTCTTAAGATTAAATGATAAAAATTAAATATTTTTTTTACATACTTGTAGCTAGTATTGTATTATATTCATGTGGAGATAGTGGTTCTAGTGTTGAAGTCTTTGATCATGCAGCACAAGAGAAGATGGATAATGACACAATAGTAAAGTTTTTGAAAAACAATTATTATAATGTAACTACTGATGCTGTAGAACCTTTAAAATCTGGAGAAACAGCACTTTTTGATGATTCTAAGTTAGTAACAAAAGAGATAAAAGAGAATGATATAAATTATAAGTTATATTATTATGTAATTACTGTTGGTGATGGTACTCCTGTATATAACAGTGCTGGAAACTTACTTAGAAAAAAAGGTTTTCCAACAATCATGGACTCAGTTTACTCTAGATATAAAGGAAGAAGAATATTAGGAGAGAAAACTTTAGGTAGTGAATTCGATAACAATACAACATGGTTTTCACTAGCTAACGTAATAACTGGATGGACTCATAGTTTCCCTAGTTTCAAAGGAGGAGAAAATAAAACTGTAACTAATGGACCAATAACATATGATAAAGGAGGTAAAGGAGTTTTATTTATCCCTTCAGGGTTAGCGTATAGAAATATAAGTAGACCAGGAATTCCAGCAAATTCAGTTTTATTATTTTATATTGAACTATGGGATACTGTAGAAAATACTGATCAAGATAATGACACTGTTGCTTCTATTTTTGAAGATCCAGATGGAGATGGAAATCCAAAAAATGATGATACGGATAAGGATGGAGTAGCTAATTATTTAGATGTAGATGATGATGGTGATGGTATTTTAACTAAATATGAAGATAAAAATAAGGATGGTGATCCTAGAAATGATTTTAGTGATCCAAATAATCCTACAATACCAGATTATTTAAATAGAAGTATACGATACTCTAAAGAATAAAAAATAAAAAACTCATCTGATTCAGATGAGTTTTTTTTTATGAAAATTTATAATTTTAATAAGTATATTAAGTAGTGATACAGAAAAAATAAACATAAAAGTACATTTATTCGTATATTTGCAAAAGCAGATTCGTAGTTTACCCAAGAAAACAACATTCTTTAGTATTAAAAAGTTAATATATCTTTTTATCAATATCAACTACAAAAGAACTCTAAACTAAGCATTTATAGCTTGTCAAAATAAAATAAATAACTTTAAAAAAGTACTACTTCTAGTCTGTTTTTAATGTTGTTTAAATAAATAAGTAGTACAGAAATTTAATTTAAAAATAATAAATGGCAAAATCGCAACAGACATTTAACAAAGCTGAAAAAGAAAAGAAACGTTTAAAAAAACGAGAAGATAAGAGAAAGAAGATGGAAGCTCGAAAAGCTGAAGCTAAGGAGAGTGACAAAAAAGGAATTGAATTTGCCTATGTAGATATTTATGGTAATCTTACAGATACACCACCAGATCCTGCACAAAGGGTTCAAGTTGATGCAGAAAGCATACAAATTAGCATACCTAAAACATTAGATATTGATAAAGAAGATATTGATCCTGTTAGAAAAGGAAAAGTATCATTTTTTGATTCTTCTAAAGGTTTTGGGTTTATTATAGATTCATTAGATCAGCAAAAATATTTTACGCACGTTAGTGGTTTAATTGATGAAATAACTGAAAATGATAAAGTTTCTTTCGAATTAGAAAAAGGTATGAAAGGAATGAATGCTGTTCGCGTTAAAAAAATATAAGCTCTAAAATTATACAAAACAACATTACACTTTTACAATATTTTTTGTAAAAGTTTTGTTGTTTATAATTGTTAATATGTAAAAAAATAAGTGATAAATTAGTAATATCAAGTTTATATATTTGATACTAACAATTATAATAATGGCTTTTTCATCACTTTTTTTATTCTTTTTTGGAGCTATAGGTGTTTTTAACAGCTTTTTTGTCAGCTTATATTTTATTTTCTATAAAAAATCAAAGAGATTATCTAATAAGTTATTTGGATTTTTTCTTTTTTTCTTAAGTGAACGGGCTTTTCGTTCATTAATTTATTTTTTTAGTGATATAACTCCAAATGCATATTCTAAATTTGGGCCCGTTTCTTTTCTTTTTATTGGTCCTTTTTTATTCTTATATGTTCTATCAATTACCAATAGAGAAAATAAGATACTTTCATTTTGGAAGCATCATATTTTATTTTGGGTTGCTGTTGCTATTATAATGCATATTGTATATCCATTTAGAACGGATCCAATTTTTTATAAAAAATATATTTTAAAGGGAATAAATATTCAATGGTTAATTTATTTATTACTCTCAATTAAAGTAGTTTATTTAACTATAAAAAATAGTGAATTTGGAAAAGAAAAAATCACTGTTAAAAATTGGTGGTTATCTTTATTATTAACCTCGATATTTCTTTTATGGTGTATTTATTTTTGGATTAGTTTCACCTATTTTGTGGTAGGTTCAATTGTTTTTTCAGCTATTTTTTACTCTTTTTTTATTTTCTTTTTGTTTAAAAAGAAAGAAAGGGAACAGGTTTTTTACATTGAAAAGAAATACTTGAATAAAAAAATGGATAGCTTAATAACTAATCCATTAATAGTTCAACTTAAGGAATTCATGGATGCTAAAAAACCTTTTAAAAATCCTAATTTAAAATCTTCTGATATCGCAAATGAACTTTCTATTTCTACACATCAATTATCACAGCTTTTGAATGATAGTATAGGGAAAAGTTTTTCAAATTTTGTGAATGAATACAGAGTCGAAGAAGCAAAACAAATAATTAGCTCTAATACTAAGTATACTTTAGATGCAATAGGAAAAGAATCAGGATTCAATTCTAAATCAACATTTTATACTTATTTCAAACGAGTAGTTGGAGTTACACCATCAAAATATAGAGAACAATTATAAGTTCATATTTATAATTTTGAACAAATACGATGAGTATTCTTATTTAATTATTTTCAAAACTTATGTTTTTTTGTTTTTGAATTTAAACAATATTACAAATGAAAAAGCCTATTAGAGTATTTACAAAATTGTTATTAATAACAGTTTTTATAATTAGTTGTAATTCTAAAACTGAACAAAAGAAATCTATAGCAGAAGCAATTTCAGTTTTACCTAATGCTACAATTAAAGAAACAATAGCATATTATTATAAGCTCAAAGAAGAATATCCAACTAAATATAATTTTGAAAAAGAAAATGAGTTAAATACACTTGGTTATCAATATTTAAGTAATGGAAAAGTAAGTGAGGCTATCGAAATATTTAAATTATTAGTTAGTGAGTTCCCTAAATCTTCTAATCCTTATGATAGTTTAGGTGAGGCATACAAAATAGCTGGTAATAATGAATTAGCTATAAAAAATTATGAAAAATCTTTAGCGTTAAATTCAAAAAACATTAATGCTGAAGATATTATTAATAAACTAAAATATAGTAAATACGATGCTACTCGTTTTGGTAAAAAATATAAAATTAAAGAGTATAAAGATGATTTAGACGAACTTGGTCGCAGATTATCAGAAGTTAATCCGAATGTTTATAAATTCATCAGTAAAAAAGATTTTTGGAGTGCTATTGAATCGAAAAAAGAACTGATAACTGAAAGTACTACTTTTAGTGATTTTCTTTGGTATTGTAGTGAAATAATAGCTAATATTAATTGTAGTCATACTTCTATGGGGTACTTTAATCAAGAAAGAAAATTAATTCCTATTGAATTACGATTTCCACTTGAAGTTAAAATGATTAATAATAAATTATATGTTTCAAATTCACTAATTAATAAAGAAAAAGTAAACTTAAAAGATGAAATTGTAGCTATTAATGGTAAGTCGATTGAAGTTATTAAGCTAGAAATTTTCAAGCATATTTCATCGCAAGGAAATATTGAAACGTATAAAAAAAACTTTTTAAATGCACATTCAACATCAATAATACCTTATGCATTAGGTTTCCCTAAGTCCTATAACATTTTATTAAAAGGAGCATCTAATTCAATAAAACTATCTCCTTTAAAAAAATATCAAAATAATTTTCAAAAACTGCCTAATTATTTATGTCAAGAAACTTTATGTTTTAACTATTCAAAAGATAAAAAAACTGCTTTCATAACAATTAGAAGTTTTGCCTATTATGGAAAACGGTTTAAAAAGTTTAAAACATTTATAGACAATAGTTTTGATTCCATGGCCAAAATGAATATTCAGAATTTAGTAATTGATATAAGAGGTAATGGAGGAGGTCCTTCTGATGCAGGAATTTATTTATTAAAATACTTGTCTCAAACTCCTTTTACATATTTTTCTAGTTCTCAATTTTCTGAAAGTTTAGATGAAATTCAACCCTTTAGTAATAACTTTAAGGGCGCTACTTACATTACTATGGATGGAAACGGAGGGTCTACAACTGGGCATTTTATGTCATTAGTAAAACACCTTAAATTAGCTACATTAATAGGAGAGGAGCTAGGCTCTAATCAGTTTTGCACTGGTGGTCAAAAGAGGCTGCGTTTACCTAATACAGGGGTTATTTATAGTGTTGCAAGAAATACTTATATAACTACGGCTACATCTTTTCCTATAGATAGAGGTATTATGCCTGATCATGAAATTACTCAATCTATAGATGATTACGTAAATGATATAGATACTGTAATGGAATATACATTAAGCTTACTACAAAAGAAGGATAAATAATATTAGTTCTTTTTAAATTAAAAACCACCAACAAAATAATTTGCTGGTGGTTTATTAAAACAAAATTGTTATTTAAAAGTGTATTAGGATGTTCTTATAATGATTAAGTATTAAACTCATTGACAATAAATTCTTTTACTATCTTTTTTATATCATTTGGGCAATCTTCGTTTGGGTAAACAACCTTAACTATTTTCTGATTAATTACAGTATGATTCCATTCAATTAACCTTTTTAATTTCCTGTCCTTTATATAGTAATTTTTTTCTGCTAAATAATCTTGAACTTTAACTTCTAATGAATTTACAATATTGTCCAGTTCTTTAATTTTAAAAATATTATTCAATGTCATTCTACTGCATGGTATTATATTAAAAAACAATGTTAATCACCTGATATATGGGTTTATAACAAAAGTATTAGATGTTTTTTTTAATAAAAATACCTAGAATCCCTATTTAAAGTATAGGGTAATCCCTTAGAAGTATCAGTAAATGGTAGAGTATTAACTCAAAGTTATTTTTTCTAATTTTCTTCGCTTTTAAAAAGAAACCCTAACCCTAAACGTCCTAAAAACTTCTTTTCAAACTCCCAGAAAAACTTGAATTGTCCAAACAACCATCCAACAATAGGTAAAGTAGTTTGGTATATCGGAAAAATTAGTAAAATACGTAAAGGCCAATATATCCAAGGAGATATAGTTTCAGGTGACAAACCTAAATAAGCGGTAATAGGTTTAGCAACCCAAGCAGCAAATGAACCATTAATAGCGAAAACAATAAAAATAGCAATTACATCCCAATTACTACTAATACCCCAGCGTTGTTTTAATTTTTCCATGAGGGCAAAAATATATAAAACTCAAAAGGCAAACAAATGTTCATCTTTAAACTTATTAATATTTTGTATCAGTAACTATTTATACTAAAAAGAAGGTTTTTAATTAAAAAAAGAGAGGTATGATTTTTATCATGTTTTACAGGAGTTTTTATATTGAAATTTGTTAAAGAAATGTAAAAATGAACATCATGAAAATAAATAAATATTTAAGTAGCATATTATTACTATTTATAACAACACTATCATACTCACAACTAAAAATAGATGCAGAGTTACGACCTCGTGCAGAATACAGACATGGATTTAAAACATTATTTCCTAATGATGCAAATGCAGCCATGTTTGTGTCGCAAAGAACAAGATTGAATACCTCTTTTTCTATGGATAAACTAAATTTTTACATTAGTTTTCAGGATGTAAGAGTTTGGGGTGACGTTCCTCAATTAAACATAGCAGATGCCAATGGTTTAAGTTTACAACAAGCTTGGGCAGAAATATTGTTAGATCGAAATTTTTCATTAAAGTTAGGACGTCAAGAAGTAGTTTATGATGATAGTAGAATATTTGGTAATGTAAATTGGGCTCAACAAGCACGTAGTCATGATATGGCATTGTTAAAATATAAAAAAAATGATTTCAGAATAGACGTTGGTTTAGCTTTTAATCAGTCAAAAGAAGGTTTAGTAGGTACTAATTTAACAACTCCTAAAACATATAAAGCAATGCAATTTGCTTGGTTTCATAAAGAATGGAACAATTTTTCAGGAAGCTTTTTATTTTTAAACAATGGTTTACAATCATCTACAGGTCTTAAATATAGTCAAACTATAGGAACACATATAAAAACTAAAGTATATGGATTAGATATTGTTTCTAATTTATATTACCAATTTGGTAATGATATATTAAATAGAGATTTAAGCTCTTATTTATTAGGGTTAGAAGCTAATTATAAAGCAACAGACAAGATCAAACTAGGTTTAGGTATGGAATTATTAAGCGGTAATGATTATAATACTTCTGGTAATAAGAACTATGCATTTACTCCTTTTTATGGAACTAATCATAAGTTTAATGGACTTATGGATTATTTCTATGTTGGTAATCATGCTAACAATGTAGGGTTATTAGATGTATATATGAAAGTAAACTATAAATTAAACCCAAAATCTAGTTTAACAACGTTTATTCATAATTTTTCTGCTGCAGCAGATATTAATACTACAGTTTCTAAGCAATTAGGTACAGAGTTAGATATAGTATATGGATATAAGTTTACTAAAGAGATAGGTATCAAAGCAGGGTATTCACATATGTTTCCTACTGAAGGGATGGAAATATTAAAAGGAAATAATGACAATAATACTAATAATTGGGGTTGGGTTATGGTAACCATTAAACCAACATTATTTTCATCAAAAAAATAAAAATGGCAACATTAAAAGAAAAAACAGTTGCTGAATATGTCACTGAAAATATAAAAACGGCTCATATTTTTAAAAAACATGGAATTGATTTTTGTTGTGGAGGAAATATTTCAATTGAAAAAGCCTGCTTGAAGAATAATGTAAATCAATTAATTTTAAAAAAAGAACTTTCTGAAGTAGATATAGTAAAAGATATTATAGAAGATTATGATAAATGGGAATTAGATTTTTTAATGATTTATATTGAAAATGTACATCACACTTATATAAAAGAAAATTTGCCATTGATATCACAGTATGCAAATAAGGTAGCTAAAGTTCATGGACATCATTACATAGAAGTAACAGAAGTAAATATGCTTTTTCATGAAGTAGCAAATGAATTAATAGGGCATTTACAAAAAGAGGAACAAATATTATTTCCGTTTATAAAGCAATTAGTTATTGCTAAAAAAGAAGGAAGTAATACAGTTACTCCACCATTTGGGACTGTAAATAATCCAATACAAATGATGGAGCATGAGCATGAAAATGCGGGAAATGTTTTTAAACAAATAGCAAAGCTTACAAATAATTACATGCCACCAGAAGGAGTTTGTAATACATTTAAGGCTTTATATGCTAAATTGGACGAATTTGAACAAGATTTGCATAAACATATACACTTAGAAAACAATATTTTGCATTCAAAAGCACTCAAACTAGAACAAGAAATTAATAGACAAGTATAATTATTTAAACAATTATTATAAAATTTAATAGTACCCTATCTTAAAAGAACAAAATGATCTTTTACAGATAGGGTTTGTTGTTCTTGTACTAAGCAATCTAAAAATGATCTAAATTAATTGATAATCAACTCTTAAGTTATTTATAATAAAACTAAACTACTCATGTATGATAATAAAAAAACAAACACAATATATTGTTTTTCAGTGTTTTACGATGTGTTTGATTAATTCTGGATTTTTGCTTTTTTATCACATGATATTTATCATGTTTAAACTTCAATTAAAAAGACAAATTTGTGTACAGTTTAATTTAAAACTAGTCACTTATGCCAATTAAAAGCTATTTAGCACATCCTTATACAGGAAAAAAGAAAGAGCTTATTACAGCTATTTCATCAATAACAGAATGTGAAATTTTTCCAGCAGAAAATAAAGATCTTTTAGTTTTGGTTACAGAAACAGAAGATGAAATACAAGAAACAATTTTAAAAGAAAAATTGGATGCTATTGCTAGTTTAAAATTGTTAGCAATGGTTTCAGGATTTAATACACCAATAAAGAATTAATATATGGATACATCAACAACAAACAGAAGAAGCTTTATTAAAAAAATGGCAATGCTATCTGCAATGACAGCGGCAGCAACTATGTTTCCAGGTATATTATTTGCAAAAGATCAAGAAGCTGGAATTCCTGAAGGCAATTTTGATTGGAAAAAAGGACCATGTAGATTTTGTGGTGTTGGCTGTGGTATTTTAGTAGGAGTTGAAAATGGTAAAGCAATTGCAGTTAAAGGTGATCCAAATTCTTCAGTAAATAAAGGATTACTTTGTGTAAAAGGGTACCATCAAACCATGTGTATACAATCAAAAGATAGGTTAACACATGCTTTGGTTAAAAAGAATGGAAAGTACGTAAAAACACCAATAAATGAAGCATTAGACATAGTAGCTAATAAAATGAAAGCGACTATTGAAGAACATGGAAAAGATGCGGTAGCTATGTATACATCAGGGCAATCGACGATTCCTGAAGGGTATGTAGCTTCTAAATTTATGAAGGGTGCCATTGGTACTAATAATTTAGATTGCAATGCTCGTTTGTGTATGGCTAGTGCTGTAGCAGGTTTTTTAACAACATTTGGAGCTGATGAACCAATGGGATGCTATGAAGATTTTGATCATGCCGATTACTATATTACTTGGGGAAATAATATGGCTGAAATGCATCCTGTTTTATTTTCTAGAATGTTAGAAGAAAAAAATAGAAGAGGAGCAAAAATTATAGATTTTGCCACTAGAACAACTCGATCTAGTATGGCAGCAAATAAATCTATTTTATTTGAACCTCAAACAGACTTAGCCGTTGGTAATGCAATTTGTTATGAAATAATTAATAATGGTTGGGTTAATAATTCATTTATTGAAAAGTACTGTAGTTTTAGTAAAGGACTTACTAAAATGGGCTATGGTTTAGAGGATAAATATAAATTTAAAGATAAGCCTACAAAAATTAATTTTGAAGAGTATAAAGCCTTTTTAGAAGACTATTCTCCTGAAAAAGTATCAAAACTTACAAAGGTTTCTGTTAAAGACATTAAATATTTAGCAGCTATATATGGCGATCCAAACAAAAAAGTAATGTCACTTTGGTGCATGGGTGTAAATCAACATACAAGAGGTACATGGATGAATAATATTATTTATAATATTCACTTATTAACAGGAAAAATTTCACAACCTGGTAATAGTCCTTTCTCATTAACAGGGCAGCCTTCTGCATGTGGAACAGCTCGTGAGGTAGGAACATTTACTCATAAACTACCTAAAGGGGTTGTAATGAACCCTAAACATAGGGTAAAAGCAGCTAAAATTTGGAAAGTTCCAGTTGAAAGAATTCCTTCGAAACCAACGTATCATGCTACTGAAATGTTTAGAGCTGTTGATAGGGGAGATATTAAGTTTATTTGGACTCAAGCTGTAAATCCGTTAGTATCCTTACCAAGAACAAGTAGATTTCGTCCAGGAATGGAAAAAGAATCGTGCTTTGTGGTAGTTTCTGATGTATTTCCAACACCAACCTCAGATGTTGCTGATGTCATTTTACCAGCATCTTGGCATATAGAAAAATCTGGATTATACGGTAATTCTGAAAGAAGAACCCAACACTGGAACAAAATGGTGGAAGGACCTGGTGAAACAACACCTGATGCATGGATGTTTATTGAAGTTGCAAAGCGTATGGGCTATGGAGATTTGTTTCCATATTCTAAAGAAAACCATGTAGAAGAAATTTATAATGAATATCGTCAGTTTCATGCTGGTAAAAAGCACAATATGGCACCTTTAGAAGTGTTAAAAAAAGAATCTGGAGCTATTTGGCCTTATGTAGATGGAAAATCTACACAATGGCGTTTTAATGCAAAGTATGATCCAGCTTGCTCTAACGGAAAAGATTTTCATTTTTATGGAAAACCAGATGGAAAAGCGGTTATTTGGCAACGACCATATGAACCAGCACCAGAAGTTCCTGATAATGAATATCCGTTTTGGTTAAACACTGGTCGTGTTATTGAACATTGGCATACAGGCTCTATGACTAGAAGAATACCTGTTTTACATAAAGCTATGCCAAATGCTTATGTAGAGTTTCATCCTGACGATGCTAAACGATTAAACATAAGAAAAGGTGAAAAAGTAAAAGTAAGCTCGCGAAGAGGTTCATGTATTTTACCTGCTTCAATTAATGAGAGAGGTTTACCTACAAAAGGACAAGTATTTGTGCCTTTCTTTGATGAAAACATGTTAATCAATGATGTAACCTTAGATGCATTTTGCCCTATATCAAAAGAGCCAGATTATAAAAAATGTGCTGTTAAAGTAGAAAAAGCATAAGGTATGAGAAAGCGATTAGGTATTATATCATTATTTATAATTCTATTTATATCATTTATTGTTATATGGAATTATAGTTATCAAACAGGTAAGGAAGAAGCATACATTCCTGTAAGGGATAAAAAAGAAATAGTAACAATTCCTTCAGAAGCAGGAGTTTTTAAGCGGTCTAAACATGCTATAGACTATGTTAACATGCCAGTAGATGAGACCCATCAAAGAAGTTTAAAAAACTATTATGATAATAGAGCGTATCATGGCGCACCACCAAGTATTCCTCATCCTATTGATGAAAAGCAGAATATAGGAGATGGTAGCTGTTTAAAATGTCATGAAAATGGAGGCTTTGTTGAGAAATTTAAAGCCTATACACCTGTAACACCACATCCTGAATTGGTGAACTGTAAACAATGTCATGTAGAACAAAAAAAGCAAACTCTATTTAAAGCTGGAAATTATGCAAATGTTATTGCGCCTAAAGTAGGGGTAAACAATGCATTACTTACAAGTCCGCCAACTATTCCACATCAAATACAGTTAAGAGAAAATTGTTTGGCTTGTCATGCAGGACCAAGTGCTCCGAAAGAAATTAGAGTTACACACCCTGAACGTGTAAATTGTCGTCAATGTCATGTACCAAATGACAAAGTAACTGAAGAAATAGGAACATTTATAAGAAACATTAAAACAAATGAATAAGTATCAAACTACATATTTAATAAGCTTTTCTTTATTAATTGTTTTATTAATTTCTTCATGTAAGCATCATAAAGATGATGAATATCATAGTATTACTGATAAAATTAAAGCGAAAAGTAAACACTATAAAGGAACCTCAATTACGTCAGAAAAATATACGGATCATATAAAAACAATTGAAATATCAGCAGATGGACTTAAATTTTTGATTCCTGATAGAAAAGGAAAAATTAAATCATATGCATGTACCGAATGTCACACCAAACCATTAAAAGAGATGCAAAGTGCTGACATAAAAAAAGCACACTGGAATATAAAATTGAATCATGCCAATCAAGAAACAATGAATTGTACCACTTGCCATAACGGAAAAGATATGAACAATTTAAAAAGTTTAACAGGGCATACTATTGATTTTAATAAGAGTTTTAAATTATGTAGCCAATGCCACCAAAAAGAATATAAAGATTGGACAGGTGGCGCGCATGGTAAGCGTATTGGTGGTTGGGCACCTCCAAGAGTTTCTATGACTTGTGTAAATTGTCATAATCCACATTCACCTGGGTTTGATACTAAGTGGCCAGCAAGATTTAATACTGAAAAGACAAAAGAACGTAAATAATTAGGCATGAGCAATAACAATAAAAAATGGTTTTCTCTAAACCTAAATAGTAAACATAAACAAACAACGAACTCAAGTTCTTGTGGCTGTGGTAAAACTTCTGGAGGGTGTAATTCTAACACTTCAAAAGAAGAATTAAATGAAGTAGAGTTTTTTGATGCTGCTATAAATGCTTCTATAGGAGAAGAAAAGCATAGAGATGGTTTTGAGCAAGTTTTTGATGTTAAAATGGATCGCCGTAGTGCCTTTAAAAAACTAACCGCTAGTTTATTAATTGGAGCAGGAGCAGTATCTTCTTGTACAAGTGTAGTTTCTAGTGATGAATCTAAAGAAAAAGCACAAATAGACTGGGAAGAGCAATTTAAAGGAAACTATAAATTGATGAAGGATGATGAAAAAAAGGCTACTGTTGATAGATTAGTTCGTTCGTATCAATTACGTACTGGAAAAACAATTAGTATGTCTTCAAAAAATGCAGAAGATGATGTTTTATTTGGTTACGCTTTTAATATCTCTAAATGTCAGGGGTATATGGATTGCGTAAGTGCTTGTGTTGAAGAAAATAATCAAGATAGAAACTCACAAATGGAATACATCCGTATTCATGAAATGAAAGACGGAAAAGGCTTTAATTTTAATGAAGCTGATGATAATTATTACCATGAAGTTCCTGCGGAAGGCCATTTTTACATGGGTACACAGTGTTTTCATTGTGATAACCCTCCGTGTGTAGAAGTGTGCCCTGTACAAGCAACTTGGCGTGAAAAAGACGGATTGGTAGTTGTAGATTATGATTGGTGTGTTGGTTGTAGGTATTGTATGGCAGCTTGCCCTTATGATGGACGACGTTTTAACTGGAGTAAACCTGAAGTGCCAGAAGAGGAAGTAAACAAAAACCAACACTATTTAGGAAATAGAATGCGTAAAAAAGGAGTGATGGAAAAATGTACTTTTTGTGTACAACGCTCTAGAGCAGGAAAAAACCCAGCATGTGTAGAAGCATGTCCTACAGGAGCTCGTGTATTTGGTAATTTACTCGACCCTAATAGTACCATTCGTTGGGTATTAGAAAATAAAAAAGTATTCAGATTAAAAGAAGATTTAGGTACAGAACCTAAGTTCTGGTATTTTATGGATTAATTTCTTTTGCGTTAGGGATTGAAGTGGTATCCTTTTTAAAATAATACATAAAAAAAGCGTCATTACGAGGAAGGTATGACAAAGTAATCTCTTTAAAAGAAAAGAGTACCCGAGCAAATAAAAAGTTACTTGGTTAATGCAAGGTTTTAAAAAGATTTAATGGAAAGCCCGGCCCTTTTGGGAAACGCCCAAAATAATATATATACTAAGAGTTATAATAGAAAATAAAATGAGAAGACTTAAAGTTTTTGGAAGTTTAGTTAAAGACAGTCTAGATGTTATTACTAGTGGTTCTAAAAAATACCACTTATGGATGGCATTTTTAACATTAATCATGTTAATAGGAATGTACTGTTATTCGATTCAATTAGAACACGGTTTAAGTGTTACTGGTATGACGGATAGAGTAAGTTGGGGTTTATATATTTCAAATTTTACATTTTTAGTAGGAGTAGCAGCAGCTGCTGTTATGTTAGTAATGCCAACGTATGTATTAAAGGATGTAGATTTTAAACAAGCAGTTTTAATAGGAGAGGGGCTTGCTGTAGCTGCACTTATTATGTGTTTAGCATTTGTAGTAGCTGATATGGGAGGACCATCAGTTTTATGGCATATGCTTCCTTTTGTTGGTGTATTTAACTTTCCTAATTCAATGTTAACTTGGGATGTTATTGCTCTTAACGGGTATTTATTTATAAATTTAAGTATTCCTTTTTATATCTTATTTAGACATTATCAAGGAAAGGAATCTAAAAAGAAAGTGTATTTACCAGGTGCAATAATTTCAGTTTTTTGGGCGGTTGGTATTCACTTAGTTACTGCCTTTCTATACCAAGGATTACAGGCAAAACCTTTTTGGAATACAGCTTTATTAGGACCTCGTTTTTTAGCATCGGCTTTTGCTGCTGGTCCGGCTCTAATTATTTTAGTGTTGGCTATTATTAGAACGTATACCGAATTTAAAATAGAAGATAAAACGATTAAAAAATTAGCTTTGGTAGTTACAGTTGCTGCACAAATTAACTTAATTATGTTAATTTCTGAATTATTTAAAGAGTTTTATGCACCAACTCACCATAGTGAAAGTGCTTATTATTTATTTTTTGGTTTAGATGGTAAAACGGCATTATTACCGTGGATATGGACAGCAATTACACTAAATGTTATAGCAACGGTATTACTTACGTTTCATAAACTTAGAAACAATTTTAAAGTATTATTCTTTGCTTGTAGTATATTATTTATAGCTATTTGGATTGAAAAAGGGTTTGGTTTAATTGTTCCTGGTTTTATACCTGGTCCTTATGGTAAGATTGCAGAATATACTCCAACTGGTATTGAAATTGGTATTACATTAGGTATTTGGGCTATGGGAGCACTTATTTTTACCATGTTAGCACGTACAGCTATCTGCATAGAAATTGGTAAAATACGTTATAAAAAGAAGTAATACCTATAATTATATTTATAAATTAAAGATATGTCATTGCGAATGAGGAACGAAAGAAGCAATCTCTCTAATAATAGCTGTCAATTAAATTTTTAACACAGCATAAACAGACTGCTTCACTTCATTGCATTTTGTTCGCAGTGACGTTTTTTTGTCATTACGAAGGAAGGTAACGACTGAAGCAATCTCTCCAATAATAGTTTCCAATTGAGTTTTTATTCAGCATAAATAGATTACTTCACTTCATTATATTACGTTCGCAGTGACGTTTTTTTGTCATTACGAAGGAGGAACGACTGAAGTAATCTCTCTAATATTAGTTGCCTATTAAAATTTCAATCCATAATAAACAGACTACTTCACTTCATTGCATTTTGTTCGCAGTGACGTTTTTTTGTCATTACGAAGGAAGGTAACGACTGAAGTAATCTGTTAATTGGACAGCTTATTTTGTTGTATTTCTATGAAAAAAATAAACTTAAATTGTATAATTTTGTTAGATGGATTTAGCAGCAGACTTTTGGAATAATAAATATAAAAACAATAAAATAGGATGGGATTTAGGTGAAATATCTCCTCCTTTAAAAGCCTATTTTGATCAACTAAATAATAAAGAACTAAAAATTTTAATTCCTGGAGGTGGAAACTCTTATGAAGCAGAATACCTTTTTAATAAAGGTTTTAAAAATGTGTTTGTAATTGACTTGTCGGAAACAGCTATTGATAACATAAAAAACAGAATTCCAAATTTTCCTGAAGGTCAATTAATTTTAGGTGATTTTTTTGACCTTGAAATGCAGTTTGACTTGATTATTGAACAAACTTTTTTTTGCGCTATTAATCCAACATTGAGAGCTAAATATGCTATTAAAATGAAAGATGTTTTAAAAGATGAAGGAAAGTTAATAGGGTTATTGTTTGATGCAAAACTAAATGATGATCATCCGCCATTTGGAGGAACAAAAAAGGAGTATATTAAGTATTTTGAACCGTTTTTTTCATTCGAAAATTTTAATGAATGTTACAATTCATATCCTAATAGGCAAGGGATGGAGTTATTTATAAAATTCGAGAAAAAATAAACTGTTAAAAGTTCGTTTTTGCCGCTTTTTTATAGCCAAAGTTGTCTAGAATTCACGAATCGATTCGTATTTTTATATTCTAAAAATTAGATTATGGATGACATGCTCTTTTATGATAGATTGCAGTTTGCATTTACTATCACTTTCCACTATATTTTTCCGCAATTAACCATGGGATTATCGTTATTGATAGTCTATTTTAAGTGGAAATATTTAAGAAATAACATTGAAAAATATAACAATGCTGCTAAGTTTTTTATGAAAATTTTTGCTGTAAATTTTACTATGGGAGTCGTAACCGGAATTCCGATGGAATTTCAATTTGGTACTAACTGGGCAAAGTTTTCTGAACTAACAGGTGGTATTATTGGACAAACATTAGCCATGGAAGGAATGTTCTCTTTCTTTTTAGAATCCTCATTTTTAGCATTATTTATTTTTGGAGAAAAATTAATGGGGCAAAAACTACACTTTTTAACGGGTTTTTTAGTTTTTTTAGGCTCATGGGCAAGTGGTTGGTTTATTTTGGCTACAAACGCTTGGATGCAACATCCTGTAGGCTATGAAGTGTTAGAAAACGGGAAGTTTGTATTGGAAAACTTCTCAGCGTTATTTACTAACCCTTGGTTGTTACCAGCTTTTTTGCATAATCAATTAGCATCCGTAGTAACTTCTTCTTTTGTAGTTGCTAGTATAGGTGCTTTTTACGTTTTAAGAAATAAACAACTAGAATACGGAAAATTGTTTTTAAAAACAGGAGTTGTTTTCGGATTGATTTCTAGTGTTCTCTTGGCATTTCCTACTGGAGATTGGAACGCAAAGAATGTAGCAAGATACCAACCAGCAACTTTTGCTGCAATGGAAGGTATTTTTGAAACGGAAGAAGCAGGAGCAGAGATCGTATTGATTGGTCAGCCAAATATGGTTGAAAAGAAGTTAGACAACAAAATAGCTGTTCCGAACATCCTAAGTTTTTTAACCTATCAAGAATGGGATAAACAAATTCCTGGAATGGATCAATTTAAAGAAGAAGAATTACCTGATAATATTCCTGCATTGTATTATTCGTATCATATAATGGTTGGTTTAGGTACTTTATTTATTGGTATAATGGCATTAGCATTTTTCTTTTTATGGCGAAAAAAATTATACACCTCTAAACGTTTATTATGGACTATCATGTTTTTAGTCCCGTTTCCTTATATGGCTAATATTACGGGGTGGTATACTACCGAGTTAGGTAGGCAACCGTATTTAGTATATGGTTTATTAAAAACAAGCGATGGTATTTCACCTACAGTTTCATCTGGTAATACATTATTTACTTTACTTGGTTTTGTTGCTTTATATATGCTGCTAGGCCTCTTGTTTTTAGTTTTAGTAGGAAAAACAATAAATGAAGGTCCAAAACCTCAAACACATTAGATTATGGAAATATTTTGGTATATAATAATAGCAATTGTTTTAGTTGTATTTTTTATTTTGGATGGATATGATTTTGGAGCAGGAATAATTCATTTATTTTTTGCAAAAAAAGAAAAAGATAAAGAAGTCATTGCTAAATCGGCAGGACTATTCTGGGATTCTAATGAAGTTTGGTTAGTAGCGGCAGGAGGGATGCTCTTTATGGCATTTCCAACTTTTTATGCGTCTGTTTTTAGTGGGTTTTATTTACCTTTAATTCTTGTATTATGGTTAATTATTTTTAGAGCTATTGGTTTAGAATTTAGAGGGCAATTTCAGTTTCAAATGTGGAAAGACATTTGGGACAAATCTTTTGGAGTTTCTAGTTTATTATTAGCCTTCTTTTTTGGAATAGCGCTAGGAAATATTATACGAGGTGTAAATTTAGGAGGTGTTGAAAATGGTGTATCTATTTATGAAGGACATTATTTTTTCTTACCACTTTGGGATAGTAGTTTTAGTCCTTTAAGTGATACTCCAGGAGTTATTGATTGGTTTACGATTGTTATTGGTTTAATAGCGGTTGTTACCTTGGCTATTCATGGTGCTAATTGGGTGATTTTAAAAACTAATTCGTCTATAAATAAAAAATTAAAAGAGGTTATTTTTACATTGAATATAGCATTAATCGCACTTACAATATGCTCAATAATACTGTGGCAAATTGTAAACCCTAATTCATTAAATAATTTTGCAGAAACTCCATTATTATTAGTGTTTCCTCTTATTTATATTACTGGATTAGCTGGTTTATTTTTTATTAAAAAAATTAAAAAAGATAGTCATGCTTTTCTATTATCTACGTTGTTAATACTAGGTGGAATTACATCATCATTAGCATCATTATTCCCAGTGATATTACCCTCTGTGAATGATATAAATGAACCTTTAACCATCTATAATACAGCTACCTCTGAATATGGGTTGTCAGTAGCTATGACATGGGGAATAATAGGTTTTATATTACTTTTTGTATACATGATTATACAAAAAAGATTGTTAGGAGGTAAGATTGATAAAATGGATTATGGTCATTAATTGGTATTAGATTATTGTATGACAGGGACATTAATTTCATTAGTAAGTATTTTTTTAGGTATTATAGGTGCTATTTTCTTGGGATCTATTTATAAAAAAATTTCATTTGGGATACTAGGAAATACAATTGCTGGTGTTTTTGGAAGTATCTTTTTTATTAAAACCTTTGGTAGATTAGTTTTTGATCCATATTCAATTATGAATCATGGAACGATTAACATTTTTCTATTTAGTATTAATTGTGTTGTTTCTTTTTTAGGAGGTATCTTAGGATTAGTTGCCATCAATTTTTTTAAAACTGTGTTATCTAAAAAGGAGTAAACTATTGTATCCAAATATTCTATAGAAAGGAAGTATTTCAAGGAGTTCCTTACTTTCTATAAAAAATCTATTTAACATAATATTAATTATAGTACAAATTCATTTCATAAATTAGATAGCTATAATTCTACATTATGTAAAATATCCCACAGTCATTGGTTTTCATAAGAAGCATTTGTACTTGGGTCATTAAACTATCGTGTTTTTGCTTCTCGTTTAATTTTAATATTCTGTACAATTGTTCAAGTTTTTTTAAATACGCGATTCTCAAGGAACTTCTCGTTTATAAATTTGATACTATAATTAGCCATTATGTAAAATTGCCGCTGCCAAACGCTCGATTGCTTTTTAAAAATAATTATGCTGCGCAGTAATTTTTTTAAACACAATTATCCATCGCTTGCCAACTCCAAAAAAAGCTAACCTTTTAGATTTGTTTTAAACTTTACGTTGGTGAGGATATTCTCGTTATATTTTTTTTACGAGCTTTTCGTTAAGTTGCCACAAGAGTATAAAATTTTCCCTAGCTCAAATCCACACTTTAAAATTTCTATACACTTGTTATATGTGTAGCTCCAATTAAACTTCTTTTGTTTAGTACTTCTAACATTATGTCAAATAGAAATTCAACTTTTGAACTCTCTAAGGTTTCATTATATCTTTTGTCTTGAAACAAAAGAAACAAAAATTCAAGACTGCATATAATTTTGGAAACAATTACGGCTCATTACGCTATATTTTAGGAAGCGGGCTAACTTTTAAGACTGCTCTTAGAGGCATTAAAAGTTGGAGTTCTTAAGAAACTGTACTACTAGACCCCTAAAATATAGACGCTCCACTCACCTATTGTTTTAGCCAAAATTAGTATGAGGTCGTTCAAGTTCCAATTAGACTTTTAGTTTTTCAATCATATTTTCTAGCGAATACTTTGCTAATTCTGGAATTGTATTACTAGATACTTTAATCTCCCAATTAGATAAACTGGGCATTAAACTTACTTCGTTATCTATAAAGATGTTATTCTCAGTATAAGTTAAATGTTTTGATGGAATTAAATAAACTATGATATTTTTATGCTCATTCATTTAGATTAGAACTTATAGAAATAATAATTATCAGTGTTCTTAACTTTCATTTGACTTTTAAATAAAACTTTAATAAGTATAGAACTTTTAATTAACAATTCAGCTTCTTCTTTAGTTACTTCATACTCTTCGTTAACTTTCCATTTATCCTCATACTTAGATAGTTCATCATCGATAACTTCTTGTGTTAATTCTAAGACATCAATAATTAATTCCTTTGCAAACCATTTTTCGTCTTGATATATAGTATACTCTATAGAGCTTTCAAGGTCAATTAATAAGAGTGTATTAGGGAAAATCAAAGATTTACTAATTATTGATATGCCTTTATATTTGGCATATGAAAACTTATCTTTTGATTCTTGTAAATATTCGACTTCTCTATTGTTATTTAAAAGTTCTAAGCCTTTCCAATCTGTAAATATTACATATTTCGACTTATCCTCTATCATTGTAATTTTTGAATCTATATCTTTTTTTAGATTCTTTACTTCAAGAAAACCTTTCTTGTGCTTTAAATTAGAATAAAACTGTCTTTCAATATCTCTAGCTAGTTTTGCTCCAACATCACTTGCCCCATAAACGAAATTATCATCTCTCTCAATGAACATTGATTTCATTTTATTATATAAATTAAGATAACCATATCCATCAATTTCTTTTATATTATCAAGATACTCAACACAGTTATATCGCTTTAAAACTTCCGGAATGATATTATTATTATTCCAATTCTTTAAAACAGATTCTTTAAAGCTTTGAACTTTTAAAAGTGATAATTCTTCATTTACAACATCCGCATAGTAACTTAATTCCTGCTTCTTTTTTAGTTCTTGTAAAGTGTTAAGAATATCATTTTTACTTGATAAAAACAATTCTTTAAAATCTATATCTTGATGATTTTTATATAAGAATTCATTCCACTTATCTTCTAAATTATTCTCAATCCTTCCAAGAACCTCTTTAATATCATTTAATAGAAACTTAAAAGAATCATTTAACTTAATTTCATTATTAAATCTTGAAATGACAAACCTTCTATTATTTAAAAGTAAAATTGTAAATCCAAAATTTAACCAATCTCTGGCTGAAAGAGCCATATAAGCTTTTCCCGATTTGTGTTTTTTTAACTCCCAGTTATCAATTTCAAAAAAACCATTAAAAGCTCTTGTTTTTAACTCAACAAATACTTCAAAAAGCTTAATGTCATTTCTAAACTTAAGTTCATTCAGAATATTTTCATTGAGTTTAAAATTATCTAATTCGTTAATAGATATCTTATTATTTGCATAACTAAATACTAACCAAGAATAGACTGACACATAAAAACTTCTATGCATAAATCTGATTTCTTCTATTGCTTTTGTTTGAAATTCGGATTTAGATTCTCTTAAATCAAACCAAGATGTTATTTGACTTACTTCTTCAAATAATTTATTGAAATTTTTATAATCTTTTCCATCTATAATTACTTTTGTTAATTGAATTAATGACCAGTAGTTGATTTCTGCAAAAATTACTTCTCTTTCATAATTATTTTTTTCTTCACTTTTAATAGTTGAAACACTATAAAAGTTTATGATTTCTCGAAAACTAATTCCCAAATAATCAATCAATATATTCTTATATTTCTGGCTAACGTAAGGGTATAATCTAGTAGAAATAATTACCAAATCTTTAAAAGCTGAAATTGACTTATGATTTCTTGAACTATAAATTTTCTTTCTTACAAATAAAATTATACTCTTAAAAATTTCCTCATTATCCAGTCTAGCCGAATCTCTTAAAGAGATATAAAGCATATTTATTGCCTTTGGGAAATAAACTTTTGACTCGTATTTGTTATAACTATGGCCTAGAAACATTATTCGAAATTTTCTGTGTATAAATCTATTATTACTTCCAAGTCGCTAAGTGTTTTCTTTACTCCTTTATGATTTCTTTTATATATGCTATCATTAAAATCATCATAAATAAACTCCAACTTCTCATCTAATTCATCTTGAGCATATGTTTTTTCTATAGTTTTTTTAGAAAATTTATAACCATTTAGAATATGATTTTCGTAAATCTTTTTTGATGAAGCTCCTAAAAGTTTTAGCGTCTTATTATATCTGAACTTTTTGTTATTATTTTCAAGCCCTAATAAAAGATAATCTGAATCAGGTATAAAATATTGCCCAAGATTTAATGGGACAAATTGTTTCGTTTCAAAGCTATTAGTTCTTTTAAATAATTTCTTAAAATGAATATCTCTAAGGTATTTACCTTTGTTCTTATCCTTGTTATAGAGATAATTTAAATCGTTTCTTTGTTCGTCACCAAAAAAATGTATTGAATTGTCGATTTCTTCAAAGCCATTTTTAGTAAAAAAATCTCGAATAATTTTTTTACTCTTAATTTCATAAAGTTTATGAAATATGTTTAAAGCGCATATTCTTCTTGTATCATCTAAATAAACTTCTTTTAATTTTGTAGGTTTAATTATTTCAAATATTCGAACATATAAAAAAACTAAAGCGAATAAGAATATCAATAATAAATAAAAGTCTAAGACTATTAGGTTTTTAAGTCTTTCAAAAGGTAAACTAAGACTTAATAGTTTTTGTATAATCAAAGAAATAACTAAACCAAAGCCGTAGTATGCAACAATTTCATAATTCACATATCTTACAATTAGTTTGATATTTGAATCTAATAATTCTTTTAAAAAGTTAAATAGAAAAGTTGTTACGATTAAAGTTACAGAAATAAATGTTCCTATATAAAGAGTGTATTCGTGCAAAATTTTATCAGCATAATTCTTATCTATTTCAATAAAACTCAAATATTTCAACAATTGAACGTCACTAAAATTAAAAGAAAAACTTATCGCTAATATTCCTAATATAAGATGCAATAAAAAATAGTGGTACCATTTAGTTCTAAGTAAAAGTTTATTTTTTAATAAATATAACTTTTTTTCACGCTTTAATAATTTGGATAAAGAGTTATGTTCTTCTTTAATACTTTTATCAAATTCAATAGATAATTTAGTCATTCAATTGCTTAGGTTTTGGAATTACAATATACAGAATTTTAATAAATATTTTTTCATGGAATACCGCAATTAATTTGAAAATTAGAGAGAATAATCCCATTCCATACACATTCCCACTCCACTCCTATCGTCGTTTCGGGCAAAGCGTATTCCATTATAGTTGCAAAGAAGTTTTTAGAAAGAAAAAAATTAAGAAATTACATATTCTGCTAATGCTTTTTACCAAAGCAAAGTTACATAACGCAGAACATTATAGTACATGTACATAGTAATTTCTGTATAGCCGTATCAGGCTATTTACACATAATATCAGATATAACGTCTTTAGACTTATATCGGCAGATATTATGTTAAAAGAAATTACGGCTTATGATCTTCAAGGTTTATTTGATAGCTATAATTCTATATTATGTTAAATATTCCAGAATATTCTCGTTTCTATATAAACTGTATTACTTGGGTCATTAAACATTCATTTTTGGTATTTATGAGAATTTAATATTCTGTGCAATGATTCGTAATTTTTAAAATACGAGATTCTCAGAATCGTTACCAATAAACATCAACATAAAATTGATTTTGTAATGTGGGAAATTTACATTGCTGATGCAGAAAATATGAATCAAACGAGTTTTGACTCAGAGACTAAATTGGCTATTTGCGAACAAGCTTTTGAAATGGGAGTTTTCGATGACAGTGTTTTATTTGATTGCTACCTTTTAGATAAAAAACACTGATTAAGGATTAAACATTCCTTTCTTTTTTCTTAATACAAGAAGAAACAAAAAATCAAGACTTCATAAAACTTTGGTATAACAATAGCCAAAGTTTTATGAGGTCATTTTAACATCATACTTTAATTTCTAATTGGTTTCATATTAATAGCATTATCTAAGTTGTCTTTTTGTGTTGCATTTGGGACAGTTCTAAGATATTCACGATTATTATTGTTTACATAAGTTACTAAAGCTCCTATTTGCCATTCAGGATATCCCCAAGTAATAGTCTTAATTGTATTTCTTTGTTTTATTAAGTTGATAGCTGTTAACTCGGTAGTTTTAACACCGTATTGAAATGAATTATCATCATTAACAGTGTGTAATAATACGTGAGTAATATTATCATTATTATCTTTCCATACACCAGATATAAAGTAATTTGCTAATTTTGCCATTTTTTATAAAGTTTTGTTTATTAATCAAAATTAGATATATAGGATAACAGTAATTTACGGAAATCCTTAACTTTATAACTTTTCGGTCATATTTTCTAGCGAATACTTTGCCAATTCAGGAATTGTACTTCTAGATATTTTTATTTCCCAATTAGATAAACTAGGCATTAAACTCACTTCGTTTTCAATGAAAATATCATTGTTTGTTTGGGATAAATCTTTTGATGGAATTAAATAAACAACTCTTGGTTGTTTTTCCATTATTAAAACTAAAGCGACAAACAAGTTATCTTTCAATACTCCTAAATCTTGTTTGGATATTTTAATACTGCGTTGTGCAGTGTTCAAATATTTTTAAATACGCGATTCTCGTGGATTTGAAATTTTAGATTTACATGGAAACATTTCTAACTATATATTAAAATTGCAAAAATGCTTCATATTTTTAATACATTTTATTAATCGTATGATTATCATTATTCCTATCCCAAATATGAATTGTTTTTATTTCGTTTTCTAGGTTCTCAGGAAAAGTGATAAGTAATGAGTTTTCTGGAGCCAGAAAAGTATTAGTTCCCACAGGTACTAGTTTGAATCTAGAATTATCTATTTGTAGAAACAAATTATCAAGTTCATTGGTAATAATTATTTTTTTTCCGTGCCAATCAAAATGTCCAGTGAATACATTAAGGTCTTTACCTGAAATGTCTATAGGTTCATATTCATTTGATTTAAAGTAATCCCAATTATATTCTGTTGCTACCGCATATAGAATCTGACTAAACAATTCATGAGTATTAGATCCATTAGTCATTATAATTAGAGATTGTTCTTTATTAACTGAACCAAACATAAAGGAAGTAAAACCATAGTTATGTCCTGTATGTCTAAAAGCAATATCATCTTTCCAATTAAATAATGTAAAGCCTAATTTTTCTAGCCTTGATCCTCTATTAAATACTTTAGAAATCATCTCTTTCGAGAGTATGATATTGGTTCCGTTTTTATGATCTTCTATCAACGTTGATGTAAATTTAGCAAGATCATCCGGGGTTGTTAAAATAGCTCCAGCAGCTTTAAAAGAAATAATATTATAATAATACGGTTGCAAATTTTCTGAATATCCAATTGCACTTACATCCATAAGATGCTTAGGAGCTGGTTGTTGAAAAGAGCTGTTTTTCATATCACTAGGTTTAAAAACTAATTCATCGATAATATTTTCAAACTTCTTTCCAGTAACATCTTCCATCAATTTTTCAGTGATTAAATATCCAGGATTAGAATAGGTATACTTTTCACCTGGAACAGCAATTAATTTTACAGCAGGATGTTTTGAAGGTTTTTCTCCATTTAACGTCTGTACTATTGTAGGTAATTTTTCATTAGGCATATAATTTGCACCATAATATCTATTAAATCCTGAGGTATGGCCAATAAGCCTTCGCAGTGTGACTTTTTCTTTTTTTGTAAATTCATTAGTAGGTACTTTCCAACCTTTAAGTTTATTATTAACATCTTCATCTAACTCTAAAACTCCTTTTTCTACAAGGTTCAACGCTGCCATTGAAGTTACAGGTTTACCTAATGATGCTCCTTGAAATACAGTGTTTTTATCGACTTTTATAGAATCTTTAAGGTTAGCATACCCGTAGCTCTTTGACCATGAAATTTTTCCTTTGTTTGTAAAAACAATACGAAGACCAGGTACATTATATTTTTGCATTAACCCTTCTATGGTTTGTTTTTGTACCTTACCTTTCAAATAGTGAAAGGGTTTTAGGTTATTTAAAACCGAATTCATATGAGTTCTTAAAGAGTCTTGATGTGCTGTTTTTTGTAGTTTGTTTATTTCTAATTTTTCACAGCTAATTATAGAGATCGCTAATAAAATAATAAGTGTTTTTTTCATTATTAATTAATACATGTTTTATGGTTAAAATATCTATGAGCAAAGATTCTATAATTCGTTTTTTTTATAAAATTATTTAATGCTAATGAAGTCTTTTTAGATGCAAAAGGACTATTTTACTAGTGTTTGCTTGTATTTAGAAGGAGAAACTCCTGTTTCTTTTTTGAAAATTTTAAAGAAACTACTTCTCGATTTAAATCCACAAGAATGCCCTATTCCTTCTATTGTATATTTTTTATATTCACTGGATAGTAATCGTTTTTTAGCTTCTTCAATTCTATATGAATTGATGAAATTGTAAAAAGAAATTTGCATTTCATTATTTAAAAAAGCAGAGAGTTTTCTTTCAGATAAACTAATTTTTTCTGACAATACTCTTAAGGTTAAATCAGGGTTTAAATAATCTTTTTCTGTTTTAAGAGTATTTTCAATTTTCATCTTTAAAGTTTCTGAAGATTCGATAACTTTTAAAATTTTATGGCTTCTTTTCTCAGTTTGCTTTTCAAGTAAAAAATAGGGAAGAAATATTGTTGACTGTTTTAGTCCATTATACCCTAGAATAAACATGGCTATTATAAGGAATGTAATTGTAATAAAACCATCCCATGTAACATTATATCCAAAAAATATTTCTAACAAAGTAATTATTAAATCTACGGAAATTACAGTAGAAATACTCAATAGAAAAATTTCTAGCCACGAAAAGTCTTTTTCATTTATTGTAGAATAATGATGTTTCATATTCTTTTTAATTCGATAAAATAATTTTAAAGAAAGAAAGCAATACACCATAAAATATAAATCTTTAACTAAAGCTAAATTAATTGATTGATTGATTATTGGGATATGGTTAAAGATGTCAGGTTCATTTAAAATATTAATAAGCCTAGGTATAGTATATCCCAAAAGGTAAAGAGTAAATGGAATAAAGTGTATACTATTTTTTTTAATGAAGTTTGTTTGCTTAAAAAAAAGAGATTTTAAATAAATGTAAATTAATGGCGCTCCTATAAAACGAGAACCATCTTCAATAAGAAAAGTGGTCCTATTAAAAGATCTTAAATTATGAAGTGCTGCATAAAAATGAAGTATATTAATTAAGATTAATAACCAAAAAGCAATTAATATTTGTTGTGGTATTTTTTTATTTTTAACTCGTATTAACCCTATTAAAACGATTAGGTTTAATAGAATTCCTATGATTAGAATAAAGTCAAGTATTAATTTCATGAATTGGTAAAGATAGTATTTAGAATTAATAGAAGTTTAATACCAAATAAACTATAATAGTTGTTATCCTACTCCTCTACCCTTTCAATAAAAAGTAAATTCTTTTACGTTCATAATTTTAAAATGTAAAATTCTCAGAATCGTTTATAATAAACATTCGAACAACAATTTGTAGCTATAATTAAACATTATGTAAAATTATTAAGGAGTTTTATATTTAATAAATTTGATCTCATCATTCGCTTTGTAATTGCTTCTTGTTAATATTAATTAAGCTTTTCTAGTTGTTTCATAATTTCTTCAGCTTCAAAAGCTTTCTGGTCACTCTTTTTTCTGTTGGTGGTAGATAACGTATAAGCTTCTTTCAAGAGTTTTTCATACTTAGCTTGTAATTTTTCTTTCTGTGATTTCTTTTTGAATATTCCGAACATATTTATATTTTTTAGATTAATTTCCTTTTATTCTATGCCAAAGTCGTTGCATCAAAAACTTTGCTTCTCGCTTGGTTTTAGGAACTTCAGTTGCCTGAATTTCCCCTTTCTTTTCTTTTAAGTAATAGGAGAAAGTAAAAAATGAACTACCATCTTCTCTTGGAATTAATCCAAATCGCAGATCGTTAAAATACCATTGATCCTCTTTTTGTTCTATAATATACCATCCTTCAGAAATATTGATAAGTCGTTGTACATTTAAATATTTAATTAATGCCTCTGATTTTTCACGATGTTTGGGGTACTTTTTAAATTTTAAGGGTTGCGTATCAAAAAAGGAATAATCAGTAATCAGATAATTCTCTTTTGTATCAATATTAGCATTCCATAAAATAGTATTCAAAGGTGAAGGACGCGTACTAATGGTAGTATATTCTATGCCTTGATTTTTTAATTCACTTTCAATTTTTTTATACGCTAATGATTTTAAAATAAGTGTACAAAAAAGATAGCTTGTTGATATAATCAACCCGAATCTATTAAATCGTCTTCTGAGTTTTGAAGTACGTTTACAAAAAAGAACCGTAATACAACAGAAAAGAAAAGGTAAGGTATATAAAGGATCAACAACGAAAATAGAATTGAAAGCCATTTTTATATTAAAAGGCCAAAACAATTGAGTGCCCCATGTAGTGAAAGCATCCAATATAGGATGTGTAATCAAACTCCAAAAGAATAGCTTAGCCCAAGGTTGCCAACCAAGATTCCTACTCCGTTCTATTTTATTAACTAACCACCCCAATAGAGGTGCCATAATTACAGAAAATAAGATAGAATGACTAAATCCTCTATGTAATTCTATCGCAGTAATTGTATCTGTAAATAATCCTAGAAATACATCAAGATCGGGAATAGTTCCACCAATTGCTCCATAAAGTAAAGCTTTATTACCTATTTTCTTGCCTAAAACAGCCTCGCCGACTGCTGCTCCTAATACGACCTGAGTAAGTGAATCCAATTGTATCTACTTTTTTTAATTTTTGTCAGCATTTCTATTCAACAGAATCTAATTCCCTTGCATTATCTACTATTTTTGGAAAAATTATATTATAATTTTCCTTTTCCCCTGATTATTATAACCTATCACCTTCATTTTTGAATGCTCATAGCTATTTAAAGAAGTACTAAATTCTTTTTATGTAATTGGCTAACGAGTCATTAAACTGAAAACCAGTGTTAAAGCGTTCCTTATTTAAAATCTTATATTCGGATAATGCCCAAAGTATAAATTCTTGCATAAAAGGTATATCTTTTTCAGAAACTTCAGGTTGATATTTTTTAATTAAAAGATTTAAAGGTGCTATCGAATCTAACTGTTCTCTAAAATAATTTTCATCCATATCATCTAATAATTCTACAGCATCTTTAGAAGAAAACCATGACGAAATAGCGTCATATGGTGATGCTTCTCCTTCCTTTCTCAACTTCTTAATTTCAGGAAACAGGGTATTGAAAATAGTTTTAATCGCATTATTGAGTAGTATTTGTGCAACCATATCTGCTCCCTCCTGTTCTCCTTCATATACTAATTCTATCTTACCAGTAATCGCAGAGATAGTTCCTAAAAAATCTAATACACGAACCGAGGTATTCGTTTCTTCGTTTAAAAGTGATCTTCTTTCAGCTGTACTTAAAAGATTTTCAAAGATTGAGATACTCATTCGGGCACTTACTCCACTTTTTAAATCTACATATTCACTTTTTCTCGCTTCAAAAACTAGTTGTTCAATTATATCTCTTGCAAGTTCTGGTACATGTATCTTGTTTTTTTGCTCTTGAAGATAGGTTGCTTCTTGTGTAGTAATTTTTTTAGCTATTTCTATAGATTTTGGGTAGTGCGTTAAAATTTGTGAACCTATACGATCTTTTAATGGCGTTACAATACTCCCTCTATTAGTGTAATCTTCAGGATTTGCTGTAAATACAAACTGAATATCTAAAGGTAAACGTAATTTAAACCCTCTAATTTGGATATCGCCCTCTTGTAGTATATTGAATAAGGATACTTGAATTCTGGCTTGCAAATCGGGAATTTCGTTAATTACAAAAATACAACGATTAGCTCTTGGAATCATCCCAAAGTGAATCACCCGGTCATCTGCATAATTCAATTTTAAATTCATGGCTTTTATAGGATCTACATCGCCAATTAAGTCGGCTACAGTTACATCGGGAGTTGCTAATTTTTCAAAAAATCGTTCCTCTCTGTGTATCCAAGATATTGGTGTATCGTCTTTATGTTCAGCTATTAGTTCTTTGGCATATCTTGATAAAGGACGTAATGGATCATCATTTACTTCAGAACCTTTTACAATAGGAATATACTCATCTAGCAAAGTTATCATTAAACGTGCTAACCTTGTTTTTGCTTGCCCTCGTAATCCTAAAAGATTAATATTATGCTTCGACAAAATAGCAGTTTCTAATTCAGGTATTACTGAATCTTCATACCC
The DNA here is from genome assembly GCF_900105985.1 of Tenacibaculum sp. MAR_2010_89. Classification (NCBI taxonomy): domain Bacteria; kingdom Pseudomonadati; phylum Bacteroidota; class Flavobacteriia; order Flavobacteriales; family Flavobacteriaceae; genus Tenacibaculum; species Tenacibaculum sp. MAR_2010_89. The sequence goes on along the minus strand of NZ_FNUB01000005.1, from coordinate 2,443,787 downwards.
CCATATGTTTGTAAAAACTGTTTCTTGCTGCTTTAATTTATTTATTAGATTGTTTCTTAACTCGTTTTTTATGGAAATAGATTGATATCCTGTAGCTTTTAATTCACCTAATGTATTTATATCTTGATGATTCATATTGTATATTCTAGTATAGTATCCTTTTTAAGTATACTTCTTTATTAATAATGTATAATTTTAAATTTATCGTATTCTTCTTTTTCTATTTTGTTCATAATCTTCAAAAATCATTTCCCCTAAACCTTTTAAACCAGTATAAAAGGCCTTTCCTTGATTTGCTTTTGTAAAATGCTCGATAAATTGCATTAAGTAGGGATCACTTGCAATCATAAAGGTAGTTATGGGGATATGCAATTTTCTAGCTTGTGCAGCCATATTGTAGCATTTCTCTACAATATGCTTGTCTAAGCCATTACTATTTTTATAATACGTACCATCAGCCATACGTAAACAGCTAGGTTTACCATCCGTAATCATAAAAATTTGCTTATTAGTATTTCGTTTTCTTCGCAAAATATCCAAGGCAAGTTGAAGCCCTGCAACAGTATTCGTATGGTAAGGCCCTACTTTTAAGTATGGTAAGTCTTTAACGGAAATCATCCAAGCATCGTTACCAAAAACCAAAATATCCATAGTATCTTTAGGATAACGGGTTCTAATAAGTTCTGTTAATGCCATTGCTACCTTTTTAGCAGGAGTAATTCTGTCTTCTCCATACAATATCATGCTATGGCTAATATCAATCATTAAAACGGTACTCATTTGCGCGTTAAAATTCGTCTCTTGTACAATTAAATCCTGTTCCGTTAAGGAAAAATTACCAATACCATTATTAATCTGCGCATTTTTTATGCTTTCAGTCATCGAAATTCGATCTAAAGAATCTCCAAAATGAAAATTTCGAAATTCACCTGTATGCTCATCTCCACTACCAATAGCTTTGGTTTTATGATTTCCAGCACCCCGTTTTTTTAATTTTCCAAAAATTTGATTTAAGGCATTTTGACGCAGTGCTTGTTCTGTTTTAGAAGTAATTTTATTTTTTGAACTTCCAGTACCATCTTCCAATTCTTCTTTTATGTAGCCTTTATTTTTTAGATCTTCTAAAAAGTCATCAAGTGTATATTCAGGAGTAGTTAAACTATATTCTACATCCAATTGTTTTAGCCATTCAAAAGCCTCATCAAAATCTCCTGAAGTATAGGTTAATAATTCTTTGAAAATATCAAAGAGTTTATCGAAAATTGGGATTTCTTTTTCTTTGAATTTCTCAAAACGTAACCCTTTGTTAAACTGTCTAGCCATACCCTAAAAATACGCATAAATGTATTTTTATACCAGCTATATTATAGATTACTGTTATTTGTAACGTTTATAAATACACATTCTAAGGTTAAAGGATTAATAAATCCCAAACAATTCTATTTTGCATATAGAAATATTTGGAATTTATTTCTTTAATCCGCTATCGTATTTACATAAGTTCTCTTCCTTTTAAATATTTTATGTTTAGAAAATAATAAACTACTGTTCTTTAAACGTTGTTTTCTCAAACAAATCAGTTACTACATGTTGAAGAGAATCTGGTGTAATTTTTCTAAAATATCCTATTAAATCATGAGTAGTTGCATACCTGTTTGTAGTTATTTTCAATTTACCATTAGTGGTATTCCAATCATTTAAAAAACTCTTCAGCGCTTTATTTACTTGCTCCTCTCCTACTATTTTTTGAAATTTATACATATTGATTGCTCCTTTAGCATAATATACATACTCTTGATTTTCTACCAATGCCAATGAAGGTTCTTCGACTGCTTCTCTATCTTTTCCTTTTTTATAAATCTCTTTTTGAGTTTCTAAAAACTGAAGTAGTTTTTCTTCTGAATACTTCTGTTTTAAAACCATCATAGCAGCATATTGTGATAATGTTTCTAAAATAAAGTTTCTGCCTTTTACATTTGCTGCTTCAACCTGCATACCAAACCATTGGTGGGCAATTTCATGTGCTGTTACGTAAAATGCCATATCCACATCTTTTTTATCATCAATATTTAAAACAAAACCTATAGATTCTGAAAATGGAATGGTTCCTGGAAATGATTGTGCAAATTGAGCATAATTTGGAAACTCCATAATACGAAGTTGCTTATATTGATAAGGACTAAAATTTTTGGTATAATACTCTAAAGAAGCTTTCATTGAAGTTATCATTCGTTCAATATTATAACTATGCTCTTTATGATAATAAATTTCAAGATCAACTGGCTTATTATTCATGGAATCTTTACTAGAAATCCATGTGTCTTTTTCAATTTCATATACTGCCGAAACAATGGAGTAAAAATTGATTATGGGAATTTCCATTTTATAATGAAAGTAGTTACGATGATTTTTTGTCCATTTTTTTAATAAATTCCCAGGTACTAATGCTGTTTGATTTATTGAAGTACCAATAATCATTTCAAAATTAATTCCATCAGAGTCACTACCTGACCTAGCATTTACTAATTCATTAGTATTATTTCTATCAGACTTATTATTTCTTAATGGTAGTTTATTTTCTTCACGTTCATCAGCATTTCTTAATTCATATTTTCTATTATATCCAATTGTAGGTAGATCAGAATTGTTAAAAAATGTTCCGTTGTTGTTGATGTTTACATTAGAGTTTCCTAGCTCAAATCCTTTTGTAGTAAAACGTTGCTTGAAATACATCTTTACAGAATCTCCTGGTTTTAATGTTTTTGTAAGGTTGAAAATTAAATAGTCAAATTTTTCGTATTGATGATTAATAGTGAATCCGCCTTCAAAAGAAATACTATCCAACGTAACGTTTTCTTCTATGAGTTTTTGAATGTGAATTGATGTAATGTTTACAGTATTTGTGTTTTTCAATATATATGAGCCTTCTAATAAGTAATTTCGCGTTGAAGGATAAAGTTCTAATTGAAGGTTTACATCTATAATTTTTGGCTGTGGTATATATTCAAACTGCTTTAGTTCTTTTTCATAAGCTACTCTATATGCGGTGGTTTCAGAGTCACTCCAGTGTTTATTTAAAATATTTGTATTGTAAAAGATAAAGCTTCCAATAGTTATAAATGCTAAAAAAACTAAGCATGCGAATTTGAAAAGTGGTTTGCTTACTCTGTATTTACTAGCTTTTATTCGTTTCATGAAGTTGGTTTCTGTACCTCTAATATGAACTAAAGAAGCAATAATTAGTAGTAGTATTCCGAATAGCAACCAATAAGATTTAATAATGAGGTATGGTTTTAAAAAATGACCATATCCATTCATAGCTGAATATGTTTTTAATGAACTACCTCCAAAGAAATACAAATCGTGATCAAAACCAAATAACCCAAAAGCAATATTGGAAATGAAGAATATAATTACAAATAAAATACCAACAAATTTATTATTTATTACCGATTGAATAAAAAATGCTACACATGTGTATAACGCTAAAAAAGGTAAAATTTCTAGAAAAAAACCATAAAAATAAACTTGAAACTCGTACTTATAATATCCACTTATTGTTTGAAATATAATCCCTGAACTTATTAAGGCTATCATTAATACCACGTAAACTAAGTTTAATCCAACATACTTGCCCAATAAGTTAATAAAGCTAGACATTGGTGTGGCATCATAAATTAGATGTAGTTTAGCACTTCTTTCTTTCCAAATCAATTCTCCCGAATAAAATACTAAAAGAATAATGAAGAAATAAATGGATGTTTCTTTAAGTTCATCAACAATAAAATACGTTACAGGATAACTATCTACTCCATATACGGTTCCAAGATTTACTGAGTTAATAAGAATGATAATCATACCACAAATAACAATTCCCCAAAATGATGATTGTTTGCAAATACTTATAAAATAAAACCAGGAAAATTGTTTTAATTGTGTATATTTTGCTAGTAAACCATATTGTTTTTTAGCATTAGGTAATACAATGTCTACATTTTCATTACTCCCTTTAACGCCTAATGTTTTTACTTGTTTTTTTCTTGATTTCTTTTCTTTAACTAAATGAAAATTAAACTTTTTATAACCATATGTCAACGCTATGAAGCCTAGAAAAAGCCAAAACAATTTATTATATATAAGTGCTCCCCAAAATGGAAGGTATTGTGTACTCTTTTCTAAAGTAGACCATGATTGTGTAATAAAAGTGGTAGTAGTTAATGAAAATGGATCTAAAATGGCTTGCCAAAACGGATTAGTAATTGCTTTGGTTAGCATAAATACTACAAACAAAATAATACCTTGTGTGTAAACAACAACTAAGTTCCTACTTAAAGCACCAGTAACAAAAAATAAAGATGCTCCAAAAAATAAGTTTGGCAAGGTTATTATTAAAAATGTCTTTAAATATACAATTACATTAAATTCTAACAGGCTATCTCGGCTATGCCATGGCATAAATTCACCTAATATCATTCCGAATAAAATACCTGAAAACACAAATAGTAAAACAGTAAAAGATCCTAAAAATCGACCTAGTAAATAATCTTTTTTATTTATTGGAGTAGAAAATAGTAAAGACTCTATATTATACTCAAAATCTCTTAATACAGATACGCCCATAATCATTGAGGCAAGAATCATAAATATTCCAGTAATAGCACCCATAGTTTTTGCTATAACTATGGGTGAGTTTTTCTTCATTAATCCCATTTCTGAACCTTGAAAAATAAAATCTACACCTACAATTGAAAATAGAAATAGAAATAAGAAAAACACATAGGTATCTGGACGTTTAATTCGATATTGTATTTCGAACTTAAAAATATTGTACCACATAATTAGTTAGAATTAGAGTTAGTATTACTAAATATTTTAGAAAAGTATACATCTTCTAGTTCTGCATTGGTTAGAGAAAATCCACCTCCCGGGTTCTTATCGCTTAATATATGAATAGTTGGTTTTCCTAAAAACAGCTTTTCACTAATTACCTTATAATTTTCTTTGTAAATTTTTAATTCTTCTTTTTCAATTGTTTTCTTATAAACTTTACCCTTTAAACTCTCTAATATTTCAAGTGGCTGCCCCTTTAAACAAACTTGACCTTGATTAATAATTGCCATATTTGTACAGAGCTCTTTAACATCATCAACTATATGTGTAGATAAAATAACTACGGTATGTTCACCTAACTCACTCAAAACATTGTAAAATCGATTTCGTTCTAAAGGATCCAATCCTGCTGTAGGCTCATCTACAATGAGTAACTTTGGGTTATTAAGTAATGCTTGTGCAATACCAAAACGTTGCTTCATACCTCCAGAATAACCTTTAAGGTTTTGTTTTCTTACATCGTACAAATTGGTTTTATGCAAAAGTGCTTTTACTAGTTCTTTACGTTCACTTTTATTTGTAATTCCTTTTAATACAGCAAAGTGATTAAGCAATACTTCTGCAGATATTTTAGGATATAAACCAAATTGTTGTGGCAAATAACCTAGCACTTGTCGTAATTCATTTTTTTGTTTTAATACATCGATATTACCAAGAGTAATAGTTCCAGTATCTGCTTCTTGTAATGCAGCAATAGTTCTCATTAAAGTAGATTTTCCAGCTCCATTTGGTCCTAACAAGCCAAACATGCCTTTAGGTATGTTTAATGAAATGTTTTGTAATGCTTTAATTCCATTAGAATAGGTTTTTGATAAATTATCAATAATAAGTTCCATACTGTTTTTTGATTAATTATTTAACGCAAACCTATAAGCTATTCCTAATACGAAAAAGGAAATGGGGCACACCTCTTCTTAAGTGTGACGCAAACACTTTTGGAAAGTATAAACGTATTTCATCACTACTAAATAAGTATTTACCCCTTTCTAACCATTATTTATCAACTAATTTGTAAGAGGAGGTTTATTTATTTAATATTGACATATGAAGTTGAAAATATCTGATAGAAAAAGGAAAAACCTAAACAGATTTTATAAAATTACACTTGTAATTGTAGGTTTTATCCTTGTAATTTTTAATGACACTTTTGGTAAAATTGAAGGATTTGTAGAGTTTATTGCTTTATACTTCATTATTTTATTTATCACAATTGCACATTGGATTTTTAAACAAATTAAATCCATTATTAAATTAAAGAATGAAAAAGAAAAAACAGAATTACTACATTTAAAAAGTCAGGTTAATCCACATTTTTTCTTTAATACCCTCAATAATTTATATGGATTAATGAAAAAAGGTTCTAAAGAAAGGGATATGGTACTCAAACTATCTGATATGATGCGATATAGTATTTATGAGGGAGGAAAAGATTGGGTAACCCTCAAACAAGAAATAGATTATTTAAAAAACTATATTGAACTTCAAGAAATTCGTTACCATAAAAAGTCTGATATTCAATTTAATTCTGAAATTGGAAATCCTCAAGCTAAAATTATGCCTTTGTTGTTTATTATTTTAGTAGAGAATGCTTTTAAGCATGGATTAGAAAATTTAGAAAAAGATGCTTATATCCATATTTATTTAACCGAAAATAATAATAAAGTAAGTTTTGACATTGAAAATAATTTTGAATTACATCAGAAACCTAATCATCAAGGAATTGGTCTAAAAAATTTACAAAGAAGATTAGAATTGATATATCCCAAAAAGCATACACTTGTTTTAAGTGAAAACACTAATATTTATAAAGTTACACTATCTTTAAATATAAAATAATGAGATACTTAATTATAGATGATGAACATATAGCCCATAAGATTATAATGGAATATTGTGAAATGTTACCGCATATGAAGCTGCAAAAAAAACTGTTATAGTGCTTTAGAAGCTTTGGAATATTTAAATACTCATCAAGTAGATTTAATTTTTTTAGATATAAATATGCCAAAGTTAAAAGGATTTGATTTTTTAAAAACGCTTACAGCACCACCTAAGGTTATAGTTACTACAGCTTATAGTGAGTTTGCGATAGAAGGCTATGAACTTAATGTTATAGATTATCTTTTAAAACCATTTAGTTTTGAACGTTTTTTAAAAGCTGTAAACAAAATAAATGACTCTAATACTATTTCAAAAAATACTAGTATTGAAGAAAGCACCCCAGAAACAAAACGTATTTTTTTGCGTCAGAATAAGTCGTATATACAAATAGAAATAGACACTATTTTATTTATAGAAGCTTCAGGAAATTATACTAAAATTGTTTTAATAAATGAAATCATTACCATAAGAGAAAAAATATCTGATGTATTGGAGTCATTACCTTCAGACAATTTTCTACAAGTGCACAAATCATTTGCAATAGCCATAAAATATATTAATAAAATTGATGGGAATAGAATACACATTCAAGAACATACAATTCCCATTGGGAAATTATACAAAGTCAATCTTATTAAAATTTTAAATTAGAGATCTAAATATTAAACTTTTTTTATCAAAAAAAACTTAATTTTCAGATAAATTAGAATAGCTTCTTTAAATGTTGTTTTTTAATAATACAATCTAAAATCAAGTAACTTACAAAGTTTATAATGTCTTTGATATAATTCTTCTACAATAGCTAACATATTCTCGTCTTTTTTAAACAAGTTAAAGAATACTTTATCAAGATCTGAGCTAGTAATTCCATTAAATTCATTTCCGTAGCCAGAAATTCCTTTAGCTCCAGTGATATCTAAAAAATACTGAGCTTCTTCTTCGTCTAAATCTAATACTTTGGCATTTGAAAAATGCAAAATCTTTCCATTTAACCTACCTTCAAAAATTTCTGCAATTTCCTGTAAGCTATAGTAGTAGTCATTTAAACAAATACTGTTTGCTTCACCTGATATAACTAAGTATATTATTTCATAGTCTTTAAAATTATGATCATCCAAAACCAATGTGTTTAAGCTAACTTCTAGCCCTTCAATAGTGTCGCATGTTTTATAAATACTTGCTACTCCATATTGCATGGTTAATTGTTCTAACTTTTTTTGTGTTTCGGTAAACGTCTCCATTTCTATATCATCAACCGCTTCTAAACAGAATATAAAATAATCTGTATTAGTAAATTGTTCTTGGTATAATTGTGGTGTTTTCTCTAACAAATTTTAGGATTTATGCAAACTATTTATAAAACACAAAAATAATATAACTCTTTTATTTTTTTTGGTATTTTATATAAAATTCAGAAAACATTCTAACAAAACATGTGTACTTGTAATTAGATTTATACTTAAATTTGTAGCTGTTTACTTTAAACACTGGAGTAGTATTTATAATACTCATTTTTATAATCAAATACATTATTTACTTAATTATGCCTTTTAAAAAACTTGATGTTAATATAAAAGAGAAGTTATCAGAATTAGATTTTGATACCCCTACTCCTTTTCAAATTAAAAGTATTCCAGTAATAAAAAGTGGTAAAAATTTATTTTGTGTTGCTCCTAAAAATAGTGGTAAAACAACAGCGTTGATTCTTACAACAATGCAAAAATTAAAATGTAAAGAAGTAGGTACTGCACCTAGAGCTATTGTTTTTGTAGAAAATAATGAAAAAGCATTAGAATTATACAATTCTTTTTTAAAGTTTACAAAAATTACTTCATTACGTGTTTATGTTTGTGATGAAAGAGAGCATATAGATTTACTTAAATCAGAAATATTTGAAGGAGTAGATATTTTAATTACTACTCCTAAAACTATGAACAAACTATTGTTATTAGAGGGAGTAAATACTACACAATTAAAAATAGTTAGTTTTGATGATGCTGAATATTTAGCTAAAAAGTCTGTAATTTCTGATGTATTATCTATTACTCAAAGTATTCATAAATGTCAATATGTTATATATTTAGAAAAAATGAATACGACTATACAAAATTTAGACAATTATTTTATGCTTTACCCTGCAAATATTTCTGTAAAGTAATTATTATAAAGCTTAGAAATTACATACTTTTTTTAATAGTACGTAAACACAAAATAAAGTTGTAAATTTTCATATATCGTAGTAAGTTAAACTAATTAAATTTAAAGAGTTCATATAAACATTATAGGGACAATAGAAGTTAGTATAAACAAGTAATCAAGTACCACTTCTTCTCAAATACAGGATGCTACTTATTTAGTAATTCTTTTTTGTATAAATATTTTACGATTTTTCTAAATAATACCTTACTTTATACTTACAAGGACCGCTTCTACATTTACTACTAACTTATTTCGACTCTCAAAAAACATCATAAACAAATTTAGATTATAAACTTCAAGTTTTAAAATGGAGCAAAAGTATCTTTAGGACTGTCTGGTAAGCTCCAACGTTGGTGAGAACTAATTTTTTCTTTTTTAATTTCTGTAGATACTGAGTTATTAACACTACCGTAGCTACTTACTCCTCCACGGGGAATTTGCATACGGTTTCCATATAGCCACACGACCAAATTACTTCGCTGACCACTGATGATTGGATGTGTTGCGTGTGCGATGTTACCACTATGAATTATTGCTTTACCTGGTTCAAAAACAGTTTGTACAGTTTTTCTTGAAGTCTTATCATAGAAATCAACTTGTGAGCCTTTAAATTTTTCATCAGGTAAATTAATATTTATATTCAAAGTAGCTGCTGAAGCGTCAGTGTGTGCATGCAAATCTTTATCTTTCTCAGGGTTGTACTGAATTGAAAAACCAAATGTTTGGTTATCATAACCGTAAGTACCAAGTAGTAAACGAGCAATCGGACGCATATAGCGGTTCATTATATCATTATAAAAAACTTGGAAATTAGGTGCAGCTAAGTAACCCTCCGAGCGTGGGTCAAGCATAATACCATAACGATTTAATTGAATACCATATGGTGGTCGAACAGGAATTTTCGAAGATACTATAGCTTCTAAATAATTTCGGAATTCTGTTAAGCGTTCAACGTCAAAAAACTGTGTAGAATAAACCCCAGGAATAATTTCTTTCCATAAATCAGCTACAGCATTTTCTTTTTCTGGGTTTTTCCATGCTTCATTAATAACTTGTCGTAAGTTTGAGTCAAGTAGCATTTCATCAGGAATTAGTAAATTTTCTTTATTTTCGATTTCCCATTCTGCCCATGCATTTTCTAATAACTTCCGATTACTATTCCAAAAATAAGATACAGACGACTTTCGTTGTAGTGAAGCTTCACGAGAAGGTAAAGTAAGCGCACGAGCTTGTGCGAGTGCATTATTATGTGTCATTTTTCTTTATTTAAATGTTTTTATTAAAAACGAATGCTTTTACTTACTATAAAAACATCCGTTTTTACTATTAATTAAACTTAGTTGCCAATAGTTATTCTCTTTGAATTTCTTGTAAATCAATTAACATGTTTTCCCAGTTTTTCTGATTATTGTGATCAAATTGTGCTCCATTTTCATCAGCGATTGTAAAACGTTTGATTGCAGGTGTTTTACTAGTAGCTTGAAATAATTGATAGGCCTCTTCTTTTAAAGCTTCAGAAATTGGCAAATCGATAGAAGCATAAACTGCACGTTTACAAGCTTCGATAGATGCTGCTGGAAATTTAGAGATTCGTTCTGCTAATGCATCTACATATACACCAATTTCATTAGCATCTAATGCTTTGTTAATAGTACCAAATTTTTCTGCCTCATCAGCATCCCAATCTCTTGCTCCTAAAATAATTTCGAGAGCTTTTCCTAAACCAGTTTGTCTTGCCATACGTGATGCTCCACCACCACAAGGTAAAATACCCATACCTACTTCCATTTGCATGAATTTTGCTTTACCACGAGCTGCAAAACGCATATCTAAAGCTAAAGCCATTTCATGCCCACCACCACGAGCAAAACCTTCAATTTTTGCTATAGTTGCTTGTGGTACATTACTTAATCGTTCTAGTACAGATTGTAAATCAAGTAGTTTAACTTCATTTCTTGGCACTGCTTCTTCTGACATATCTCTTAACAAGTTGGTATCATAATGACAAACCCAATAACCAGGATTTGATGATTGAAATACAACTACTTTAACACTTCTATCTCGTTCTAATCGAAGACATAAACTGCTTAAGTCTGCTAACATTTCTTGACCTTGCACATTAACAGGCCCAAAATTAATATCTACAGTTAATATTCCTCCTTTTTGTTCTGTATTAAATGTTTGAAAATTTTTGTAATCCATTGTATTTATAGTTAAAAATTAATTATTAATTGCTGCAAATGTGTGTTGTTTTATTTTACCTTTTTCAATGATATAAGTATCGGTTGCTAGTTGTATATCTAAATGTTGATTTTTTCCATTCCAAACGAAATAAACTACATTATCATTGGTTTCTTGTTTGATAGTATTAAATTGAAAACCTTCAAAATTTGGTAAGAATTCTTTATAAAAACTGAAAATTTCTTCTTTTCCTTTATAGGTATTTTCTGGCGTAATAAAAATCGCATCATGCGAATAATCCTCCATTACCTTTGAAGGATATAACATATTTACAGCCATCATATGTGCTTCAAAAACTTCTTGTGAATTTTTCATTATAACTATTGTTTAAAAATTATAATGCAAATTTACTTTGAGTATAGTGTTAAGGTTTAGTAAGAAAAAATGAGGATTTAGTAAAAAAAGAGGAACCTAAAATTAATCGATAATTTTCAAGCTTTTTTTATAAGTTTTAGCAGTGATTCCTTTATAAGTTATAAATGTTTTATCAAGATGACTACTATCAGTAAAACCTAATTCTTGGGCAATTTCGGTAATTGTTAAATCGGTATGTTTTAAACGTGTTTCAGCTAGTTTTAATTTGTAATTAAGAATGTATTTTTTTAGACCAACATTCATTTTACTTTTAAAATATTGACTAATATAATTTTCTGAAAAATGAAATTGATTTGCTAATTCCTTTTTTGTAAGTTTTTCTGGGTTGTGAATATTATAATTTATATAATTAATAATATCTTGAATTTTAGAATTAGATTTTTTTGAAGAAATAAAATTTACATTTCTAGAAATAATATGTAAAATCGTATGTAAAGTAGTTTTTAATACAACTTCATTCTTCAATTTTTCATCATTGTATTCGTTACACAACACAGTAAACAACAAATTCAAACTACTTTTATCTGTTTTAAATTGTATATTTAAATGTGATGTTCTGTCAGAATTATGTAGGATTGTTTCTATTCTTCTGAACCAATCTTTTCGTTGTACTTCATTTTCATTTAAACTAAAAGTACTAAAAAAATTATTTAGAAATTTTATAGCAGAAACTGTAGTTCGTGTTTCAATTTCTAAATTATATTGATCATTAGGAATTAAAATGAATAGTTCATTGTCGTTATACTTTACTCTATGATTATTGATTATAATTGTTCCTGAACCCTTTTCTATATGTAAAATTTCAAAAAAACGTATAGGTGTGTATTGACAAAAGGCCAACGATGTTGCCTGTTCAAATTTTTGAATTACGATATTTTCAAATATAGTTCTTGACATTAATTAATTTTTAAATCCCCATTGGTGCGTATATAGATAATAATCTCTCTTTCTGTACTATTCAAAACTGTATGTATCGATTTGTCTGTTGAACCAAAATAACTTCCTGCATCCAAAACTTTTATTTCTTGACTTTGAGGTATCTTATAATTTATCAGGCCTTTAATTACAACTGAATGTAAAACCGTTCCATTTGTTTCTATTGTTCCATTATATCTTTTTGGAAGCTTTATAAAAAGACTCTTTAAACCATTATCTTTATTCCCTAAAAGAAAACTAATTTCTGCTTTACTATTTGAAGCAACCCAATTTGTTTTATCGCTATTCAGCCAAACTAAGTTAGAAGTATCTATATTTACAGGTCTTTCGCCATTATCAAAGGCTTCGCTCGTTGGTTTTACAAGATATGGACCATGGTCAATTTCTACTAATGCGATGTTTTCTTTTCCTTTGGCTGAAGTAATATGTGATTCGCCTTCTGGTTGTGTCCAAAAGCTACCAGATGTCATCCACATATTTTTAGCATTTTTATCATCATTATGTATGAACCCATTGATAACCACTGCTCGATAAGTGACATTATGAATATGAGGTGGCGAAGAAAAACCGTCAACAAATTTCGCTAAAAAACCAGTTGATACTTCTCCTTTTCTATCTCCCCAAATGGTACCAGCTTGTGGACTTTGGTCTCCTCTTGCTGGATTTAGTACTTCCCATTCTATTTCAGATGATAAAAGGACTTTATTTGTAGGTATAATACTTATTGGTTCTTCTTTCTTTTCTCTTGATTTACACATGATTAATGTAAATACCAACATGAATAATATTACTGTTTTTTTCATAAATCAATTAGTTATTTATAATATCTTCAGTTTTTGTTATTAATGCTAAAATTAAATTTTCATCATAAGCATCTGGATGAGCAGGAGCAAAAAAACCTTTTGGATTTCCTTTATCATTATCAAAATATTTACCTGTACTATTTTTGTATTCTTCAGAAACTGCTAAATCATAAATTATATCTGATCCTTTTGTTGCTGAGGACCAATGTTGTCCATAAGCTTCATTTGCCATTTTAGTATTTAATAAAGAACCTGGATTAACAGCGATTGTCATTATTTTTGAATTTGTTTTAGCAAAGTAAAAACTCCACATAGTTAATGCTAGTTTACTTTGAGAATAAGCCTCACTACTATTTTGAATGTCCATACCCGCTAAAGCTTCATCAGTAACATGTGATTGTGCTGCTGAACTTAGATTAATAATTCTTGGCGCTTCAGATTTTTTTATAATTGGAAGAATAGTATTGGTTAAAAGATAAGGAGCAAAATAATTAACAACTAATCTAATATCAAAATTTTTGAAATTACTAGTTGCTGTAGTTTTAAAAATACCCGCATTATTAATTAAGATATCTAATTTAGGAATTTCATTATTAATATGCTTCGCCATGTGTTTAACATCATCTAAATTTGAAAAATCAGAAGTAAAACCACCTATGTTTTTATTTCCTGAAACTTCTTTTATTTCTAGGGTTGTACGTTGTAATTTTTCTTTATTCCTTCCATGAATATATATTGTATGACCATCTTTTGCAAATTGAATAGCAGTAAGTTTCCCTATTCCATCTGTACTCCCTGTAATTAAAATGGTTTTATTCATGATATTTCTTATTAAACACTTTAAGTGTATATGTCTTAGTTTTTATTTATAAGGTACAAATATACCTAGATGACTCATGGATTTTCCAGTAAAAATTAATGTAGTTTTAGTAAAAAACAAGGATTTAATTAATCATAATAAGATGTTTCCCCCTTTGTTAAACTATAAAATGTAATAACACTTATTCAAAGATTAAAATATTCTGTATACAGAATATTTACTATTCTATTTTAAGAAAAAAGATTTTAATTTGATAACTGATTCTTTAAAAAACCTTTTTTTACTTGTTCATTAACTATTATGCTTTTAAACATTTTAACCTTTATTTTTTCTTTATTCGCCTTTATAAAAATATACTCAACAATACTGAAATCATCTATGAATAGATCAAGTATATTAATACATTTAAATCCTAATTCGTCTTTCGGTAATTTAAATTGATTAGATAGATGATTAACTAGGACTTCAAAAATTTTTGGATGATTATTTTCAAAATAGTGAATTGCATTTATCTGTTTTTTATTCATAGAATGTAAAAAACTTACAGCTATATTATTAGCATACATATTACAATACCCATCTGTCTCTTTATCAATAAATATAGTATCTCCATTATCGTTTAGCTGCCTAAAACCCATTGTAGATGCTATATAAATATAGCAATCATAATCTCTAGTTTGCATTATATATTTAATTTGTAAGTACTAAATATACTAATAACACGCTAATTATAAAGCTTCAAAAGTCTCTTTAATTCAAATTATCAAATGCTATATATCAAATATCTTTTTTAACAATTTAGTAGTTAATATCTTTAATTTTGAAAACATGTATTACCTTTTGCTAAAGTTTTATAAAATATAATGAACTTTGAAACTAATAAATTCAATTAAAAAATTAATTTAGCCGATGAATGAAGTTAGCTCAAATTAAAAATTACCTCAAAGAACCTTACCCCTATTATTATGAAAAAAGTGATAGGTTACTTTTATTATTGTTATTTATTGCTATTTTAAGTTTTCTATTTTCATATTTTTTTGAACCTTTTGTTGTTAATGTCAATGAACATAAAATAAGTTATTTTTGGATATTGCTTATCCATGCATTTACGCCTTTTCCAATTGCTTACTTATATTTCATTCTATTAAATAACTCAAAAAAAGATACTGAAATATGGACATTAGGAAAAGAAATATTCCATCTTTCAATGATTCTATTGGTTATTGGTATTACTAGTTTTTTAATACGTGATTTAATTTATACCAATCCAGATAATTGGTCTTTTAAATATTTTTGGGAAGAAATTAGAAACACGTTTTTAATAGGTATTCTTTTATTAGTAGTTGTACTGCCAATTAATTTAGAGCGTTTAATAAATAAACATAAGGCAAGTTTAAAAGAAATAACACCTATTAATTTTGACTCTACCTCTCATAATTTAATAATTTCTATAAAAAACAGTATGTCTGAAGACTGTTTTGAACTTAAAATTAAAGATTTTCTCTTTGCAAAAGTAGAAAGTAACTATACAGAAGTTTATACATTTTCAACTAACAAAATTCATAAAACATTAATTCGTGTAACTCTAAAAGATCTTGAAGAACAATTAAAATTAGTTTCTCATAATATATTTAAAACGCATCGCTCTTATTTGGTTAATTTAAATAAAATTAATTCAATTTCAGGAAATGCTCAAGGTTATGAATTAGTTTTAAAAAACAGCTCTCTAAAAGTACCTGTATCACGTTCTAATATTACTAAATTTAATACCGCTTACTCTAAAGTTTAAGATAATATCTCTTGTATTTCGTCACTTTAGCTTGTTATATATCACAATTCAATTAAAGGCCTTCAATTTGTTTTTATGTTTGCTCAATAAACAAAAAAACTTATTATTTTGATTGATAAAAAACGTCGATATGATTTAGATTGGTTACGTGTAATAGCTATACTTGCTGTATATTTTCATCATGTTGGAATGCCTTTTAATGGTGATGATTTTCATATTATGAATTCTGAATCTAGCAAATTACTGGATGATATAATGGTGCTTTTTGAACAGTTTAGATTACCGCTATTGTTTTTAATTTCTGGTACAGGAACTATGTTTGCTTTTTCAAAAAGAACGTGGTTAGAATTTATTAAAGAACGAAGTAAACGTTTAATAATTCCTCTTATTTTTGGAACTCTTTTTATTGTTCCTCCACAAACATATTTTCAATATATAAATAAATATAGTTCATATATTGAAGTATATAAAAATGGAGATTTTGAAACAAATCATTTATGGTTTATTGAGAATTTATTTATTTTATCTATTATACTAATTCCTTTGATTTTGTTTTTGAAGTCAACTAGATCTGATAAATTAATTTCTTTATTTGACAAAGTTTCAGCTAATAAATATGGAATCTTAGTAACTGGATTACCTTTACTTATAATTACAATTTTACTAAAAAAAATATATCCATCCGATTCAAAAGATATTACAAATCTTTCTTCTACTTTTTATTATGGTTATTTTTTTATTTCAGGAATGATTTTTACTTCTTCAAAAAAAAGTTGGAGTTACTTAATAGCACATCGGAAATTCAATCTAACCTCTTTTATTATTAGCTTTATACTATTTTATGGGTATTATTTATTGCCAAGTGAATATATATCACCCTATTTATCAATAAGTAACAGGTGGAGTTTATGGTATTTAGTTTGTACTATGTTAAGTTGGACTTTTGTAACAACACTACTTGGTTATGGACAAGTTTTGTTTAACAAAAAAAGTATCCTTCTTTATAAGTGTAATGAAGCTATATATCCTTTTTATATTTTACACCAAACCATAATTATAATAGTAGGATACTATATTATTGCGCTTGACTTTAGTATTTTGTCAAAAATATTCTTGTTGATTCTTACATCTTTTCCATTAACTATACTAATCTATAGAATTTTTATATACCCATTTAAAATAACAAGATTTGTATTTGGGATGAAAAGTAAAAGTTAGATTAAAATTTTAGTACTAAAATTTAATTTTAAAAGCATCAAACAGGTGACTCAATGTCCAAGCAGGACCAATCATTAAAAATTGAATATCTTTCAAAAATGAAGGTTTTTTGCCTTCGTGATTGTGCCCAATAAATTGAGCGATCCATGAAAGTACAAAGATAATTAGCATTATACTCCATAGAGGTAATAAATCAGCTTTTACTATTAGGTTAATCCCTAAAAGAACAAGTATTGAAAAGAATAACATTCCTAAAAAGAGAATAAATGATAACCTTAAATAATACATTAGTCCGAATAAAACTATTAGTGTTCCAAAATTTATATACGATATTAACTGTTTAGGAAATAAATTGGTAATACTATTAGGAACTGGTATACTTGCTAGTAATCCTATGATGCTAAAAAAAAATTAGAGGCACACATACGTAATGTATTTTCTTATTAAATGTAGTTTGATGGCTTACAGCATATTCTTCTAATAATGATTCAATTTTTCTCATGGTTTTGTCTGGTTATTTTTTTTGAGGTACAAATTTTTTTAATTCTAAATATTCATTCATACCCTTATCTGTAAGGTAAGGCATAAGAATATTCCATAACATTTGCATCGAATGACCTTTATTTACTTTATATTTTTTGGAAGCTATTACTTGTTTTTGTGATTGCCAAAAGGTGCTGATCATCCATATAGAATAAATAACCTTATCGTAATCAATATTATCATTTTCAGGCTTCAGCCTACCTGATTCAATATAGTAATCGATTAATTTGCGTCCCTCTTTAAAGCGCACTAAATTTGAAACTTGATATGCTTTTGAAATAGTTGTATATGTTTTCAATATATGTACTACATCACTAAAAAAAAAATAGGTAACGTTCTTGTAAATTATCAAATTTCAGCATCATTTCTTCAAAATGAAAAAGAGTGATATAACTATTTTTTGGTAGGATATAGTTTAAGGTTTCGTTGTACATTTCATTATATATAACTTCTAGTAAAGACGCTTTATCTTTATAATGATATCTAAGATTCCCCGCACTGATTCCTATTGCATCAGCTATTTGTTTCATTGAAACTGTTGATATACCTTGTTGGTTAAACAGTTCAATAGCAGTTAATTTGATTTTATTTTTCAAAAGCATAGTATTGAAATCACATTCAAATATAGCTACATTTTACTAAATAAAAACAAAAATTAGTAAACATTTACTAATTTTACAATCTAATTATTATGCTCCACTAAGAAACAGGCACGAATGAGTAATATAGATTTAGTATATATGATCAATTAAAAAAAGGCTATCAAAATAAATTTAATAACCTTTATAATACTTCAAACTCTAGATTAATTAGTCATATTTATCACTAATTAATGATATTTACTTCCAGGTGATAATATCTTTAAGATCTCTTCTAGACTTATCATGTGCTGGAGCAGTTTTTCTATAACCAAAAGCAACCATAAATGATAAACCATATTTATCAGTATCTATTTCAAACTTTTCTTTTAAAAGTTGCTCTGCTTTTTCTTGGTGAAATCCTTCTATAGGACAACTATCTATACCTACTAATGCTGCAGAAGTCATCATATTAGCTAAGGCAATATAAGTTTGCTTTGATGACCAATCAAATAATTTCTTGTCGGTATCTAAATTAAAATCTCGTTCCTGAAATTCTCTATAAAATTTTAAATACATTTCAATAACATCTTCAGGAAGCTGTTTAACATTTTTCATCATGTGCATAATATACTCTGAATCATGTTTTACCATAGGCGTTTTCATGCTTAATCCTAATATAAAATGACTGGCTGTATCCAACTTTAATGGCGCTCCCCATGCAACTGGTTTTAATAATTCACGTAGCTCTTTATCTTGTACCACTACAAAATGCCAAGGTTCAAAACCAAATGAGCTAGGTGATAAATTGGCTGTTTTAAGAATAAAATCTATATCTTCTTTCGACACAGTTTTTATATTATCAAATTCTTTTGTTGCATGTCTATATTTAAATGCATTTAAAATGTCATCTTTAGCTATACTAGGTTTTATTGTACTCATAATCATTTAATTTTATTATTATTAGCTTACTATCAAAAGTATAGTGACAAAAATATAGATAGTTCATTAACTATACAATAACGGTCAAAAATGATAGTATACACAAAAACTCACAAAACACTAATTAACAATCAATTAAAATATAAATAATCTACTATACTTTGTATAGTTAAAATATTAAATATAGTTTGATATATTTGTAGTTGTAAAAGTAAAATTTATGGAAATAAAACATAAAAAATGTCTTATAAAGTATAATGATAAGTTATTTTCATGTACTACAAGTATTGCAATGGAATTAATTGGAGGTAAATGGAAAAGTGTAATTTTAATTTACTTAATTGATGGTAAAAAACGTTATAATGAGCTTTATAAATTAATTTCAACTATAACTGAACGTACTTTAAGTTTGCAATTAAAACAGCTAGAAAAAGATGGGTTGATATCTCGTAAAGTTTATACAAAGAAGCCACCTTTAAAAGTAGAATATGCCCTAACATCCTTTGGCAAAAGTTTAACTCCAGTATTAACTTCGATAGCAAGTTGGGGTAAGATTGTTGCTAATGAAAAGGGAGAAATTATTGAATAAATTTTAGTTAACTACTTTTACCCACTCTAATTACTCGTTGTAAAATACTTGTTGTCAGTATTTTATAATTTTCATATATTTTCACTTCATTAAAATATGATTTATGGCACTTTCAAAATCACCTTTTAAACATGTAGTAGTTATGATGTTCGAAAACCGTTCATTTGATAGCATGTTGGGATTTCTTTATAAAAATAATATTTCACCATTAACAAAACAACCTTTTGAAGGTTTAACAGGAAAAGAAACAAACCCAGATAGAAATGGAGATGCTGTAAAGGTTTTTAAAATTGACCCTACTGATCCTTATGCCTATTTTATGCCTAAAAAAGATCCTGGTGAAGGTTTTGCTAATACAAATTATCAATTATTTGGAGCTGAAAAAAAGCCCTTTCCAAAGGGTATTGCTCCTAATCAAGGTTTTGTGTTAGATTTTGAGAATCCCATTGATAACGCTCCACTAGAAAAAATGGAGAATCCTAAAACGGATAAAATAACATCTACCAAAACTGTAAAAAGCAAATACGACTATAAAAGTGATGTTTATAAAAAATGGTATAATACTCCAAAACCTAAAGAACATTCTAAGCATGTACCAGATTTAAAAAGTGTTGTAGGAAAAGACATTATGGGAATGTTTACTCCTGAAACACTACCTGTTTTATCTAGTTTAGCGAAAAACTATGCTGTTTGTGATCATTGGTACTGCTCTGCCCCAACTGAAACATTACCAAATAGAGCTTTTACCCATATGGGAACTTCTCAAGGATACTTATATGATGAAATACATTCTTATAGTGCTAAAAGTATTTTTAAGCACTTAATGGATAATGATAAAACTTGGGGAATTTTTGGCAACAATGGTAAACCTTATACTGTAGCATTTTGCCAAGATATTCCAAGTACAACAAATAAAGAAGGGAAAAAAGTTGTTGGTCAATTACCAAAAGGCTGTAAAGTTGGAGCTTTTGAAGATTTTGAAAATGCTTTAACCAATAATGAACTTCCAGATTATACGTTTCTTGAACCAATTTGGGGACATAAAGGAAATAGTCAACATCCTAACTATAATGTTGCCGATGGTGAACAATATTTATTAGAAATTTATAATGCCTTAAAAACATCTCCTTATTGGGAAGATACCTTACTTGTTGTTACTTATGATGAGCACGGTGGTTGTTATGACCATGTAACTCCTCCAAATACAGCCACTTCTCCACCAGCAGTTTCTAAGGCTTTTGGATTTGAATTTGATCGTTATGGTGTTCGTGTACCTACTGTTTTAATTTCTCCAAAAATTAAAGCAGGAACTGTATATAGAACTAAAAGTGATGTTCCATTAGATCATACCTCAATATTAGCAACTTTAGAAGAGATGTTTGAATTATCTCCATTAACTGAACGAGATAAAGCTGCACCCCATATTTTAGATGTAGCTACCTTAAAAATTCCAAGAACTGATAACCCTATGAAAGGTATTCTTCCTCCTAAAGCTAACTCATCAATAAAAATCGAGGATCACGCTTCTCAAATACAACAAATGCACGCAGCAGCGTTAACAGATAAACATAATCGTGAAACTGGTGAGAATAAACAGACTCCTAGTTTTACATCAGAAAAAGAGGCTACATCATATATTAATGAACTACATAATAGGTATTATACTTATTCAAATGAGTAATTCTGTGATTCCAATACTTGAATAGAAGTATGATTTTTTAAATATGAATTAAGTATTTTTTTAGTTTCATTAGTATTATTATGAGGTATTAAATTATCAAGATAAACTCCTGTTTCAATACTATTAGCTTCTTGTTCTTTATAATATCCAAATCCTTTGTATTGATTGTTCGCTATTAGTACAAAGGCTTTTTCATTGATGTTTCTACCATCTAATTTGATGATAAAATCATTATTTTTAAACTTTAAAGATTCAATAGCTTTTAAAACCCTTTGGTTATAATGATCAACATCTTCTTGTTCTACACAAATGCCTCTACATTCTTTTATTTTATAATGAAAACAACTTTGAGTATTTGTTTGTAGATGACAGTATTTAGGACACAACTCATAGTCTTCACATAGTTTTTCTAAAAAACTTCTAGCCTCACTTAAAGAATAAAATTTATAAATAGCATCCTGTATCATTTTTGAATTATTCCATGCTAAATGAACTATTCCTTTTCTATCGGTATAACTAAATAAACTATAGTTAGGTGATTTTTTTTTCTGCGCTCTATTGAATTGAGGATAGTGCTTTTTTATTTCTGAAGATTCTAATAATAATGCTATTAATTCATTCCCTGTTTTTTCATAAGTAACATTAGATATATTCATGCACATATCCATCTCCTTTTTCTTTTTATCATGAAAATGGCTTAAAACACGTTTTTTAATATTATTAGCTTTACCTACATATATAATTTCCTTCTTTTTATTCCAAAAATAATACACCCCATGAACTTGAGGTAATTCTTCAAAAACTTTTTTAGATAATAATGGCGGTAATGTAGCTTCTTTAGAATTCGCTTTTAAAAAGCTGTTAATAACAGTACTCTTTTCGTCAAGTTCTAATAACATACCCAATAAAATTACAGTAGCTTCAGCATCTCCTCTAGCTCTATGCCTATCTTTTATTTCAATATTTTGAGATCGACAAATTTCCCCTAAACTATAAGAGTTTCTATTAGGGATAAGTTTTCTAGATAATCTAATTGTACAAAGTTTTTTTCTTTTAAAAGTGAAACCTAATGAAGTAAACTCTTTAGAAATTATTCTATAATCAAAATTAACATTGTGCGCTACAAATATGCAATCTTCAGTTATTTCGTGTATTTTTTTTGCAACTTCTTCAAATTTTGGAGCCTCTCTTACCATGTAGTTATCTATACCAGTAAGTGTTGTAATGAAAACAGGTATTGTTGTACAAGGATTTATAAGTGTAGTAAATTCATCTATAATTTTTTCACCATCATATATAAAAATACTTATTTCAGTAATTTTAGTACCACCATTGGTTTCTATGTCAACTACAGCATAATTCATTATTCTAATTTGGCTAAAGATCTTAATTCAACACCTAATTGAGTTAGCATAGTTGCTATACTACTAATTTTCAAATCTCTTTCATCATATTCTTGAGTATTAATACTGCAAGTGAACTCCCATAATTCAACTACTTCAGAAATAGGAACATTATATGTTTCGTAATTTTTATTATCTGGAACTAACAACAAAGTATTGTTTTCTTCAATTTTATTATAGACTCTCTTATAAGTAATTCCATCATTTTTTGTAACTAAAATATACGAAACTCCATCTCTTACATCGTCAATACTCTCAACAAAACTGGCTACAACAAAAGAGCCATCTTTCATTGGATGCATTGAGTCGCCTTTGATTGGAAAAGCTCTATGTTTTCCTACAGGTAAAAAAGGTAATTTAATTCGTTGTAATTGTTCTATGTACTCAGGATCATTATACCCTAATAAATAACCTGCCGAAGCTTCAGTAGGTATTATTTCTATTAAATTATCATCTTCACTATCAACTGTTATTGGAAATAATACTCTTTGATTTCCTATTTCAATGAAAGAAGTTTCTTTGGAATAAGTTAAATCATTTTTTACTAAAATATCTATTGGTAATTTAAAATAATTTGAAATGACTATTAATGTTTCAATAGGAGGTTCAGAGCGACCTTCTTCATATGAAGATACTCTTGATCGAGTTATATGTATCTCATCTGCAAATTGCTCTTGAGTTAATTCTCTTAAATGCCTTAAATGACGTATGTTTTTTGATATATTTTTCATTTGCTACAAATATAAGCAAGGATTGCTACATATTGTAGTTTATCTAAATAAAATATAGAATTAATTAGCTTACTATTATAAGACGCTAATATACTGCTTGTTATATTTTAGCTTGATAGGTATATAAGTCAAAATATCTTCCATTTTTAGCAATAAGTTCATCATGAGTTCCTTGTTCTGCAATTCGTCCAGATTCTATTACTAAAATTTGATCAGCTTTTTTAATAGTACTCAAACGATGTGCAATAACAATAGTTGTTCTATCTTTTACAAGTGTTGCAAGTGATTTCTGAATAAGTGCCTCACTTTCTGTATCTAGATTTGATGTAGCTTCATCTAAAATAATAATTTTAGGATTAGCTAAAATTGCTCTAGCTATAGCAATACGTTGTCGTTGCCCTCCAGAAAGTTTTACCCCCCGCTCTCCTATTAACGTATCCAAACCATTTTCAAAACGATCAGTAAACTCATTTACATATCCAGCTTTTACAGCTTGTAGTAATTCTTCTTCACTAGCTTCGGGCCTTGGAAATAAAATATTATCTCGTATGGTACCTTCAAATAAAAACTCATCTTGTAATACTACGCCTAAATGTTTTCTAAAACTACTTAATTTAAGTTTAGCTAAATCCTCTCCATCAATTGTAATTGTTCCAGATTGTGGATTTAAAAATGTTGCACTCAACCCTGCAATCGTAGATTTACCTGAACCAGAACTTCCAACAAGAGCTATTACTGAACCAGCTTCTGCTTGAAAACTTACATCATGTATAACATTTTTTCCTTCTTCATATGCAAATGACACATTTTTAAATGTTAAGTTCCCTTTAAAATTACCTAGTTCTATAGTACGGTTTCCTAGCTCTTCTTCTGGAGTCATATTCATTAGCTCTTCAGTTCGATCTAATCCTGCTAAAGCTTCAGTAAATTGACTTCCTATATTACTCATTTGTATAATTGGAGCTATCATTAATCCTAAGTACAAGGTAAAAGATAAAAAATCACCCGTAGACATCTTTCCTTGAATCATAAAATAACCTCCTATTCCCATAATTCCTAAAGAAGCTAGTCCTAGTAAAAAAGTAGAAGAACTTGACATAATTGCAGTTGCTGTTAAACTCTTTTTTACATTTTGAAATAAAAGATCTACACCTTTTTCAAAAATTCTATTCTCTTGCTGTTCCGCATTAAAACCTTTGATTACACGTACACCTGCAAGAGTTTCTGTTAACCGACCTTTCACTTCTGCATTAATTTTTCCTCTATTTCTAAAAATAGGTCGAATGTATTTAAATGCTTTCAAAGCTACAAAACCAAAAATAACAACAGGAAGAAATACAAATAATGTCATCCAAGCATTAATACGAATCAATAATACAACAGAAACTACAGCTGTAATAGTTCCTCCAACCAATTGAACAAGTCCTGTTCCTATTAAATTACGTACACCTTCTACATCACTCATAATACGAGAAACTAAGTTTCCAGATTTTGTGTTATCAAAAAAACTAATAGGTAATGATAATACCTTTTTTTGAACTTGTGCTCTTAGTTCTGATATAACATATTGTGCTTGTACACTCAAAATACGTGTAAGCAAAAATGATGTAATTGCTTGTAATAACAATGCTATTCCTACAAACAATAATACTTCATAGAGCTTGGTTATATCTTTATTAGGAATAACTTCATCTAATAAAATTTTAGATTGCCAAGGTAACACCAAACTAGCCATACGGCTGATTACTATTAAAACTAATCCTATAAAAACCAAGTTACGTCGTGGCCAAATAATAGTTTTAAAAGCTTTAGCTATAGTTATTCTAGGCTTCTTTTTACCCACTTTTTCTATTGATGCTGTATGTTGGTATTCTTTCATGTTTTTTATCTAGAAATATCTTATCAAAGATAGCTTAAACGACTATGTATTACTTAAAAAAATTGCCAATTAATTTATGCTTCTTATTTCAAAAACACTATCAAGACTTTTGATTATTTTCAACTAGCATATAAATCAATCCAAAAAATGCAATAATAGAACAAACAAAAAATATTTGAGGTATTTTTTCTACCATGTTAGTATAATACCATCCCGAGAAAAATGCTCCTAGTCCAATTCCTGCTTCTAAAGCAATATACATAGTAGCAATAGATTTACCTTTTGTTAATGGATTACTCAAATCAATTGTCCAAGCATTTACCGTTGGAGAGATTATTCCCATTGCTATTCCATATAATGTTGCAGCTATCAACATTCCATTAATACTTTCTAATTTACCAAGTAACAATAGTGCAATACTTAAAATAACTAATCCTATAGTAATTATTATTTTACGACCATAAACATCAGAAATTTTACCCGCTAGTAATCGTACAAAAAGGGATGCTATTGTAAATGCAATAAAAAATGTTCCTTTATTAATAATACCTAAATGATCACTCCAATCAGGAATTAAAGTTAATATAACTCCAAAACTTAAGTAAGTACTGAAAGTGACATATGCAGCTGGTAAAGCTTCTTTTGCAATAATATCTGATTTTGATATTTTAAGTGTCTGTAGTGTAAATTGCTGTTTATTAACCAATGTTTCTTTTACTCTTAAAATTAAAATAATAGATAATAAAGCCATCATTGAAGAACTGTAAAACAATACATTATAATTGGAGTATAGTTTAATATAACTCCCTAAAGCAGGTCCTAAAGCTAATCCTGTACTAAAACACATTCCCTGAATTCCCATTGCTTCACCTAATCGTTTTTTGGGAATAATATCTGATACATATGCTGCAATTGCTGTTGGGCTAAACCCTGTAGAAAATCCATGCACTAATCGTAAAAAAAGAAAACCAGAAACACTGGTTAATATTGGATAAAACAACCCTGAAACTACACAAACTAGAGCACCTATAATCAACACTGATTTTCTACCAATAGTATCAGTTAATTTCCCACTAAATGGCCTTGAAAAACCAGCTGTTAATGTAAACAAAGCAATAATGAGTCCTTTATATTCAACACCACCTAAATTACTTAAATAACTTGGTAACTCTGGAATTAACATGTTATAACTTGCAGAAAAAAACAGCGAACTCAAACAAATAAAAATAAATTGAGGGGTATAAATTTTTTGACTAGAAACCATCATAACATTATATTTTTTCAAACGACATTTCTATTTCCTCTAATGAGTAATCCCAAATAGCTTTAGATCCCAAAATGACTGGCTTGGTTTTCTCTATAACTTTTTCTTTAGCCACATTGTATTCTTTCCAAGTTCCTCCTTTATTAGAAACATTTTGTAAAATAGGTTCAAACCGATCCATGGCTTTTGCAAATTTTGCTTCATTTGTTTCCCCTCTTTCAAACTCTAACCATATATCAATAAATTCTTTAGCTTGAATTTCTGGTAACATTCCAAAAATCCTTTTCGCTGCCTTTAATTCTTCCTCAGTATTATTATGATTTTTAGTTGTATCAAAAATAAAAATATCACCTGAATCAATTTCAACAATATCATGAATCAATACCATTTTCAGTACTTTAAAAAGATTAATTTCTTCATTACTATGTTCAACTAAAATTAAAGCCATCATAGCTAAATGCCAACTATGCTCTGCATCATTTTCATGTTTATCACTATTAAACAACTTTGTTTTACGTTGTATATACTTTAATTTATCTATTTCTTTTATAAATTGAATTTGCTGTAATAATGTATTCATTCTTATTTGTATTTCTAATTTATTATATAATTTTACAATGCAAATTACTTCCTATTAGAAATTTTAAAAAAGGACAATTGTCCCAACTCAAAAATGATTAGAACTAACGTTGATTTTTTAACATACATTGAATTATTAAATGAAAAATATCCTAACTTTTTTTTATTAGAGAATTATAACCCAAAAGAAGTTATATTAAAGCAACAAAAAAGATATCAATCATTATATATCATTAAAAATGGTATAACTAAGTGCTATTTATCTGATGAAAATGGAAAAGATTTTATTCAAGAATTTTTAGGTAAAGGAATGGAGTTTGGTGAATTAGAAGTTTTTAGTGGGAATTTAAGTTATTGTTCTATTGAAGCAATATCAAAAGTCGTTGTTTACAAAATATCATATAAAAACTACAACTATTTGCTTGATAATGATCGTTTATTTAATAGATTAGTAATAAAGTCAATGGCTTTAAAAATAGGTTATAAAGCACCAAGGCATTCTTTTCAACAATCCTACTCTATTGAAGAAAATATTTTAAAACTAAAACACAATTATCCGGATTATGATAAAATATTTTCTAAAAATGATATTGCCAATTATTTAGGTATTACTATTCGTAGCTTAAACAGAACATTAAATGGATTAAAATAATTATTGTAGTTCAAAAAATATTTATTTTTTCATCATAGGACCTAAGTTCTCACCTCCTAATAAATGTAAGTGTAAATGAAAAACAGATTGCCCTGCATCTTCATTTACATTCATTGTTAAGCGATATCCTGTTTTTGCAATGCCTTGCTCTTTAGCTATCTTTTTTGCTACCAAAAATAACTTTCCCAAAACTAAAGCATCATTTTCTGTAATATCATTAACTGTATGAATTTCTTTTTTAGGAATAATCAGAACATGTACTCTAGCCTGTAATCTTAAAGGTAAAAAAGCTATTATATCGTCATCTTCATAAATAACTTTAGCAGGTAATTCTTTATTAATTATTTTTGTAAAAACGGATCCTTTCTCTATTTTTTCAGCTTTTATTTCCTGGTAATCTTTACTTTGACCAAAACTAAAAAACACATTAACTATTAAAATAGTTGCTACTAAATATTTCTGAAACATATTTATTAAACTCTTTTCATCAAAAATAATAATTTTTAAAAAATACACCGCTATAATTTATCCTATTAAGAAAACTTTATGACTACAAATATAGTTATATTACTATATTTGTAGTCGTAATTTAAAAATATTTATATATTTGCCTTATGAATGAATTAACAAAAGCTGAAGAACAAGTAATGAAATATGCTTGGAAACTTGAAAAAGCATTTTTAAAAGATATAGTAGCAGAATTCCCTGAACCTAAACCAGCCTACACTACAATATCAACGGTAGTAAGAGTATTGGTTAAAAAAGAATTTTTAAAATTTGAAACATTTGGTAAAGTAAGGCAGTATTATCCTAGAATATCAAAAGATACTTATTTCAAAAAACACATGAAAGATGTGATAGGTAATTTTTTTAGCGGATCTGCTAGTAAATTTGCATTATTTTTTACTAATAATGAAGATTTAAATCTTACAGAGTTAGAAAAAATGAAAGGAATGCTAGAAAGTAAAATTGAAAAATTAAAAGCAAAAAATGAGTAATATTTTAGTATACCTAATACAAGTAACTAGTATTTTTTCTGTATTATACTTTATATACATACTGTTTTTTAACAGATTAACTTTTCATATTATAAATCGAAGAATATTAATATTATTACTTCCTGTTTCTATCTTGCTACCTATTTTAAGTAACTTGTTTCCTGTTTTATCTTCAAAAATTATAGAAGTTCCCTTATTTGAGTATATAGTTAATTCTCAAAATCACCAAGTATTTGATAGTAATCAAAAAGAATTAGCCTCTTCATTTTTAAATTTCAATTCAATATTGATAGTTATTTATTTTTTGATTGTTATTGTTTATTTAATCAGAATTTTAATTAATACAAGATCTATATTTATTATAAAAAATAAGTCAATAATTCAAAGAGAAGATGGATATAAGTTAGTATTTGCTGATGTTCCAGAAATATTTTCATATTTCAAATGGATATTTATTCCTAAAAAAGAATTTAAAAAATATAATCAACAAATTGTAGAACACGAAAAAATACATATTAAACTAAAACATTCTTGGGATGTTATTTTAAGTGAATTTTACATCTCCTTTTTTTGGTTTAATCCGTTACTCTATTTTTATAGAAAATCACTCAAATCTATTCATGAATTTCAAGCTGACAAAGGAGTTCTTCAAAAAGGAATTAAAACTTCACAATATATGGAGTTATTATTACAAAGTCTTGAAATTCAAAAACCAAATAATTTATACAACTACTTTAATCAACCAATACTAAAAAAAAGAATTACTATGATGACAAAACCTAAATCTAAAAACCTATCTAAACTTATATATATAGTGCTTTTTCCTGTATTCACTATACTAACTTTAGCATTTACCAAACCATCAAGTACAAATGATTCATTTATAAAAACAATAAATATATCAAATCTAGTAAGTAACCCTCCTTCCCTATTTCCTGTTAAAAATGCTTCAAAAAAAGACATTACAAGTCTATTTGGAAAATTTAGAAAAAACTCAATTATAAAAAAGAAAGTTGTTCATGGAGGCATTGATATTAAAGCTTCTATAGGAACTCCTGTTATAGCTACTGCTGACGGTATTATTAATAAAGCCTCTCTTGAAAATGCTTGGGGGAACTTAATTATAATTACACATGCCAATGGTTACGAAACATGGTATGCACACTTAAATGATTTTAATGTTATTAAAAATCAAAAAGTAAAAAAAGGAGATATTATAGGTTTTGTAGGAAACACAGGACGTTCATTAGGTCCACACTTACATTATGAAGTAAAACAAAATGGTAAACGTTTAAACCCATTAAATTTTATTAAATAATTTTTCTATTTAAATCATTATTACCTGTATTTAAATAAAAGTTTTAATCAAACCATTGGTTCTATTCATAAATAGAACCTTATAACTACGTTAATAAAAATATATGAAATCATTATTTGCATTCTTTTTAATACTGTTTCTAAGCACAAATAATTATGGACAAATTCATCAAATTTTTGAATATAATATAGATTCAATATTAAACTTTAAAAACATAGTAAAAGATAGTATATCAAATTCATTTATGGAAGAGAATTGGGATACATCTACTTATAACCCTTATAAAATTAAGATTAAAAAATATCCTTTTAATATAGTTTTTAAGGACAGCCTTTATTCTTCTCCTATTGATAGAAAAAAAGTTATAACTTCTCGTTATGGATGGCGAAGAAGAAGAGCTCATAAAGGAATTGATATCGACTTAGTAACTGGTGATGATGTTAAGGTGATGCTTGATGGAAAAGTACGTTATGTAAATTACCATTCAGGACATGGAAAAGTTGTAGTTGTAAGGCATTATAATGGATTAGAAACATCTTATTCTCATTTATCTAAACAATTAGTAAAAGTAAATGATACAGTTGTTAAAGGGCAAATAATAGGTAAAGGAGGTACAACTGGAAATGCAAGAGGTAGCCATCTTCACCTTGAAGTTAGTTTTAAAGGAACTTATATATATCCTGAATATTTATTTTCTTTTAATGAAAAAAACAACATACGATCTCAAAACATATGGGTAACTAAAAATTGGGTAACTCCATATATACATAATTCAAAAAGGCAAAGTTCTATTTTGATTTGTAACACCTATGAAGAGGCTATTAAAAAGAGTAAAAAGACAAAACAAGTATATGTTATAAAAAAAGGAGATACTCTTTCAAAAATTTCAAGTAAACATCGAATATCTATAACTTCAATTTGTAAAACAAATTCAATTAGAAAATCAAGCACCTTGAAAATTGGTCAGAAACTTGTTTTAATTCAATAAATTTAGTTTTTAATTTCTAACAAAAAACACCAATAAAATCTTAGTAAATGTAACTCTTTTATTGGTGTTTTTTTTATACTATTTAAGTAGATATTTATTCTAAATCTCTAATCCATTGTGTTTCATTTTTAGTAAGTAAATAATCTTTTAAAGTTTTTGATTTAGCTGAAAACGATAAAGTATCACCTTTATAAATTCCAGAAAAAGTAAATTTATTTTTACCTGTTTTTTTATAAAAAAATAAATAATCACTTCCTGAAGCATTTTCAATAGGTTTAAAAGTTATTGTTTTATCTAGTACATTTTCTTCAAATTTAAACCATTGTGTTTGACCATCACTATTTTTTATTACAACATGTTTAGGGTAATATTTATTACAATTTAGCCTCATAGTTTTCCATTCTAATCTATCACCATTTAAACTATTTATAGTATCTCTATTTTTTATAAAAATATCAATATCATATATTCCAGTCATTTCTATATTATTTGGGTTCTTCTCAGTCCTTATTCTTTCTTTAAAACTATTTCTAAATGATATTATAAAATATATTAAAATAATTCCTTTCAAACCATATCTAATTTTTTTTGAATTAAAAAGGGGAGCAAAATTATATGGTATTGTTGGTTTATTGGTGATGAAAAAATTAATTAGCTGTTTTAAATTATCAAAAATTAAAAGAACAGTCATTAATAATAAATGAATAGCAAACATTTTAACACTAACATCATATCCTATATCAACAAGTACTACATTTACCATGGCTATAAATAAAATAAAAGCCCCAATAAAAGTTGTTCTTCTAAATAATACTAAAACACCACCTATAACCTCTATCAACCCTGTACTTATTGAATAGAAATCAGAATAACTCATGAACTTCCATAAAAAACCCATTCCACTTTGATTTCCAAGATTATTTTCTAAATCATTAATATCTAAAGAACCAAATTGCAATAAAAACACTTTAGCTAAGCCATAAAGAATTAAAGTTAAACCTATATGATATCTAAGAATAGTTTGTAATAAAACTTTTAGTTTATTTGTGTATGAATATTTTATTTTTGAATCTATAAAAAGCCAAATTACAGAGCCTGTTGCTGAAATGGATACGATTAATAGAAACCTTGAATAATCATATTTTGAATCAAAGCCATTTTGCAAATTATTAATATAAAATTCCCAACCTAAAAACGTTTGTCCAAACCAAATAGTAATTCCTTTCCAAAAGGAAATATTTTCAGGATTTAACTCATTTATATATTCAAATCCATAAGGAAAAATATAAAGAATTATATATAAAAATATAAACCTCCAAAACAATTTTCTTTTAAAATTATATTTTTGATTTTCTAGTGTTTTCATATTGAATTATAGCAAGTTTTAAATTATTTAAATATTTATTTCGCATAATACGCTAAAATATATACTCTCTTTTAAAAAATCTATTTAATATTTATATTGCTTAGTTTCAATTATAATTTATAAATAATTTTCACTTCAAAAATAAAGCTTTTTTTTATAAAGGATAAATTTGTCTCTTATGAAATTATATACTAACTTTGCCGTATAATATTTAAATAGATGTTTTCAAAATCATGTGAATATGGATTAAGGGCTATAATTTTTATTGCTCAACAAAGTGCTCAAGATATCAAAGTGAGTTTATCAACTATATCAAGTGCTATAGATTCTCCACAAGCATTTACAGCCAAAGTATTACAGCAGCTTACTAGAAAAGATATAGTAAAATCTATTAAAGGCCCATATGGAGGTTTCGTTATAGAAGATTTTAAAATGAATACTATAAAGTTGAGCGACGTTGTAAAGGTTTTAGATGGAGATTCTATTTTTACTAGTTGTGGTTTAGGTTTAAAAGAGTGTAATGATAAATCACCATGCCCCTTACATTTTCAATTCATTGAAGTTAGAAATAAACTTAAATCAATGTTAAACAATACCACATTATTAATGCTAGTTAATGATATGAATATTGATACATTTTTTTTAAAAAGATAAAAAAACAATTTCAAAAAAGATAAAAAGATCCGAATATATTTTATGAAAAAAATTATAGTTATAACATTTATATGGATTGGTTTTGTAGGCGCCATAAGTTTTATGGAGTCTTGGTTAAAATTTCAAGCACCAAACATGACTACTGAACTTGGTTTAGGTATTGGACAATTAGTTTTTAGGGCCTTAAATATTATGGAAATTATATTTCTAATAAGTATATCAGTACATATTATATCATTATACAATAAAGAGAGTAAACTAATTCACTATTCATTTCTAATAGTAGTTGCAATAATTTTGATACAAACAACTTGGTTACTACCTATTTTAAATGAACGAGCGGAGAAAATCATTCAAGGCATTACTATAAGTAAAAGTAATGCTCACTTAATATATATTTTATTAGAAGTAATAAAAATAGTTTGCCTTTTCATGTTTGGAATTAAATTATTAAAGAAATTAACTGTACAAAATGAATGAATAAATGAATTAAATACTGTTTTTAATTCATAAACAAACAATAAACCCAACATCTTATTAAATATCATAAAAGCACGAGTAAAAGAGCTTATTGGGAACTCTTACCCTTTTTTTAAAATCAAAAAAACAATGACTTACAACAAAATATCCTTCATTAAAATCATTAATTACATTTAAAACATAAAGTAATGAATATTAATAAAAACACTTTAATAAGTACTATTGTTGCAGAAAATTACAAATCAGCTACTATTTTTAAATCATATGGTATAGATTTTTGCTGCAATGGTAATAGAAGTATAGAAACTGTTTGCAATACCAAAAATATTAATGAAAATATACTAATAAACAAATTAAATAATTGTTTCAACACAGAAGTTGATACCAACAATTACCAATCTTGGGATATAGATTTTCTTTCAGATTATATTTACAACAAACACCATAAATACATAGAAAAAACGATACCAGAATTAAAATTGTATCTTGATAAATTATGTAAAGTTCATGGTATATGTCACCCTGAACTATTTGAAATATATAAATTGTTTACTGAAAGTGCTAACGATTTAACAATGCATATGAAAAAAGAGGAATTAATTCTATTCCCTTATTTCAAAAAATTAGTTGAAGCTAGTAAAAACAAGTCGACTATTTCTAGTAATCAGTTTGATAGTATAAAAAGTCCGATAGCAATGATGCATAAAGAGCATGATAATGAAGGGCATCGATTTAGAAAAATTGCTGAATCAAGTAATAATTACTCTCCTCCTGTAGATGCCTGTAATACATATAAAGTAACCTATCAATTATTACAAGAATTTGAAGAAGATTTACATAAACACATTCATTTAGAAAATAACATATTATTTAAAAAAGGAGTAGAATTAGAAAAAACTCTACAAAATTAATAGAAACCATGAGAAAAACTTGGATCGCATTTATAAGTGTTGTAACCCTTTCGTTTATAGCGTTAATTTGGGTAGGAACTGAAGTATATCAAACACAACCGCCTATTCCAGAAAAGGTTGTTATAAAAAATTCTGGAGAAATTATTTACACAAAAGAAGACATTCAAACAGGGCAAAATGTTTGGGAATCTATTGGAGGAATGGAAGTTGGTTCTATCTGGGGACATGGTAGTTATGTAGCTCCTGACTGGACAGCAGATTGGATACATAAAGAAGCTATATATTTACTAAATCATTGGTCAAAGACAGAATTTCAAGTACCATATGACAGCTTGAATGTAGAAAGAAAAGCAGCTATTAAAGCACGTTTAATCAATGATATTAAAACCAATACATTTAATGCTAGTACTAATATAATTACAATATCAAAAGAAAGATTAGCAGCTATTAAATCTAATGTAAAACATTATACATCTATTTTTTCTGATGGTAAAGAAGAATATGCTATACCTAAAGGAGCTTTAACTGACTCTGTTAAATTAGAACAATTAAATGCTTTTCTATTTTGGACTTCTTGGGCGGCGAGTACTAATAGACCTAATAAAGATTATACATATACCTCTAATTGGCCTCACGAACCTTTAATAGACAATGTCATTACAAAAGATTCAGTTATATGGTCAGGGTTATCAATTGTATTGTTACTTCTTTTTATAGGAATCTTAACTTTTTATTATTTAAGAAATCATGAAAAAGGTGATGTAATAACTAAACCGAATACTGATCCTTTGACAGGAATGAAATTAGTACGCTCACAAAAAGCAATTTTAAAATATTTTATTGTAATTTCATTATTAATTGGTTTACAAGTTGTTTTAGGTATTATAACAGTTCATTACACAGTAGAAGGACAAGCCTTTTTTGGTATTGACTTAGCTAGTTTTTTACCTTATTCTATAACTAGAACTTGGCATACCCAATTAGCTGTATTTTGGATAGCTGCAACTTGGTTATCTACAGGTTTATTCTTAGCTCCCATGATTTCTGGAAAAGAATTTAAGTATCAGGTTTTTGGAATAAACTTTTTATTTGTTGCGCTATTAATTATTGTTTTGGGATCTATGTTAGGAGAATGGTTAGGAGTTCATCAATTTTTAGATTTAACAACTAATTTTTTCTTTGGTCATCAAGGTTATGAATACATGGACTTAGGTAGATTTTGGCAACTATTTTTAGGTATAGGTTTAATACTATGGGTGTTTATGGTTGGGAGGCATATTGTTTATGCTATTCGTAAAAATGATGCTTCTAAACAATTACTTACAATTTTATTAATATCAGTAGTTGCAATTGGGATGTTCTTTTTCTCAGGACTAATGTATGGAGAAAATAGTAGTTTACCTGTTATTAACTATTGGAGATGGTGGCTAGTTCATTTATGGGTTGAAGGTTTTTTCGAAGTTTTTGCAACAGTTGTTATTGCTTTTATTTTTTCAAAAATGGAAATAATTTCTGCAAGAACAGCTGGAAGAGTTTCTATTGCTTCTGCAACCATATTTTTAGCCGGAGGTATAATAGGAACCTTACATCATTTATATTATTCAGGAACTCCAGTTCAAGCAATTGCTTTAGGAGCAACATTTAGTGCTTTAGAAGTTGTTCCACTAACCCTTATGGGTTTTGAAATAAAAGAGAGTTGGACACTTTTAAAAAGTAAGCCATGGATGCAAAAATATAAATGGCCTATCTTCTTTTTTATAGCTGTATCATTTTGGAACTTTATAGGTGCTGGTGTGTTTGGATTTCTTATTAATCCTCCAATCGCATTGTACTATATTCAAGGATTAAATACAACTGCTGTTCATGCACATACTGCTTTATTTGGTGTTTATGGAATGTTAGGTATGGGGTTCATTATAATTTGCTTACGATTTTATTCTAATAGAACTTGGGAAAGTAAAAAATTAAAAAGAGCTTTTTGGTTTTTAAATATTGGCTTAATTGCTATGGTTCTATTTAGTTTACTGCCTATTGGTATAATTCAAGCTTATATATCAATTACTCAAGGTTATTCATTTGCAAGAGATGCTGAATTATTATACTCTCCTGTTGTTCAAACTTTAAAATGGTTACGCATGATAGGTGATATTATTTTCTCTATTGGTATATATTACTTCTGTTGGTTTACCATCTCAGAAACTATATATAATTATAAAAGGAAAAAGATAAACTAATTTTTAAAGTAATACCATTACTCTTTGTTAAGAATAATAGCATTGAGTAATGGTTTTAAACTAGAAATTGAAAAGAAAAATTAAATAATAGAATATGGAAATAAATAAACAATTACAAAACGAAATAATAAAAAAAATTAAAGAAGTTTTTGATCCTGAAATACCTGTAGATGTTTATGAATTAGGATTAATATATGATGTTATTATTCATGAAAATAATAGTGTACATGTTTCAATGACATTAACATCACCATCTTGCCCTGTTGCTGAAACATTACCACAACTAGTAAAAAGAAAAATAGAAGAATTAAAATTGATTAATAAAGTGGAAGTTGAATTAACTTGGCAACCAAATTGGAATAGATCAATGATTAGTGAAGAAGCTAAATTAACTTTAGGAATTCTTTAAAATATAAATACTTATGTCAACATTTAGATCTAATAAATTTATTATTTTTTGCTTTCTAATAGTATTTCAAGATTTATTTCACTGTTTATTTCACACTTGAAATTTAAAATTTCACTTTTATATGATTCTGCTATTACTTGAATAGTATACTCCCCTACTTCTAAATTTACCAATTTAAATATTCCCTTTTTATTACTTAATTGGGCAATATCATTTGATGGAAATTTCACATTATTTAATAGAATTACTGCTTCATATATAGGACTATTTGATATTTTATCTACAATTGTTCCTGTAACTTTATTCATAATAAAAATAAGGCTATCTAAAAAGATTTTTATATTCGATTAACACCCTTTTAGACAGCCTCCTTATTAGTTTAATACTATTTTATTTATACTTATTTTTCCAATTTTTAAGATTCTTATAAACAGCTGAAGTTATTCTTGTAGCCGAATTTCCTAGTGAAGATCCATTCGTATGAATTCCAACTACATATCTTTTACCATTTTTATATTTCCATACTGGAGAGCCACTTTGTCCACCTGCAGAATCAATATTATACACTAAAGTTCTAGGTGTAACTAATTTAATTCTTCTACAATGCCACCATTGTGTTCCTGCTGGTTTATCTCCAGGATATCCTGATAAGTTTACTTTTAAACCAAGTAAACTGAAAAAGTTATAATTTGCATAGCCAAAATAACCAACTTTGTTTCCAAACTTACAGTTTTTTGGTAAAATAATAGCTCCATAGTCATTACTTCTTTTTTTGCTTTTTGTCCATCCTTTTACAGAGTGGAAATGACTTGTTTTACATGACCCAAAGGGTTTACTTGCTCCATTACGTCCAGGTATTACTTCTATACTTTTTGCCCATCCACCATGTTTATGCATATAAACAACATGTCCAGCAGTAATTACAGTTCTTGGTCCTATTAAAAAAACCAGTACCTATCCAACTAGTTCCATCTTTAGCTTTAATTTTTAAAGAACAAATAGCTCTCCACGGGTATTTTGTAGTTCCATTTATTTTTTTACGATCATCTTTACCAATAACAACTTCTTGAACCATTTTTTGCCCACTTTCAGTTCTCATTAACTCAGCTAAATCTGCATCACCATAACTACCATAATAAGCATTTAATCCCTCCCCTTCTATGCTCTGAGGTGTATTTTCTTTAGAATCTACAACAGAATAATCATAGCCCTCTATTTTTTCTAAAGTATCGTCTTCAGTATTTTCAATAACATTTTCATTCAATTCTGAATTACCTCCTAAAAAAGGTTCTTCACTATCGGTATCCTCACCAAGTATAGTTTCATTTTCATTACTTACTTCATGGTAATCATCTAGTGCAGCTTCTTCATTATTGTTTTCATCAAATTCTGTAAATTCATTTTCTGAATTTACTTCTACCCCTTCAAAAGATTCTTCAGATAACCCTTCATTAATTATTCCTTCTTTTGTCTTTTCTAAAGTTTTCATTTTTAAATAATTTAAGTTTAATAATTGTATTACAAATTGCAAAATGTTACAACAAAATTATAAAACAACAAAACTTAAAAAACAAGGTTATACACTGATAATCAACAACTAAAACCTCCTTTGTTTTAAAGAAAATCACTTATACAAAAAATAATCTTAGAAATTATTTTTTAAAATTTCAGAACCAAGTTGAATAACTCCACTTATTAAAAAATCTAAATCTTCTTTTTTAGTTTTATGATTTACGATACAAACCCTAATACAATACTTATCATTAAGTATTGTAGAGGATGGAGAAGCTATTCCTTTTTCTTGCAATTGAATGATGATTTCTTCATTTAATTTATTGATTTTCTCCATGCTTAATTTTTTATTGAAATATCTGAAACAAACAATACTCATTGTTACAGGAGCTAATATTTCTAATTCATTACTTTTAAGTATTTTGCTTTCAAGATATTTTGCCTGTTCATTATTTTTTGAAATTAATTGGGCATGTTTTTTAATTCCGGTTTCCTTTAAACTCATCCAAACTTTTAATGCCTTAAAGCTTCTCGATAATTCGAAACCATAGTTATTAATGGCATCTAAACCTCCAGCTAATCCTCTTCCAGTTTGTAATAAATAGTTTGGTGTTATAGCAAAAGTGCTTCTATGAGTATCAGCATCCTTCACCAATAAGCATCCTAATTCATAAGGAACATGAAGCCATTTGTGTAAATCAAAAGCAACACTATCTGCTAATTCGATATATTTAAGTTTTGGTGCTATATTGGGGTCTAATTTAGCTAAGGCTCCATAAGCTCCATCAATATGAAGCCATAAATTATATTTTTTGCAAATGTTATAAATATCTTCTAAAGGGTCAATTGCACCCGTATTCACTGTACCTGTAGTTGCAACAATACAAAATGGTTGTAGCCCTTCTTTTATATCTAAAAGTAACTGTTCTAAAAGTTTATCGCAATCCATTTCATACTCTGAATTTGTTTTAATCTTCCTAACAAATTTATTCCCTATTCCTATTATTTCTGCTGCTTTAGTAATACAGCTATGTGTTTCTTCAGAACAATACACTACTAATTTTTTGCTATTCTTTTGAATACCGTGTTCACGAATTAAATTTGAATGAGCATTCCTTGCAACAGTTAATCCAGTAATGTTTGCCATAGATCCTCCACTTAATAATATTCCAGAACTAGAATTAGGGTAATTAAGCATTTGCTTACACCATTTTACTACCTGCTCATCAACATACATTGCTGCATGCTCACCAATAGTTACATTTGGATTCATAACAGCAGCTAACATCTCACTATAAGCCCCCATAAGGGTTCCTGAACCTTGAACCCAAGCAAAGAATCTCGGGTGAATATTTCCTTTATGATATGGTAATATATACCGTTTAAAATCTTGATACACCTTTTTAGAATTCTGAGGTTCCACAGGTAAATCTTCTTTAAAATATGCTTTAGTATCTTTTGGAATTTCTTTCCAACTTGGTTCAAGATGAATATTCTTTAAAAAAGAAATCATATCATCAATCATTTGATGACCAAGTTCTCTCATTTCTTCCCAATTCTCAGGATCTAACCCATTAATATCTTCTAAATTATTATTTGATTTCATATGGCTAATTTAATAAGAGGTGAAATTTATAACAATCTGAAAATTGCTGTTATTGATAAAAAACATTCTTTTACAAAATATTAAAAAAATATAATTAATTAAATGAGTTCTTTTAGAGAAAAAAAAATCCTTTTGTAACTAAGCAAAATTATTGTATCTAATTAAGAAGTTACTCTGAAAAATAGTAAAAAAATTTTGACTTAAAATAGTATATTTTAATTATGTAATTCCTTTTTTGCCCCCTAATCAGAACTTAAAAAAGTAAAAATTTTATTTATTTTTAAAATACTAAATAAAAAAAGAGTCAAACGAGATTATTTGGAAGCTAAAAAATACAGTATAAAGTTAATCTCACAAAAAAGTATCAGTGACTTTCTTTTTGTAATATATTTACTAAATTTAGTCATTGAAAACTCAATTAATTTTATAAGAATATGTTCTAGATAATTAAAATTATGAATGCTAAAATATCTAAGATAAGTCCTGAAGATTATAATTTTATAATAAATGAATTAAATAATTGGTGGGGAGGCCGAAAGATGACAGATATGTTGCCTCGGCTATTTTTTAAATATTTTACTAATACAAGTTTCATTGTAAAAGATCAAAATCAAATATTAGGATTCATTATTGGTTTTATATCTCAAGATAATCCAAAATTAGGTTATGTACATTTTATTGGGGTAAATCCAGAATTTAGGAAACTCAATTTAGGGAAAAAACTATATGCTCACTTTTTTAAAGAGGCTAAATGTTTAAAATTAAAAGAAATAGAATGTGTAACCTCTATTAAAAACAAACTCTCGATTAATTTTCATAAAAGTTTAGGTTTTTCAATTCAAAAAGGAAATAAAGAAATAGATGGGATTTCATATTTTGAAAATTATGATGGAATAAATGAACATAGAGTTTTATTTAAATATG
This sequence comes from Tenacibaculum sp. MAR_2010_89, assembly GCF_900105985.1. NCBI lineage: Bacteria > Pseudomonadati > Bacteroidota > Flavobacteriia > Flavobacteriales > Flavobacteriaceae > Tenacibaculum > Tenacibaculum sp. MAR_2010_89. The sequence continues at coordinate 2,402,394 of NZ_FNUB01000005.1, read as the reverse complement.
AATTATAAACTATTTATAACACAAGATTTTGGTTAAGTACCACCTCAAAAATCAGATAATTTTCTATTATCTTGCATTGTGCTTTTACTTATTATTAAAACCAATTTAAAATCTTAAAAAATGAAGGTTACAACTGAAAAAAATGAAAAAGTTGCAAATATGATTTTTGCTTCTATTTACCCTCTTTATTGGAACAGATTAGAAAAGAATGGTAGAACAAAAAAAGAATTTCATCAAGTAATAGAATGGTTTACTGGTTTTGATGAAAATAAATTGCAAACACTTATTAAAGAGAAAGTAACATTTAAAACATTTTTTGAAAAAGCAGAAATACATTCAAATGCACACATGATTAAAGGAGTAGTTTGTGGTTATCGAATTGAAGAAATAGATGATCAATTTAAAGTGTATAAACAATGTAGGCGAATGGAAAAACTTATAGATGAGTTAGCAAAAGGCCGTAAAATGGAAAAAATACTCCGTAAATAGAAAAATTAAGAACCATTGTTAACAAACACAATACATTTGATTACTATCTTAATAGTAGTTCTAAAAGTATATACTAAAAGCTAAAACAAATGTTTTTTATTTATTCTAGAACAAAAGACACTAAGTAATACATACATAAAATAATAACAATGTACCAAAAAGAACTATTTTGTAATCGCTTTATACTTTTATTTTTATTAATTAGTTTATTCTCTTGTAAGTATGAAGAGAGAGAATCTAATACTAAAAAAGCAAAAAAAAATGTTTTATCTAATTTACAATTCGACCATTTCAATATTTGGGTTGATAATCCCAAAAAAGCAAAAAAAAAATTAACTGATATTGGGTTTACATCTGTTCCCGATTCTCTATCTAAAATTCATTTAGGGCAAGGTACATCAGGAAAATACTTCCATTTTTTAAATGGTTATTTGGAGCTTATTTTTGTCTATAATCAAAAAGAATTAGAGAACAATAATTTAAAAAATAAAGAGCTTGATTTTATAGAAAGAGCAAATTTCAGAAACAATGGAGCCTCACCTTTTAGTATAGCTTTAAAAATAAAAAATTATGACATAGAAAAAATTCCATTTGAAAAAATAAGCTACCATCAAAAATGGATGAAGGAAAATATGTATATTTATTCAGCTAAGAATTCAAAAAAGAACCTTAAAGAACCTTCTATTTTTGTTGTATATCCTGAAATAGAATCAGAAAAATTTGAAACATTGTCTGATTTAAAAAAAATTCCAAATGAATACGCATTTGCTAGGGAGTTTTATAAGCACCCGAATGGGGCAAAAAAATTAACAAATATTATTATTACTTCAACAGATTTAGATTTAAAAACAAAAACTATAAAAGCTGTAAACAAAATTGAAAGATTATCAGTTAAAAAAAGTAATGTACATTTAATGGAATTATATTTTGATAATAATATTCAAAAAAAATCATTTGACTTAAGGCCTGAATTACCACTAATTATTTATTTATAAAATTAGATAAAAAATTTCTGTTTTTTATTTACTCATAAAGGAAATAAATTGATTTTATAAATAATACCTACTTTTCTATTTTAACAAAAAAAAAGGATAAAAAGCAAAAAACAAATTTTCACGTTTTTATGTTAATAATTTCAGAAAAATCATTCCATTTTCTAATTTAGAAAATATCTTAACTTAGCTAATATTCGTCTTTTTTTATTAAATTTACGCCAACACTGGTAACACTTTTTTAGACGAGATGTTACCAAAAATTAATAATACACATTTAATTAAAATACTTAGCTTTAAAAAGAATTTGGATCTAAAATTATAGGTATAAAACTTTAATTATAAGAAACTTCTAATTCAATTTAACTATTAAGAAAAAATAATTATGATTGATCAAAAAAATAATATAGAATTATCTATAGTAATTCCTTGTTTAGATGAAGCGGAAACGATAGAAATATGCATTAAAAAAGCAAAAAAATTCTTATTAACGAATAATATATCTGGAGAAATTGTAGTTGGTGATAATGGAAGTAAAGATGGTTCAATTGAATTAATCAAGAAAAATGGAGCACGCTTGGTACATATTAACAAAAAGGGATATGGAGCAGCTTTAATGGGAGCTATAGAAGCAGCTAGAGGTAAATTTATAATTATGGGAGATGCTGATGACAGTTATGATTTTTCAAACTTAATGCCTTACATTTTAAAATTAAGGGAAGGTTATGATTTAGTTATGGGAAATAGATTTAAAGGAGGTATAAAAAAAGGAGCCATGCCTTTTTTACACAAGTACCTTGGTAATCCTGTACTTTCATTTATTGGTAGATTATTTTTCAAAATTAAAATAAGAGATTTTCATTGTGGTTTAAGAGGATTCAGAAAAGATAGTATTAAAAAGCTTGAACTCAGAACTACTGGGATGGAATTCGCTTCTGAAATGGTTGTAAAGTCTAGTATTTTTAAATTAAAAATTACCGAAGTACCGACAATATTATCAAAAGATGGTAGAAGTAGACCTCCACATTTAAGGACATGGAGAGATGGATGGAGACATTTAAAATTCTTATTAATGTATAGTCCTAAATGGTTATTCTTTTATCCAGGAATGTTCTTCTTTTTACTATCAACACTTTTTTTTATAATAATAAGTATCAATCCTATTCATGCAAAAGAACTAACTTTTGATTTGCATACTCTAACCTATTGTGGTGCTGGAATAATATTAAGTTATCAAATATTAAGCTTTTCTTTTCTAAGTCGAATTTATGCAATTAATCAAGGACTAATTCCTGTTGAAAAAAAATTCTTAAATATATTTAATTTTTTTAATCTTGAAAAAGGATTACTAGCGGGTATATTCATATTTATTTTAGGTTTTTTATCAAGCTTAAATTTATTTATGGATTGGAGACAAGAAGGATACGGGAATATAAATGATCTAAATGTTTCCTTCAGAGTTTTGATTCCATCTGTAGTTATGATAATTGTAGGTATTCAAACTATTTTTTTAAGTTTTCTTTCAAGTATTATTGGAACAATTCAAAATATTAAGTTTTTAGATGAATAAATAAAAAATTTAATCCACTTATAAATTTTAATAAAAAACATGCTCAATTTATTTAAAAAATTACATCATAAATATGTATTCTTGCGAAGAATAGATGTACTTTCAAATCAAATAGCTATACAAATTCCTGACAATATTAATCTATTAGACATTGGTTGCGGAGATGGTACCATCTCAAAAATGGTTCTAGATAACAAAAAAAACATAACGATAAAAGGCATAGATGTTTTTGCTCGTGAAAGTTGTGCCATACCATTTAAAATGTTTGATGGTAAAACTATTCCACATACTGATGATGAATTTGACGCTACTCTATTTGTAGATGTTTTACATCATACAACGAATATTAAAGAATTGATAACTGAAGCAGCAAGGGTAAGTAAAAAATATATTATCATTAAAGATCATCATTATAATAATGCTCTTGATTTTGGTATATTAAAGTTTATGGATTGGGTTGGAAATGCTCCACATGGTGTTAAAGTTATTTATAATTTCAAAAATCTAGATTTTTGGAAAACTACTTTTTCTGAGTTAGGATTGGAAATTGAAAATATTAATTGCAAAGTACCTATTTATCCATTTCCTTTTAATTTAATTTTTGGAAGAGATTTACATTTTATAACCGTGCTTAGAAAAAAAGAGCTATAAAATATAAAATTTTACATTTTTATTATTTGTTAACAAGCCTTTTAACCTTATAATTTTTATGCGTAAAAAAACACAAAAGTTATTAATGTTGGTAACTATACTAATTTTAGTAACACTAACATACTCTAACCACTTTAACAATACCTTTGCTTTTGATGACTATAACCAAATAGTGGACAACTCTTATGTGCGAGATATAAAAAACATTCCTTCTTTTTTTAAAGATGCCACCACCTCTTCTACTTTGGCTAACCATCAAACATACAGACCACTAACAATGATGTCTTTAACCATTGATTATTACGTTGCAAGTGGTTTAAATCCTTTTTATTTTCACTTGAGTACGTTTATCTGGTTTTTAATTCAATTGATAGTTATGTTTTTTCTATTCAGAAAAATAATTTCAAAAGTAACTCAAAATAAATGGTCAGATTTTATAGTCTTTTTTGCTGTAGCACTTTATGGAATTCATCCTGCAAATGCTGAAACTATAAATTACATTTATCAAAGAGGTGATTCTTTATCTACATTATCAGTTATTGCTGGATTTTATTTATACATATCTTATCCTAAGAAACGAAAAAAATTTTTGTATTTAATTCCTGTGGTAATTGGTATTCTTACAAAGGAAACTGCCACAATGTTTGCTCCTATATTATTTTTCTATGTATTGTTGTTTGAAGTTAAAAAGTCTTTATTCGAAATATTTAGTAAAAATGGAGTAACTATTATAAAACAAACGTTCCTTCAAACTTTACCAGCTTTTATAGTTTGTGGTCTCTTGGGTGTTTTTGTTTTAAAAATGCAAAGCCCATCTTTTGAACCTGGAGGAGTTTCAACCTTAAATTATTTGATGACTCAACCTTGGGTATTATTCCATTATATTTTCACATTTTTTATTCCAACTAATTTATCTGCTGACACTGATTTGTCTGCATTTTCAAATGTGTTTGATGAACGAATTTATGCTGGTTTGGCTTTTGTTATTACTATAATTGTAATTGCATTCAAAACATCGAAAAAAGAAGAAACAAGGCCTATAGCTTTTGGTATTATTTGGTTTTTTATTTCTTTAGCACCTACATCTAGTTTTATTTCTCTTGCTGAAGTTACAAATGACCACCGTATGTTTTTTCCTTTTGTAGGTTTGACACTTAGTGTTACATGGTCAATTGGTATTCTTATAATTAATCGTCAATCAATTATAAATTCAAAGCCTTTGTATAAATATGGTATAATTATACTAGGAATTATTATTCTTTCAGCATATACAACAGGTACAAGAGAACGTAATAAAGTATGGCATTCTGAAGAAAGCCTTTGGTATGATGTAACAATAAAAAGTCCTAAAAACGGAAGAGGACTTATGAATTATGGTTTAACTCAAATGAAAATTGGAAAATACGATATAGCTTTAGATTATTTTACAAAAGCCCTTGTATATTCTCCATATTATTCAACTTTGTACGTAAATATTGCTGTAGTAAACAATGCCATGAATAAACCTGTTGAAGCTGAATCCTATTATAAAAAAGCTATTAGGTATGCTCCAAAAAATAGCGAATGCTATCATTTTTATGCTGATTTTCTTTTTAAGAAAAGTCGTTTTCAAGAATCGCTTTCTAATGCTAAAATAGCTCTTTCATTAAATAATGTTAGTATAGAAACAAGACATTTATTAATGAAAATATATAATCAATCTCGAAATTATAAAAAATTAGATAACTTGGTTAAAGAAACTTTGAAAATTATACCTAAAGATTCTTTATCTAATTTTTATTTGAATAATAGAAAAACAATAAACCTAAAGTTAAAATCAGTAGAAGATTTAGCTAAAAATTCACCCTCAGCGGATAATTACATTAATTTAAGTTTAGCTTATTATAATGAAAAATTATATAAAAAATGTATTATTGCTTCTGAGAAGGCATTAGAATTTGACCCTAAAAATAAATTTGCTTACAATAATATAGGTAGTGCATTTATAGCATTAAAAAATCGTGAAGAAGCAATAATAGCTTTAACCAAATCATTACAAATTGATTCTACATTTCAATTTGCAAAAAATAATCTTAATTGGGCTAAAAAAAATCTTCGTGTAAAAAATCAATAATCACAACACATTTTTAATAAAAACAAAGTATTATATACAAATAAAGCCATTGAATTAACAATGGCTTACTTGAATTACATAATATTATAATTCATATTTATTTTTGCTATACTCACTTTCTACTAATTGTTCAAGTTTATCAAAATGATAATTAAGTGTGTTTGCTTTAATTGAAAGAGGCGTACCATACATTCTAATATTTCCTCTCATCAGTTTTTACTTTAAACTAATTGTAACCTTTTTATATATTTTTCTTGGACATTCATATTAATCAGAATTAATTTTATAAGTATTACCACTATTTCTGTTTCTTATTTCATAAAAATCATTCAAAATTCAGGTAGAAATTATTAGTTACTTTTTTAATTTAAACACTAAAGTTTTATAGTATTATCTATTAAATTTTCATCATTTCTTGTACCAAATGGGTCAATACTGATATATTTTGGTTCTTCATTAACTATTATTGTAACCTCTAAAGTTTCTTTATTAATCATGAATGATTGATAATATAATATTTGATCATTACGTTTTATTTTAGAAGGGTGTGAATTAAATACTCCTATTTTTATTGGTTCATTAATAGATTTCTCTTCAATTTCTCCTGATTCCAAAGTATTAAATCGTTTTGCTTTTAATGTAACAGTTACTTTAAACTTTCCATTTTTTAATTGTTTAAACTCTCCTCTATCTATTGCTAAATCATACGTAATTACTCTTTTAAACCAATCATCAATTAATTCATGATATTTTAAAGGAGTTACATCATACAAAGCCTCTAAAAACTCAATGGAATTTACTTCTAAAGTTTTGCTATTTCTATATTTCTTTGTTAAACTCTTTAATACTATATTTAATTCTTTCTCACCTATTAAATCTCTTACAGCTAATAAAACGGTTAATGCTTTTCCATAAGAAATATATCCTTGTCCTAATACTTTATAAACTGGAGGCTCTTGTTCACCAGCAAAAGCTCTACCATAAAAATATCTTCTTCTAGTGTTATCACTTAATTCGTATAAAGCTCTTTTTCCATACATTTTTTCCATAACTACAGCCTCAGTATACTTTGCAAAGCCTTCAACAAAAATAGCCCCTCCTGCAACTGGTTTTGCTGATAATGTATGTCCCCACCATTGATGTCCTACTTCATGAATTGTTCTTTTTGCTACTAAATTGAATATTGAGGAATCACTTACATTTGATAAATACAATCGGTCTTCTACCATACTTATAACTCCTGGGTGTGCAAAACCTCCAAATGACCAATGTAAAGGTATTTCAGCTATTCTTAGGTGATTGAAATTATACTTACCAAAGTTAGCTTGACAATAATCTAAAGTTTGTTTTGCGCTTTCTTCTATTTCTTCAATATTGAAAGAGTGGTTTTCATCATAGTATTGCTCAATTAAAACCCCATTATGATTAACTTTTTTAGTTTTATATACTCCTGAAAAATAAGCTATCATAGGTATAATCTTATTTTTAGACTTGTAATGATAATAATTCCTATCATTTTCAACCCATTCATTTATTAAACTACCCGAACTTAAAGCTTTTTGATTTTTATTTGTTGATACAATGGTTTCAAAATGTATTTTTTCATTATTAAAATCATCTAATTCAATATGAGAATCTGATATTTCTACTTCTTTTCTTTTTGGTAAATTTCTTTTTTCTCGTTCTACTCTGTTAGTTATTTCTAAACTATTGCTATACCCAAGCATAGGTTCAAATGTTCTGTGTGTTATATATGTTCCGCTTTTAACAATCGTTTTATTGTTTTCGTATTTTTTAACTTTATAAGCCAACTCATAATTAAATAATAATGAGTCATTTGGTTGAATATCCTCGTTTAATTTGAATATGTATATACCAAATTCATTATTTTTTTTAATAAGCGTTCCTTTTTCTAAAGAAATAGACTTTAACGGAACTCTTTCTGTTATAAAAACTTCTGATATTGGTTTTGAACTACCATTTTTCAAAATATAATTTGCTTTTACAGTATAGCGTCTATCTGAAGGAAAAATAGCTACTTCTGTTTTTCTAGATATTGGAAAAAGTCTTTCTAAATTTTCATATTTTTTAAACTTTTTCTCATATTGTTCTCTAAAATCTAATTGATTATTGAAACTTTCATAGGTATCAATCACATTCATATTATAAAATATTATTGACCCAAAACTAATAAATAGTACTACTAAAAATGAAATTGATACTTTTTGAATTTTAGTCAACTCATAGCGTAGCTTTTTTAGTTTAAATAAATGATCTGATACTACTCCTCTATTCCACATTTTAAATGATAAAGTCATTAAAAAAAGACCAAAAACTAACCAATACAATGCTAAATGGTTAAATAAACTTGAGCCTCCATAAAAACCATTCATATTTGAATATGCAACTCGTGGCATAAAACCAATACTTGTTAACGGGTGCTCTAGTCCTATTAAACTAGATTTTAAACTTAATATTACAATTAAACTAAAAATTCCCATTCCAGCATATTTACTTTTAGTAATACTATTCACAAAAATTGCTATCATTGAGAAAACCATTAATTGTAAACCATAATGGTAATACAATGAGGCATACAAACTAAACTCAAAGTTTGTATAACTTAAACTTACTTGAAAAATAATACACATTAAAATTCCTGTAGTTATTAAAATAATTGGTAATAATACTACTACAAAAAATTTGGCTAAAAAGAATGTGCTATTTTTTGTTGGAACCGCATCTATAATTAAATTAAAATTTAAGCTACGCTCTCTCCATACAATTTCTGCACTATAGAATATAATTAATAGTAAACTAAAAATTGTTAGAGGGTCAACTATTAAAGCTATTAATTGATTCGTAAAAGGATACGAACTAACTCCATATTCACCTCCTTCTATTACTGTTGCATATAATTCTGAAAACACAATAAACAACCACATTATAAGAACTGCAATAAAAGGTAAACTCTTAAAAACACTTACTAATTCTAATTTTATTAAAGATATAAATGTTTTTATTTTTGTTTTAAAATTATGGATTTGCTCTAATGGTTTATAGTCTATTAAAGTTATATTTTCTTTATTAAATCTCCTTTTTTTCTTTATTTTTTTTGTTATTTTCCTAAAAGAAAATAATTTATAAGTACTTAATAAAACTCCAAAGGAAACAAGAAGCCAAGTTAATCTATTCATAAAAAAGTAACCTGAAAATGATAATAATTGCGTGTTTTTTTGAAATGGAGTCCAATATTGTGTTTGTTCAAAAAATGCTGCAATCCCAAACAAATCTGCAACAGCAGCTATAGCCATACTTTCTGGTGATGCAGGAACAGATTGTGCAAGAAGTGGAGAATTTAAAAAGATTGAACAAACGAAATACAGCATGTATAAAAATACAGCACTAATATAAGTTGCTATACTACTTTTGGTTAATGTGCTTACAGAAAAAACAACCGTTGTACAAATAAAGATATTAGGAACAACAATATATAGCCAAGGCTGTAAATATGTTAATAGTTTAAAATCACCTAAACGTTCTGGATCTAAATTTGAAAAATAATTCCCACCAATATAACCTACTATAAAAGGCGAAAAAGCTAGTGTACTAAAAATAAATGTACCTAAAAATCTACTCCAAAAATAGTGTGATTTTTTAATTGAAGAACTGTAAATTAAATTCTCCATATTATGTTGTTTATCTCTAAGCATTGCGCTAACAGCGAAAAACATAATAATAAATACACTTCCTAATGTAAAAAGACTTGTATGAAAATAAACTTGATATACTGAATTAAAATGAACTCCCTTAGGAGCAAATCCTTGCTTACCTACAAAATAACCTAGCGCTAAAAATAAAATAACAAATATTGGAAATGCACGTTGTTTTAATTGATAATAAACCTCAAAATTTAATAGCTGTTTAAACATAATTTATGCGTTTTTTAATTGATTATTAAAAAGTGTTGCAAAGTAAAAATCTTCTAAATTTGGAGTAATTAACTCAAAACCTATTTCCGGTTTAGTCTCTGATAAAACCCTTACTTGTGTATCACCAGAAACTAATTTTGTTGAAATAACATCAAAAGCTTTTTTATACGATTCAATATCTTCTTTGCGTATAATTTTACTCCATATTTTGTTTTTAATACTCTCTACCAATGTTTTTGGATTTCCTTCTGATATAATTTGACCATTTGAGAGAATAGCCATTTTTGGGCATAAATTTTTTACATCTTCAACGATATGTGTTGATAAAATTACAATAACGTTCTCCCCTATTTCACTTAATAAATTTAAAAAACGATTGCTTTCCTCTGGATCCAAACCAGCTGTTGGTTCATCTACAATAATTATTTGAGGATTTCCTAATAATGCTTGGGCAATACCAAAACGCTGACGCATACCTCCTGAAAATGTATGCACTGCTTTTTTTCTATGTTGATATAAATTAACTTGTTGTAGTAATGCTGTTACTTGTTCTTTACGCTCTTTTTTATTAATAATCCCCTTTAAAACTGCTAAATGATTTAATAGTTTTTCTGCAGATATTTTTGGATATACGCCAAATTCTTGTGGTAAATACCCTAAGCAATTTCTAATCTTTTCTGGAGTTTCTACTATATTTGAGTCATTAAATGTAATAGTTCCTGAAGTAGGTTCTTGTAAAGAAGCAATAGTTCTCATTAAAGATGATTTTCCAGCCCCATTAGCTCCTAATAAGCCAAACATTCCGTTAGTAATTTCTATATTAATATCCTTTAATGCTTTTACTCCGTTTGAATATGTTTTAGTTAAGTTTTCTATTTTTAGTGTATTCATAATGATCCTTTTTAATTACATTACAAATGTGTTTTTTTTATCTTCTTTTTAAAACTTAAAGTGACGTACAATTAACTTATTTACATACATATACTATTTTTTACATTAAAACTAGGTTCATCATAAAAATGATCTTGTTCATCATAATTTTCATACTGTATATCAATATAGTTGTAAAAACATAAGAACATTAGTAGTTTTGATATATGATTAAGTTTTTTAAAAAATACAAAGCCTTCTTTATTGGTTTAATTATTATTCCAATATTTTACTTTTTAGATACTACCAAATATTTAAACATACCTCGTGATCAACCTTTTGAAGTGTTTATTATTACTCTATTTTGGTGGTTAGTAATTGCGTTACCTATTCATCATTACAAGTATCTAATAACTAAAAAAAATGTTCTGTTAAAAGTATTTGCTATAATCGCTATTTTCTTTGTAGCATTAGTAATAGATTCTTATATGAAGGTACCAGATAACCCAATAACTTTTACCCTTTTATTAGTCTTTTGGTTAGGCTTTGCATACATTATAGCTCCAAAATTCTTTACAAAATATTGGAAACTAATAACACTTATTTACGCCCCATTACTTTTATACTTTTTCTATTTAAGGCTACTTTCAGGAAATTTAGATGCTTATTTAAAGATTAAAGAAAATTTTCCAATTTACATCTTCTTTTTACCAATTCCTTTATTCTTTTTAGTATGGGTTTTTGAACAATGGAAATGGTTACAAAATTTAAAAAATGAAAAAGCAAAAACTGAATTATCGTTACTTAGAACACAAATAAATCCACACTTTTTCTTCAATACATTAAATAACTTATACGCTTTAACTATAAAGAACTCTAAACAAGCTCCTGATGTTATTTTAAAGCTATCAGATATGATGCGTTACACTATATATGAAGGAGAAAAAGAAACTGTAAAACTTTTAGATGAAATTGAGTATTTAAATAATTACATTGAACTCCATAAAATTAGGCACAAAAAATCAGTAGAAATTTCTTTCAATTATAAAGATGTTAATCATCATTTAACAATAGCACCTTTACTATATATAATGTTTTTAGAAAACTCTTTTAAGCATGGTATTGACACTCTTACTGAAAATGCTTTTATCAATATAAATTTATACGATACAAATGATGCTATATTTTTTGTTATTGAAAATAATTTTGATCCTAATGAAATAAATAAAACTAAAGGTATTGGGTTAGAAAACCTTAAAAAAAGACTTTCTTTATTGTACAATAATAAGCATGAATTAACTATAGATATATCCAATAACGTTTATAAAACCACTCTAAAAATAAATAAAAATGCTTAACTATATTATAATTGATGACGAACCTTTAGCTCATGAGATTATTGAAGAGTTCTGTAACATGTTACCTCATTTAACATTGAAAAAAAATTGTTATAATGCAATGGAAGCTATGCAATATTTAAATGAACATACTATAGATTTTATGTTTTTAGATATTAATATGCCGAAACTTAGAGGGCTTGACTTTTTAAAAACACTTACAAAACCTCCAAAAACTATTATTACAACAGCATATAAAGAATATGCTTTAGAAGGGTTTGAATTAAATGTTGTAGATTATATTTTAAAACCTTTTAGTTTTGATCGCTTAGTAAAAGCAGTTAATAAAATAACTGATTTAAATACTATTAAAACAGTGATTAAAGAAGTAGATACTACTTCTGAAACAAATTTTCGTTTTTTTGTTAAAGGCAATAAAAAACATCATCAAATTAATTTAAATGACCTTCTATATATTGAAGCTTATGGAAATTACACTAAATTATTTTTAACAAATGAGATGATTGTGAGTCATGAAAAAATCTCGTATTATGAAGATATATTAAATGCAAATGATTTCTTAAGAGTACATAAATCATTTATTGTTGCAATAAATAAAATAAAATTTATTGAAGGAAATCGTATTTTAATTAATGAGCATAAAGTACCTATTGGGCAAACTTATAAAAATAACGTTAATAAACTCTATTCATAAAGTTTATTAACGTTATTTCTTTTAAAATCTGCTAAATAGTATTACCATAGATATCCAATTCAATTACTGGTTTACCTAATTTTTTGACTTCTTTTAATTGTGATGCTTTATCACCAACTATTAAATAAATCATTTCCTTTTCTTGTAAATAGGTATCTATAATTTTTTTATAATCTTCTAAAGTCATTGAAACTAATTCTTTCTGATTCATTTCTGTATAATTAGAAGATCTATTATATTTACTCATATTACGAACCATTCTTAGTTTTGCCCCTAAACTTTCAAATGCTCTTGTATCAGCTTTTAAAAGTTTGTTTCTTGTTAATTCTACATCAGATTGAGTAAAATCCTTCGAATAATTGCTTATCATGTTTTTAATTATTTCTAAAGATTTTAATGTAGCATTAGCCCTAACGCTTGTTCTTACTAAAAACGGAGAAATTTCTTTACTATTTCTAAAGCTAGAATAAGCTCCATATGTATATCCTTTTTCAATTCGTAAAGTTTGAAACAATCTTCCACTTGAACCTCCTCCAAGAATTTCATTTGCAAAATCTAAATTATTAGCATTCTCATCAGTAGCAGATAAAACCAATTTACCAATCATAATTACAGATTGTTTAGACCCTGGTACATCTACAAAATATAAATTACCAGCTTTTGATTCACTAGGTAACTCTTGTTTTGGAAGTATAATATCAATACCGTTAAAATCATTTAGTGTACTTATTGTTTTTGAAGCTTCATCTTCTGTTATAGCACCAGCAACATGAAAAGTCGCTTTTTTAGGTGATAATTTTTTATAATACGACTTCAAATCATCTACTGTAATTGTTTTAATTGTATTTAAAGTACCTGAACCTGGAATACTAAACATATGTTTATCTCCAAAAATTAACTTATTCATTACCGTAGAAGCAATTACATTTGGATTTGCTTCACGTCCTTTTAAACTAGTTTCTAATGCTTGTTTTAATCTATCAAATTCTTTTTGATCCCAACGAGGTTCTAACAATATTTCTTTTACAAGAGCAATTGTACTTTTAAAGTTCTTTGTTAAACAAGATCCTACAATATGAAAATCTTCATTAGCACTATATACACTTATGCTAGCACCCAATAAACCTATAGCTTCCTCAAGTTCAGCAGGAGTTTTAGATGCTGTTCCTTCCATCATTAAATCACTTAATAAACTTCCTACACCTTCTTTACCTTTAAAATCTAATAAATGTCCACCAGGAATTGTCAAATCAAATTGAACTAAAGGAACTTCATTATTCTCTATTCCATAAACTTTTATTCCATTATCTATAGATGTAGTCCAAACCTCAGGAGATTTAAATAAAGGTAATTCTCCAAAGGCTGGTTCACTCCTATCATACGTACTTGGAGTTTTTTCATACTTAGCTTCTTCACCTTGCCCTACCTCTTCATTAGCTACATTTTGCTTTACTTCTTCTATCCAAACTTTGGCTTCTTTAGCATCAGTAATAGCTAATTCTAATTGTCCTTTAGGAACAACACTTGTCATTACATAGTTTTTGTTTTTAATGTAATGGTTATAAACTCTCATAACATCAGCTGCAGTTACTGAATTCATTAATTTAGCAGCTTTTGTAATATAGCTAGGATCTCCGTTAAACTCATTATCTTGAACTAACTTAAATGCTTTGTTTAAAACAGTACTTACACTTTGATATAATCCTGTTTCTAATTCTGCTTTGATACGTTTTAAATCTTGTTCACTAACACCATTACTTTCAAAACGTTTCAACCCTTCGTCTATAGCAGATTTTAAATCATCTAAATCTGTACCTGCATTAGCTCTTGCTCTAATAACAAATTCTCCTGCTATTTCACTACTTCTTTGATAAATACTAATATTAGGGGCTAATTTTTTTTCTTCAACCACTACTTGATATAATGGAGCTTTTTTACTTCCACTTAATAATTGGCTAAGAACTTGAAGTGGATATACATCTTTATTGTATTCTTCAATCGTTGGAATTACCATTCGTAACTCTGGAAGTTTTGCGAAATTATCTTCAAAATACAGTGATTTATTTTGAGTTAATGTTACAGGCATTGGTTGCAGTTCTTCCACATCAGGTCCACTCGGTATTTCACCAAACCATTTTTTTACTAATTTTTTTGTTTCTTCAATGTTTATATCCCCTGCAATTACTAAAGATCCATTTTTTGCTCCATAGTATTTTGCATAAAACTCTTTAACATCGTCAATAGTTGCCGCTTGTAAATCAGGTAATGCACCAATTACAGTCCAATTATAAGGGTGCCCTTCTGGATAAAGATTTTTTCTTATAATTTCATCAGTATAACCATAAGGAGCATTATCAACACGCTGACGTTTTTCATTTTTCACCACTTGCTTTTCTCTTTCTAAAGCAGCTTTCGTAACCGTATTAATCATATACCCATAACGATCACTATCAATCCAAAGAATTTTTTCAAAAGCATCTTTTGGCACTACTTCATAATATACAGTTCCATCACTCCAAGTACCACCATTTCTACTTCCTCCCCATTCAGGAATCATCTTTCTATTTGCTCCTACAGGAACATTCTCTGAATCATTAAAACTCATATGCTCAAAGAAATGAGCAAAACCAGTTTTTCCAGGTTTCTCTCTATTAGATCCAACATGCATCATAGTAGCCACTGCAACTATAGGGTCACTATGATCTTCATGTAAAATAACCTCTAAGCCATTGCTTAAAGTAAATTTTTCATAGTCAATTTTAAACTCTTTGTCTGCTTTGGAGGAAGCATTTGATTTTGAATTTCCCTCGGTTTTACAAGAGAGAAAAAAAGAACTACATAATATAATTGCAATAGTTGAAAGTCTCATTCATTTCTGTTTTTAGTTAAAAAGATAATTGAATGAATAAAGATAGTATTTTTAAATAAAACGTAACTTTAAAAAATTAGAAGCATTATATGAAAAAACTATTTATTACAATAAATTTATTTTATGAATAATTTATCTAAGAACAATAAAATAAGGAGTAAACCAATTATTACCCAAGTTTGTTTTGTAAGATTATATTTACTTCGAATATGCTTATTCATTAACAATACAGTTATTAGGATAAATAAAGTTGAAATAAAAACATAAATGAAATTTAAATACTTATTTTCTACAGTTGCATTTGTTACTGAAAATAAAATCATTGACATTACATGTAAAACTGATGTAACAACTCCAAATAACCAACCTATTCTCTTCTTTAACATTAATGTTACACCAGCAAATATGGTTAATAATGGAATTAATATTTGATAATGGTAATTTTTGAATACTTTAAATATAGATATATTTTCCCAAGAATAATTGTAGTGTTTGAGTCCTATATTAAACGATAGTTTAATACTCCATATTTCTAGTACTAAGATTAAAATTCCAAAAAATATTTGAAATGCACCTATGACTTTTTCAGTTATTTCCCATTTTTTTTTCATTCTATGGATACTAATAATTGCGTTAGCCATTAACTTATATGGTAATTTAAAAAACTATATTTATAAAATACTTGAAATACCTAATTTAAAAACTTGGTTCCTAACATTTCTGAAGCATCCATTACAATCATTTTAGCAGAAGTATCTTCAGTACGTATTAATTGCCTTAAAGTACTCAATCTATTTATTGGAACTGTTACAAATATCATGTGTTTTTCCTGAGTTAAACTTAAATTATTACCTTTAATTAAAGTCCCATTCACTCCAATTTTTTCATTTATTAACAAACCAATAGCTTCTAAATTGTTTGGTGAAGAAATATGAACTATTCGGCCATTAGGTCGTCCTGTTAAAATAACGTCTACCATTTTTGTAGTAATAAAAATACTAATCATACTCCATAATGCTAATTCAACATTATTGAAAACAAATCCTGTAGCTACAACAACAATAGAATCTAAAATAAGAATTACGGTTCCTGTTTTTAATGATGTTTTAGAGGTTATTATTCTTGCTATTATCGTACCTCCACCTGCTGAACCACCTCCTTTAAATATAAAACCAATTCCGGCTCCAACAAATACTCCACCATATAAAGTAGCTAATAAAGGTTCATTACTTAATGGTTCTAAACTAACAAAGTGAGAAAGTGTGTCTATAAATGCACTAATTAATAAAATAGCTATCGTACTTTTTATAGCAAAATACTTTCCTAAATACTTTATACTTACCAATAACAAAGGAATATTTATAATTGCAAATAATATACCAATAGATATTTTAAAAAGGCTATTGAAAATAATAGCTAAACCTCCTGTACCTCCCATAGCAATACTATTAGGACTCAAGAAACCAACAACTCCAAATGCCATTAAAGCACAACCTACAATTATAAAAGTATAATTAAAAAACTCTTTTTTCATTCTAAAAATATATAAGCTGCAAAGTTAAAACAATCTACTAGTTGGCAACGGATAAAACGGTTGATTATAACACTATTTTACCTTATTCTGTTAATAATTCAACTAAACAAATACTCGTTTTCAGAAACAAAAACTAATTAAATTTTAACTAATTTTTCAGCCGCTGCAATTAACGTTTCGTCAGTCTTTGCAAAACAAAATCTCAACATTTGTTTATCAGTTGAATCTTTATAAAATACGGAAATAGGAATAGCTGCAACTCCATGCTTTACTATTAACTCTTTAGCAAAATCCATATCTCCTTTTGTACTAATTTGTTTATAATTTACAACTTGAAAATATGTTCCTTCACAGGGTAGTAATTCAAACTTGCTATTTTTTAATAAATTTTGAAATAAAGTTCTTTTACTAACATACATTTTTTCAATTTCATTGAAATCAACAATGTCTAAGTATTCAGAAATCGCATGTTGTGATAAGCTACTAATGCTAAAAACTAAAAATTGATGTATTTTTTTTATTTCTAACATTAACTTTTCTGGAGCTATTAAATAGCCTACTTTCCATCCAGTAACATGTAATGATTTTCCAAAAGAAGATGCTACAATTGCTTTATCTCTTAATTTGGGCCTTGTATTTATAGAAATATGAGGGTGTAAAAATGAAATATATTCATACACTTCATCACTTAGTAATAAAACACGGTCATGCTTTTCTAAAAGACTTTCTAGTGCTTGAAATTCACTTTCTTTCCAAATTTTACCCGTAGGATTATGAGGGTTATTTATTATAATTAATTTTGTATTCTTAGTAATTGCGTCTTCAATTCTATTAAAGTTAGGAGAATAATCATCGTTCAAAGAAATACGTACAGGTTTACCCCCAGCTACAAGTACTGAAGGCTCATAACTATCGTAACTAGGGTCTAAAATAATTACTTCATCATTGTTTTTAACAAATGAATTAATAACCGTGTAAATACCTTGTGTAGCACCTGCTGTTATTAACATTTCTGAAGCTATATTAACTTTACGCTTATAATTTTTAAATGTTAAGGATGCTATATTCTCTAATAATGAAGGCAAACCGTTCATCGGGGTATATTGATGAACATTTTTGCCTATTAGATTTTTAGTTATATTCAATAAACGCTCATCAACAGGGAAATTAGGAAACCCTTGCGATAAATTTATGGCTCCATGTTTGTTCGCTAATTGCGACATTATAGAGAATATACTTGTAGGAGTATTTGGTAGTTTAGACATTTCTAGTTAGTTAATCTTTTTACTAAAGTAATAAACTCGAATAACTATATGCCAATTAACTATTTTTTCTTTTTTAAAGTTTCATCTTTTATTAGTGAGCTTTTCGTTTCATTTAAATAATTAGCCACTAACTTATCTATCAATTCTTCTTTTGTTAAATGATGAAATATTGTTTTTATTTTAGCTTTAAAATCTTGAGAAACCTCTCTATTCGGTTTAGTTTTAAATATTTTCTTAGCCCAAATAAGTCCGTTGTTTTCTTCAATACTCTTAGCATCTGCCTTTTTAAAGGGCTTAAATACAATGTCTAACTCAGCTTCAAAATCAGCTATATCTTCTACTTCTTCTTCTTGAATAATAGTTAATGATAAACCATTTGCTCCAGCTCTAGCTGTTCGCCCACTTCTATGAACATAGGCATCATAAGTATCTGGTAAATGGTAATTAACTACAAAAGAAACGTCTTTTACATCAATACCTCTTGCTGCTAAATCCGTAGCAACTAATATATCAATAAAACCTTCTCTAAACTGCCCCATGATACGATCACGAATTCCTTGTGTTAAACTACCATGAATAGCACCAGATGAAAACTTATTTATAGCTAATTTTTTAGCCAATTTATTAACAGCAGCTTTTGTTTTACAAAATATAATTCCTCGTTCTCCAACCCTCGAGTTTAAAAAATGAAGTAATACATCTAACTTTTCAATAGGTTCAACAACTACATATTGATGATCAATACTTTTATTACCAACTGTTGCCATATCTGCTTCAATTTGAAGCACATGTTTAGACATGTAATTTTGAACCAATTGTTTTATAGCTCCAGGCATCGTTGCTGTAAACAATAATGTTCTTCTTAATTTTGGAATTTCTTTTATAACATTATCTAACTCTTCTTTTAAAGCACTTACCATTTCATCAGCCTCATCTAAAATAAAATAAGAAATATTTTTGACATTAATAGCTTCACGTTTTATTAAATCTGATAAACGACCAGGAGTAGCTACTACAATATGAGTATCTTCTTTTAAACGCTCTATTTGAGATTTTACAGGAACTCCTCCATTAATAGAAGCTATAGAGATATTAGAGCTCTCTGGAACAATAGCTTCTAAATTGTTGAAAATTTGTTGACTTAACTCTCTAGTTGGTGCTAAAATAACAGCTTGAATATGGCTTTTCTCTTCTTTTATTAATTGTAATAATGGCAATCCAAAAGCAATTGTTTTACCTGTACCTGTTTTAGACAAAGCAACTACATCTCTTTTTTGATGTAAAATTACAGGGATTACCTTTTCCTGAACAAGTGTAGGAGTTTTAATATCTAAAGTATTTAATGCTTTTATTAAAAAAGGGTTAACTCCTAATTCTTTAAATGTAGTGGCCATAATTTTATTTTTATTCTTTACAATTGGTGCTCTAATTAAAAGAAATTAATGTTAAACTATTATTAGACCGCGAAACTACTCCTTTTTAATCAATATTACTTTGAGAGTAGTTCTATATTTTATAGAATTTCTTGAGTTTTCTTATAATCTAAACTATTTACATCAAAAAACTATTAAGTAGTTATAGTTTAAGAATTTTATTAATCGGAATTGGTAAGTGAACTCCTTCACTAAGAAAACGTTTATGAACTGATTCCTTTAAAGCACATTTAGTTTTAAACTCTAAAAAAGGTTCATTTAACCAAACATAGGCTCTCATATGAATATGATCAGGATGAACATCAATTACACGGACATCTACTTGATTAGAAGAAGTTAATACTTGTGCAGGTGTTCTATTATCAATTACATTCGGTTGTTTTATAGCTTCTTCTTGAATAATTTTTCTTGCTAAATCAATATCAGCCTTTAATCCTATTTTAAAATTATTGAAACTTAAAATATTAGAATCTTCAATCGTATGGTTTAATACTGAATCGGTACTAATTACCGAATTAGGAATAATCAATCTTTTATTTTCAAAATTATTAATTACCGTATGTCTAAGCGTTATATCTTCAACTATTCCCATTCGTTGCTCATCTAGTTTAATATAATCTCCTACTCTAAATGGACGAAAAATAACAATGAATGCTCCTGCAATTAAATTAGATAAAGCTGCTTGTGCAGCAAAACCAATAATAGCTGCAAGTATTCCTGCCCCTGAAAAAATAAAAGAAGCTTTGTTTCTAAAAAGAGGCACCGTCATAATAATATACATGATCCCTAGAACACCAATAATAAACTTAATTGAGTTTCTTAAAAACTGAATACTTGTTCCACCAAACCTATCTCTTTTTCTATATTTTATTATTTGTAAAATAATATATCGAATTCCTCTAGATATTAACCAAGCTATAAAAACTACAAGAATAATATAAGCTATGATTCCTATAAAAGAATCTAAATCAAATTGATATGTAAATAAATCTTTCATTATTTTGAAAGGTTAAACGCTTTGGTTGCATGAATTGTTGTCGTATCAAAAACAGGGATTGACACATCTTCTTGCTGAATTAATAAAGGTATTTCAGTACATCCTAAAATAACTCCTTCAGCTCCTTTTTTTTCTAGCTTATTAATGATTGTAATATATGCTTCTTTTGAGGTAGCTTTTAATACTCCTTTAGATAACTCATCATAAATAATTGTATGAACTATTTCTCTATCTGTTTTTTCAGGAATAATAACCTCTATTCCCATACTCTTCAATACATCAATATAAAATGTTTTTTCCATGGTGTATTTTGTACCTAATAAAGCTACTTTAGATATTTTTTTTTCTAAAATTTGTTCACCTGTGGCTTTTGCAATATGAATTACTGGTATTTGTACCACTTTCCTAATAGCTTCAATAGTTAAATGCATGGTGTTTGCACAAATTAATATACTAGTAGCTCCAGCATTTTCTAAACTTTTAGCAGCATTGGCCATTATACCGTCTAAAACATCCCATTTACCCTCAGATTGGAGCTTAGATATTTCTCCAAAATCAACAGAATTAATAATTACTTTAGCCGAATGTTTATCACCATATTCTTTACTAGCTAAGTTATTTAAAACTTGATAGTACATGATTGTTGACTGTGGAGTTATACCTCCAATTAATCCTATTGTTTTCATTTATAACAATTATTTTATATCTATAATATAACTTTTTAAATCACTCTTCTACTTTAGTAAAACTATGCTTAAATGCTCCATCAGATTTGAATACATATCGGTGTTTTTCATAGATATCAATATTATCTTCAAAAGTTAACTCAATTGAGAATGGACTTCGTTCTTTATTAAACTCAATATAAACTTCAAAATCATTATTGTACTTGCTAACCTTTTGAGGAAAACTATTCCTTTTACTTATTTTTATATCACCTTCTAATACACGGGCATTAACAAGCTTACAAATCATTCCATAATTTTCAAGCTCGATTTCTACTTCATTGTCACTTCTATTATAATAAGACTTAAAAAAAAGAATTGGTTCAAATGTATTATTAATAGCATAAATACGCATTGGCTCTTCTCCTTCAATATAAGTTACTCCTTGGCCTTTAAAACCGCTAAAAAAACTATACTCTCTGCAAACTCCATTACGCAAATAGTCTTTATCCACATTATGTTTTTTAAACTCATCTGGCTTAGATTCATATAAAAAATCAATTTCTTCTATATTCCTTTCATTATATGTTTTTTTAATCTCTGCTAAAGTTAATTGATCTCCTTTTACTTCTATTACTTTATAAAAATATGATCTACCCCAATTATTATGAGTGTTTTTTAAAGTAATAAAATCATACAATTGTAAATTATTTATTTTCTTATCTAAAACTTCAGCTTCACTTTCAATTTTTCCATTTTCAATTTTATATCTTATATAGTCAACTCTAAACTTATTGAACTGATAATTTGTAAAGAAAAACAAGATTAAAAACGGTATTATTAACCAATATTTTTTAGGTATTCTATTATCATCTAAAGAAACTACCGTAGTTTCTGAAATAGAATCATGCCATCCTGTACCCCATAAAAATGAAAAAGTATTAAATGGAATTTTTCTAGATACAGAACGTACCAAAATATTATCGAACTTAACTTTTTCTTTTACTGTACCTAAAACAAAAGTATTTGTTAAAAACTTAGCTGGTGTTCTTCTAAAAAATGTTTCAAAAAAACCATAATATACAATAGCACTAATAACAAATAGTATAGTTAAAGTAAACCTATCACCTATTAGTTTTGTCATATCATATAAAATACCTCTTGGTAATAGCTTAAAAGCGTTAAAAGTTAATGACATGAATAAAAAACTATCTAACAATAAATGTAAAAATCGTTTATATTTTATAGCTAAGGGGTACTCATTATCTTTAAATTCTTCAAACTTTATATTTTTTACATTACTATATTTAGCTTCAGTTATCATTAATACGAAATAACTAAATAGTAATTGAGCTATATTTAGAACAAAAAAGAAGAAAACAATTGGTTTGAATAAAGTGAAATTATTAAACTGATGTATTACAAAAGACAAAACACTGATTATAGAGCTAAATAATATAATAGCGTGAGCAAATTGTAATAAACCTTGATCCTTTTTATTTGTTTTAATATAAAAGATACTACCTAGTAATAAAATTATATTAAAAGATATATTTAATCCATTAAGTCTATTATAACTACTAGAGTTTGAAAAAGTACCTCCAGAAACTTCAAAAAAATCGAATTTTAAAAATTGTAAATCTACATACCTAAATGTACTTACAACATAATACAATGTCTCACTTCCTTTTGTATAGAGTGTAATAACAGTGATTAATAACGCTAATAATGCCATTACAAAAGAAACTTTACCAATATATGGAGCTAGTTTTTCTTGTACAATTTTCAATATGTTTTTCATATTATTCGGATATATTTAGCTAAAAACTATTAAGCTTTATTAATAAATGTATTATTTATTTAAAACAAAGCTGTTTGATCATCATCCGAGCCCTTTTTCTTTTTTTGAAGTGCTCTTTCTAATGCTTTTTTTGCTTTAGAATCTTTACTTTCTTCAAATTCTTTAGGCTTCACTACTTCTTCTACTTCAAGCGGTAATGCTTCTTCTGTAATTTCTTCTTCTTCATTAACCTCTATTTCTTCTACTTTTTCTTCTTCAGGTTCATCATAAGGTAATGATTCTAATAAATTAACCGTGCGAATTTTATCTGTAGTTAATTGATTACCCAAAGCTTTCATTCCTTTTATTGAAATAAAATCTTCGAAATTTACTTCAATTTTATCTAAACTACGTTTTGAAAATATAACTTCAGCCATTGGTCGATAATCAGTAGCTATAATTTCTAGCTTTGATTTTTCATGTTCTGAAATAAAATGCTCTTCTTTATCTACAGTTTCTACCAAGAACCTTTTTACATAATAACGTTCTTTTTCACCATCAAAATAAATTACAGATAGTGGTTTTTTAGAATTCCATTTTTCCAAAACTATCATGTCATTTTCAAAATGCATTGTTAACTCTGGTGTTACTGCTTTTATTTTACCACTTTGAGTAGCTATTAAAATTTTATCTTCTGCTTTAAACTCTCCTAGTAATTCACCTCTTCCATCAACATTTAAACGTTGAACAGTATCATCAAACCATACTTTTCTTGGTTTTAGTGTTGATGCTCCGGCAGATTTAAATTCTATTTTCTTAATTGCATATTTAGTTACTTGATTTCCTCTTGCACTTCTACTTTTTATACCTAAATCTGCAAAATCAATATCCCATTTTAATTTTTTAATACTTCCAACTGCTCTTAGTAAAATAGTAATAACTTCAGCTTCTCCATTCGGATTTGCAGTAAAGTATAGCATTTTAGAACCTTTACTACCATTAGTTAAGTCGTATTCTTTATCTCTTGTGATACTAGTTACATTGAAACGTTTCATATAACTAGGCCCCTTTGCTCCGTCTTTATAAATCATATTATACACAGTACGTTTATCTTTTTTCTTAAAGATTGCAATGTGAATAATACCTTTACCTACAAATGTTTTAGAGGCAACTTTAGTAACTAACATTGTTCCGTTATCTCTAAAAATAATAACATCATCAATGTCGGCACAGTCAGTAATATATTCATCTTTTTTTAACGACGTACCTACGAAACCTTCTTCTTTATTTACATAAAGTTTAGAATTACGCATTACTACTTTAGTAGCAACAATATCATCAAAAATTCTAATTTCAGTTTTACGTTCTTTTCCTTTTCCGTATTTAGTTTTTAATACTTTAAAATAATCAATAGCAAAATCAATTAAATTATCTAAATGGTGTTTTACTTCTGCTATTTTTTCTTCTAAACTTTCAATAAATTGCTTTGCTTTATCAATATCAAACTTAGAAATTTTCTTAATTCTAATTTCTGTTAATCGAACTATATCTTCTTCGGTTACTTCTCTTTTTAAGTGCTTAATATGTGGTTGTAATCCTTTATCAATAGCTTCAATAACTCCTTCCCATGTTTCTACCTCCTCAATATCACGATAAATTCTATTTTCAATAAAAATACGTTCTAAAGAAGCAAAATGCCATTGTTCTTCTAGCTCATGTAATTGAATCTCTAATTCTCTTTTTAATAATTTAACTGTTAAGTCGGTTGAATGCTTTAACATTTCCGAAACCCCCACAAAAACAGGTTTGTTATTTTGAATTGTACACGCTAATGGTGATATTGAGTTTTCACAATTTGTAAAAGCATACAGTGCATCTATAGTTTTATCTGGAGAAATATTTGGTGGCAAATGCACTACTATTTCAACATTTGCTGCTGTATTATCTTCAATCTTTTTTATTTTAATTTTCCCCTTATCATTCGCCTTTAAAATACTATCAATTAAAGAGGATGTAGTAGTACTGAATGGAATTTCAGTAATTACCAATGTTTTTTTATCTAACTGAGATATTTTTGCTCTTACACGAACCTTTCCTCCTCTTTTACCATCGTTATAATTAGTAAAATCAGCGATTCCACCAGTTAAAAAATCAGGTACAATTGTGAAGCTTCTTCCTTTTAAATACTTAATGGAAGCATCAATTAGTTCATTAAAGTTGTGTGGTAAAATTTTTGTAGACAAACCTACAGCAATACCTTCTGCTCCTTGTGCTAATAAAAGCGGAAACTTAACTGGTAAATCAACAGGCTCTTTTCTTCTACCATCATACGACATTTTCCATTCTGTTGTTTTTGGGTTAAAAACAACATCTAAAGCAAACTTAGACAAACGAGCTTCTATATAACGAGAGGCAGCAGCACGATCACCAGTTAATATATTACCCCAGTTACCCTGCATATCAATTAACAACTCTTTTTGCCCTAGTTGTACCATTGCATCTCCAATAGAAGCATCACCGTGCGGGTGGTACTGCATTGTATGACCTACGATGTTTGCTACCTTATTGTAGCGCCCATCATCTAAGTCTTTCATTGAATGCATAATACGACGTTGCACAGGCTTAAATCCATCTTCTATAGAAGGTACAGCACGTTCTAGAATTACATATGAAGCATAATCTAAAAACCATTCTTTATACATCCCCGTTACTTTCGTAATGGTTTCTGCATTTTCAATAGGTTCTTGATTTAATTCTTCGTCGTGTTCGTAATTGTTATTGTCTTCACTCATTTACAGTAACGTTTATACGTTTGGGGTTATTATTTTTTTAATTTTGATTCTATTTAAATGTATTATTCACATACATTTTAATCAAAATTATTTTCTTTTTCACTTTTAATTATCTTCTAACAAATCTAACTCTACTTTTAGATTATTTATAATAAATTTCTGACGATCTGGTGTATTCTTACCCATGTAGAATTCAAGCATTTGTTCAATAGACATTTCTTTATCTAACATTACAGGATCTAATCGAATATTATCTCCAATAAAATGAACAAATTCGTTTGGTGAAATCTCCCCAAGTCCTTTAAATCGAGTTATCTCAGGTTTACCTCTTAGTTTATTAATAGCTTCCTGTTTTTCTTCTTCAGAATAACAATAAAAAGTTTCTTTTTTATTTCGAACTCTAAATAAAGGAGTTTCTAAAATATATAAATGTCCTTCTTTTATTACTTCAGGAAAAAATTGTAGAAAAAATGTAATCAATAATAATCGAATGTGCATACCATCAACATCGGCATCCGTTGCAATTACAACATTATTATAACGTAATCCTTCTAAGCCATCTTCAATATTTAATGCAGCCTGTAACAAGTTAAACTCTTCATTTTCATACACAATTTTTTTACTTAGTCCGTATGAATTTAAAGGCTTTCCTTTTAAACTAAAAACTGCTTGAGTATTTACATTTCTTGATTTAGTAATTGATCCACTTGCCGAATCTCCCTCAGTAATAAACAATGTAGTATCTAAATAACTTTCTTTTTTTGTATCTCCAAAATGAATACGACAATCACGTAATTTTTTATTGTGCAAACTAGCTTTTTTAGCTCTATCACGCGCTAATTTACGTATTCCTGAAAGTTCTTTACGTTCTTTCTCTGCTTGTAATATTTTCTTTTGAAGTTGCTCAGCAACGACTGTATTTTTATGTAAATAATTATCTAATTTCTTTTTTAGAAAGTCGTTAATATAAGTTCTTACTGTTGGAAGATTCCCTCCCATTTCAGTAGATCCTAATTTAGTTTTTGTTTGACTTTCAAAAACTGGTTCCATTACTTTTATGGAAATAGCAGATATAATTGATTTACGAATGTCAGATGCTTCAAAATTCTTACCAAAAAACTCACGAATAGTTTTCACTAAAGCTTCTCTAAAGGCTGCTTGATGCGTTCCTCCCTGTGTGGTATGTTGACCGTTTACAAATGAGTGGTATTCTTCAGAATATTGAGTTTTACTATGTGTAATTGCTACCTCAATATCATCACCTCGCAAATGAATTATTGGATATAACATATCTTCCTGATTGTTATTATCTTCCAATAAATCTTTTAACCCGTTTTCAGAATAAAACTTCTCTCCATTAAAAACAATAGTTAATCCTGGATTTAGGTACACATAATTTTTAAGAAGCTTTATAATATACTCAGGGCGATATTTATAATTCTTAAAAATAGTTTCATCAGCAATAAAAGTTACCTTCGTTCCTTTTCTACGTGATGTTTCTTCTAATAACTCTTGATTTGTTAAGTTACCTCTTTCGAATTCAGCTGCAGCAGATTTACCGTCACGTGTAGATTCTACTCTAAAAAACGTAGATAATGCATTTACTGCTTTAGTACCCACCCCATTTAATCCTACAGATTTTTTAAATGCTTTAGAGTCATATTTACCACCAGTATTCATTTTAGATACTACATCTACCACTTTTCCTAACGGTATCCCACGTCCATAATCTCTTACAATTACTTTATTTCCTTGTACAGACACTTCAATGGTTTTTCCTCCTCCCATTACAAACTCGTCAATCGAGTTATCTAAAACTTCTTTTACAAGAATATAAATACCATCATCAGGGGATGAACCATCTCCTAATTTTCCGATATACATACCTGGACGCATTCTAATGTGTTCTTTCCAGTCGAGCGATCGTATATTATCTTCGGTATATTGTGTTTCTTGTGCCATAAATATCTTGTAATATTGAAGTATTCGCTAAAATAAGATTAAACATTAAAAAATAAAAAGCTCTGTTGAATTAGTTTTCAACAGAGTTATAATTTATTTTTTTTTTAATAGTTTTCTTTCCCATTTACAGAGTGTTCGCCCGTATCTTTTTGCTTTTTTTTTCGTAGTTTTTTTTATTTCGGTTTTACAGGAAGTAAGTCCTTTACAATTTTTTTTTAAGTGATATCGCTTGCTTGCAACACTTTTACAAACATATACTTCCTTCTCTTTAATTTGTTGAAATGCTGTTAATGAAAAAATTATGAGTACTAATAAAATATTTTTCATGGGTAGTTTGATTTTCTGTATTGCCATGGTGTAATACTATTTGGTTGTGACCATATTCCTATTTTTTGTTTCTTAGCCACTTGTTCTAAATTATGGTATCTTTTACTTTTTGAGTATTTTTTAAAATGCATTGCCAATCCATTTTCAACTAAAGTTTCATTTATATTTTCCACTTTATTATAATATACTTCTGCTATTAATCGATTCCAGTGCCACTTTCCTTTATTAATTATCCGCACATTTTTACCAAATATTTTGGTAGCTACAAACTGTTTTGCTTTATTGCCAAATGCTTGTTTCTTTTCTGGACAATCTATATGCGCTAACCTTATAATTAATGGTTTCTTTTTATATAAAACTTCAATAGTGTCTCCATCTTTTACACCAATTACTTTTGCATAAAATTCTTTGGGTACTTTTTGTTTAACTATAAAAAATAAAAGAAAAAGGAATATTGTTTTTAGATGCATGGTTAATTTAAAATGAAATTATTAATGACATCATCAATATGGGTTGGTAAATCTGCAGTTTTTAATTGAAACTTTTTAATACTCATCTCTGTTAACCATTTTGACCAATATGCCTTGATTACTTCTCCTTCATAAGGATTGTTATTACTTGGATTTATCCCTAAAACTAAAACTTCAATATTTTCTAACTTCTTATCTATTGATAGAAAA
Source organism: Tenacibaculum sp. MAR_2010_89 (assembly GCF_900105985.1). Lineage (NCBI taxonomy): Bacteria > Pseudomonadati > Bacteroidota > Flavobacteriia > Flavobacteriales > Flavobacteriaceae > Tenacibaculum > Tenacibaculum sp. MAR_2010_89. Next base: position 2,373,421 of record NZ_FNUB01000005.1, on the reverse strand, counting down.
CCATAATTATGTCTTTCCATTTTTTTATTCCATTTTTCAGTATTTAAACCGAATCCTTTTATAGTTTTTGGTGTTAAATACGATGTTTTATTCTTGCTTTTTATTATATCATGCTTATGAAAAATATACCCGTCCGTTAAAATTATTACAATATTTCGATACTTATTATCTATACAATAATCATTCATTTTGTTTTTAAAGAAACCTCTTATATTTGATCCTATGTATTTTCCATCAGAAATTGCAGTATTATAAATATCAGTACAAACTTCTTTGTACTTTATAGAGGTTTGTTTTATTTTATTTTTAGTCGCATTTTTTTTATCAAATTGAATTTTAAGGTTAGTTATTTTTTTATTTAGTGCCCTATCTGATGGTTCAGGATCTATAAATAACTGTATTTTATCATTAATACTGTACGTTTTTTTATTCATTAAATGACTTTCAAATACTTTTGTAATACTTTCAATGTATCCTAAATCTCGTTGATAATATTCCATAGATGGATTTGAAAATTTCACAGAGTCTATTCTGTCAGATAAATCTAATAGAATACTAATATTCAAATTTTGTTTTTTTTTATTTTTTTTAACACTAACCTTTTTATAACTACTGCTTTCATTATTAGGTACTACTTCTTTTTTACATGAAAAAAATAAAATACTCAGAACTATAATTAAATATATTCGCATTTTTCTTTAGTTTAATTGTGATTTATAAATTATTCCTTCAGTATTTTCATTCGTTAAATCATATTTTGAAAGGTGTTCTTTTTCTATTGTTTCACATTCAGATAGTAATTCGTTTCTCCTTTTTAAGTTATCAAAATTATCTGTAACAGCTAAATACCAACCTTTTACATATTCTGCATGATAAGTTAAATAACGTTTATTAGGAAATACAAATCCATCAATAGTACTCTGTAAATCTGTAATTCTAGCTTCTATTCCTGAAATATCTTTTTTAATACCATTTAACTTCTCTACAGCTTCTATTATTGATTTTTTTAAATTTTCAATAGTCTCCCTTTTCCCTCTAATAAAAGCTTTTATTTTATCTATATTTTCATATTCTTTCATAATAAAGTCAAAAACTAACCCCCATATAATATATACTACAAAACCTGCAAAAATTATCCCCCAGAATTCTACTTTACTAAAAGCTATTGATAAATTAAAATCTGGTGAATCTGGTGTTTTATTAAATTCATAAATTTTCATTTCAATTAAGTATGCTAGAATAGCATCAAAAATGAATGTTATAACAAATAGAACACCTATTTTAACATAAGACACCCAACTTTTGTGCTTTTGAAACATGTGAATTAAATATCCTAACCCCATAAAAGCAAAAGGAATTGTTAACACAAAAACCCCCTCCATAACCCCATCATTAAAAGCACTTGTTAAAGCATCAGCAGAAAATATTGTATTATTTACCCCTAAACTTGAAATACTTTCAAAGTCTTTAAAAAAGGCAGAATAGGAAGCTGAAATATAAAACACTAACAAGTAAAGAGTAATTGGTACTAATACTATTAATCCTATATAAAATTGAGCTTTAGGCTTTTTATCTACATCTTCAACATACTTTTCTGGATCTTCTTTAACATCAATTATTTGATTTTTACAGTCTTCTATTTCTTCCTCATCTTTCTTTATCTCTTCTTCTAAGATACCTTTAACAGTTTGTCTTTTTTTTAACTCAATCCCCTCTCTACCTTTTTCTTGTATGTGTGGTTCTTTTAATTTGTTTTGTAATTTATCATCTTCGGCGCATTTACTTTTATAATCCATGTAAACATCATTTAAACAAGCTCTAAAAACTTTATGATTTCCAGATGCTTGTTTTGATGAACCATATCCACTTTCAAAAAAAGTAAACTTATGATCCTTTTTATCTTCACTTATTGTTTCTACTTTTTTTACAGGTTCTTCTTTCTTAGTGATAAATATTTTTTTTAATGCTTCCATTTTGTTAATCAATTAGTTGTTTTAATAATTCAGTTTTTGATGTACTTCTTTTGGCATTTTCAATTAAAAAATCAGTAAGCTCATTTAAATTTTCTTCAAGAAATCCAAACTTTGAACAGTATTTTTTTAAAGTTGTAATTTCATCATTTGTTACTTTTTCATCTGCCCAAATCATTACAGCTAAATCGTACAAATATTCTATTTTTAGTTCAAGACTATTTGGTATAGAACTATCATGATAAGGTGATAATAAAATAGTATCAAGTTCTTTCTTAGATACTTTCCTTTCTTCTGCAAATTTGTATAACATTTGCATTTCTAATACATCAAAATTATCATCTGAAAAAGCCATTTGATATAATCTAAGAAAATGACTTTTAAGTTCGGTAGTTATTTCATTCATTTATTAATATTTTACGTTATACATATTTCTATTTTTCACAACTTGCTTTGTTGTTGTTTTTGATTCTATCTCACTAAAAACAGCCCCATAAAAAGTTACTAGTAGAAATAGAATACCTGCTAGTATATCTAAAGGAATCCAATATGGTTTTAAATATAAAAAAACAGGAAAAATTGGATTAAAAAGTATGGCTATCGGAACAAATACTAACCTCCACATTTTTTTGATTTTATAATTGAAAACAATAAATAGACAACCTATAAAAACTAGTATTCTTAAAAAATTATAATATATTATAGGAAGGTTGGTTATTGCTACAAATAAGGATACTGAACATACTATGTTTAGTAATCTTAAATAATTTTGTTTTTTCATTTTCTTTTAGTTAATAATGCTATAAAAACACTAATGATTGTAAATACAATCCCGAAACACCCAATAGCTTCTTTTTTAGAATAGTATTTTCTATAATTAAGTCCTTTTATACCTGTTTTTATTGAGTATCCTTTTGAGCTTACTGCACCTATTTTAGTTCGTAAACTTGGAGATATTCCTGACTTACTAATATTTAACCCTAAACCTTTTCCTAATTTTAGGCGTCTATAAAATTGTAATCCCATATCATTTTACTTGTTATTTATTTTATACCACAATTAGGGCAATCGATACAATCTTTTTTATCTTCTTTTACTTTATCAATTAAAGCAGAACTTATAATACCAGTTGGTAAGGCTACAAAGCCAATACCAATTACTCCAATTAATGCGCTTAAAAACTTTCCTAGTGGGGTTACTGGGTACACATCTGCAACTCCAACCGTAGTTAAAGTTCCTAAAGACCACCAAAACGCTTCTATAATACTTGAAAATTTATCTGGTTGTGCTTCATTTTCAGCATAAAAAATTAAAGTAGAAGACAACATTACTAATACTAAAGCTATAAATGCTGTTATTAATAATTCTGGTTTAGCTTCCCTAAGTATTAAATTAATTGTTTTAAAAGATTTTGAATACCTCCCTAATTTAAAAATCCTTACTAATCTTAAAAGTCTAAGTACTCTTAACATTCTTAAATCGAAAGGAAAAATTAAGGGTAAATAAAAAGGCAATATTGATAATAAATCTAAAATACCATAGCCAGAAAACACATAAGAATTCCACCCCTTTTCATTTTTCTTTTCTGCTATTATAATTCTTGTAATAAATTCTAAAGTAAAAATCACTATAGAAAATTCCTCTATCATTTGAAAAAAAGTAGCATATTGTACTCGCAGTACTTTGAAAGATTCAAGAATTAAACAAATTGCATTTAAAATTATTAAAAGGTAAATACCTTTTGCAAAAAAAAAAGTTATAATTAAGTAATTGAGTAGCTTTTGTTTTCATGTTCTTTCGACTAACAATCACATTCTGATCTATCTACATATGTCTTATTTCCATTACTATTCTTATAATAGCATCCTCCTTTAGGTCCTGTCCATAGTTCGTTACCATTGTGTGTACCACATCTCCATTCTGTTAATTTTTCAGTATTATCTGTTGAACAACTTAAAATCAAAATAAATAAAATAAAGACACTGGTAATTTTTAACTCTTTCATTATAATAAATATTAGTTTGGTTATTTACTTCAAATCTACTCTCCTTAAACAACAAAACCTTACGGTTTCCCATAAGGCTTATGAATACTATATAAATTTTATCTTCTACAGATAATTGTTTATGTTAAGTCAACTGTATCTGCTGAAGGTCCGTTATCTTTTACTGATTCTATTCCTTTATCTCTACCTGAAGTGCTGGTATACATTTGACTTTTACCTATTACTTTATTATTTAGTGCTTTTAACACAAAATAATATTTACCATTAGAAGCTGTTTTCTTTTCATAGTTATTATCTTCAGGTGCATTTTCTTTAACCGAAATTATTCCGTTTTTACATCCCTGTTTATTATCATAACCTTCACTCGTTAAGATTATTTCTCCGTTTCCTGCTTTTAAATTAAACATAAACTCATTGTTTACTCTTTTTGTAATTTCGAATTTTGGTTTACCCATTTTTATAATTATTTTTAAATTTATACTTTTTCAAAACTAATTTTAGTTAATTCTAAAACATTACGGGAATCCATTATCGATAATTTTTATCTCAAAACTTAATTAATCATTAACCAAAACAACATATTTATAATACACAAAACCGATTGTTTGGGTTCTCTTTACTTTAACTTTAATCCATTGAGCATGCATTGCCAATACTACTAACTCCTCTCCTTTTCGTAGTTGTTGAATTTCATAATTGGTAATACTGGGACCACTTCTAAGGCTTAAGTTTTCTTTATTAACTAACAAAATTCTTAAATACAGAGGCTCCTCTTTTAATTGCTGCGTAGTTGTTAAACTATTATTTCGACCATCATATATATTTTTCTTTATTGATTTTTGTTTTTTAGGGTAAGTTCTTTTTCTCTTTTTCCTTCTGGGGGCTTTATACCCATCTGAGCACACCCCACAAGAACCTCCATTATTACAATACTTACAACTACTACAATTTTTACATGCCCTACAATAAGCTGAACCTGTACATCGTCCACCAATATCAATATAACACCCTAGTACGGGTATATTTTTGCTTCTTTTTTTTAAAATACTTGTATGCTGCTGACTTTTACTTAGAAGTAAACTGATTAGGATAACAGGAATTAGTAACTGATAGGTTTCCTTTTTGATATTTTTCATTTTCGGGGGATTATGAGTATTAATAAAAACAAAACTAGAGTACCCAAAAAACAAAACCCTACGGATTTCCGTAGGGTTTTACTTTAACGTCTTCTTTTTTTTATATTTTCTTTTTCTGTAATAGCTTTCATGTTTTTTAGCTTTAGGCTTTCCTCTTGTGTGTGACCTTACATAAGTTCCATCTTTTCTATAATACCCCTTTACAGATACAGTTCCAAAACTACTATTAGTAGAATGAAAACTAGACTTATTTTTACGTATTTTAAAAGCTATTCTACTTACTTTTGGCTTATAACCCCATCCTAAATAATTTTTATATTTAATTTTTTTATACTCTTTTGTTCCTTTAACTTTAACTACCTCTCCTTTGGGAATCACAATAATTTTTTTACTCCCCAAAGACTTAGATTTATATAAAATTAAATCTTCATTTACATCATATGTATTATATACACTGGAACAAGAACTTATTAAAATTAATATTACAACGATTAAAAATTTATTTTTCATACCTATATTTTACCAAGTATCTTCGTTATTTTTCAAATACACATTAAAGTCATTTACTAGAGAATTCCCTTTTATTATGAACTGTTCAGGAGTAAAACCATAATTACTTCCCATATATTTCATAACTTTAAATTCTCCTAAAGGAGTAATTTCTATTTTTACTGAATTATCTTTTACCCGAATTGTTATAATTCCATAATAAGGTTTAGAACTAGGTGTATATTTTGTTCCTTGTATTCCTTGATACATTAAATACTTTCCTTTAATTATACCTTCTTCTTTATCACTAAATTGAATTACACTTTTAGAGCTAATAAAAGATTCAACCATCCATTCATTCGCTTTAATATAGTTTTTACTTTTCTTAAACTTAGTTTTGATTATTCTATGTATTGGCTTTGGAGTTGTTACAACTTTGGCTGAATAACATGAGCTAAATGTTACCAACAATAAAATAATTATAGTTTTTTTCATTTCCTTGTTTTTTAAGTTAATATTTCTTCAAAACTACTCTAGTAAAAACACAAAACCCTACGGATTTCCGTAGGGTTTAAAACTAATTTAATAATCGTTCTGCTATCTTTTCTGTTTCAAGTATATCTCCTTTTGGTAATATCATTTCTAATTTACCACTATTGGGGTTAGTATAAATTTCAAAACTATATTTACAATTCTGTATTCTATATTTTAAAGCTAAAAGTCCCATGTAAAAACCTTTCTTTTTTGTTTCTTCATATACATACCTTGAACAGTTTTTTTTAAAAATACAACAAGGAGGTTTGTTTTTAGCTTTAAACAACCAATACAGTTTTATTATTATTAATAAAATATATTTCATTATTTTCCAAAAACAAGCATTTGTCTATACGCTGTAAACCCTGGTTTTGCGCCTAAACCAAAACACCCTTGGTCTGGTACTATATATGTTTGTACGCTTTCTAAACGAATGTATTGCCAGCCTTGATTAGTATAATTAGCTATAATATCCTCCAATTGTTGAGCAACCTGTGTTGAGTTCTCTTTATTTCTATTAATAGAAGGAATGAATGGTATTACTTTATATTCCATAATTTTTTTTAATTAAGCCTCACAATAAATTAAAGTCATTCCTTTATCTCCCTTTTTATAATCATTTCTTAAATTAAAATTTTCAAGAACTATCTTAATTTGTTCAGATTTATTTAGATCATACATTTTCCAACCGTACTTACCAGATTTACTATAGCCATCTACCTGATAAGCCCTTAATCCTTTATTACCAGCTGTAGTTAATCCATAACAATGAGGTTCAACTTTCCTTAATTCATTTTCATAATAAAAAGTAATTATTTTTTTTTGTGAAATTGCTTCGCAAATTTTAACATCCATAAATTCTAATATTTTTAAATTAATACTACCTCAAAATTACTTTGCTAAAAACAGAAAACCCTACGGGTTTCCGTAGGGTTCTATTATAATATGTAAAGTTCTTTTAAATCAATCCGAAATCTTTAGTAATCGCTATTAGTTGTGTGGGATTATTCGCATTAAAGTTTTCTTTTAAGGTCTTTAACCGTTTTTCTACCGAACTAATACTGTGCGGTTTTATATTACTTTCTTTAAGTTCAATGCTAATCTCTTTTTGATCCATACCTTCAGCTAAATGTTTTAATAAAAACACATCGTAATCGGTAATTTCAAAAGTTTCTTTACTTCTTAGTGTATGCGCTAATTGGTGCGATATAAAAAACTCTCCATCGAAAACTTTTTTTATTGCTTTTTTAAGTTCTCTTTGTCCGTTAACCGATTTCCATACATATCCATTCACTACTAACTCATTACATAACTGCTGTACTCTGTAGGGTTTATCTTCTACTGAAAAAACAATAGTTTGTAATGTGGCTTGTAATTTTTTAGCTTCTCTTATTAAATCTTCTCCTGATGTTAATCGTTGCGGATTAGGATTTTCAACAAATGATAAATCACTAATTAACAAATCGAATGGTTCATTGTCTAAAAACGCTTTTTTAAGTTTTAAAAACGCTTCATCACAATATTGTGCATATTCTATTACTGGAATTTGTAAGCTTTCTAATGCCATTTTAATTCCACTAGACATAAAATCGACATCTTCTGCTATTAATACTTTTTGAAACATAACTACTTTTTAAATTGAAATTTTGCCTGAAATCCTTTTTGCATTTCTGATTCAAAAATAATAGAACCTCCTATAGATTTTATACGGGTTTCCATATTTTGGAGTCCATTTTTTATTTCTAGTGTTTCTACTCCAATTCCATTGTCTTTATATTGTATTTGTAATGTATCTTTTATTAGAGAAAATGAAACTATTACTAAATTAGCCTCACTATATTTTTTCATATTAACTAATAACTCTTGCAACACTCTGTAAATAACTATTTGTTTTTCTTTAGAAAGCTCGTTAACAGTTATTTCTGACAGCCCTTTATTCATTACTTTACAACCATCGGCAGAAAAATCAGCAAATAACTGTTTTAAAAAACCTTCAAATTGATTTCCAGTAAGCACAGGACTATTTTCGTGTGAGATATTTCTCGTTTGCAAATATATTTTTTCTAAATCGGCTAAAATTGAAGATTCTTCTCCTGATTTATTTTGTATTTTGTTCATCGCTAAGTATACATCATTAGCCAATTCATCATGAATTTTTTTAGCTAAACGTGTTTCAGTTTTATAAACCTCTATTACTTTTTCTTTTTTGGTTTTTGCTCTTTTGTAATAGATATACATTATAAAACCTAACATAGTAGTAAGTCCAATAAAAATCCAACCTTGTTTTTCTGTTTTTTGTTCTTCAGCTAAATACTTATTCTTTAATGCTTTTTTTTCATTTTCCTCACTTTCATATTTCACCAAAGCATATTTATACTGTTCTTTATCTTTTACCTTTATTAGGCTGTCTTTTAACTTATTTCTTTTTATTGCAAAATTTATTCCTTTATCAGCCGTCTCTAACATTGAAATCTTATCCAATGCTTCAATGATATCATAAGGACTTTTCTCTTTAGTTGCTATATTATACATTTCATAAGCATAGGTTAATGACTTACTCTTATCTAATTCTCCATAATAATCTGATAAGTGTGCGTAAGAAGCTATTAATCCTTCAAAATTTTTCTCTTTGATTCTTATTCTTTTAGCTTCCAAAAATTGTGGCAATACATTTAATTTTGAATTTTTCAACCACCTTACATAGGCTAAATTATCAATAGCTCTAGCTTTAGTTTCTAAAAATTTATTAAGAGTAGAATCAATTAATATTTTGCTTAAAATATCGATTGATTGGTCATAATTTTTCATTTTTTTACATGAAATAGCTATATTATTTTTATAAATATTAATTTTATTCCTTTTTTTTGATAAAGTAATTGCTTTTTCATAGTATTTAATTGCTTTTTCATATAACTCTTGTTTTCTTGAATTTATACCTAAATTATTATATATAGAAGCAATATATTCTGTTCCTTTTTTATCGAAAAATTGTAATGCTTTTACTGCTGTAGCATTACTTTTTTTATAATCTCCAAAACTTGATTCAATAATAGCAATATTTAAAAGTCTTCTACCTATTTTCATACTATCATTTATAACTTCATAAATTTTTAAAGATTTATTATAAAAAAAATATGCTGAATCTTTTTGGTTAATTCTCTCATTATACAACCCAAGTTTATAATATGCTTCACCAATACTTCTTTTGTCATTATATTTTAAAGCTTTTATTAATAAATGCTTAGATGCTTGAATAGCTTTTTTATAATTCTTCTCTTTTCTAAATAAAATAACATTATAATTAAGCATTTTCAATTCTAAAGAATCAAACTTTATAACTTCAATAAGTTTAAAAGCTTTCTTTAAATTCTCTTTCCTTTTATCAATAGATAGTGAATCATTTTTACTCAATGAGTAGTACTTTAATATTTTATCTTTTTGGGTTAAGTTTTCTTTATTATTATAGCATGAAATAATTATTAATATACTAAAAAGTAAAACTAGATTCTTATTTTTTTTCATTCTACTAAAATAAAAAGGCTGAGTAACAAACTCAACCTTTTTTATAAATTTTATCTTTTGATAAATATCAAAAAAAAAAATTTTTAACCTTCATCCTCATCTTCATCTGGTGTTTGTCCTTCTTCACCCCCAGTATTTTGAATTTCTAATTCTTGTTGTTCCTGAATGGTGTCTTCAGTTAAATCTGTACATGATGTAAACACTCCACTTATTACTAAAACTGCTATAAAAATTATTTTCTTCATATTATAAAATTTTTAATCTTTTAAAATTTTTGAGCATTAGTTTTCTTTTCCGAGCTTGATTGCTCAGGTCGATACAGTGCTTGGAAAAGCCTAAAATTTTAAAAGAGTCTCGAGCCTCTTTTGTGGAAAGTGAAGATGAAAATCAGTAGTTTTTAATAGCTTTCCTGTCTAAGAAAATTCACTGATTATACATCTGTTAACTAGAACTAATCGAATTTTTATTTTTTGTTTTCTCGATCAATGCCACTGCAAAGATTCTGATTATCTGAATTTTACCATTAATCAAAACATTATCAATTTTTAACCAAGTGGTATTTGTCTAGTTTATGGATAACCGTAATCAATTTTTGTACAACAGAATTACTTTTGGATAAGATTTGTATAACAATTGATTAATCATGATTGAAAAACTTATTGTAGATTTTTTTACTAGTATAGAAAAAGATGAATCCATTACATCTAGAAATGGTAAAGCAGTATTCTTTGTGGAAGAACTACTAGAGAGAAGAAATGAAATATTTGATCATGTAAGTGTGCAAAAAATTAGTAGGTTACATAAGAGATATGTAGAAAAAGAAAAGGATATTCCTGTTAGTGCCCCTGACCTTTTTATAAAAGATGTAATGGCAGAATATTTAGGGTTTGAGGATTATGAAGACTTTAAATTAAAAAATAGTAATCTTATAAAAGATAATACTATTGAAAATATTAGTAACAAAGAAACTAGTATTAATATAACTAAACCAACTACTAGCACCCCCACAAACAGCATAAAACAAAAAGTAATAATTACAATTAGCATTACATTACTATCCGTATCATCTTTTATCTTTTTCAAAAGAGATTACTTCTTTAATACAGGTAACTGCATTGTATGGAATCAAGATCATTATGAAAGAATAACTTGCACTACAGAAGGAGCTATTAGTGATACACTGTATCATATAGATATTGCTCGTTTTAAAAAAGTAGTTCTTACTAAAAATATGGAGTTTTTTACTGAAGGTGTTCCTAATTACTGGTATGGTAGTAATAATCAAGGAAAACGTGAGTTTTTTACAGCAAGGGGTATTCATCCTGAAACTAAAAGAGAATTAGATGAAATTACTGAATATATTTTAGTACAGGAAGGTTTGATTAATTATTAAAAATAACTTTTTCATTTGTTTTAAAGTATCCTTTTTAAGTACTTTAGTAAAAAAATAGAGTCTACTTTAGTATATGGATGATTTTTTAATAGGTATTGGAAAACGTATTAAAGAAATACGTAAAAAACAAAACACAACCATTAGCAATTTAGCTAGTAATGCTGGTGTTAGTAATGGATTAATTTCAAGGATTGAAAACGGAAGAACCATCCCTTCTTTACCTGTATTTTTAGAGCTCATTTCTGCTTTAGATATTGATGCTAGTACCTTTTTTGAAGGTATTGAAAAAAGAACTGGTGCTAAATATATTCATGTTAAAAAAGAAGAACAACAACTTATAGAAAAAGAAGTTGAAGCAAAAGGGTTTACTTATTTTCAAATTTTTGGTAAAAGCATGCATGCAGTTGGCTTTGAAGCTGTAATGTTAACTGTATCTCCAAATTCAAAAAGAGAAAAAGTAATTACTGACGCTTGGGAATTTAAATACATTATAAAAGGAACTTGTACTTATTTAATAGATACTACTGAAGTAATCGTTTCTGAAGGTGATTCTCTTTATTTTAATGGTCGTTTACCACATGTTCCTGTAAATACTAGTGATGAAGATTGTATTATGCTTGTTTTATATTTTTTTTCAGATAATAACTAAAAAATAAAAGCATCGCCATTAGTTTGAGATTTTACCTTTTGCTAACGACGAGCTTTTTAATTAAAGGGGAATATTAAATTATTATTATTTTAAACCTGGCCATGTAGAGTTGTTTATTGGTTTTGGGTATCCTGAAACTGCTTTATCTAGTGTTTTATTATACTTAATATAAGTATTGTTATTTAAAAAGAAATAGCAATAGGTTAAATTCCAATCTACTGCTGCTGTTATTTTAGCTCCATAGTTACCTAACCCTGGCCATGTAGAATTGTTTATCGGTTTTGGATATCCTGAATCTACCCTATCATTTTTAATACTATAACGTAGGTACGTTCCGTCATTTAAAAAGAAATATGCTTTTGAGTTATTCCAATTTATTGCAGCCACAATTTTTTTAGCATACGCTTCTAAACCTGGCCAATTTTGATTTGTTACTCTAATTGGATACCCTGTATCTGCAATATCAGTATTCATATCATATCTAATATATCGTCCATCGTTTAAAAAGAAAAAACCCTTATGATTACTCCATTTAAAGGCAGCACTAATTAAATTTTTATAGTTCCCAAGTCCTGGCCAAGAGGAATTATTAGTTTGTATTGGATACCCACTATCAGCTTTGTCTAATGTTTTATTATAACGAACATACTTTATATCATCTCTAAAAAAGTAAGCTTTATTATTTATAAAATCATTCCAGTCTAGACCAGCAATAATATTTGTATTGTTTATAGTTACGGAACTAGTTTGTCCGTTTAATAACAACGTATAATTAGTATCTCCTTTAGAAGGTGCAGTATCTACATAGTATCCTTGTAAACTATTTACACTTGTTAAAAATTGATTGTTTCTATAAATTTCTATGTTGCCTGATGAAGAAGCATGCCAATACAAAGTATTCGAATTTTTCATCATTACTTTTTGAGCTCCTACCTCACCTATTAAAGATGTTGATGTTAATTGCCATTCTTTTTTTATTGGAATATTTAAATGTGTTAATACAGTTGGAATAATTGAAGTTTGTGCAACATTTCCATAAATACCATTAAAATCTTTATTAGGTATAGTTCCTATGTAATTATTAAATTCTGCATTCCCTTGTTTATTCATTCCTACAAAAATTGTTTTTTCAGAAGTTGTTTGATTTCCATGGCCATACCCACTATTTTCTCTTCCGTGATCAGTAGTAACAATAATAAGCCAGTCTTCATTTTTTGTATTTATTCTATTTTCTACAGCATTCATTATTGTACCTAATCGTTTGTCTGCTCTTGAAATAGCACTATTATAGCTTGAACCAAATCCACTTGAATGGCCAACTCCATCTACCTCATCTAAATGAACAAAAAGAAAATCTGGATTGTGATTTGTAAGCTCATTGACAGAATTTTTAACCGCATTATCATCACTACCTCCCTGATGTTTATAATTTATAAACTGTAATTGATCTCTTAAAAAATCATGAATAGGTGACCAAGTAGCAACACTTGCTGTTTCTAAATTATTATCATGTTCTTTTATAAATTGAAAAACGCTTTTAACTTTAGACTTATGTGAGCTATTATTGTCTGGTACTCCATGTTTATTTAACCATACTCCTGTTAAAATAGTTGTCCAACCTGGTCCACTTTTAGTTTTTTGTTCAGAAGTTGTTCCTGTGATTCCTCCAGAAAACCCTTTCTTTATTAATAACTTATCGAGATTAGGTGTGGCTGCATTACTAATTTTTTCTATTTGCAAACCATCAATTCCAACTAATAAAACTTTCTTTTTTTTAGAAGTTTTTTCTAGTACTACTCTTTTTTTTGTTTCTTTTGTACGATGAATTTCGTGCTCATTTTGACATCCAATAAATAATAATATTGTTATTAAAATAACTTGTTGAATGAAGGGTGATTTTCTCATAATTTATTTACTATTAGTTAATTTATATATCAAAAATATACTATTAGTAAACAGTATTCAACAGTTTTTTATAGTCTTAAAAGAAACTTAATTTAGGTAACATTTAAACAATGATTTAAGAACAAGTACTTTACAATAATTTAATTTAAAGAATTGACATATTTCAATTAAGCTATCTTACGTATTTTCAAAATTTCATTTATTCTTTTTTAGTGATTTTAAGAGTATCTTACTAACTACTTAAAAATTGATTTAAAAGAAAACAAATACCCCATAACTCTTTATATTTTTTACTTAATTGAATAATCATATTTATACATTATCTATATCAACTAATGAGTTTACAATAAAATCAGGGTTCATTGATTCTAATTGTTCTTTCGTTTGTGCACCAGATAATACTCCTACAGTTATTCCACAATTAGCATTTTTACCTTCTTCTATATCAATTGCTGAATCTCCTGCTTTTAATACAAGTTTTGAATTTTCAATATTAAAAATTTTCATCGCTTTATATATCATATCTGGGTGTGGTCGCCCTCTTTCAACATCTGTCGCTGTTAATAATAAGTCATATTGTTTATTTTCTTCCCATTTAAGTTTTTGAAGTAAAAAAGTAGCTATTTCTCTACTGTATCCAGTATTTAAAACAACTTTTATCTTTTTATTTCTTATTTTTAATAATACATCTTCTACCCCTTCAATTGGTATTACATTTAAATTCTCATAAGCTTCATTTAATAAAACTTTAAAGCGATTGAATATTACAAGTGATTCATTTATTTTATTCGATTTTATATGCTTTAATATGTCTTTTATAGCTTGATGCTTCTCTTTTCCTGCACCTATTTTTAATACTAAATCTAAATTTATCTCTACACCATGCTCCATAATAGCTTTATGTAATGTTTTATAAACTACATTTTGCTCATTTACTGTTGTTCCGGCCATATCAAAAACAACCATTTTAATCTCTTTTAACATCATTCTATTTATATAATTCTATAATATTTTGTTTTGAATACCCAGCACTACCAGTCATTCCTTTACCGCCTATTCCTGTTACTATGTGAATATTACTTCCAATAGTGTGCTCAAATAGGTCTTTTGTTTTACATTGACTATAAAAACCTGCCCATCTATGTTGAATTTCATAAGTAGGTAAATCGATGATTTTTTTAGCTTCATTAATCATAAAAGCATCAATTTCTTCTTTTAAATCAAACCCTAAACTATCTATATTATTTGCTGAAGCATATTCATGAGAATCACCAATAATAACAGATCCATCCATAGCTTGTTTAAATAATATATGTATCCCATATTTTTTTTCAAAACTATTCGGGCTTTCTTTCGTTTTCACATCTTTCCATGACGAACATTCTTCAAAAGCCTCATACCTACGAATTGTTAATCCCGTTAATATTGAACCTTTTAATTGATAGTTTATTTGTGGTTTAGTTTGCATCATTTGCAATTTTGATACTACTAAATCACTTTTATTGTATATTGAAGGGAATAGCATTTTAAAATCATTACCATTACATATAATCGTTTTAACCGATTTGTATGTTTGTCCTTCAGCTGTATATACAATTGTTTCTCCATTTGACTCTTCAACATTAACAACTGAGGTATTAAATAAAATGGTAGCTTTTAACTCTTTTTGCATATACATATGTAAACGATTAATCATTACCCTAGGCTCTACTGTTACTTCATCTGGAAAAAACAATCCTGCTTTACAATACTCTTTTTTAAGTCCACTATACTTATCTAAACATTGTTGTTTCGTTAATAATTGTGAACTATAATTATTGTTTTTATTAATTTGATGTAATTCTTCTATTAATTGTACTTCATCATCATTAGAAGCTAAATAAACGGTACCATTCTGTCTAATTGAAATATCAAATTGATCTTGGATTTCTTTATAAATATTTAAACTTTCTCTTCCATAGTTTTGCCATTTCTGATTCATCCCAGAAGGCACTACTTGACCAAAATTTCTAACAGTAGCACCTTGTGGCATACTGTTTTTTTCTAAAATTGCAACTCGTAGCCCTTTTTTTAGTGCATGGTATGCATGAAATGTTCCTAAAACACCACCTCCTACGATTAATAAGTCGTATTTATTGTTCATAAACTAATTGCTTTATTGTAATTGATTTTTTTTGTTTTTTCTTAAAAAAGTAGATGCTATATATCGTTATTAGAAAACCTAAAAAGCCTAAAATATATAATGAATCTATAAAAAATGATAACCAGGAAATTGAAGCCTTTCCAAAGTTTTTATATATTAAAATTAAAATACTACCTAAATATCCAAATGCATCTGCTATGTATATTAAAAAACCAACATTTCCGTTTATTTTAAAAGTTGCAATCATTCTATCGAAAAATATTCCATTAAACGGTACATATGAGCTATATAAACCTAGCCCAGATATTATCATCCATATAAAGGGTGAAATAACTCCCAATTGAAATAAATAAGTTGAAATTAGTATTGATATTGAGCCTATAATTAATACATAATGATAATACATAAATGCTTTATAGTTTGTAGTAATACTACCTATATAACCTAATATAAAAAGAACTGTTAAGGCTATTGGTATTTCAGATATTGTAAAAATAGTTGCGTCTTTATAGCCTAACGCATCCCATATTTCACGTGCAAAATTGTCTCTAAAATCTCTTATTGAAGTTAAGGTTATGAAAAAGATTACAATAAAAGTTAATGGTGCAGCATATTGTTTAAATATAGTTCTACGTTGATTCTTATTTAATGGTTGTCGAATTGTTTTTAATAATTGATCCTCTTCTGTTGGTTGTGGTAATTTTTCTAATAAAAAAGCAAATAAAACTAAAGGTGTTATAAATAACAATCCAGTTACAAAAGGCATCCAGTTTTCAGAAACATTAAGAGCATCTATTGTCCATTTCCCTATAGATTTCACAACCCCTGATGATACTATAAAACTAGATGATAAAATCACCCCTAATAATTCAGATGCCTTACGTCCTTCTATATAAGAAAAAACAATTCCCCAAATCATTCCTAAGGGTAATCCATTTAAAAATAAACATATGATTGTATAAGGTGCTGGAATAATAGCAAAACCTAATAAAGCCAATTCAGCAAATAGAATAAACCCAATTAAATATAGTATTCTCTTTTTTGATTTCATTTCAGAAATCACTTTTATTCCAAGAAATTTAGATATTGTATACCCTATTATTTGGGCAATAATTAATAGTATTTTGTAATCTATCCCCCAAAATACTTCATTTGAAAAAGTAGCTACTGTAAAAGGTTTTCTGAAAGCATACATACAAAAATATGTACCAAATGTTGCTAAAGATGCTTGTAGTATAAAACGTATATTCATAGTGTTTTTTTAGTCAAACGAGCTCGATAAACGTTGAACTTATTTAAGTTAATAGAAATGGTGTTGTTATTGTATTATTGGTAAATTTTCTTGATTAACCTCAGCGCTAATAACGTTTACTTTTAACAATTTTTGAATAGTACTTGCTATTTGGTTGTTATATAACTGTAATTCATT
This sequence comes from Tenacibaculum sp. MAR_2010_89, assembly GCF_900105985.1. Taxonomy (NCBI): domain Bacteria; kingdom Pseudomonadati; phylum Bacteroidota; class Flavobacteriia; order Flavobacteriales; family Flavobacteriaceae; genus Tenacibaculum; species Tenacibaculum sp. MAR_2010_89. Next base: position 2,356,246 of record NZ_FNUB01000005.1, on the reverse strand, counting down.
TTTCATTTCACCTTTAGCTTCAATATTAGGCCCTAAAACTGCTAACCAAGTCTCATCTGAACCTTTTACTGTGAAATTTTGACCATGATATTTTAAATTTTGACCATGACTTTTCCAACTTTCTAATGGTACAGTACCCCTTCCATGGTCTGTTGTTATTATAAATGTGGTTTTTCCTTTATAATATGTATTAGATTGACAATATTCCCATAATTCTTTAATCATGTTATTTGTATTTTCAATAGCTAATAAATAATGAGCGTAATCTCCATCATGAGCAAAATCATCAGTTTCGCCATAAGATATATATACTAGTTTAGGTTTACTCTTTTTTATAAACTCGAGTGCATAATTATGAGTAAACATATCTTGTCTAACTGTTTTCCATGGTTGTATAGCCTGTTTCTGTAACCCATTTAAATACTTCTCCTTCTTTGTTAAATCTTTTCCCTTAGCTTCTCTATATCCTGCATTAACATAAATTCCACTTCTTTCTTCATTAATTATATATGGAAAAACATCCCAACTTCCAAAAGCACCTACTTTACCTTTATAATCTGGTAAATTATTCACTAATTCTAAAATTGTTTTGTTAGGATTATTTACTTTATCGTTACTATTAATTCTTGAATCATCAGCAAAGCCACATAAAATCTCACTATATCCTGGATAAGAAAACCAATGAGTATTCTTTAAATTTACTTTATTACTATATTTTCTGTTACCATATAACTGACCATTTTTAGCTATTTTATTCCAAAAGAAAGGTGATAATAACTGTTTTCTTTTATCTGGTGAAGTTTTCCAGTATTTTGATTTTATATAAGCTGAGTCTTTGGTATATTTAGCATCATTAATTAATAATGAATCTGCTCCTGTAAAAAGCTCTTGCCAACGAACTCCATCTAAAGTAATTAAAAATACTTTTTGACTTTTATCTTCGTCTTTTTTAATCTCCTTATTATCTTTTATAATTTGAGTATTGCATCCTATTAGAATAGATACAAAAACAACTAAATAAATTATTGTTTGTTTCATAATATAAATGCCCGTTATAAAAATAACGGGCAATGTTTAAATTTTTTATTTATCCCACCATGATTTAGAATTGTAGTCATTTCCACTATTTAGCCAACCTAAAGCTTGAGAGTTATTTGTTTTATTAGTAAAAGTTTCTTCTGTTGGATACTTAAATCTAACAGGAATTTTATCGCTATTACTATTATTTAAAGCTGGATTTAACGTAGGAAAACCTGTTCTTCTATAATCAAACCATGCTTCATGTCCTGACATTATATTAGCTAAATATTTTTGATTTATAATGTTCTCAAGAGTTCCTTTCCATAAACCTTTAGAAGTGTTTGATAAATAATCAGAAGGAAGAGTTATTTTTTTATAGTTAAAATTCGCTTTTATAGCATTTTCATAATGCTGTTGAGCATTTGATGTTATGTATCCTTTTAAAGCAGCCTCTGCCAATATAAATTCTTGCTCATAGTAAGTTATAAATACCATATCTAATACATCTGCTGCTCTTAAATTACTACTTAACCCTGTATAGTTACCAGCTCTATCATTAGATCCTGGTACAATTCCTACATAATTACCTGCATCATTGGGTTTAAAGTAAAAAGCTAATCTTGGATCATCTTTATCTTTCAACATTTTTAGAACTGTTGTAGTTATACTGTATAGAGAAAAGTCTCCATTTCTTACTTTAGATAAAAACCAATGATTCGGTTCAGATTGAAAAGATAATATTGCATTATCTGTATTTGATGAAAAAATATTTCCTGAAGCTACAATTTGCTGAATTTTAGTAGCAGCTGCAGGGTAATTACTACTAACTCTTAATAAATAGCGTAATTGCAAAACATTAGCTAATTTAATCCAACGCTCTCTTTCTCCTGAGAACATTATATCTCCAACTATTGCTGAATTATCTGTAGAAAGTGTTGAAACTGCTGTAGAAAGTAAATCTAAAACTCCGTTGGTAGCTGTATAAATTTCTTTTTGTTGATCATATTTAGGAGTTAAATTATTTTTATCTCCAGCTTCAAAAAATGGAACAGGACCATATAAATCTGTTAACTCTGCTCCTATTACGGCTTTTAATATTTTAGCTACTGCTTTAGTAGATGTGCTAGTTTTATCTCCATTTATAACATCATTCATGTCAGCAAGCACCTTATAATTAGTTACCCAAACAGCACTATTGGTTTCTATTTCGTATTGATCTACATCATTAAAATCAAACTTACCATGATACTGCATTAATGTACTACTAAATGTAAAACCGTTAGTTGCAGTTTGATTTCCTATCGTATATAATGCATTTGTTAACAAATAACTTGCTTCAGGCTTAGTTGGTTCATTAGGATTGATATTCAATTCCGTAAGGTCAGTACAAGAGGAAAAAACTACAATTATCCCCAATAATATGCTTTTAAATAAATTACTTTTTTTCATTTTAATATTTTTTTTGAATTAGAATTTAAATAAAAAGTTAATTCCGTAACTTCTTGATGATGGATACGATACATCCTCTATACCAGGTACAATATTACTTCCTTGTAAAGCTAATGTCTCTGGATCAAAATGTGGATTTGAAGAAGGAGTCCATAAAGCTAAATTTCTTCCAACTAATGAAATTCTTAAGCTTTCCATTCCTAATTTTTCAGCAAATGAATTAGGAACATTATATCCAAATTTCACTTCTCTTAATTTTACATAAGTTGCATCTACAATTCCAGTTTCTTGATTACTTTTTCTATTGTATAATGGTTTATAGTATGACCACCACCCTATTGCATCAGCACTAGTTAAAGGTTGATAAGAACCATCTGGCATTTCTTTTACTCCATCAGGAACAATGTCTTTATAGTCATTTCTATCAAGTGAACCTTCTAAGTTACCTGCGTAAGTACCTACTTGCTTTGTTCTTGATATTAAAGTTCCACCTTGTTTCCAGTCAACTAAAAAAGAAAAAGAAAAACCTTTATAATTGAATGAATTATTAAAACCTACTGAAAAATCAGGATTATAATTACCTAGCAGCTTTAATTCATCTTCAACTATAGGAGCACCATTTTTATATATTATTTTTCCGTTATAACGTTTAAATCTTCTTCCATACATATTACCTAGCCTTTCCCCTTTTCTTGCTTGAATAAAAACTTTTGATCCTTCAGCAGAATACACAGAAGCAAAATTTGTGGTTAATACATCACCAGTACCCTCAGGTAACTCTAAAACTTTACCAACATTTTTTGTGAAGTTTATGCTTGATGCCCACTGGAAGTTATCAGTTTTAATAGGCTTAACAGTAACTAATGCTTCAATACCTTGATTTTGAATTTTACCTCCATTAATTACTTGTCGTTGATACCCTACTGTATTTGATATTGGAACACTAATAATTTGATCTTCTGATATTGATTTATAATAAGTTACATCTAAATTCAATCTATTCCCAAACATTCGTATATCTGTTCCTACTTCATAAGAAGTAATTTGTTCTGGTTTCAAGTTCTCATTTAATAAAACATTTCCTCTACTTAATGTTCTATTCCCTGCATATGGAAGTTGATATTGGTATGGTGTTTTTAAATTATAAGGTTCTGTATCATTACCTACTTTTGCCCATGACGCTCTTAATTTAAAAAAGTTAAATGCCTCTGGTAATTCAAAAATATCACTCATAATTGCACTTAATGATGCTGATGGATAAAAATAGGAGTTATTATCTTCTGGCAATGTTGAAGACCAATCATTACGAGCTGTGATATCTAAAAAAAGTTTGTTATCAAACGACAATCCTACAACTCCATATATACTTCTAATTTCTTTTTCTAATTTATATTGATCAGTAACTAAAGGCAGTGCTGAATTTTTTAAATTATAAATTTCTGGAATTACTAATTTATTAGCAACATTATATAAAAAATTAGCTTCTTGTTGCATTATATTTCCTCCGAAATCAACACTCAATCCAAAAGAATCATTAAGGTCTTTCTTATATGATAATAACACATCAGTATTTACTTCTTTAAAATCTACTCTTTCATCTTTATAAGCCCCTTTTAAAAAGCGTTGGGTACTATAAGCTCTTTTTGATTCCCGCTTATCAGCATAATAATCCATACCACTTCTTGCTTGTAATTTTAAATCATCAGTAAATTGGTATTCTAACTTTATATTTCCTAAAATTCTATGCTTGTCAAATGAATTTGTATTTTCATTTAACATGAAATATGGGTTATCATGCCATGCATAATTATAATTAAACTGCTCTAAGCCTTCATAACCTCTTTGCCAGTATTCTTTTAATGAATTTGTATTTACAGTTCTTCCATACCATGTAAATATGTACATTGCAGACTCAGAACCGTACCCAGAGCTTGGACGGTTATTACTTTTTGAATTAATATAATTAGTTTTTAATGAAAGTTTCATTTTATCAGTTACATCTACGCTTCCATTAACTCTAAATGATTTTCTAGTTAAGTCTGTATTAGGAATTATACCTTGGTTATCTAGTAAGCCTAAACTAAATAGAATATCTGATTTTTCTCCTCCAAAACCAACTGATGCTCCTATAGTAGAAGTATAACCTGTTCTAAAAAAATCTTTAACATTATTAGGTTTTGCTTCAAATGGTGTTGCAATGATATCATTAGGTGCTGTACTTGGTGAAATTATTCGTCCATCAGCATCTCTAACCCAACCTCTAGCAAAAATATCTCCAGCTCTTAAGCCATTAATTGTTGGGCTATCAAATTGTGTTATTAGTTGTCCATTTGCAAGTGGACCCCATGAAACATCCTCTTGATCATTAGAACCTAATGAATTATTTAAACCATCTACATATTTAAAATCTCCTGCCCAACCTTGACCGTATTTATTTTGGTATTTAGGCAAACGTAAAACACTTTCCATTGTTAAACCTGTGTTTACAGAAACTTGTAGTCTTTTGTTCCTTCTTACAGATTTTGTATTGATTAATATAACTCCATTAGCACCACGAGATCCATATAATGCTGTAGCACTTGCACCTTTTAAAACACTTATGCTTTCAATGTCATCTGAATTAATCTCAGCTGCTCCATTTCCGTAATCAACTTCTTGCATTTCACTCCCTCCTGTGTTCTGCATAGTACTTAAATACGTTCTATTATTAATAGAAATACCATCTACAACAAATAGAGGTCCATTTTTACTCGAATTTAAAGACACTTCCCCACGAATAACAACTCTTGATGAAGATCCAACCCCTGATGATCCATTAGTTATTTGTACACCAGCAATCTTACCGTTTAAAGCATTTACTAAATTCGTTTCTTTTGCTTCATTTAATTCCTTTGGCTTTAGAGTAGATACCGAATATCCTAAAGATTTTTCTTCTTTCTTAATACCTAGTGCAGTTATAACAATTTCATTTAACTGCTCAGACAGTTGTTTTAAAATAACTGTTTCAATATTTTTAGTTTCTCCTGGAGAGATAGTAATATTTATTATTTTAGTTTCATATCCTATAAAAGAAATGCTTACTACTAAATTTCCTGGTTTTACATTATCAATTTTGAAATTTCCATCAAAATCTGTGTTTGAACCTTTTGCTGTGTTTACAACCTTAACACTTGCTCCTGGTAATGGGTAAGTTCCATCACTTACAACTCCTTTTATGGAGGCATTTTGTGCATAAAAGCTTATACTTACTATAAAAGTAAATATTGTTAATAATAATTTTCTGTTAGCCATCTTGTTTTCTTTGTTTACAATAGTTAAAAAATAACACCACAAATCAACATTTTTTTTATTATTTGTAAATATTTTTTATGTTAAGAAAACTTTTACGAATCGATACTATTATGTAATTTTTAAGTTAACTATGTAAAGTTTTATAGTATGACTATACTTAAATAATAGGCTAAATATTTAATAGCAAATGATTAAACTAAAAATGGCTACTCATATAAATATGAATAGCCATTATTTAAAACTAAATTACTGGTGACTTACTTTTTTATTGTTTGATAAGACTTTTATATACTGTTTCTCTCATTTCTTTTGCTGAAATAAACCAACCGCCATATTCTTTTTTGTAGTCTTTAATTATAGTTTCATCTTTTGAAATATCTTCCAATGTTTTTCCTTCTTCTATAGCTTTAGCTATTCTGTCTCTTACGGTAGTAAGCATTTTAACATATGTCTTTAATTCATTTTTAGTAGCTATACTTCTATGTCCAGGAATTATTTTTGTTTTATCATCTGCTAATAATAACACTTTGTTAGCTGATGCTATATAACCATCAATACTTCCACCATTATCTAAATCTATAAACGGAAATTTTCCTTGAAAATAAGTGTCTCCCATATGTATAATATTACTGGTCATAAAGTAAACATGTGCATCACCATCAGTATGTGCATTATGAACATGTGAAATAAGAATATCTTCACCATTTAAGTGTAACATCATATCTTTTGAAAATGTCACTATCGGTAATTGTTTTTCTGCAGACGGTTGTACTGTCCTCCCCCTAATTACCTGAACTTTTTGCATTCTTTTACGTACATTTTCATGTGAAAATATTAATGCCCCTTTATCTTTAAAACTACTATTACCACCTGTATGATCTCCGTGCCAATGGGTGTTTACCAAAAACTTAATAGGTTTATCAGTTATTTTTTTTATTGCTGCTATTATTTTACTTGACACTTGTTTAAACTGACTATCAATCATAAACACTTCTTTATCAGAAATGAATATACCTATATTTCCTCCCATACCTTTTAACATGTAAATATTATCTGTTAATTTATGGGGTATTATTTGAATCTCTTTTTTTTGTGAAATTCCCTTTATACTTATAAGTAGTATCAGTAGAAGAAGTATTCTTTTAATTTTAATCATTTCCTTAATAGTTTATGCTTTACAATATATGGTTAAAAAACTAGTTCTTTTTTTAGTTATTTAGACTAAATAAATATTATTTTTGTGTTTTTTACTACCCTTCAAATGATAAAAAAAACTAAAACTACTTTTAATACTATTCTTCAAGAAGAAAAAGTATATAATAATTGTGGAATTTATTCAAAACACTACTCGATTAGTCAAAAATATGGCAAAGGAACATTAGTTAGTCATTCTTTTGACGGCCTTTTTATTGAATACTTTCACGGAAATTTTAATGAAAATTATATTTTTGAGTCTAAACCTCTTGTTAATACGTTAGAGGTATCAATATTAACTCAAGGTGGAAAAATAATTAATTGTAAACATACTGGTGAAGATTTGGTACATGAAGAACAGGAAACATTCTTATCTTTTTCTGAAAACCTCAACGGATTTGTAAAATATTATAAAAATGTAGTAGTAAGAGAAGTAAAAATTAAACTTTTTTATGAGTTTATAAAAAAGCATCAATTAATCAGTTTGTTTTCTACAGTACAAGAGTCAACTAATAAAAATAATTGTAATAGTTTTATTATTCCTATTTGTGATAAAACTCAAAATATTTTGACTGAACTTTTAACTGATAATAGAGTGGGTATTTTGAAACGTTTATTTTTAGAAGCCAAAGTATTAGAGCTAGTATCATTACAAGTTGAACAACAAAAGAAGGAAAATAATGGTACTGAAAGCTTAGTGAAAAAATTATACACAGTTAAAAGTATAATTTCTTCTAATTTAAATGAACAATTTTCTATTAAAAAATTATCAAAAAAGGTTTTATTAAATGATACTGTATTAAAAAAAGAATTTAAACGTATTTTTAATAGTACTATTTCAGAGTTTTCAACTTCCATGAGAATGAATAAGGCTAAAGAGTTGCTTTTACATACTACCAAACCTATTTATGAAATATCAGATATCGTTGGTTATAAAAACCCCACTCATTTCTCTGCTGCTTTTAAAAAAAATAGTAGTTTAACACCTAAGCAATACAGAAACACTTATTGTGAGGTTTAACATATTGTTTTTATTTAACCACTTGTTTTAATTTTCTTTTTTGTGCATTAATAATTAACTCCATTCTTCTTAAATCTTCCGGTTGCATGTTTAAACAAGCATCAACCCAAGTATCAGTTATATCTAATAATTCTTTCTTTTGTAATGGAAATACCTTCTTAATGTTTTTATAATGACAATATTTAAAATTAAAACTGCTATTGTTTTTTTTTATATACTTCACAATAGTTTGCATTCCCTCCTCTTCTTCAATACTATCTAGCAATGCATATTCTTCCATATCTTTAGCGGTATACACTTTACCACTATATAATATTTCTGTGGCTGTTTTAATGTTTAATTTCCTGCATAAAAAACTATAAGCTCCCATTCCTGGAAAAAGGTTAAACTTGTTTTCTGGTAAACAAAACTTAGCTTTTGTATTTGCTAAAATTATATCATGTGCTAAAACACATTCAAATCCTCCACCATATGCATTTCCTTCAACAAGAGTTATATTTAAAACAGGTAAATTAAATGATGTATAAATATTATAAATGGCATCTATACACAAATAAGCATACTCTTCTAATTTTTTCTTTTCTCTATTTTTAATACTTTTAAAAAAGAAAGGTAAATCTCCTCCTAAATTATATACTTCTTGGTGACTAGATGATGATACAATATATTTTAAGGGATACGATTTATCAGAAAACATTATTTGAAGATCTTTAGAAAATCTTTGAAATTCTTTTAAGATAGCTAATGAAAAATTAGGTATTCCTTCTGTTTTTATTTTCCACAACACCAATTCATGTTCAGGAAAATAATTTACTTCTATATTTTTATATTCATTTAACATTATCAATTCTTTTTATGCTTTTTGTTTGCTTAACCATGCTTCATCTCGATATTCTCTTGCTTTTTTACCTCCATCAAGATGATTCCAACCAGGAGGCATAAAAACATATTTAACTTTATCTAATAACTTAGGCGCTTTAACTACATCTGACCATAATTCTTTCCACAATAAAAACTGTACATGCCATATGTTTTCGCTATCTAACTTATCATGCATTATTCCATATAAAATTTGCTCATCTTTTAATTCAGTTTGAAATGTTCTAAAAATTCGATCCCAAATACTAAATGTTTCTCCATAATTTCTATCTAAATAAATATGATTTTTTGCATGATGTACTCTATGTACAGAAGGGGTTATAAATATTTTTTCTAACCAATAATGTTTGCCCATAAATTTTTCACTTAAATGTGAATATGTAGCATACAAACGTGCAATAGGCTCAATAATAAAAATCATTAGTGGATGAAAACCTAGAATAGGAAGCCATATGAAATTAAAAGGAGTAAAAACAAAGTCGAAAATAGAGCCTCTAGCAACCACTGTTAAATTCATATCTTCTGCAGTATGATGAACTCCATGTATACACCATAAAACTCGAACTTTATGGCCTAAAAAATGAATAAAAAACACTGTAAAATCATATAATAAATACCCTACAATCCACACATACCACTCAAAATTAAGATCAAAAAAACGATGTTCATATAGCCAAAACATGGTACCAACAATCATAACTTTTGAAAGTAAAAAATAAGGTATACTTTGAATTAAATATGATATTATACTTACAATTCCTTCTTTTTTACTTTCAACGTAATTTGTTATTATAAGTATTCCCCATTCAACTAGCATTAATATAAGTACTATTAAACTCATATGTTGTAGTTGGCCTACCATAGTTTCAATGGATAATAAATTCATAATTATTTATCTCTTTTTTTTGAAAAAGTATTTTTTAAAAACGTACATATTTGATTTAAAGCAGCTTTTGAAGCTTCAGTTTCTTTTAAAGCATTTAACACAATAAAATCATGAATAGTCCCCCCATAACGAGTAGATATTACTGGTACATTTGCTTCTCTTAATTTTTTAGCATACGATTCTCCTTCATCTCTTAGTACATCATTTTCAGCAGTGATTATTAATGCTCTTGGAAGTCCTTTCAATTCTTCTTTTGTAGCTTTTAATGGTGAAACAGTAGGTAGATTTCTAAGCTCCATTTGAGGAGCATAAGAGTTCCAAAACCAAATCATTGCATCTCTAGACAAATAATGCCCTTTTGAAAACTTTTCATAAGATTGTGTATTAAAATTAGCATTCGTAACTGGGTATAATAATATTTGTGCTAATAAATTAGGACCTTTTTTATTTTTTGCCATCATAGCAACTACCGTAGCCATATTACCTCCTACACTGTCTCCGCATACAATAATATTACTTGAATCTAACTTATTCTTTTTTCCTTCCTTTTCCAACCATAACAATGTAGCGTACCCTTCTTCATTTGCTATTGGATATTTTACCTCTGGTGCTCTAGAATATTCAACAAAAACAACGGAAATCTCAGCTTTTAAAGCAATATCAGCTAACAGTCTTTTATGAGTAGAAAAACTATTTAAAATCCATCCACCACCGTGAAAATAAACAACTACCGGTAACCGTTTTCGCTTTCTTTTTTTAGGCCTTATTATTTTAATGTTTAATTCTCTATCTAAAAATGGAATTGATTTATGTTCTATAAACACATATTGATTGACAGACACCTCTTTTTGTAAATCTTCCATAGCTTGCCTTGCTATATTTAAAGGAAGTTCTTGAATAGGTGGCCCTTGATATGCATGAATGGTTTCTAAAAAAATTTGCACTACTGGATCTAAACCATAACTACCAGCTAAATTCACTTGACTAAAAGAGTTTACACTTTTTAAAACAAGCAATAAAACGATTAACTTAATTTTCATTTTTTGTAGTTTTATTTAATTGCTATTTGTTTCTCATTTAACTCTTCTACTCTTTTTTGTTTAATCGCTTCTTGAATTATATTTTTAAACCACAAAACAGTAAATGTTATTAAAGTAAATACTACTATAATTGCTAGTATTTTCAATTGATGAGACTGTTGAGAGTATCCAAAAAACAGGATTCCCCAGTAAATTACTACCCATTGAATAAAATAGAAAGAAGTAACGTTTTTGCTAGCATATTTTATAACTGAAAATACTTTAGGGTTAATATGCTTTACAATGATATTTCCAAACCAAATTAATAGAAGATTTATTCCCATTAATACAATGGTTCCTCCAGGTCCTAAATGGTAGTAATCTCCAAAGTGATATTCATAGTTTACATAACATAATCCTCCTCCAAATAAAAGCATTCCTAATCCGTATGGTAACATTTTACCAAACATAAAACGTAAGTCATAGTTTTGTTCTTTGTACCACATACCAAAGAATAAACCTATTAGAATAAACGACATCCATGGGAACACTGGAAAGTAAACATTATAGGTTTTTGCCCATAATAAATCACATATATAATCGATACCTATAATATCAAACCTGAATCCACTAACTGCTCTTGATGTTAGCATTATGATTAACGCTAAAATTAAAGCGGCATATTTATTTTTAATTACTTTAATGATAATCCCCATAATTATTAAAGATATACCTGCTAATTGTAATATGTCACCTAACAGCGTATAAAAAATATAGTTTTTAGGATCTCCTGGAGTTAATCCATTAGCTTTTATAAAATCTTCTGGAAAACCTCCAAATACGACCATAGGAATTATAAATCGCATAAGATTTAACAGGTATCCTAGCATTAAAATTCGTATTCCTCTAATAAGTATTTTTTTCATACTTAGATTTCCTGAGAAAACAAATGATAACCCCATTACTACTAAAAACATTGGAGTTCCTTTTTCTGCAACTTGAATTATTTTTCCTAACATGCTAGTATTCCAAGTATCCATTGTAGAATACACAATCATTACATGTACAGGTATCATTAATAATACACTTACTCCACGTACAAAATCTATTGCTTCTACTCTTTTATTATTTTTTGTTTTTGCTTCCATTATTATTGTTTATGCCAGCTTATTTTTTTTGATATTGGTTTTCTTTTTCTATTTACTTTGAGTAAATTTTCTTTTAGATATCCCATATAAAAAATTCCTAAGCACTTTTCATTTTCTTCAAGTTTTATTGAATTATTTATATAATTTATAGTTGCTTCTCCAGTATCCCAATAACTACCAATATTAAGACTTGTACAGCTTAACCACATATTTTGTACTGCACACGAAATAGCGGCTACTTCCTCCCACTCCGGTAATTGAAATCTACTACTTGGTTGAAATATCAAAACCAATAATGTGGCATTCTTAGGATATGTTTTTGTTTCTTCAAATCGTTCTGTAGAAAATTGTTCATCATCATATAACTCTCTGTAATAATTTGCCATATAGTTTCCTAAACTCTTATGATGCTTTCCTTCTAAAACTACAAACCTCCAAGGTTGTGTTAGTTTATGTGTTGGTGCCCAAATACCATTGTTTACAATTTCTTCAATGGTACTCTTTGCTATTTTCTTATCTAAAAAATCAGTTGCATAATGACTTCTTCTTTTTTGAATAACCTTTGTTAACTCTTTAAATAACATAGTCTACTTAGCCTCTATTAGTGCTTCTTTTTTAATATCTTTATTTGCATACTTAGCTATTGGGTTCTTTAAAACTCCTTCCAATTTTAAACTTTGAATTGGATCAGCTAAGCTTAGCATTTGTTTTGTATTAGATAATTGTAATCTATTCAAACAACATCTATCAAACTCTGGTACAAAAAGGTTGTACTTTTCAAAATTTGTGGTCAATTCTGGGTGTTCATTTTGATAGTCATAAATACAATCTGCTACCAATTCCCAAAAATTATCTTCTAAAAAACCTCCATAGGTTTCTAACTGTTGTGCCATAAACCTGAAAATACAGTCAAATACATCTGTAAAAATGGACAGTACTTTCATTTTATCTGTTGTTTTTGTAAATAACCTATCTGCATGTTCTGGTAAATGTATTTCTTCATTGAAAACAATTACTTCTTCCGTAATGTCTTTCATTAATACATAAACAGGTACTTGATTTTCTAATGCTAGTATTAAATTTTCACCATGAGGCATAAACACCATTTCATATTTATAAAAACAATGTAACAATGGGCTTAAGTATGCTTTTAAGTACTTCTCTATCCACGTATTTACATTCAATTTTGATGCTTTTATAAATTCAACCAATAAAGAAGTCCTAGAATAATCTTCATGTAATAATGCTGCCATTGTTACTACTTCTTGATCTGAAGTAATTTTAGTGTACGGACTTTCTCTCCAAAGAGCTGATAACATTTTATTATGAGGGTTTGTTTTACCCAATGCCTCATAGTAATGATTATGATACCCAACCGTAGCTACCTCACCTAACATAGTAAAACCATTTGTAGTTAAATACGTATCATCTTTTAACAGGTTATTTATCCATTTCGTTATATGAGGTGTACTTTTCATATAATATGGCGAAAGTCCTCTCACAAACCCCATGTTTAAAATAGATAAAGCAGTTTTTGTATATAGCTTGTTTGGATGAGTTTTATTAAATAAAGTTCTTATAGATTGTTGAGCAGAAAACTCGTCATCACTCTCACCTAAGAAAACTATATTTTGGTTAGCAATATCACCTGCAAAAACATGTATTAACTTATTGTTCCATTGCCATGGGTGAACAGGCATAAATACATAATTTGCAATATCTAAATCTAGACTTATTAATTTTTCATTAAACGATTTAAGCTTATTCTCTCCCAACTCACTTCCTAATAACTTACTGTACCCAAACTCTTCAGTAGCTGTATAAGTAGCATATTTTTTATGTCCCGCTATCCAGTAAATTTTAAAAGGATTATCTGTTTCTGGTGCATATTTTTCGTAATCATTTATATTAAACCCTATTCTACCATTATTCGCCACAAAACAAGGATGTCCTTCAATCATAGCATGTTCAATTTCTTGAAAACTTTTATAGGCTAATTCTTTTGATGAAAATTTTTGTTTTTTATATTTATATGCTGAACTAATTAATGTACTTGTAATTTCTTCTAAATAAGTAGCTAGAAATCCATTAGGTATTTGAAGTTTCTTTTGAAACTCAGTAATAAACCGTATAGCATCTACGGTCTCTTCTTGTTCATTTATATACTTTTGAATACTTTCCACCTCTATATACCAATGATCTAGCTCAAATTTTCTGGCATCAAAGTAATAAGTATGTTTACCATTATCTGAAGTAATACTATACGTATTGAAAATTTCTTTATTAGTATGTTTTTTAGGGATAAAAATAAGCTCGTGAGAAAATTCACTAATCGCTTTTTTTACCAATAATTTATTTACAATACTCCAAGTTTTAGGCTCTATATATGATATTGTTGAATCCATTATTTCTCTGTTAATTTTATTAACGCTTTTTTATAAGTTTCTCTAGTGCAAAAAGCTAAAGCGGCTATTTTACTTGCCAGTTTTATTTCATGTTGATATACAAAACCAGCTTTCTTATTAAGTATATGTATTTTGGTATTATGTACATCTGGCTCTACCACTACTCTTTCTACATAAGGCAAGCTGAAAAAATAATTGATGATTGTAGAAAACACATGCCATGTAAATTTTGGTATTCTTTGTTTTACCGGCGCTACCAGAATATGCATACCATAATCATTTAAATGAGCATGGTAGTGTTTTCCAATTATATCTTCTGAAGCTTTATAACGTTCCATTAGAAATATAGGCTCATTATCTAACATTCCAATATAAGTATGATGGTGAGGGTTCTTTTCTATTTCATAATAAGCCTCATATACTTCCTCTTTTGTAGATGTTAACATACCCCAATATTTTGCATGAGGATTAGTAATCCATTTATATATAGTATCAATATCCTTATCAAGATGTATTGGACGTAATGAAATAACACCTACATCTAGTATCTCTCTACTATAAAGTTGCTGTTCAATATGCGTTGTCATTATACTTCTTCTAATTGATTTTCTTTTTTAAATACTGCTATTGGATTTATTAAATTCCCAGCAAATTTAAGTAATACAACGGGGTCATCTAAATCTATCATTTGCTTATTATTATTTAACTGTAGTCTATTTAAACAAGACAACTTAAATGTATCAGCAAACAAATCATATTTTTTAAACTTGTCGTTAAACTGAGGATTCGCATTTTGGTATTCTTGTAAATTCTCAGCAACTAGTTTCCAAAAACTTTGCTCTGAAAAACCAATATGCTCTTCAAGTATTGGAGTTAAAAACCTAAAAAAACCATCAAAAATATCTGTGAAAATTGAAAGTAATTTGACATCTTCTGGAACAGGAGCATACATTCTCTTTAAGTGTTCAGGTAACTCAACATTTGGATTTAAAATAACTGCTTCTTCTGTTATATCTTTTAATAGAATTTTTACTGGTTTATTATTTTCTAAAACTAAAATTATATTCTCTCCATGAGGCATAAAAACTAAATCGTATTGATAAAAACAATGCACTAATGGACTTAAATAAGCCTTGAAATAATCTTTTAACCAATTTTCTATTGTTAACCCAGAGCTTTTTATAATTTCTGGTAATAAAGCCTTTCCATATTGATCTATATGTAGTAAAGCAGCCATAGTTATTGGCTTTTGATTTTCGGAAATAGCCATATAGGGACTTTCTCTCCACAATGAAGCTAACATCTTATTATAATCGTTATGAACTCCGAATTCTTCAAAATAAGAGTTTACATAACTTACAGAACCTATTTCACTTAACATTTTAAATCCTGTTTCTTGAATAAATGGATCATTGTAAAGTAAGTTTTCTAACCAAACAGCCATTTTAGGAGCCGTTCCTAAATAATATAAAGGTAAGCCTCTCATAAAGCCCATATTTAAAATGGAGAGTGCGGATTTCGTATAAAACTTTTTTGGATTAGTTATATTAAAAAGTGTTCTTATTGATTGTTGTGCTAAATATTGATCAGGACCATACCCTAAACATAATAAATCTCCTTTTGCTATTTCAGGGGCAAATATGGTAGCCAACTTATTAAACCACTGCCAAGGATGAATTGGTATAAATAAGTAATCATCAGAATTATATCCTTTTTCAGTAATAAGCTCATTAAAATGATTAATAGTATCAATCTCTAACTCTTGCTCTATTAATTCCTTATAAGGCAGTTTTTCAATAGCTGCATAAACTGCTTTTGCTTTATGGCCTGCTAACCATAAAAGTGAAAATGAATTTCCTGCTTCTGGAGCATATGATCTATAATCACTACTATCAAAACCAATACGTCCATTGTTAGCTACAAATCCAGGATGTCCTTCGGTCATAGATTGCTCAATTGTTTGAAAATCGGCTGCTGCAAGTTCTTTAGCACTTGGATTTCCTTTTACAATTTTAAAAGCACTTCCATATAATGTACTTATGATTTCTTCAAGGTACACCGGCATCTTTTCATTATCTATTCCTAAAGTTGATTTAAATTCTTTAATAAATAAAATAGCATCTAATTCTAGTTCTACACCACTTTCAGTTTTAACAATTGTTTCTTCATTTATCATTAAATGATTTAAAGCCAATTGCTTTGCTTCAAACCTATACTCTATTGCTTGATTATCTGTTTTAATTAGGTATTGATTCCATCCATTCTTTAATGATGAAACTAATGTTGGTGTTATTAGTAATTCATGAGAAAATTCACAAATTGCTTTTTTAACCAATAATTTATTTGACTGTTGCCAAACTTTTGGTTGTATATGTTGTATAGCTTGTTGTGGTGATACCACATTATCTAATGTATTCATTGCACTACGTTTTGAAGGTGTAAATAACTTTATGTGTTTACTATATGTTTGTCTATTTAAAAAAGCTAACTGTGCTGTTTTATGAGGTAATTCAACAATTTTATTTAAAGTGAAACCTATTCTTTGACATAAGGCAAACATTTTTTTATTACGTATATCTGGTTCAACCAGTATTCTTTCTATATTCTTATTAGAAAAAATAAAATCCATAATACATTGAAACATGTACCAGGTAAAATGATCAATTTTAGGAAGTTTTGGAGGAGCTATTATAATATGAACCCCACAGTCTGTACTTTTAGAACTATAATAATTAGTTATACTATCTTTTTGTGGATTGTATCGTTCTAAAACAAAAGCTATTTCATTATTAAACTCTCCTACAAAAACATCATAATGTTCAGGTTTCATTAACTTTACATACTCCTCTTCTACTTCTTTTAATGAAGTATTTTGCATTCCCCAAAAAACAGCATAATCTTTATTTACCCAGTTATGAAGTATAATGCTATCTTTTTTTATATCAAATGCACGAATTATAATTGTTCCTAAATCAGGAATACTCTTTGTAAATAGTGTCTCTTTTTTCATATTTAAGAAGCTTTAACAATGTTTTTGGGTACAGAAACTAATTTAAAAATGAAAATGTATAACACAATTGTTACTATAAAACCAGACAAAGCAATTATAAAAGGTAAGCGTAATCCGAAGTTTTCAACAACTAAACCAACACTTAATGACGCCACTAAAACTCCTAAATTTTGAAAAAAATGAACCTTACTATAATCTAATGCATACGATTCGGGAGTACTCATTTCAAATAATAAAACATCAAATTTTACTACTCCTTGAAAAATAGCCCATCCGTAAATAATTCTTCCTACAATAACTACACTATCTAATGGTATTCCTTGTAAAAACAAACCTACTAAACCTATAAGTAAAGCCATTATAATGCCTTCATATCCATTCGATTTTTGCTTATTACTAATCCATAATGCTATTAATGCTACAAACCCTGGTATGGCATAAATTGTACCTGATATTAATTTTGAATCATAATTAGAAAAACTTTCCCAATACATTGAAAAGAATGGTCGTATTATAAAATCACTGAAATAAAGAATCAACGTTAGCAACCCAATTTTTAATATCAATCCATTTGATAGTGAGTTTTTTTCTTTTTTATTCTCAGCTGAAATTATAACAGTAGTATTAAACTTTTTACTTTTTAATAAATAAGCGCTCATCAACATTTGAATAAAATCACCAAGTGCCATAATTAAAAATATTGAACTAGGATCAATATAATCAACTGTAAAACCTCCAATTACGGCTCCTAGGATTCCGCCCAAGTGAACAATTACAGATAATAAACCAATAGTTGATACATGCTCTTCCTTTTTAATTATTTTAAGTATATATGGATATACTAATAAATAGCTACCTTTAAATAAAACCATTATTAATGACACTATCCAAAAACTTATATAAGAACTCGTCCAATAACAATAAAGTGCTAAAACACCAGCTATAGCTTGTGTATAAATTAATATTTTAAGCTCAGCTACTTTTTTTGATATATATGCCCAAAAAGGAAACGCTATCATTACCATAAAACAAATTGCAGCAAAATAAAAACCTACATTTTCTGGATTGGTCATTCCGAAACGAATAGCAAAAAACTGAGGATAAAATGGGTGTAATAAATAATCACTTACTACCGCTATAAACGTCATTAGAATTAAAAATGATTTCAACTTCATTCGACTACTACATTTAACGGTTTTTCTATTTCCTCCTCTTCATGTACACCGAACTGTTGAAAAGCGATACTTGTTTCAACTGGGTAATATTCTTTGCCTGTTATCTCTTTTATTATATATGAATTTCTATAGCAAGCCATACCTAAATCTGGAGTAACAAAACCATGAGTATATAGCTCAACGTTTTGCACAAAAATCTCATTATGGTTTTTATCTATACTATAATTTCTATGTACATCATAACGCCCCTTATTATCCCATTCTAATCTATTTGAAATACCTTCTATAAACTCTGGTAACTTGTAATAATACCCTGTTGACAAAACCAGACCTTCTGTGTTAATTTTAAGATATTTATCCTGCTCTACTTGATGTAACTCTAAAAGAGTTTGATTTTCTTTTACAATTGTGTTTTTAAGCTCGGTATTAGTTCTTAGTGATACCTTTAAAGGTTTTTCAGAATACGATCTTTTAGTATATAATAAATCATGAATATCATTAATCAAATCTTGATTTATACCTTTGTATAAATGCTTTTGATTTTTAATCAAATCATCTCTTTTCTCTGATGGTAAATTGTAGAAATAATCAACATATTCAGGAGAAGTCATCTCTAAAGTAAGTTTAGAATACTCTAATGGAAAAAATCTTGGAGATCTTGTTATCCAGTTCAATTCATATCCTTTAGTATCTATATCCTGTAATAAATCATAAAATATTTCTGCAGCACTTTGTCCACCTCCTACTACTGTAATTGATTTTTTAGTTTGCAATTCATCTTTATGATTCAAATATTTTGATGAATGTGTAGCTCTATCTTTTAATTTTTTAGCACAGTTAGGAATGTATGGTTGCGTACCAGTTCCTAAAACAATTTTCTTAGCTTTATAAGTTTTAATTTCATCTGTTTTAGTACATTGACTTGTAACTACATAAACTTCTTCTTCTTCGTTAAAATGAATATTCTTTACCTCAGTATTAAAATAAATATTAGGTAATTTATTTATTGCCCATTGACAATACTTATTATACTCATTTCTTAATAGCAAAAAGTTTTCACGAATGTAAAATGAGTATATTCTTCCTTGTTCTTTACTATAATTCAAAAAACTAAATGGACTTGTTGGATCTGCTAATGTTACTAAATCTGCCATGAAAGGAATTTGTAACGTGGTACTTTGTAACATCATACCAGGATGCCAATCAAATCTCTCTTGTTTATCTAAAAAAATCCCTTCTACTCCATCAATTGGATCAGTTAAACAAGCTAAACCTAAATTAAATGGGCCAACACCAACTGCTATAAAATCTAATATTTCTTTCATTTTAATTATTTATTGAATATTCTTCTCCTTTTTGTTTGATCATATTTAAAATTTCACGGAGATTTTTAACTGAATTCATAGGGTTTAATAGCGTAAACTTTAAATAAATATTCCCCTGTAGTTTTGTACTTGCTATTGAAGCACTACCTGATTTAAATAATGTGTTTTTGATGTATAAGTTTGTAGCATCATGCACTTTATTATCAGTTTCATTTAATACTTTATATCTAAATACAATTGTGCTTAACTCAGGTACATGAACAGTTTCAAATAGTATATCTTTCTTTATTTCATGATAAATAGTAACTGCTAAAAAATGTACTTTTTCTAAATATGAAGCTATGGTTTTTACTCCCAATGTTTTTAATGTAAACCAAACTTTTAAAGCATCAAATCTTCTTGTAGTTTGAATAGACTTCTCTATCAGGTTTGGTCGTTCAGGGTCTTTATCTTCTAGTGGGTTTAAATAATCAGCATAATATGACACATATTTAAAATGCTCTTTGTTTTTAACAAGATAAGCACTACAAGAAACAGGTTGAAACATAGTTTTATGAAAATCAATAGTTATAGAATCTACTGACTTCATATTTTCAAAATAATGTTTATGAGTATCAGTTAACACAAAACACCCACCATAAGCACCATCAGCATGCAACCACATATTATGCTCTTCTGCTATAATTGAAATTGTTTCTAACGGGTCAAAACTTCCATAATCTGTTGTACCTAAAGTAGCAACTACAGCAATTGGAATATTACCTTCTTGTTTAACTTTTTCAATTGCTAATACTAATTCATTAGCATCCATTTTCATTTCACTATCAGTTTTTATTGCGATAACTGAATCATATCCCATTCCCAATAAAGCTGCATTCTTTTTAATGCTAAAATGAGATTTTTCTGAGCAAAAAATCCTAAACTTACTTACTTCATTAAACCAACCTTGCTGTTTTAAGTTAACTCCATAATTTGCAAAAGCATAGTTATCTCTTGCCATTAATAAAGCCATAAAATTTGATTGCGTTCCTCCACTGGTAAAAATACCATCAGAGTTAATTGGCATTGAAAACTCATTACATATCCAACGAATAACTTCTTGTTCTATAAATGTTGCTGAGGTACTTTGATCCCAAGTTTCAACTGCTGTATTTATAGTTGATGCAATAGTTTCTGCTAATATTGAAGGAATAACTACAGGGCAGTTTAAATGGGCTACATAATTGGGACTATGAAATGATATTGCATTATCTATATAAAGTTCGTTAAGAGATTCTAATGCTTCTTTAAATGTATATGTTTTATCGTCAATCTTAGCATCTATTTTATGTTGCTTGATTGCTGTTATATTATCCCCTTTGTAAAAAGTTTTTCTTTTATAAAATTCTTTTAAAACATTGTTTATTGATATAGTGTATTCTTCTATTTTCCCAAATGACTCATCACTTAATATTCCTTCATAAAGTGATGAATCAACGAGTACGGGGGTTTCGTCTAGTGTCATTTATTTTTATTTAGTCTTAATAATAGTTAAGACAAAATTATGACGTTAGTAATAGTAAAAATGACGAAAGTGTGATAAAAAATGACGTGAAAAGTTATAGTGCGTTCTTATACGTACTTATAGCTCTTTCTCTAGCAAATTTATGTTCTACTATAGTATTTGGATACGTTAATTCATTGAAATCAATAATCCACTTATTAATATAAATTAACTCTTTATCAAACTTTTTTAATTGTGTTTCCGGATTGAAAACTCTAAAATAAGGTGCAGCATCACAACCAGTACCAGCAGCCCATTGCCAATTACCATTATTTGATGCTAATTCATAGTCTAATAACTTTGAAGCAAAATACGCCTCTCCCCATCTCCAATCAATTAACAAATGCTTACATAGAAAACCTGCAGTAATCATGCGAACCCTATTATGCATATAACCAGTGGCATTCAATTCTCTCATGCCTGCATCTACCATAGGATATCCAGTTTCTCCTTTACACCATTTTTCAAATTCTTCTTTATTATTCCTCCATGGAATAGCATCATATTTCGATTTAAAATTTTGAGTAACCACCTTAGGAAAATGATATAAGATTTGCATAAAAAACTCTCGCCAAATTAATTCACTTAAAAAAGTACTATTAATTTTTAAAGCATGAATAACCATTTTACGAATACTAATCTGACCAAATCTCAAATAAGGTGATAAATTAGAAGTTCCTTGTATAAAAGGATAATCTCTTACTTCTTCATAATTAGATAAGTTATCTATAGAGTATGGTTTTACTTTGATATTACTTATAGTAAAACCCAAGCTTTCAATACTTGGAAAAGTAATTTTAATTGATAAATAATTTTTATAATATTCATTGCAATCAAAATATTTAGTATTATTTTTTGTGTCGAATTTTGTTAACCATTGATTTTTATAAGGAGTATAAACAGTATAAGGAGTATTATCTTTTTTAAGAACTTCATGTTCTTCAAAGATAACTTGATCTTTATACGTATTAACTTTAATATTGTTTAGCTCTAATAAATCAGTTACTTTTTGATCTCTTTTAAGCGCATAAGGTTCATAGTCTTTATTAAAAAAAACGCTTTCAATGTCATATTCCTTTATTAATTCTTTCCAAACTAAAAATGGATCACCTTTCTTTATTTGAATAGAGCTTCCCAAAGCATTTAATTTTAGCTGAATTTCTTTTAAGGAATTATATATAAAAGTTATTCTAGCATCATCTTTAGGTAATTTATCTAAAATCTCATCATCAAAAATAAATATAGGCAATACTAATTTTTCAGCTTTCAAAGCATGATATAAAGAGGTATTATCATCGAGTCTCAAATCTCTTCGAAACCAATGAATAGAAATTTTATTGTTCATTAAATAATGTCTCTAATGTTTTAAAACGATGTTCAAAAATAGTAGTTAATTGTTTTTTAATAAATATTTTCTGAGCAATTACTCCTAAAAAACCAAAAGGTATTTTATACGATATTTTATCATTCATTACTGTTTTACCATTAGGTAATTCTTTAAACCAATGTTCATGATGCCACATTTTATAAGGACCGAAGCGCTGCTCATCAATAAAAAAATCTTGTTCTTTTACTTGTGTTATTTCAGTTACCCAATTTTGTTTTATACCTGGTAAAATTCCTACTTTATATGTAATTATTTGACCAGCATATGCTTTTTTATCTACAGATGAAGTAATTTGAAACCCCATATGTGAAGGTGTAATTTTTTCTAAGTTTTCTGGAGAACTAAAAAAATTCCATGCTTCTTTTAAACTTACATTTAAAACTTGTTCAGTTTCTAATGTATATATTCCGGAGTGCTCTTTAAATTCTAACATTTTTTACGCGGTTTTTTGCCATATTTTGTCTGGAGTTAATCTAAAGCTACCAACAAAATTAAAATTACATTCATTTGGAGTTAATATTGATAAAAAAAGATCATCTCCTTTCCTTCTATACAAATGATACTCTTTTCCTACAATAGGTTCAAAACTAAATTTTGCATTATATACAATATCATTGTATTGATATTTGTTCATCAATGATTGATATGCTTTTTTTAATTCGTCATATTCGGCTTTGAATTGATTGTTTGCCTTATAAATGTTTTGCTTTTTCCAACTTATACTATCAGTAATTTTAATAACTGGAGAAGATAGGTTTGTAGCATAAGGCTTTAAATACGCATCGTACGTATTTATTTCTTCATTGAATACAATATTATCTGGCTTTTTACTCACTATATTAAGTGTTTTTTTATTTTTGAACTTGTAGGACTTGTTGTTGAATAAAAATAATCAATAAACCTTCCATTCTCATCTATTAAATATTTTTGAAAATTCCATTTTACAGATGAATTAGATTTACCATTAAAAGATTTCTTGGTTAACCAAGTATATAAAGGATGTTGCTTTTCTCCTTTTACATTTATTTTTTCAGTCATGAGAAAACTTACTCCATAATTAAGTTCACAAAAGGATTGAATTTCTGAAGAATTTCCAGGTTCTTGACCTCCAAATTGATTACAAGGTATTCCTATAATCATTAAATTCTCTTTATGTGTATTATATAGCTCTTGTAGACCTTTATATTGATTTGTAAATCCACATTTTGATGCTACATTTACAAATAATATTTTCTTTCCTTTGTATATACCTAAATCAATAGGCTTGTTATTTATATCGTTTATTTTAATGTCATAAACCGAAGTTTTTGGTTCTAACGTTTGTGCTTTTACTGATGAACTAAAAATTGACATAATTATAAATAATTTTAAAAAAAGTTGTTGTTTTATTTGAAGCTTACTCATAGTGCGTTTTAATTTATACTAATTTTTTCTATGGTTAATTTAAATTCTTCATTTTTCTTATTTCCTATTAATACAGCTATTTCTTTTATTGTTGATTCAGAAAAATTATCAATGTTCAATTTATATCCTCTAAAAGACGCATAAAAGCTATTTAAAGGAATCACAATTTCTTCCATTTCGTTTGAAGTTTGAAACGATTGAACGTACCAATATCTTTGATATTTTCTTGATTTTATTCTAAACTGATATTTTTTTCCATCTCCTTTTACTCTTAAGATAACATTTTTAGAAGACTTTTTTAAATTTACATCTACTGATAATCGAGTCATTGCAAAACCTCCATTATTTTCAATAGAAACACTTCCTTTAAAAATACCTACACCACTATCATTAATAATCATATTAGAAGTAGATATCCCTCCCATTACGCTATCATTAGTTTGGTACCACTCATTTACTTTAATTGATTTTTTAAAATCAACAATTGTAATTTCATTATTAAATAACATAAAAGCACACAATAAAATTAATTTTTTCATAATTTAAAGCTTTAAACTTATTATACCAGCATCTATAGGAAACACTTGACCTGAAATAGATTTAGATTCATCAGACAATAAATAGTTAGCCAAAGCAGCTACTTCTTTAGGATCTAAATAATCCTTTAAAGGATGACGTTCTTTCATTGTCTCTTTTTGTTTATCATTTCTCAATAAACGAGCTGCTAAAGGTGTATCTGTAACAGTTGGAGCAATTACATTAAATCTAATTTTTGTAGCATATTCAGCAGCTAAAGATTTAGCCAAACCTTCAACTCCTGCCTTGCTAACAGCAATACTTGCATGAAAAGGCATTCCAAGTTTCGTTGCTACAGTACTAAATAGTACAACACTTGCTTGGTTACTAACTAATGATTTTTCGTATTTTTTTATAACTTTGACAGCTCCTAAAACATTAATATTAAAATCATTTTGAAAGTCTTCTATTTTAAGGCGAGTAAGTGATTTCAAGTTTATACTACCAGGACAATATACTAATCCATCAATTTTTTCAATATCTGGTAAGTCATCTGCTAAAACATCTAATGAATACTGAATCACATTATCACTAATATCAACTTTAGAACGACTCATAATTATAATATTACAAGTATTCTTCAATTTATCAACTATTGCTTTTCCAATACCTTTACTTCCTCCAACTACAAGAACTGTTTTCATCTTTAAATAATAATTTTAAATTATAATTACTCTTTTTACATTCTTCCCCTTAACCTCTTCTCTATTTTTCTTTTAATTTCTGTTATACGCTTCATTGTATCCATTAAGGTTTTATCTTTTGTTTTTTTATAGATACTATTTAATGACAAAACCAATTCCTTTGCTTTTCTAGAAGCTAATATTTTTTCATTTCTAGTTCTAAAACTTTTATAATTACTCTCAAAATTTAGAACTTCTTCCATTAAATTTAGTGTACTCATTTTATATAATTTTGTAATTCAACTATTTTTTCTTTTGTATTAAAAACTCCTCCATAAAAACAGGTAATTGTTGAGGATGAATCATCTTTTACACCTCTAGATGATACACATAAATGTTTCGCATCAATAATAACAGCTACATTTTTAGTATTTAAAATAGCCTGCAAATCTGTTGCTATTTGATTTGTTAAACGTTCTTGTACTTGAGGTCGTTTTGCATAATATTGCACTATTCTATTTAACTTAGATAGCCCAATAACTTTTCCTGAGGAAACATACGCAACATGAGCTTTACCTATTATTGGTACAAAATGATGTTCACAATTAGAATAAAATTGAATGTCTTTTTCAATTAACATCTGATTGTACCTATATTTATTCTCAAACAAGGCTATTTTAGGTTTATTTTTAGGGTTTAAACCAGAAAAAATTTCATCTATATACATTTTAGCTACTCGCTTAGGTGTTCCATTTAATGAGTCATCAGTTAAATCTAACCCCATAACATCCATTATTTGAGAAAAAAGACTAGCTATTTTTTCCTTTTTCTCATTATCAGATAATGAAAATGCATCATTTTTTAAAGGTGTATCTATTCCTGTATATAAATGATCGTCTCCTATATCTTCTATTGAAAAATCATTTAATGAATTTTTATTTATAAGGGTATTCAACAAAGTTTCTTGGTGTTTCATAAAGTTTAATTTTTAATTCCAAATCATTGGAAATTTCTTTTATTATTTCATCATATATTACTACTGCAATATTTTCTACTGTTGGGTTTTTATTTTTAAATAAAGGAACATCTAGGTTTAAATTTTTATGATCAAATGGCTCTAATACTTTCTCCTTAATAATACTTGACAATATTTTGGTGTCAATAACATACCCAGTATCTACATTAATATGACCTATAACTGTAACTTCTAAATCATAATTATGTCCATGATAATTGGGGTTATTACACTTACCAAAAACTTCTTCATTTTTTTCTTTGCTCCAATGTTTATTATGTAACCTATGCGCTGCATTAAAGTGTTCTTTCCTTGTTATCGCTATTTTATTCATTTATCTTTTTGATATCTTATTATTACTAATACTGCGTTGCCTTGAACACTTAAACCGACCTAAATCATAAGTACGCTTAGCTTCATGTTTAGTTTTCCTTCCTTGTACTCGTTTTCTCCATAATTTAAAGCTTGAAGGCTTTAAGGTTTTCCTCATTAAAACTATTACATCTTGTTCTTTTAAATTGAATTGGAATTTAATAGCATCAAATGTGGTTCTATCTTCCCAAGCCATCTCTATAATTCTATTTATATCGTTATCTAAATTGATATTCTTCACTTATTTTACTTTTTAATAAAAGTATTTTCTGAATAATACTTTTGTTTTCATTTTTACGTTTTCCTTTAGTTAGCTGTATATAACTTGAATTGGAATGAATACTAAAATAATCTCCATTAAAAATTACAAGTTTGTAATAAGGTATTACCCACGAAAATCGTTTGAGTTGTTGTGTAAAATGTACTATAATACCTTTGGGTCTTAATTCAATATTTGCATAATTAATGTCTGAAACATTATTTATTAACTTTTTAAAATTTTCACTTACAGAATAAATTATCATCCTCTTGCTACCAATTCCTTTTAATTTTATTTTTTTTATTAAAGAAAATGGAGAACCAACCAATGCGTTTATTTCATTTTCTTCACTTTTATCCGTGTATGTGGTATTAAAAACTAGCATAATTACTTAACTATATGTTTATTTAATATTCGAATACTTTCTTCTATTACATCTTTATCTTTTCTCATATTCCATATAACATCTGATGCTTTCCTTCTAGTAGATGATATATTTACTATAGGTTTTGGATAATTTACACCTAGGTTAAAATTGTATAACTTTTGCTCTAAGGTTGTTAATTTATAAGGTTCATGCCTAAACCTTACAGGTAGTTGTTCAAGTTCTGGAACCCATTTTGTAATAAATTTAGCATCTGAATCATGTTCTAAACCATTTTTTATAGGATTATAAATCCTAATAGTATTGATTCCTGTTTCACCAGCTTGCATTTGTAATTGAGGAAAATGAATTCCAGGTTCAAAGTCTAAAAATATTTTTGAAAGATATTTAGAAGCATCTTGCCATGGTTGCCATAAATTATGAATGAAAAAGGATACTAGCATTGCTCGCATTCTGAAATTTATATATCCCGTTTCTATTAAACAACGCATTGATGCATCAATAAAAGGAACTCCAGTTAATCCATTTATCCAAGCTTTTTGGTATTTTTCAGAAATTTCTTTTTTTAATTTATGAAACCCTTTATTTAAACTTTCACTTTCCATAATACATTCCATTTCAAACTTTTGAATAAAATGTGCTTGCCATCTTAGTCGTGAGGTAAATGCATCAATAGCTATTTTATTTTTTGCTTTTATTCTATACCCTTGTGCATATTGAAAAACTTCTCTAACTGATAAGTTTCCCCAAGCTATGTATGGAGAAAGTCTACTACAACTTTTTCTTGCTTCATTAGGTTTTGATATATGTTTAGAATAATTAACATAACGTTCATTAAAAAAAGAATTTAAATATTTAATCCCTGTTGATCTTCCTCCAAATTGAAATGAAGTGTTTTTATTTGTTTCTAATGATAACTTATCTAAATTCTTTTCTAAAGATTCTATTTCTTCTTGATTAACAAAATTATTTTGAGACTTTGGATTAAATAGAAACTGGTTAGATTGCATATAAGACTCCCAATCCTCTTTCCATTTAGTTCTATCAGATCTTCCTCTAAATACACCATTATTAATATTCTCTATCCAATCAATTGAATTATTCCTACAAAATCGCTTAAAAGTTTTATCTCTATTATATGTTTTTAGGATGCCTGTTTCTTGATGAGAGAAAACAGATTTTATTTTTTTTTGTGATGATAAATAACTAAAAACTGGAAGTATTTCTGATTGTACAACTAAAACTTTTGTATTTAGCTTTTCTAATTCTTTATTTATATCATAAATAGATTCTTTAATAAAGTTCCAGTGTCTTTCCGAATAATGAGGATCATTTAAAAGAATTGGTTCAAATACATATAAAAGCAACACTTTATTACCTGACTGAATTGCATTAAAAACTGCTTCATTATCATGTAATCTAAGGTCTCTTTTAAACCAAACAACTGCTATTTTTTCTTCTTTGATCATTGTTATAATACTAACCTAATCAAAGATACTATTTTTGTTTAACAAAAACAATATTTAGTTAAACAAAATAAACAATCAATAGTTATCTGGTTCATTAATTATACTCTTAGCCCTTGATTTAACTGATTCTAGAAGCTTTAAATCCATCTTGTTTAAAAGATTAAACATCATAAACATTCTTCTATTTTTTTGCAACTTTTCTTGTTTTGAAGCTAAAAAGTTCCAATACAAGCTATTAAAAGGGCATGCGTTAACAGAAGTTTTATCTTTTTTATTATAACTACAGTCTAAACAATAATTACTCATTTTATCAATATAATTCGCACTAGAAATGTAAGGTTTTGTAGCTATGATTCCTCCATCAGCATATTGACTCATCCCTCTTGTGTTTGGTAATTGTACCCATTCTATAGCATCAATATATACTCCTAAGTACCATTTATCTACTTCTTCAGGATCTACCTCTAATAATAAAGCCAAGTTTCCTAAAACCATTAATCTTTGAATATGATGTGCATATGAATTGTTTAATGAATTTTTCAAGCAATTTTTAACACAATTTATTTTAGTATTCCCTGTCCAAAAAAAATCAGGTAACTTATTTTTATGTTCAAAAAAATTAGTCTTTTTAAAATTAGGCATTAACTTCCAATACATACCTCTCATAAACTCTCTCCATCCTAAAATTTGACGAATAAAACCTTCAGCTTGTGATATACTTATAGCTTCATCATTATAATATGATGTCTCAACTTTTTTAACAACCTCCTTTGGAGTTATTAATTTTATATTTAAAGCAAATGACAACTTTGAATGATAAAGA
This sequence comes from Tenacibaculum sp. MAR_2010_89, assembly GCF_900105985.1. NCBI lineage: Bacteria > Pseudomonadati > Bacteroidota > Flavobacteriia > Flavobacteriales > Flavobacteriaceae > Tenacibaculum > Tenacibaculum sp. MAR_2010_89. The sequence continues at coordinate 2,326,568 of NZ_FNUB01000005.1, read as the reverse complement.
TACACTTCATTAACATGCATAGCATCTTGATAATCTCCAAATAAAGGTAGCAACTCTTTAACAAAATAATTTAGCTGCCCAATGGCCTCATCTCTATTTAACGGATAATCAAAATACCTTTCATTAATAGTACCAAATGTTTTGACTCCAGCTCTTTTAACTTCTGCTACAATTTTTGTTACATCGTGTTTTATATCATATGGTATAGGAATAAGGCTTTCTTCTTTCCACTTTTTTCTGTTACTTTTATCAAAATTCCATTTTCCTCCTACAGGTTTGTCATTTTCAATTAAAACTTGATGTTTTTTTCGCATATATTGATAAAAAGACTCCATAACAGTTTGTTTTTTATCTTTAAAAAAAAACAGTTAGCTCTTCTCTTTCTGTATAAAAATGTTCAGAAGAAAGTACAGATGTACTTATAGGTAAGCTAGAAGCTAATGTTTCTAATTCTTCATTTAACCTATACTCATCTGGATATTGGTATTCGAAATGTTTAATATCTTCCTTTTCTATTAATTGTAGTATGTTATTTTTAAAATCATGAAAGTTATTTTCATCATTTATTTTAAAGTATATCAAGCTATGTCTCTTTTCATTTAACTTAACAGAAAAATCTCTCATAGCCCCCAAAAAACCAACTATTTTTTGAATGTGATGCTTAACATAACTAGCTTCTTGCTTTGTTTCAAACATGCAATACAACACATTATCGTTTACTTCTTTAAACCAAGAATGCTTTATGTTCAGCTGATCTCCTAATATTAGTCTTAATGTTTTCAAAATACTTATTTTAACTCTTTAACCATTTTTTTCTGTATTCTCCTTCTGGATCATAAAATATTGCCTGTTTTTTTACATCAAAAGGGCTGTTTCTTAAATTATTACCAACCCCAGCTATATACATCCAGTTCCCATAATTACTATGTACATCATAATCTAGTAATAGGCTTTCAAAATATGCTACACCTATTCGCCAATCTTGTTTTAAGTCATGAATAAAAAATGAAGCTGTATTTTGTCTCCCCCTGTTACTCATCCACCCTGTTCGCTTTAATTCTAACATATTTGAATTAACAAAATCATCCGATGTATTACCTTCTACCCAATTCTTTATTACTTTATTATCTATTTTAGTATTAACTTTTTTATTTTGAATACCTTCTTTTTTGAAAATTAAATTACCATGCTTCATAGATACGTACTTAAAAAACTCTCTCCATAAAAGCTCAAAAAACAACCAATACGTAGATTCGTTAGCTATAATTTTATTTTCAAACTCTTTAATTTTCCAATAAATAAATCTTGGAGAAAGAGAGCCATTAGCCAGCCATGCAGAAAATTTAGAGCTATAATTAATACCCAATAATTGATTTCTTGTTTTTTTATAAACTGTTAAATTTTTAGTTTTAAAGAAATAATCATTTACTCTTTTAATAGCCTCATCCTCTCCACCTTCAAAGGGGAATGCTGTTTGTTTTTTATATTTAGGCTCATAATTTGTTGCTTGAAAAAACTCTAAAGTCTCCCCTAACATTACATCTATTTTATCTTGAAGAGGTATTTTATAATTCAATAGTTTAGGAACATCGCAATGTTTTTCAATTTTCTTTCTAAAGCTACTAAATGATCTAGGAAGTTCAGAAAACAAATTCATTACATCATCTACATCAAATAAAAATTGATTAAAAATTGGCTTAACAATTGTCTTTTTTGATAAATGAACTATAACTTTTTCTTCTTCATTTAATTCTTCCTGAGTCCAATTTTTTTGAAAAAATAGATTTACTATTTCAAAATGTTTATTTAATTCAAAAAAAACTTCTTTAACAGAGTTATTATAAATAAACAATGGTATATTATATTTTTTCAACTTATTTTGAATACATAATACTGTTTCTGCTAGGAATTTTAAACGGAATTTGCCAACCTTTCTATATCCGAATGCTTTGTTTAAGTTACTTTCATTATTAAATAGAAACATGCCAATTATTGGAAGTTTCTTTTTTATAGCTTCATCTAAAACTTTATTATCATGAAGTCTAAGATCATTTCTAAACCATACTAAAGTACATTTTTTGAGTTTTTTCTGCATTTTTTACTACAGTATTTAACAGTATCCCAATTTTTTTCCCATTTCTTTCTCCATGAAAAAGGTAATTTACACACTAAACATGTTTTAAAAGGAAGATGCTGTTTCTTTACGCCTTTCACTATTATTTTTTCACTAAATGATTTAACATACCCTGAAAAACAAAAGCATGAAAAGGCAAAACACTATACCAATACAACCTTCCTAATACACCTTGAGGCCTAAAAACAGCTCTTTGATACAACTTTCCTTTTACTATTTTGAACTCTAACCAAGCTTCACCAGGAAGTTTCATTTCAGCAAACAGTAGTAATCTTTTTTCTTCCTTATCAACTAAAAGAACCCTCCAAAAATCTAGTGCATCACCAGCAACTAAATCTGTTTTATGCCTTCTACCTCTTCTTAATCCAACTCCTCCAAATAACTTATCTACATATCCTCTTATTTTCCATAAGAAGTTGAATGTATACCAACCATTTTCTCCTCCAATACTCCATATTTTATCTAAAGTTTGCTTTTCATTTACTATTTCTTTACTTCTTACATCTTTAAAACAACCATACTGTGGTACATTAATATATTGCCCTAATTGTTTATTAAAAACCCCACTTATCATTGCGTCTTTCCAGCTAGATATAACTGAATTTTGGGCTACTTTAGCAAAGGCTTTATTAACTGCTTCCTTATAAGAAATAGGTTCAATTTTTATTATAGAATTAATATTAGAAGGTTTTCCTATTACCTCTACTTTCATACTGTCTACTAAAGAGCTAGCTAATTTAAATGAGGTAGACGTAACGAAATACAACCAATAAGAAGATAATTTAGGAGTTAAAACTGGTAAGGTTAAAATAAACCTTTTAAAGTTTCTAGCTTCAGCAAACTGTAGTAGCATCTGTTTATAAGTGAGTACTTCAGGTCCATAAATATCATAAGAACCATTATATAACTTCTCCTCTAACAAAGCTTTATTTAAATATGTTAAAACATCTCTTATTGCAATTGGTTGCGTTTTAGTTTTTAGCCATTTTGGAGCAACCATAACCGGTAACTTCTCTACTAAATCACGTATTATTTCAAATGAAGCACTACCACTACCTACAATAATTCCTGCTCTAAATGTTGTTAGTCCATAGTTATTAGATTTTAAAGTTTGTTCTACCTTAAAACGAGACTGTAAATGCTTTGACAATGATTCATCATTAACAATACCGCTTAAATAAATTACTTGCTTACAAATAGTTTTTTCTATTATAGATTTAAAATTTATAGCACATGTATATTCTAACTCTTCAAACTTCTCACTACTTGTAGACATAGAGTGTATTAAATAATATGCTACATCAATATCCATAGGAACGCTAACAGCTTCTACATTTAAAAAATCTATTTTAAGAAATTCTATTTGCTTTTTATTCTTTAAATCCTCTGGAATTCTAGTTAAATCGCGAACACAACAAACTAAACTGTGATTATTTTCTAGTAAACTAGGAATTAAACGTTTTGCTATGTAACCTGTAGTGCCTGTAATAAGTATTTTCATATATATTATTTTTAGGCAATTACAGAAAAACCTTAGTTTTTAGGTCTTTGATAACTTAGCCTTGTTTTTATTTTTGGAACTGTATAAGCATCCAATCCATTAATTGCTGCAATATTACCTTCTAATAAATCGATAAAACCATCTTCTTTTATTAGCGAATCATTAATATGCAAATCGATAATTTCTCCTAAAACTAGTATTGTACCATTTGCTTTTATATAATACTCATCTATATATTTTAATCCAATTTTAATTGGACAGCCTTCAACAAAAGGAGCATAAAAATCATTCAAATACTCTTCTTTTAAATTAGTTTTATCGAATTCAGATATTTCTGATGAATATTTAGCAGAAGTATGATGTGCATCTTCAATAATATCATGATGAATATGATTTATTGTAAAATAACCTGTTTCTTTAATATTATCATATGTATTTCGCCTAACAGAAGTAGGTCTAACCACGAAACCTAGTATTGGTGGGGCTGAACCGTAATGAACTACTGAACTAAAAACTGCAACATTAGTTATATTTTTTGTTGATTTAGTACCGATTAGATTCGCTGATTTAAAACCAGAAACACCATTAATTAAGTTAATTTTATACAAATGCTCTAAACTATCAATATAAGCCCTTGTTAAATACATTTATAAACTTTTAAAGTTATTAATTTGAATATGGTTCGCTTTTAAATCATGCATTAAATTATACAATCCAAAAAATGTTCTGTTTATATATATAAAATGCTTTGAACCTCTATTACCATTCATTTTTTTTAATTCAGTGCTTTTAGCATATTTCTGACCTAACTCAGCTATTCTATTAAAAAAAACGTCATCTGAAAAATCAAATACCTCTTCATGAAAAGGTTGGGTAAAAAGAGATAACATTTCATAAAATAATGATTTAAAAAATTTCTTTTCTTCATCAGTATCATCATCTCTTAAAATTTCAAGCTCATATAACTTACTTTCAAAAAACTCAGAGTTTTCTATATTCTCTTTTTGAGCTAATTCAAAATAGGGTACATAAAAACTATCAGGAACCTCTTTCATACACCCAAAATCAATTACTATCAATTCATTTTTTTCTGAAACTAAAAAATTACCTGGATGTGGATCTGCATGTACTTTTTTTAAAACATGCATTTGATACATATAAAAATCCCACAAAGCTTGTCCTATTTTATTTAAAACTTCAACAGAATTATTTTTTGAAGTAAATTCAGATAAATGAACTCCTTCCATCCAATCCATAGTTAAAATTTTCTCTGAGGAATATTCAGAATAGTAATTTGGAAATTTCAAATTTGGTATATTCTTACACTGTTCAGCAATTTCTTTGCTTTGTTTAAGCTCTAATACATAATTAGTCTCTTCAGTTAATTTATTTTCAACCTCTTTAAAATACTCATCTGAACCTTCCCCTTTTATGTTAAACATTTTAATAGCTATTGGCTTCACCATTGCTAAATCAGAAGAAATACTTTCAGCCACTCCAGGATATTGAATTTTAACTGCCAAATTCTTACTTCCTTTAGTTGCTTTATGAACCTGCCCTATACTAGCTGCATTCACTGATTTAGCAGTAAACGTATCAAAAACTTCTAAAGGTGATTTTTTAAAATAATTTTTAAAGGTTTTCACAACTAAAGGAGGCGATAATGGAGGAACAGAAAATTGCGATAACGAAAATTTTTCTACATAAGCACTTGGTAAAATGTTTTTTTCCATGCTTAACATTTGTGCTACTTTTAAAGCTGATCCTTTTAAGGTTTTTAATCCATCATAAATATCAGTTGCATTAGCTTCATTTAAATTTTCCTTAGCCTCCTCTTCTGATTTTACTATCTTCTCTCCATAGTATTTAGCATAATTAACTCCTACTTTTAATCCAGTAGTAATTAATTTAGAAGCACGTTGAATTTTTGATGTTGGAATGTTATCTATACTTTTCATACTGTAGGCATTTTTTCTTTCCACAAAAATTTAGCAAAATCAAACACACTTTGAACAGGTGTTATATCTCTTAAATCAAAACTTGCTTTCACTGATTTTTCAATAAAAATATCTGTTTTTTCAAAATTTTCTGACTCATCATCTAGCCAAAATTGGATTGTAAATAGTAAATGCATCCATGAAGCTTCTAAAAACCCTTTGTCTTGAATTTTATTTGCTGTTTTATTTTTAAAATCAATTTTATCTGTGTGAATTTCTGCTGAAATATATTCTTGAAACTCTAATCTTAATTTTGATAATAATTTTAAAGATTCTAATTTATTCTTGTTTTGTTTCAACTTTAAAGTTACATAGGACCTATTAGCTGATAACAATTCAAAAAATGTATAGTAAAAACTTAATAATTTACTTTTAGAATCATACATTTTGTAATCATCATTTTTTAATAATAATTCAACCGTTTTACTACAAAAAATTGCAAAAACTTTTTTCTCAAGAGTTTCAAAACTATTGAAGTGTCTATAGAATTCACTTTCTTCAAAATTATTATTCTTTGAAAAAGCATATATTGTACTTGAAGTATTTGTTCCCATTAATACTTCATCCATATATAATTCTATTATTTTATCTGCTGTTATATTTTTTTTTCGAGCCATTGTTATTTATTTTAATTGTTTAAAACTATATAAGCATTTAAACTAGTTGCGATAGTCATCCAAACCAAATAAGGTACTATTAATAGTGTATAAACTCCTAAGGTTTTTATGTATTTAAAAGTAAAATAACCTATTAATAACCATAAAATCATTATTACTACAAGTCCTAATATAGTTTGATGATTATTAAAGAAAGATAAGTTCCAACTTACATTCAATATCCACTGAACAGTATACAATACAATCAATTCTTTATTAAAAAAATTAAACTTAAAGCTCAATTTAGTCATGTAGAAAGAAAAGAAGAACATAATTGATGACCAAGCAACTCCAAACACCCAACCTGGTGGGGTCCATGGAGCTTTATTTAGCGAAAGGTACCATTCAGCTCTAGGTCCATTTTCCATTAATATTACACCTATATATAACGCTAAATAATTAACAATTAAAAAAACAACAAAGCGTACAAGAGGTTTATTTTTCATGCTCCCTTTTTTTAAATAATTAAACAATAATTGTATTGAAAATAGTAAATTAAAAGCGTAAAACACATCCTCAAATGGAATAGTAAATATTCTAAAATTTAAATTTTCAGTATTATCATACCATACTACTGGTTCATCAATAAAACTTCCTGTTAAAATTCCATTAATTAATAAAAATGGAATCATTATTACTATAAAACTTGGCAAATAATTAGCTAAAACATGTAAATGATTCTTAATACTATAAATTAATAATAGTATGAAAAATATAAAGTTTACAGTTGTATACCATTTACCAAAATTAAAAATTAATAAAAAACACACTAATACCAATAGCAAAGTTGAAACTATAATTGTTGTTCCTTTTGATAACTTAAAGTTTGGTAAATAGAATTTTAAAACTTCATGAGTAAATAAGCAGGCATAAGGAATACAGAAAAAAAACATACATTCTTCAAGTGGCATTCCTAGAATATCAATTGATAAATGATAATCTGGATTAAACCCCCAAACTCTATAGTAAGTAAAAATACCATCCCATATTAAAAATGGTATCGCTACCAAAATAATACTTAATACAACTGCTTTAAAATATTGAATAAAGTGAAATTCTTTTTCAAAAAAACTATACAGTAAAGGAATACTTAAACTCCCTAAATTTAATATGAGATATAAGTAATTGTTCATTGCTACTGTCTTTTTTTGAAATATTTAAAAGGAACAAACAACATTCCAAAACATTCTCCATCTGGTTTTCCTAAATGTTTATGATGAATTTTATGTGCTTTCCTTAAACCTCTTAAATATCTATTACTTGTGTTTTTAAACCAATTAAATCTACGATGAATAAGAACATCATGAATTAAAAAGTAAGCTAAGCCATAAAGCAAAATACCTAAACCAATAAAAAACAAGGAGTTTAATTCAGGCCTAATCCCAAAATAAAAAAGTAAAATACTTGGTACAGCAAAAACTACAAAAAAAGCATCATTTTTTTCAAAAACATGAGGATATCCTGGTTGATGATGATCTTCATGTAAAAACCATCCAAATCCATGCATCACATATTTATGTGTACACCAAGTAACACCTTCCATAATTATAAAAGTTCCTATTGTTACAACTGCAAATGTGATCATAAAGATGTATTCTTTTTTATATAAAAATCTAAATAGTCTGAAGTATCTTTTATTTTCATAATATTACTTAAGAACAATTTATCTTCTGTTATGTTTGATTTATAATTTAGTAACGAAGGAACATTCTCTTGAATAACTAATCGTATGTACCTTAAATCTACATTATCAGGGTTATCCCTAATTAATCCTTCTAATTTATTTTTTCCCTTATTAAAAATTGATAATTTTTTCCAAGGGAAAAATTTATATTTAGCTTGCTTCATTTCTAGAGAAACGACATAAGCAATAATATTTATTTTAGAACTGTTTTTGTATTTATTTATAAACTCAACTTCTTGCTTTTTAGTTGTTGCTTTATGATATGATTGAACATAATCAGGAATGCTATTAAAAATTAACACATTAAAAAATAAAAAGGTAAACAACCACTTCATTTATAATAAATTTAATTTATACCTAGCATACCCTCTCATAAGTAAGCTAATTTTCAAGCTATTTGAAATTCGTATTCTTGTATCCATTATTTGAGAAGAAGGGACAGACTTAAGTTTTTTTAATAATCTTCTATAATATCTATAAGCAATATATACTCCAAATTTAGCTTCAACTGGTAATTTTAAAACTCCGTTTTTATAAGCAAACTCAAAATCATCTTCAATTTCATTTATAATTTGTTCTTTTGAGGCCTTATCTAACTGTTTTAAATCGATATTTGGGAAATAAGATCTATTTAATAATTCAATATCATCTTTTAAATCACGTAAAAAATTAACTTTTTGAAAAGCTGAACCTAATCTCATTGCAGCTTTTTTTAATTCTTCATATTTCTCATTATCACCTTTAACAAAAACTCGTAAACACATTAAACCAACTACGTCAGCAGAACCATATATATATTCATTATATTCTTCTTGAGTAGTATATTCCGTTTTAAATAAATCTGCTTTCATGCTTTTTAAAAATGCTTGAATTAATTCATCTTCTATATGATATTTATTTACAGTTTGTATAAAAGAATTCAAAATAGGATTTAAACTAATTCCCTGATGCTTGCCTAAATAATAATTTTTTTCAAACTGATACATCAATGCTTCTTTATCATATTCATGAAATGTATCAACTATTTCATCTGCAAATCTTACAAATCCATAAATATTATATACTGCAGCTCTAATTTCGGGGGCTAACATTCTTGTTGCTAAAGAAAAAGAAGTACTGTATTTTTTAGTTACTAATTTACTGCAATTGTAGGATACTTGATCAAATAATTGTTTCATTATTTACGTGTTTTTAAAATTAGTTCTGAAGCTACTTTACCCGAAATTAAAGACGGTGGTACACCCGGTCCTGGAACCGTTAATTGTCCTGTAAAATATAGGTTGTTTACCTTATTACTTTTGATTTTAGGTCTTAAAAAAGCAGTTTGTGTTAGAATATTAGCTAATCCATAAGCGTTTCCTTTGTAAGAATTGTAATCTTTTATAAAATCATTTACACAATAACTTTCTTTAAATAAAATAGAATCTCTTACTTTTTGACCTGTTAATTTTTCTAGCCTTTCTATAACAATATTAAAATACTTTTCCCTTATTTTAGGAGTATCTTCTATACCTGGCGCCAAAGGAATTAAAATTGTTCCTGCTTCTTTATTTTCAGGAGCAAATGAATCATCAGTTATTGATGGAAAACTTGCATAAAATAGAGGTTTTTCTGGCCAACTAGGATTGTCATAAATTGTTTTTGCATGTTCATCAAAGTCTGTATCAAAAAACAACGTGTGATGACATACATTTTTTAATTTTTTATCAAACCCAATATAAAACAATAAAGATGATGGTGCAAATGTTTTATTTGACCAATACTTTTCTGAATATTGCCTAAACTTAGTTGGTAATAGTGTTTCAGTATGGTGATAGTCAGCACCACTTAAAATTAAATTTGTTTCAACTCTTTCCCCATTTACCTGCATTCCTGAAACTTTATTACTTTCATCTACTTCAATAGAATTTATTGTAGCATTAGTTTTAAACTGAACTCCTAAATCTTTTGCCAATTTAGACATTCCTTCAATTACCTTATACATTCCTCCGACCGGATGCCATGTACCTAAAGAAAAATCAGCATAATTCATGAAATTATAAAATGCAGGTGTATTACTAGGTTTTGCACCTAAAAACAATACAGGAAACTCTAGTATCTGAATTAATTTTTCACTTTTTATTTTCTTTCTAACTTGCTTTCGTATCGTAGAAAAAAACTGACTTAATCTGACTGCTGTTTTAAATGAAATCAACTCTAACGGTGAAACCCCTGGCTTATATACCATATCTTTCACAGCTATATCATAATTATCTTCGGCAGATTTCATAAACTTAATTAAGTGTTTAGAACTGCCTTTTTCTTCTTTTTCGAAAACATCACATATTTCTTGAAAATTGTCGGGAATAACAATACTATCGTTTTTACCAAAATAAACTTGGTAAGCTGGCGATAATTTTTCTAACTTGTAATAATCAGAGGGTTTCTTACCAAAATCAGCAAAAAACTTTTCAAATACATCTGGCATCCAGTACCATGTTGGTCCGATATCAAATGTAAACCCATCATTTAAATACTGTCTTGCTCTACCACCAATAGTTTTATTTTTCTCATAAACTACAACTTCATAACCATACTTAGCTAAATAGCATGCTGCAGACAATGATGAAAAACCTGATCCTATTATTGATATTTTATTTTCTTGTTTAATCATATCAACACAAAGTTAAACAAAATTAATTTATATATAGAATTTAAAGTGTCATTTTTTTGTTAAAACAATAACAACTTAACAAATTAGAGACTTAATAACTATATTTTCTCTAATACTTTTATAACCGAAGGATAAACCTTTATATTCGAATTGAATAGTTCATTTTCAACTAACATGGCTTTATTACCAATACCTATGAATTTATGGTTAGTTGTACTCAGTATTTCATCTATTTCTTTAAAATAACCTTTTATTTTATCTTCGTAAGGCTTTACAGTCATTGAAGAAACAAAACACATTTTGGTATCACTATCAAAAAAGTAACTTAAATTATTCAATGGTAAACTTTGTCCTAAATAGATAGTTCTGTAGCCCCTTAATACCAATTCATAATTTAAGTACAAAAGCCCTATCTCATGTATTTCACCATCAGGAAGGAATAAAACATACGTAAGATCTTCTTTAGTGGTTATGTACTCTAAATTTTCAGTATTAAGTTGTATTTTTTGAATTATTAAATTAGATATAAAATGCTCATGAGCTGGAAGTAAAGTATCTGTTTGCCATAATAAACCAATATTTTCAAGAAAAGGAACAAATACATCTTTAAAGATTTGCCTAAATGTTTTTTTATGTAAAAGCTTGTTATATGTATTATTAAACAATACTTTATCAAATTGAAACATTGATATTTTAAAAGAATTTATAGCTTCATCTCCTACAGCATAATTAAAAGATAATTCACGAGCAGTCACTTTTACTTGCTCATCAGACATTTCTGCAATTTTTGATATCTTATACTTATGCTTATTTAATAAGGCTACATTTAATAACTTTAAAAGGCTTTCTGAAGAATAATAACGAATGTTGGTGTCCGTTCTTTTAGGCTGAAATAAATTATATCTTTTTTCCCATATCCTAATAGTATGTGCCTTGATTCCAGAAATATTTTCTAGATCTTTAATTGTGAATATGGTTTTTATATTGTTCAATATATTTTTATTTTCTTTAAACAAAGATAGCTTTGTTTTTTTAAAATAAAAATTTATTTGATAAAAATTCTCAAAACTAGGTTTGGAGTCATACCTAAAGATAGCTGCTCACTTTGTTGAATACTATATTTTGTACCATCCCAAACACTACTATAACTTCTCCTCAAGTAGTTTGTTCTGTCGTATAAATTTAATAATGAAATCCCTATTTTTCCTTTCCACTTTTTATTTTTATCAAAATTAAAAGAATAACTGGATGATAAATCCATTTTATGGTAAGCTGGCAGTCTTTTTGAATTAAGATCTCCTAAGACAAGATTTCCATTATTTTCAATTCTTTCAACTGGTGAATAAGGTGTTCCTGTTTTCCAAATCCAGGCTAATGAAAAACTAAAGTTACCTAAATTCAAATTATGTGCCCACAAAAAACTATTGGTTGTATCAAAATTTGTAGAGAAAAATTTCCCATTATTAACTTCATCAAAAATATACCTAGATTTACTGTAACTAAAGTTCACCCAAGTATTATAATTATTAATAGATTTTTTTAACAATACATCAACTCCATCAACCTTACTCGTACCTTGATAAAAACCTCTAATATTTCCTTCAGTAGCCTTTGTAGCTGAAGTTACTCCTTTACTATACTTTCTGTAATAATCTATGTCAAATGTTAATCCATTAGCTTTATATATAGCACCGAAAGTATATTGTTTATTTCTTAAAATTGGTAACTCTTCATTATCAATCAGTAACCAAACTTCATTTTCTAAACCAAAATCTGAAGTATGAACTTCTAACAACCTTCCTATATTTTGCTGTTTGAACTCAAAAGAAGTTTTAAATGATAAATTAGGTAATAATTGTTGTTGAAAATAGATTCTAGGTGCAAAATAAACTTTATCAGAAAGTGTAAAATAGTTTGTTCTAACTCCTACGTTTACAATTGTTTTTTTATAATTATTAAATCCATAATTAAAAAACCAAGCATGGGAATTATTATTTCCAGAGTCAGCTATTTTATATTTTGTACTTGAAATTGTAGATTTAACTCCTCTTTCAATACTGTAACTTACACTATTATTTGAAAATTCATAACCTGTTAGAAAAGACGATTTTTCATTTAATTTTTTCTCAAAAACACTTTTAAATCCTAAATCTTTAATGATATTACTTTTCAGCGCCTTTTGCGTGTATGGACTACCATAGTCAAATGACCCATTGTATTCATAATTCAAATCATAAGTTGATGAATAAAAATTTGTTCTTAAAATAGAATTATTTCCTAGTTTACGTTCCCACATAGTTCTAATTCCAGTATTCTTTATTTGTAAATCATCTTCTGTTATATACCTATTAGAGTTTTTAGTATTAAAAACATAGTTTAATTTATTCCTAACTAATAAATAATTAAATGTAATAATATCTTTAGAAGAAGGTTTATAAGTAAGTTTGGAATTAACATCAAAAAAATAAAAATCATTTTTACTATCATATAATTCTGTCCCAACACTTTCGTTTCTTGATATAATTGAGTTTTGAAAAACTTTTTTTGATAATCTATTAAACGTATTTGTTTTGAAAACGTCAGTAAAAGATCTTCTTCCTGATAAAGAAATTCCAATTTTTTTTGAAATAGGTATATTCATAAACGCATCAAAATGTGTCATATTTACACCAAACCCTCCATTAAAACTTTTAGGTATTTCTTTATTTGTTTCTATATCAATTACACCAGAAGTATGATTACCATATTCAGCACTAGCTCCACTTTTAAAAACTTTAACCTTATCAACAATATAAGGATTAAATGCAGATATCATTCCAAAGAAATGTGATGAGTTATACATTTTAATACCATCAAAAAGTATTAAATTCTGTTCAGGAGTACCTCCTCTTATAAACAAACCTGAAGCAGTTTCATCAGGGCTGTTAATTCCTGGTAATAATTGTACACTTTGTAATATATCGGGTTCAGTTAATCCAGAAACTGTACCTAATTTTTTAGGAGAAATTACTAAAGATCCATCAGTTTTTTTATCAATACCTCCAACCATGTAGTCGGAAACTAAAACTTCTTCTAATAAAGTAGTAGATTCACTCAATATTAATGATAATTGTTCAGAAGTCAATTCTTCATTGACTATTAATGTTTTAGTATCATAACCTATAAAGGACACTTCAATTTTATCACCTTCAATAAGGTTAGATAGTTTAAAAAAGCCATTTTCATTAGATATCACACCTTTGTTTCTACGTAACGAAACAACACTAGCTCCTTGAATTGGCTTTTTATCTTTTTTATCAAAAATATTTCCACTAATCTGATATAATTTTCCTGATTTTGAAACAGTAATGTATCTTTCTGTTATTTTTTCAAACCTTAATTTAAAATTAATGGCTATTTTATCAAGAACTTTGTTTAGAGGTAGTTTAATAAATGAGTTTTCTACAAACTTATTTTTAATGAGTTTATCATTGTAGGAGAATTTTATTTCATGTTTTTTTTCTAAAACAACAAAAAGGTCTCTTAATTGTATAGAGTCCTTTTGTTTATTTTTTTGAGCATGTAAAGAATTTATTGCCCAAAAAAAAGGTAATATTAATAAAACATGAAATTTAAAATTCATTTACTTTTTAACTAATGTAACCATTTTTGTATCTGTAAAGATAACTCCTATTTTCATAGGTTCAAAAACAGTTTTTAAAGCAACTTTTAAATTGTCATGGGTATAACTTCCAGTAAACTTTTGAGTTAGGTCTATATCAGAAGTTTTTATTTTAATATGATATTGATTTTCAATAGATAAAACTATAAATTTCAAGGCTATACTTTTAAATGAAGTTTCTCCATTTTTCCATGTAGGTTCTTCTTGATCTATATTCCATTTTTCTTCTAGACCATTATTAAAATTCCTTACTGCTTTACCTTTTGTTAAAATATTATTAGCCTTTCCAGAGTTTACTCTTACTTTACCTTCAAAACAATGGACTTCAATATATTCCTTGTTTGATTGAACATTGAATTGAGTACCTAGTACTTTAACCTCACCTAAATCGGTAACTACTTTAAAGGTTTCTCCTTTTTTCACTTTAAAATGTGCTTCACCTTTCAAAAATAGTTCTCTAGAGCTCTCCCAATCTCTTTTTTTGAAACTAATTGATGATTTTGAATTTAAAAGCACTTCAGAACTATCTGGTAATATTATTGCTAACTGTTCACCATAACCAGTTTCATGGCTCGTAGAACTATTAAAAAAATATAAAGCACTAAATATAATTAAAACTGACGCTGCTGCTGATAACCAATTTAGTTTATAAACCTTAGACTTTCTTTTTTCTGTACTTAACAAAGCACTTGTACTTTCTTTTATACCTTCAAATACCTTTTCTTTTTCAAATATAGGTTCTTCAAACTCTGACGATACATTCATTATTTTTTCATACAAAGCATAATCAGAAGTCTTTTTAAAATCTTCTAATTCATTTTTTGTAAGCTGATTATTTAACCACTTAGCTAAAAAATCATCATCTATCTTTTTATTCATTTTCTGCCTTTCTTATTGTATAACAAGTAAAGTATAAGCTACCCTACTTTAAATTCCTCCCTATTTTATCTCTTAATGCTTTTAATGCCAAAGACATTCTTTTTTCTACTGCTTTAACAGATATATCTAGCATTTCAGCAATTTCTCTATATTTTTTTTTATTAATTCTATTTAATAAAAAAACTTCACGCTGTTTTTCAGGTAAATCTGCTATAGCATTTTTAAGCTTACTTAAAAACTCTTTCTCTTCAATTATAAATTCGGGGGTCTCATTTGTGTAACCTTTCTTGTTTTCAGAAGAATGCTTCAATACAATTTTTTTATGTGCAACATGATTTAAAAACATATTGTTAGCAACAGTAAATAAAAATGATTTAGCTTTTTCTATAAGTACTTTTGAACAATTCTCCCATAACTTAATGAAAGATTCTTGAACAAAATCTTCTGCTAAATCTTTATCACCACATTTGTAATACATAAAATTATGTAAAGATTTTGATTGTTTATCATAAACATCTTCAAATACTTTTGGTTGACAAATTGTTTTTTTTGTTTTCATTGCAACAAACTTAACATTTTTTTAAAAAAAAGGTAGGGTATTTTATTTTTTAATTGTTTTATAACAAATTAATTATATACTGGGTGCTATTAGTGAACCTTAACCCTTCTTAAAGCTAATGGCACCATTTTTTATTTTCTTTTTAATTTCCTTTTTTCACTATTTAACTTACTAGTTGTTGTAATTTTGTAAAATGCATAAAACTTCAAATAATTCTAAATTAGAATTCATTACTTTAATGGCTTCTTTAATGTCATTAGTTGCCTTATCTATTGATGCTTTACTACCTGCTTTGGATCAAATAGGATACTCTATCAATCTAAAAGACACAAGTGATAATCAACTTCTTGTTACTATGATATTTTTAGGTCTTGGTTTTGGTCAATTAATTGCAGGTCCTATTTCTGATAGTTTTGGTAGAAAACCAATAATATATTTTGGCTTTATTATTTTTGTTTTAGCTAGTTTTATTTGTGTTACAGCTTCAAGTATTGAAATGATGATAATTGGTAGAATTTTACAAGGAATTGGTCTTTCAGCACCAAGAACCATTAGTATAGCAATGGTACGTGATAGTTTTAGTGGTAACTATATGGCTAAAATAATGTCTTTTATAGTTGTAATTTTCATTTTAGTACCAGTAGTAGCTCCTTCATTAGGTAAAATTATGCTTGATAATTATGGGTGGAAATCTATATTTTATAGTCAATTAATATTTGGAGTATTAATTATGATATGGCTGTGGAAAAGACAGCCAGAAACTTTAAAAAAAGAGCATAAAACTACTTTTTCATATAAGCTTTTTATTAACGGATATAAAGAATTTAAAAAACAGAAGCAAGCATTTGTTTTTACTTTAATTTCTGGGCTAATTACAGGCTCTTTTATGGTATACTTAAGTGCTTCACAATATATTTTTCAAGAACAATATAGCTTACATGAAGAATTTCCTTTTATTTTTGCTGGGCTAGCTATTTCTGTAGGTTTTGCAACATTTTTAAATGGAACTTTAGTCATGAAGTTTGGTATGTTTAAACTAGTCTATTTTTTTACTTATGTTTTTATTCTAGTTCCTATTATTTATATCGCTTTATTTTATGGTTCTAAAAACCCTAGTATTGAAATTATTTTATTGTTTTTTGCGCTTCAATTTTTTTCGATAGGTTTTTTATTTGGAAACTTAAGAGCTTTAGCAATGCAACCTATAGGTCATATTGCTGGTATTGGCGCAGCATTTAATGGTTTTATATCTACAATAATGGCAGTTCCTATTGCTATGTTTATAGGTAGTTATATAACAACGACATCTATTCCTCTTTTTATAGGCTTTTTGGCTTGTGGATTACTTTCATTAGCGATGCTAGTATACGTTAAGAAAGAGGTACAATTATAAATCAAATCATTCATTTAAAAGTATTTTTAATTTTGAAACTAGAAGTTATTTATCAAGACGAGTATATAGTTTGTGTAACAAAACCTAACAATGTTGTTGTACATCATGCACATCATTCTAGAAATGTTTCTGACGAAAAATCATTATTACAATTACTTGATGAACAAATTAAGGGTAAATATTATCCTATTCATAGACTAGATAGAAAAACTTCAGGAATTATTTTACTTGCTAAAGAAACCAAGTTTGTTTCAAAATTTCAAAACCTTTTTACAGAAAGTTTAATTCAAAAAACTTATTATGGGATTGTAAGAGGTCATTCTCCACAAAGTACCATTATTTATAGTCCAGTAAAAGGAAGAGATTCAAATGTATACAAAGAGGCAGAAACTAAACTTGAAACTATAAAACAGAAGATTTTAGATATACCTGTAAAACCATATGATACATCAAGGTATAGTTTAGTGAAATTAACTCCAAAAACTGGAAGATTACATCAATTACGAATACATACAAACAAAATAAGTCACCCCTTAATAGGTGATCCAAAATATGGAGATAAAAACCATAATATGATGTTTATTGAAAATTTTGATTGTGACAACTTATTTTTACATGCACATAATCTTGAATTTATTCATCCTTTCTTAAACAAAGAAATCAAATTAACATCTAATTTCACTGAGAATTGGAAAGTTATCTTCGATAAATTCAATTGGGAAATTTAAGAAAATAGTACTAAGAATACTATAGGAAACAACATCCCTAAAACGGCTAATTTCCAGCCTCTTTTAGAAAAACCATTTTTACCAGCAGGAATTAAAACTCCAGTAATTGCTATTAATAACATAGCTACTCCAAAAATATCTGAATACCAAATCCAAAAACTATTAGTAGACTTGTGTAAATACATGGTATGTCCTAATAATGGTACTTTTCTCTTGTACTCTATTATTCCTTTTCCTGTAGCTGTATCAACATCTAATATTATATTTCCTTTAAAATATACTCTAAGTGTATTCTTTCTTACTCTATGGCCATCATATTTTTCATCTATATTCCTTACTTCTTCTTGAATATATTCTTTCGTTAACAAATCTAAGTTTTCAGGCAAATTAAGTTGAACGTCTTTACTTTCGAAAGTATAATTCATAGGATACCAATCTTCTCTGTGATTTAAAATAATTCCTGAAAAAGAAAAAGCAATAATTAAACCTACATAAAAATAAGCAAAGTCACGATGTAAACTTCTATTTGTTAATTTCATTATATTAAATAATATTTATTTTTCAAATATATTGAATTAACCCGAACTATTATGATACTCTATATTTTCTATATCTAGAAATTACTTTACATTAGTCAATAAAAAAACTGCCTTTAAATAAAGGCAGTTTTTTTATTACTTTTTTTTTAGAAAGAACTATATTTCTTTAAAAATAGCATGCATTAAACGCTTTTTATCATTAATACTTTCTTCTAATGATATCATAGTTTCAGTTCTATTTACACCATGAATGTCATCAATTCTATAAATAATATCTTTCGCATCGTTTGTGCTCTTTGCTCTAACTTTACAAAAAATATTATATTTTCCTGCTGTAACGTAAGCTACAGTTACATTAGGTATTAATCTTAAGCTTTCTAAAACATGCTGTGTCATTGATGTTTTTTCTAAAAAAACACCTACATGAGCTATAAAAGAATATCCCATTTTTTCATAATTCAATGTCAATGTAGATCCTTCTATTATACCTTCATCTTCCATTTTCTTTACTCGTACATGAATAGTTCCTGCAGACACTAATAACTTCTTAGCTATATCAGTAAAAGGTGTTCTAGCATTTTCTATTAAAATGTCTAAGATTTGATGATCTATTTCATCTAATACAAATTTCTTCATTTTTGTTTTATTTCAAGTAATACTGCTAAAATATGATTTTTTTTCAATTTTTATATACTTTCATTAGAAGAAAAACAAAGATCAATCATTTATGTTAAATTCTTGATGGGACAAATATGATTTTAAATCTCCTTCTTTCTCCTTAATTAAAGTAAGCACAAATTTATTACTTTCTATCTTCTCAGCGTACTGATATGCTATATCTTTTTCATTATTTTTTGATCTATAAATAACATCATAGAAGTTCTTGATATTGTTAGGAATAGAAAAATATTCTTCATAATTACTGAACTCAGTATTTGTTGAAATATGAAAAAAACCTTGAATTAAAGCATAAAAATTGAACTTTCTTACTTCTTCTCTGTCATAATCATTAGGATAATGCCCAGCTTCAATCAAAATAGTATTATGTCCTAATTTTTGAAAGTTATCTCCAGTTGCTGTTGGATAAAACTCGTCTGTATATCTTCCAACATGATTCGGTATGATTTGCTGCAATAACTTATTCATTGCTATAATCACATTCATCG
The DNA here is from genome assembly GCF_900105985.1 of Tenacibaculum sp. MAR_2010_89. Classification (NCBI taxonomy): domain Bacteria; kingdom Pseudomonadati; phylum Bacteroidota; class Flavobacteriia; order Flavobacteriales; family Flavobacteriaceae; genus Tenacibaculum; species Tenacibaculum sp. MAR_2010_89. The sequence continues at coordinate 2,307,018 of NZ_FNUB01000005.1, read as the reverse complement.
TTTCTGCTCTACCCTTAGTAATTTGCCTAGATTCTTCTTCTGAAGGGGCTAAAAACGAAATTGTTGCTGGATTTGAAGTACCCTCAACGCCAAAAATTGTTCTTTGATCATGCAAATTAAAACAGAATTCTGGATTAATTTCTTCTAAAACAGACCTTAAAAGCTTGCTTTCTTTAGCTATTAAATCAACAGCATCTCTATTTAAATCAATATTATTTGCATTAACTCTTGTATAAGCATGAGCTCCATCAGGATTTAGCATTGGAATAATATGAATTTCAATATTACTTAAAATAGTTTTAATTATGCTTTTTGAAGAATTTTCATTTATAAAGTTTAAAAAATCAAAAACCGCTTTTGTTCCAGTACTTTCATTTCCGTGCATTTGACTCCACATGAAAACTTTTTTCTTTCCTCTTCCTAATTTAAGTTTATAAATAGGAGTGCCTTTTTCTGAAGTACCTATAATTTTTGATTCAATATAATTAGGTAATTTTGAATATAAACTTTCAATATCTTTAAAAGTGATCCACCTACCTTTAAGTCTATCTTCTTTTATAATGAGATATTCTTTTTCTAAAGAATCAATGTCTAATATTTCCATTTCTTAAATTAAATAGCAAACCATTCAGAAACTAATTGTTTTTCTATTGATTCAACTGAATTATGTACATAATCATTTTTAGCTAAACTATAATGATAATCTTTTGACCATTCCTCAATATTTTTAGCTAATAACTTTAATGAATCACAAATATAATTTACTTCTTCATTAGTAATTGTTGGATGTATTGATAATCGAACCCAACCTGGTTTATCTGTACTACAGCCTTCTAAAATTTTATCTTTAATTTTATGAGAAGTATTTTGGTCTACATTTAATAAAAAATGTCCATAAGTACCAGCACATGAACACCCACCTCTTGTTTGAATTCCAAAATGATCATTTAATAATTTAACGACTAAATTAAAATGATATTTTTCAAAATAAAAAGAGAAAATACTTAATCTATCTTTATGTTGTGGCGCTAAAATTCTTACTCCATCTATACTTTCTAAGCAATCAAAAATAACAGGATTTATTTCATCCTCTCTTTTTTTCATGCTCTCCGTTCCCATTTTATTCTTTAATTGTATTGATAAAGCAATACGAATTGTTTGTAAAAAAGCAGGTGTACCACCATCTTCTCTCGTTTCAACATCATCAATATAATCGTGTTCTCCCCAAGGATTAGTATATGTTACCGTACCTCCTCCTGGGTTATCAGGAATCGTATTTTTATAAAGTTTTTTATTAAACAACAATACACCTGAACTTCCTGGACCTCCTAAAAACTTATGTGGGGAAAAGAAAATTGCATCTAAATGTTCATTTTCATTATCTGGATGCATATTAATATCTACATATGGTGCAGAACATGCAAAATCTACAAAACACAATCCATTATATTTATGAATTAATGCTGCAATTTTATGATAATCAGTTTTAATCCCTGTTACGTTAGATCCAGCAATAACTGATGCTATTTTTATAGGTCTATCGTTATATTTTTTTACTACTTCTTCAAACTTTTCTAAACATACTAATCCAGCATCATCACAAGGTACAACTTCTACATCCGCTATTGTTTCATACCAAGATGTTTGATTAGAATGATGTTCCATATGACTCACAAAAACTATTGGACGTTTCTCATCAGGTATTTGAGTATACTCTTTTAAATTTTCAGAAACTTTTAAACCAAGAATACGCTGAAATTTATTAACTACCCCAGTCATTCCAGAACCTTCAGTTATTAAAACATCATCTTTATTAGCATTTACATGATCTTTAATTATATTTCTAGCTTTAGTGTATGCTAAAGTCATAGCAGCACCAGAAGTAGATGTTTCTGTATGTGTATTAGCTACAAAAGGACCAAACTCATTTAATAATTTCTCTTCAATTGGTCTATACAACCTACCACTAGCTGTCCAATCTGTATAAATAAGTTTTTTTTCACCATAAGGTGTTTTAAATGTTTGGTTTATACCAACTATATTATTTTTAAATTCTTCAAAGTACAGTTCTAAACTCATAACTAAATTCTAAATTTACCTCCTATTAAAATATTGTTTTGAAAAAAGTAAAACCCTTGTGATGCAGTATCAGAAGCATTTACAGTTGTTCTTATATTTGGCATATAAATATATCCTCCTTTGATATCAGCTTGTATAAAAAAGTGTTTTAAAAATGTAATATTTAACCCACCTCCTACTGACGCTCCATATCCAGAAAAATGAAAATCATCATGCCTTTCATTATTTAATAATGTTGTATTTGTTCTAGGAACAAGAACACCAACACCAACACCTTCTGTTAAATTAATTTGAAGATTTTCAAGTTCTAACCCAAACCACTTACTTATATCATCGAATCTATATAACTGAATATTTACGTAATTTAAACCATCTGTATGCTCAAATCGTAAGAAATCACTGGCTAAATTTATATCAGAGTTATTATAAACTCCATCATACTTTGGATTACCAACATTAATAGTACCATCAATTTTCACATCTTGATTTGGTACCATTACATATTTCATATGATCTACTCCAATTGAAATAGTATAGTTTTCTTTAAAAAAATATCCTATTCTAAAATTAGTTTGAGGTATTGTTACCCTTCCCGGATTAAAATAATCTCTAAAAGAAAATTTTGTAGGTCTATCTGTAGCTTTTACATTTTTTAAGGTAAAATCATAATTATTTCCTTTAAAATGTATATCCGAATCAGAATAACTTGCCCAATTCCACCCCCAATAAACAAAAAACTTTCCTTTATTAGTTACCTTTTTAACCTTATTATCTTGTGCGTTCATAGATAAGGAAAAAAGGAACAATGCTATTGCTAAATATTTAGTATTCAAAACTTACGCTATTATTTCTTCTATTTCTTTAATAAATCTTTCAGCTAATGCATCAGCTTTCGCTTGAGATATAGCTTCTGTATAAATACGAATAATAGGTTCTGTATTAGATTTTCTTAAGTGTACCCATTCCTCTGCAAAATCTATTTTAACTCCATCTATTGTGTTAACCTCTTCATCTTTATATTTAGAAGCCATTTTTGTTAAAATATCATCTACATTAATTTTTGGAGTTAATTGTATTTTATTTTTACTCATAAAATAACTAGGATAGCTATCTCTTAGCTCTTTACACGATACTTTTTTATTAGCTAAATGAGATAAAAATAAAGCTACACCAACTAAAGAATCACGTCCATAATGTGAATCTGGATAAATAATACCACCATTCCCTTCTCCACCAATAACAGTATTAGTTTCTTTCATTTTCTTTACTACATTTACCTCACCTACTGCACTAGCGGTGTAAGTTCCTCCGTGTTTCTCAGTGACATCTCTTAAAGCTCTAGAAGAAGACAGGTTTGAAACTGTATTACCCCCTTTGTTTTTTCCTAATACATAGTCAGCACAAGCCACTAAAGTATATTCTTCACCAAACATTGAACCATCTTCAGATATTAATGCTAATCGATCAACATCAGGATCAACTACAATTCCTAAATCTGCTTTCTTTTTTACAACTAATTTAGATATATCTGTTAAGTTTTCTTTTAAAGGCTCAGGGTTGTGAGGAAAATGTCCATTAGGCTCACAATATAGTTCTATACATTTAACTCCTAGTTCTTTTAAAAGCATTGGAATAGCTATACCTCCTGTTGAATTTACTCCATCAACTACAGCTTTAAATTTAGCTTTTTTAATTGCTTTTTTATCAACTAAGTCAAGTTTTAAAACTTCCTTAATATGTTTTTTTATATAGTTCTTTTTCTTCTTATAGTTACCTAAATCATCTACTTCAGCAAATTGCAAATTATTGCTTTCAGCTAAAGCTAAAACTTCTGCTCCATCTGCTCCATCTATAAATTCACCTTTTTCATTTAATAATTTTAAAGCATTCCATTGTTTAGGATTATGTGATGCTGTTAAAATTATACCTCCATCTGCTTTTTCAATAGGAACTGCTATTTCAACAGTTGGCGTGGTAGATAAACCTAAATCCAATACATCTATTCCTAAGCCTACTAAAGTATTTGCAACTAAACTAGTAATCATCTTACCAGAAATACGGGCATCTCTTCCTATTACTATTTTTATTTTTTCTTTTTCTTGATTCTGTTTCTTTATAAATGTACCGTAAGCTGCAGCAAATTTTACTGCATCAATAGGCGTTAAATTATCACCTATAGCTCCCCCTATAGTACCTCTAATACCTGAAATAGATTTAATTAAAGTCATATTGTTATTTAATTTGATAACAAATATAACGGTATTTCAGAAATTAAAGCTTACATATAGGCATCTTTAAATGTAACAATTGTTACACTATACAGATATAAAAGATCCGTTAAATCTATACTTAACGGTAACAATTAAGAAAAATTAGTTTCTTGCTTTATATATAGTTTTTTGATATTTATCTCCGTTTTTCAATTCTTTATTTATAATACTATATCCAAAAGGCAATGTTTCTACTAATTTAGGGTTTTGAATTTCTTCACTATCCAATTTTTTAACCTCATAATTATTATCTATTATATTTCCAAAACTAATTATAGTTCCTCCTTGATATACTGATGGTCTGGGGATATTGCATTTACGAGCTTCAGAACTTGAAACCTGAAGAATCTTTATTGCTGTAAAGTATGGATGCTCCTTTGGAACGTCATTTTTAGAATAACTTTTTTTAACAAAAGTAGTTTTCTTACAGTCTACAAATTGATAGTCAAAACCTTTTTGAAATTTCATCTCTTTTCCAGTAACATTATTTGGATCTTGATATATTCCTTGAACATAACTTCCCTGATAAGGCTCATATAAACTTTCAATTGAATTTTCAACTTTTTTATATATTGTATTCCATTTATTCTGAATTGTTAACATCATTCGCTTGCCTTGACCAGAAGTAAAACTTGCATTTTCTAAAGACCTACAGGGTAAAACATTTGAACTCATAAAATTAGTTGCTGGAACTTGAGTAAAATCAATTCCGCATTTATTTTTATCTTTATCACCTATATATGTTGAACAATCTGAATCAATTTCTGAATTCTCATAAGCCATTGAAGGTAATGTATCGTCTATATAATCATTTTGAGCTACCAAATTACAATTCGAATTATTCCAGTTTCTATATGTATGTTCTAATGAGAAATTATGACCAATTTCATGAGGTAAAGTAGATGTTAATAAATACTCATCATCTATTACACTGTTTATTCCTGGTTTATTTGATAAACCAGCTATTTTTCTAGAATCGTATTGACTATAACGTATCGTAGAAACGATATATACATTAAAACTGTTATTTTGATATTTACCTATACTTTTTGAGTATTCTACTAACTGACTAAAAGTTCTGTTTCCTCCAATATATAATACAGACCTCCATGTGCTATTAATTTGATCATGCCCTTTATATTTAAAGAAAATTTTAAACTGATTAAATGTTTTATTCAAAATTGCTACAGCCTCAATTAAATCATTTTCACTTATTGGCACAGCACGGTTTCCATTATTTTCATTAACAACATGAAAAAACACATTAAAAACCTTTATTTCATATGAAGGTCGTCGGTTACTATACCTAATATTATCACTTTCATCCAAATCATTATTTAATACTTGTTTAGAATCGACACATTGGGCAGGAGGAATGTTATTAAGCTCCATATAATTTTCTACTTCACTTAATTTTAAAGTTTTTTTATACAATTTGTTCAACATATCTTTTTGTGCTGAACTTTTAATACTAAATAACAACAATAATAATACAATACATAAATTTCTAGTTTTTCTCATTAGTAATAACATTTTTTAGAATTAGGTTCGTTTTAAGGGGGGTATAAAAACACCTTTCTATATCTGACAATGCTAGTAGTAGAAATATTTGTAGTAGTAATTTGGTAGTAGTTGTTTGGAGCTAAAATGCCAAATAAGAATTACTTGAAAAATAATTATAGTACACTAGTACATTCACTATAATTATTGATGAATCAAATTATCAATTGATTCACAGGACCTTATAAATTTAACACTTTTTTTTAAAAAAAACAACACTTTTGAAAAGTAACTTTTAAATACAAGGAATAAAAAAAGCCGTTACATGATGTAACGGCTTTTAAAAATTTATGGTTTTAGGAAATTTATTTTCCTTCCATTTTTTTCTTTAATTCAGCTAATCCACCGATATCACCTAAAGTAGTTTTTTCAGTTTCTTGCGCTTTTTTAGCAGCTGCTTTAACATTCTTTTGCTCTTCAGCTCTAAAGATAGAAGTATGAGAAACAACTATTCTACGGTATTCTTTACTGAATTCAATTACTTGAAATTGAACAGTATCACCTTTAGCTAATTTACCACCATCTTCTTTATCTAAATAACGAGAAGGTGCAAATGCTTCAACTCCATCAGCAAAAGCTACAGTAGCTCCTTTATCGTTTTTATCTTTGATAGTTCCTTCATGAGTAGATCCGATTGAATACGTAGCTTCATGACCATCCCAAGGATTATCTTGAGTTTGTTTATGACCTAAGTTTAATTTACGGTTTTCTACATCTAATTCTAACACTTGAACTTCTAATTTATCACCAACAGTTACGAAATCTGATGGATGCTTAATTTTCTTAGTCCAAGATAAATCAGAAATATAAACTAATCCATCAATACCTTCTTCTAACTCTACAAACACACCAAAGTTAGTGTAGTTACGTACAGTACCTGAATGTTTAGAACCTACAGGATATTTAGTAGTAATATCAGTCCAAGGATCTGGGTGTAATTGCTTCATACCTAAAGACATTTTACGCTCTTCGCGGTCTAATGTTAAGATTTGAGCTTCTACTTCATCACCAACAGTTACGAAATCTTGTGCAGAACGTAAGTGAGTTGACCAAGACATTTCAGATACGTGAATTAAACCTTCAACACCATCTTCTACTTCAACAAATGCACCATAATCAGCTAAAACAACTACTTTACCTTTTACAGTATCTCCAACTTTTAAATCAGAGTTAAGTGCTTCCCATGGGTGAGCAGATAATTGTTTTAATCCTAATTGAATTCTTGACTTGTTATCATCAAAGTCTAAAATTACAACGTTTAATTTTTGATCTAACTCAACAACCTCATTTGGATGGTTGATACGAGACCAAGATAAATCAGTAATATGTACTAATCCGTCAACACCACCTAAGTCAACAAACACACCATAAGAAGTAACGTTTTTAACAACACCTTCTAATACTTGTCCTTTTTCTAATTGACCGATGATTTCACGTTTTTGATCTTCTAAATCAGCTTCGATTAACGCTTTATGAGAAACTACAACATTCTTAAATTCGTGGTTGATTTTAACAACTTTGAATTCCATAGTTTTTTCAACATATTGATCGTAATCACGGATAGGTTTAACATCAATTTGAGAACCTGGTAAGAAAGCTTCAATACCAAATACATCAACGATCATACCTCCACGAGTTCTACACTTAACAAAACCGTTAACGATTTCTCCAGTTTCATGTGCATTATTAACACGATCCCAAGCTTTGATTACACGTGCTTTTTTATGAGATAATACTAATTGACCAGAAGAATCTTCTCTTTTATCAACTAATACTTCTACTGTATCTCCAACAGCTAAACTAGGATTGTAACGAAATTCATTTAATGAAATAACTCCTTCAGATTTAGAGTTAATATCAATAATTGCATCACGATCAGTAATACGAACAACTTTTCCTTCAATAACATCACGTTCATTTACGAAACCTACTGTTCCTTCTAAAGCTTGTTCAAATTCTTTTAATTTAGACTCATCAACTTCATCAATACCTTCTTCGTATTTATGCCAATTAAATGTTGCTAAAAATTCTGCTGGGTTAACTGCTTCTGCAGTTGTTGTTTTTGTTTCTTCAGACATGTCTGAGAATAATTTTGTATCTTTTTATTAATCAGGATATTATCAATATTAATGCAAAGAGATATTAAACTTATAAATATATTTTTCTTACCTTTTCAATCCTGTTCTTGTAAAAAGGCGTGCAAATTTACGGATTATTTTTTAAGTAACCTAAATAGATATTACTTTAAGTACCTAAAAAAGAGTATACACCACCTTTTCTAGTAATTATTTAACAAATTAACTTTTATCAAGTTCATTCCAATAATAACTATCGGGATAAATTCGATCTCCAAAAATTGCTGTTCCTACTCGGATAATTGTAGCTCCTTCCTCTATTGCAATTTCTAAATCTTTACTCATACCCATTGATAATTCACTCATCTCTACATTCGGTATATTAAGTGCTATAACCTCCTTTTGTATTTTCTTTAAAAGTTGAAAACACTTTCTTATTTCATTCGATTTTGAACTTAACAAACCTATAGTCATTAATCCTTTAATATGAATGTTTTTAAATTTAGCTATATTTTTTATTAGCTCAATTGTTTCATTTGGGGCAACCCCAAACTTACTTTTTTCAAAAGAAGTATTTACTTGAATGAATATATCTATTTGTTTGTTTTCTTGTGCTAATTTATTTTGTAATTTCTCAGCAACAGATAATCTATCAATAGATTCAATACAAGTTACCCATTTAAGCACTTCCTTAATTTTATTACTTTGTAAATGTCCAATAAAATGAACTTCTAGTTTATTTTTTTTTACTGAATTACATTTTTGCTTAAGTTCTTGTACTTTATTCTCTCCAATAAGTGTTTCTCCTTGTTCTAAAGCAAAATTAATACAGTTTGGGTCTACTGTTTTTGTAGCCAATAATAAACGTACTTCCTCTTTTGCTCTGTTAGCTTTTTTACATGCTTTTATCATTCTATGGTGAATGACATTTAAATTATTTAAAATATTATTCATTTTAATTTAGAGTTCTTTATGCTCTAAACAATCTATTTGCAATTCAGTGTTTTTTAATTCTTTTTGAATTAGATTACAATAATGGTTATTCCCTTCTTTTTTATAGTGGTAACATGTTAAACACATGCGTTGAGTAGAAATTATATTCTTTTGATTTAATTGATAAATTAATTGCATTAATTGCTTTAAGAAAACTCCCTTTTCTATTTCAGATAAATAATCTATTGACTCATTTAGAGCGCTTGTAAAAAGACTTGCTTTTTTAACAATCTTTTTTCCTTTTGCTGTTAATTCAACTAAAAAACTTCTAGAGTCTTTCGGATTTACCTTTTTAACGAGTAACTCTTTTTTTAATAAAACTTTTATTGAATCACTAACAGTTGCTTTTGTTAAATCAAATTCAGTAGCCAAAAAACCTACCTTTAAGTTTTCTTTTTTATGTGTATCACAAAAAATCAGCAATTGTATTTGAATTGGACTAATTTTATACAGCTTACTTTCTTCCCAGAGTAATACTCTAAATGCTTTAGAAATACGTTCTAAACCTTGGGTTATTTTTCTATTTACTACTCCAGCTTCCATACTAATAAACAGTTGTTATTTCTTTAGCTTCTTCTACCTCTATAATTTTATTTTTAACATTTCTATAAGTAATATCTCTTGCCTCTGCATAAGAAATAGAATAACTTCTCTCAAAGTTTCTAAATTCTTTAGGAAATTTTAATAATAATGAATCATAATACTTATTTAATTCATTTTTATTTGGTATTTCAAACTTTAGCCTTAATTGAAAACGTCTTAATAATGCTGAATCAATAATACTTGAATGATTTGTTGCTGCTATTAATAAAGTAGTATTGGGTAGTTGATCAATTTGTTGAATAAGAGTATTCACTAACCGCTTCATTTCTCCAGAGTCTTTAGTATCGTAATCACGAGCTTTGCCTATATAATCAAATTCATCTAAAAAAAGAACTGAATTTTCTCGTGAAGCTTTCTTAAATACACTTGTAATATTTTTAGCTGTTTCACCTAACTTCGAAGAAATAATTTCTCCTAAATTCAAAATTAATATTTCCTTATCTAATTTATGAGCTATCGCCTTAGCTGTAGTGGTTTTTCCACAACCAGTGTGCCCATATAAAAGAATTTTATTATCTACTGGTAATTGATATTCACCTAGAATATTTATATACTTAAATTCTTTGAGTAATTGACTTAATATGTCCTTATTGCTTTTACTAAAGTGAATATTGCTTAATTCAATTAAAGATGTATCTCTTGACTTTAAAATTAAGTTAGGTAGTATAGCCATTAGTTTATTATGTTTAATAGCACAAAGTTAGCAATCCTAATTAAAAATCACTAGTTTTTATTCTTAGTTATATCTTATAACCTATTTTAACACTGAATTCAATTATTTAATAAATTGATTAGATTATTATTAATTAAGTAGTGAACAATTAGTTGTTCACTACTTAACTTTACTATTTTAACCTTTTACATCTGCCATAGAAGCACCAAAATTAAGATGCAAAACATTATTAGTTGGAGTTAATAATGCTGGTACAGATTTTACTCCTACCAATTCTGCTTCTTCAATTCTAGACCTGTTTTCTCCAATATTTACAATTTCAATATTGTCCTTACCTATTAACTTAACAATTTCATGTTCAGCACTTATACATACTGAACAACCTGCGTGATAAAAAATTGATTTACTCATTTTTCTGTGTTTAAAATTTTTAGCAATATTGCTATTACAAATATAGTAAGGATTCCTAACTAAATAAAATTATTAAAGAAATTTAACAAAACACAAATACCTGTTTTTAAACAAAAAACTGACACACTGTGAATTAAATGTATTAAAGAAATATAATATAAATGAAAAGCTCTAATAATAGATATATTAAAAACTATTAAATTAAAGATTGTAATCCAATTTATTAAGTGAAATAAGTTAATTGTAGATTAAAATATTAAGTAGTAGAAATCCAATTTACTCCTTTAGTTTTTACTTCACTACCGTAATTTAGGTAATGATTCATATGTATTATTTCACCATTAATATCTTCTAATTCAACTTTTATATTAAAAAGGCCCCATGTCCAAATTACTAATGAACAATTTGTATTATCAGATTTTCTTTCAATGGTTTTAACTGGGTTTCTAAAGGTTTTATGTAGTGTATATTTAACTTTTTTAATAAAAGGCAAATCTTTACCCTCTATAAATAAATATACTTTATATAGTGTTTTACTACTTCTAGATGTATTTTTTTTATAATGAGCAATCAACTCTTTATTTACCCCTTTTTTATTCGGGCTAAAAATCGAGTCACGTACTTTTATATCATATGTTTTTACTCTACTATTCATAACCTCTTAATTTTCTTCAATTTCAGGAGCTTGTTGAATTTCTTCTTCTATTGAATTATTTTCAATAGTGTCTAATTGAGTAACCTCATTTGTTGTTGTTATTCTAGATGAATTCGTTCTTGCTGCAGATTCTCCAAAATAATATCCTATGACTGTACCAACTATACCTCCTAATGAAGCTATTACAAGTTGTAACGCTTTCATTTTATTATTAAAATCTGGAGTAGCTGCCATAGAATACACTATTAAACCAGCAAAAATTATTATGATAACTAAAGCTAAAAAGTGCTTAAAATCATTTATTAAATTAGCAAAAAATTGCGTTGTTACATAAATTAAATTACCATAGTCTTTACTATTAACTTCGGGGTTTTTGTACTTACCCCAATTAAAAATTTTTGCAAGCCAGTTTATCATTATTAAACAAGAAAACATAAGCAAAATAAGTATTATAATGCCACTGGAATGTTCTGTTAAAAAAGTTAAGAAGTTTTCCATTATATTTTTAGTTTAATTAATTAAGCTTACACATAGCTAATTTAGTTAAAATGAATTGAAATTCAAATTACAATTCTTTAATTTCTACTTTAAATAAGTTAGTGAATATATTAAAAACAACCTGTGCTTCTTTTTTACGAACTGAAATTGTATACTCGCATGCTAACTCTAATTTTTGATTAATAATTTTAATACTACGTTCTTTTACAATACGTTGCACTTTGTTCATCATATCGTAACCGAAAGTTAACTTATAATGTATATCAATAGTTTTCTCAATAATATCTGAAGCTTCTAAAGCTAATTGAGCAGAAGATCTATACGCATTAATTAAACCACCTACTCCTAATTTAGTTCCTCCAAAATAACGAACGGAAACTATTAAAACATTGGTTACATCAAAAGCCTGAATTTGCCCATAAATAGGTTGCCCTGCAGAATTACTTGGCTCTCCATCATCATTAGCTCTAAACCTTATTTTTTCGGTTCCTAACTGCCAAGCATAACAAAAATGACGTGCGGAATGATGTTGTTTTTTCAAGCCTTCTAAAGCTTTTTTCACATCATCTTCATTAAAAACGGGAAATGCATAACCAAAAAACTTGCTATTCCTATCTTTAAACAGGGTTTCTTCTGAAGGTTTTGTTATTGTTTTATATGTATCTTTTATTTCACTCATTAAGCTATAGTTACTATAATAATTCCTAAAATAGCCAAAACTACTCCTATTTTATTTTTTAAACTAAAATTCTCTTTAAATAACAGTAATCCAACCAAAGTAGATGCAATAACAATTCCTACATTATTTACTGTAAATAATGTTGAGCTTTCAAAGTTTTTATTTTGCAAAGCTTTAATTAAAAAAACAATTGAATAATAATTAGGAATCCCTAATATAACACCAGCTATTATACTTTTCTTTTCTATTTTTTCTCTTGAAATCAATTGCTTTACTATCAAAATTACTATTCCAAAAAAAGCAGCAAAACCAAATAAACTACCCGAGAAAAAATCAACACCATCAATAGTTACAAAATTAGTTTCTACATATTTTAAAGTTGTATCTATAACTCCAGAACCTAAAAACAATAAAACTGGAAATAACAAACCTGCTTTTGTTGTTGATTTTTTTTCTTTAATTGAAGATAAATATACAGCTATCAAAGCTACTAATATACCTATTACCTTTAAAACTGTTACGCTTTCATTATATAAAATAATACCAAAAACAATAGGCACAACTACTGACATTTTTCCAGCAATCGAAGCAACTGAAACACCGTTATATTGAGCTGTCATAGCCATTACAAAGAAAATTGAAACAAACAACAAGCCTAATGAAACTGCTCCATAAAACCAAGGTTGCAAATTTATTGTTGCTAATTCACTAAAAGCATTTGCTGAAAACATACCTAGAGTAAAGGCTACTACATAATTTACAACAATAGCTTGTAAAGTATTTACTTTATAAATATTAAAATACTTAAATATTACAAATAAAGACGTTGAAAACACAACGCTTAACACTAAATATATCATCCTATAAAAACTCTTTTCTATTTAATAAATTAACTACATCTTCAGTTTCTGGATTTATATTCCATACATGGATTCCCATATTTTTTGCTATATCTGTATTTTCTTTTGTATCATCAATAAAAATTGTTTCTGAGGCTAATAAATTATTTTCTCCTAATACAAACTCATAAATATTCTCATTAGGTTTACGTAAATTAATTTCATGCGATAAATAAAATTGCTCAAAACAATTTTTAAACTCCTGGTACAAGTTATTTCCCCAATCATTTTGAATCCAAGAAATATGCAATTCATTAGTATTACTCAATAAAAATAAACGATACTTACTTGATTTTTCAAGCTCTTTTAAAAACTCTAACCGGTGTAATGGAAAATTTAATAAAATGGCATTCCAAGCATTAATCAAATCCTTTTTAGCTATATTAAATTTTTTATGGTAAAAATCAACAAACTCTTTGGTAGTAATTAACCCCATTTCATATCTGTAATATACTTGCATCATCTCTTCAGAAACTTCTGTTACTCCTAACTTTGCTAATTCCTTGTATGTTGCCTGCTTATCTAAATTGATGAATACATCACCAAAATCAAAAATGATATTTTTAATCATTTATATAGGTTCTTAATATATCGTTACTTAATTTTTCTTCGGAAATCAATGTTCCTTTAAAATTTGGATTTCTTACTCCTTCTTGAAATTTATTATCACCAATAAAAATTTTAGCTTCATCCCATAAATTTGCATCAATAAATGTTTGTAGAGTTTGTTTTCCACCTTCAACAATAACTGATTGTATTTGATGTTTATGTAATACTTCACAAATTTGTTGAGCTATTTCTATTGAAAAATCAATTTGCTCTATGTGATATTTAAATCCACTAATTTTATCTACTGATCCATTTTTATTTGTACTTGAATCAATTATTATTATTGTTTTAATAGATTCATCAAAAATATTAGTTTCTAATGGAATTCTTAAGTTTTTATCAATAACAATTCTTACAGGATTATTTCCTGACCAACTTCTTACATTTAACTTTGGATTATCAGCTATAACAGTATTTGTGCCGACTAAAATAGCATGCTCTTCACTTCGCCACTTGTGCACTAACTGTTGTGAATATGAATTTGAAATCCATATTGGTCTTTGTTCACTCTTAGTTAAAGGTGCTATAAAACCATCAAGTGTTTCAGCCCATTTTAAAATAATGTAAGGACGTTTTTTATTTTGAACAGTAAAAAAACGTTTATGATGCTCAAAACATTCTTTTTCTAACACCCCTACCGTAACACTACAACCTTCTTTTTTTAAACGTTCAATACCTTTTCCCGCAACTAAACTATTTGTATCTAAACAACCAATTACAACATTAGGAATTTTCATTTTTATTATTAAATCAGCACATGGTGGCGTTTTTCCATAATGTGAACATGGCTCCAAGGTTACATATATTGTCGCATTTTTTAATAACTCTTTATTATTTACTGAATGAATAGCATTTACTTCAGCATGATTACCACCATAAGGAGAAGTAAACCCCTCTCCTATTATTTTATTATTTAATACAATAACTGCTCCTACTGAAGGGTTAGGTCTAACTGTTCCAATTCCTTTTTTAGCCAATTGTAAACAGCGGCCCATATACTTTTCGTGATTCAAAATAATCTAAAATTTTATTTTCTCTGTTTTATCAATTGGATACGTACTAGAAAACCCTAGAACTTTATACTTTATGTTTCCTTTAAAAGTAACATCTAAGCTTTTATTTAATACTGAATTTAGAATTCCACCTAAAATGCCTCCTTTATTATTTTCAAATACTTTTTTTGATGGAATTATAACTTTTAAAGGAATAGAAAACTCTTTATTTGCTGGTACTTTAAATTGTTCAGAAAATACTTCAGCTACTTCACTTCCGTTAATAATTACCTTTACTTTGTCTGTAGAAATCTTACCTCCAATATCATTTTCATTTTTAAAATATGCCATGGCTTTTAAACGAATGGTATCCATTTTAAAAGACACAATTTTAATATCATCTAATTTTAAAAAAATTGGTTTCTTTTTAACAGAACAACTTGTTATAAATAAAAATAGTATTGAAAAATAGGTGAATCTTTTCATCATTTTTGTATTTAATTTTAAGTAATTTTGTACGTACAAAAATACTACATTCCTATGATACCATCTGATTTTATTATAAGAGAAATTAAACCTGAGGATAATAAGCAAATTGCTACCGTTATTCGTAATGTTTTAATTGAGTTTGGTGTACCTAAAGTTGGTACTGCTTATGAAGACAGTGCTACTGATGAAATGTATGAAACTTATCAAGAAGAGAATGCTGGTTATTATATTATTGAACACAAAAATAAAATAGTTGGAGGTGCTGGTTTTTCTAAACTCAATAATTTTGAAGGTAATGTTTGTGAGTTTCAAAAGATGTATTTTTTACCTATAGCTAGAGGAAAAGGACTTGGAAGTAAGCTTATTGATTTTTCTTTAAAAGAAGCCAAAAAACAAGGCTTTGAACACTGCTATTTAGAAACTATGCCCTATATGGATGCTGCTAGAGCTTTATATAAAAAAAATGGTTTTGTTAACTTAGATAAACCTATGGGAGATACTGGACATTTTTCCTGCAATGTATGGATGATTAAAGAATTATAAAACTGAAGACTTTATACAATGACAATTAAAGAGTTTAAAAATAATTTCATTTATCAACTATCACCAGTTTATCCACAAACTGAAATAGATACCTTTTTCTTTTATTTAATAGAAGAGTATTTAAATTTACAACGTATAGATATTACTTTACAGCCTAATTTTGAAATTTCTTCTGAAAATGAAACTCTTTTAAATAAAGCTTTAGCACGATTAAAAAAAGAAGAACCCATACAATATATTTTAGGTAAAACTGAGTTTTATGGATTACCTTTTCATGTAAATAGACACACATTAATTCCTCGTCCAGAAACAGAAGAGTTAGTTGAGTGGATTATTTCTGAAGTAAAAGAAATCAGAACAAATAATCAAACAAAATCTTTATCTATCCTAGATATCGGTACAGGTTCGGGATGCATCCCTATAAGTTTAAAAGTTAATATTGATAATTCTACGATTTGTGCTATTGATGTTTCTGAAGAAGCTTTAAAAATAGCTAAGCATAATTCAGATTTAAATAATTCTCTTGTCCAATTTTTAAATTTAGATATATTAAAAGCAGATTCTTTAAATGTTTTTACGAAAAAAACAACATCTGATGAAATCATTAAGTTTAACATTATTGTTTCTAATCCCCCATATGTAAGGAACTTAGAAAAAATAGAAATTAAAAATAATGTTTTACAAAATGAACCTCATTTAGCCTTATTTGTTGAAGATGACAATCCTTTAATTTTTTATACTAAAATAGCAGATTTAGCAAAAAAACATCTTTCTTCTGACGGTTTTCTTTTCTTTGAAATAAATCAATATTTAGGAAGCCAAACTGTTGGAATGCTTCATCAAAAAGGATTTAAAAACATTGAACTTCGTAAAGATTTGTTTGGAAACAATAGAATGATTAAAGCAAACTTATAGCTTTTACTTCTTTCATTATTTTCTCTAAACAACTTATTAAGTCATAAATTTCTACTTCGTTATAACTAGCAAAACCTATTCGCAATGAATTATGATTGTTATTTCCAAGATCATATCGTTTCCAATCTCCAATTATTAAATTATACTTCAAAGCCTTCTCTTCAACTACCTTCCAAGAGTACTTTTTATTTAAAACAACCCAAATAGCCATTCCTCCTTTTGGAATATCAAATTCTAAAAATTCTGAAAGTTTTTCTTTTAATAATTTACAAAACAAATCTCTACGCTGTTTATATATTTTCAAAACCTTTCTAATATGTCTATCTAAATCTCCCGATTTTATAAAATCCGCAAAAGTCAACTCTAATAAAGCATCTCCTTGCCTATCTATATACCTTCTACAACTAGATGCTTCATCTACAAACTCTTTAGAAGCTATCAAGTAACCTATCCTGAAAACTGGCGCTACTGTTTTACAAATAGATCCGATGTATATTACGTTTCCATGAATGTCATGACTTGCCAATGGTAAAATTGGTGCATGATTATAATTAAAGTCATAATCATAATCATCTTCAATGATTGCAAATTGATGTTGTTTTGCTAAATTCAATAAATGAATTCTTCTTTCAGCAGATAAGGTTACTGTAGTAGGATGATGATGATGAGAAGTTACATACACAGCCTTAATTTTTTTCTTTTTACATATTTCTTCTAGCTCAGTAATACACAAACCATCATTATCAACCCGAATACGAACTAATGTTGCTTCATGTTGCAAAAAAGTAGTATCTGCCGATGAATAATTTGTTGCACCAACAACAATTACATCCTCTTTTTTTAATAATAACTGTGTACTAAGCCATATTCCCATTTGACTTCCTCTAGTTATTAATATATTGTTTTTTGTTATTTGTAAACCTCTTGTTTCATTCAAATAAGTAACTAAAACTTCTCGTAATCTATCATTTCCATACGTAGAACCATACGATAAATGTTCAAAAACGTCTTTCTTCCCTGCTATTTTTCTATAAACTCTAGCTAGCTCAACTGTTGGTGTAAGTCTGCTATCTGAAACACCATCATTTAGGTATATTTTTTCTTTTTCTTTTTGATTTGTTTTAACACTTAACAACTCATTTTTATAAAACGAAAATCCGCTAACTGTGTTTTTATTGTTACTCGTAGTTTTATCAAATACACGAAGTTGTAATAATGGTAAATCTGCCTTAACAAATGTTCCTTTTTTAGGAATTGACTCTACCCAACCTTGCAAATCAAGTTCTTCATAACACGCTACTATAGTCTTTCTATGTACTTTTAACAATTCCGCTAAAGTTCTTGTTCCTAATAATTTAGTATTTGCTGGTAATACTCCACTTTTTATAAATGCAATTAATTGATTTGCTAATTGTAAATAAATAGGTTGGTTACAACTTTTATCAAATTTAAAGCTAGTTTTATAAGGAAACATCTGGACTATTAATTATTTTAATTCTGGACTAATATTATAGTCCATAAATGTAATACTTTTGATTATACAAAACAAACACATCATTACATTAACTAAGCCATTAAAAGGAAGATATGACAGTACAAGATTTACAACAAGCAGAATATAATGAATATTATTCAAGATATATAAATAAAGTATCAAAAGACACTAGCTTAATAAAAGGCTTTGAAGATGATAGAAAAATGGTTGTTGACTTTTTCTCATCAGTTCCTGAAAACAAACTTGAATATCGATACCAGCCTGAAAAATGGACAATCAAAGAATTACTTCAACATATTATTGATACTGAAAGAATATTTATTTACCGCTTTCTTCGAATCAGTAGAAATGACAAAACGGCTTTAGCTGGTTTTGATCAAGATATATACATTGATCCCTCTATGGCTAACAACAAGTCTTTAGAAGAGTTAATTAATGAATTTAATAGTACTCGTTCTTATTCTATAAACTTAATTGAAAGTATTTCTGATAAAAATTTAAAAAACATAGGTACAGCTAGTGATTCAACTATATCAGCTAGAGCTTGTGCTTTTATATTATTAGGCCATAGTGTTTGGCATATAGAAGTAATCAAAGAAAGGTACTTATAATGTTAGAGATTAGACCTAATTGTGAACATTGCAATAAAGATTTACCCTATAATTCTGAAGAAGCAATGATATGCTCATTTGAATGCACTTACTGTAAAGAATGTGCTTTAGAGCTTTTTGAGAATGTATGTCCTAGTTGTAGTGGTAATTTTATTCAACGTCCAATTAGACCCTCTTTTCATTTAAAAAAATATCCCGTATCAAAAGAACGAGTTTTTATCCCAAAAAATAAAAACTTAACAAAACAAAATACAGAAACTTACAAAAATATTCTACCGATAAAAAGGTAATTTTTACTAAAACAATAAAATTAAAAATTATGATTACCATTAGAACAGCAACTACTTCTGATGCTGAAATTCTTGCCTTATTAGGTAGAATTACTTATTCTGAATCTCATGGAGAATACATTGACAATAAAAAACACCTGTTAAATTATAACAATGAGGCTTTTTCCTTAAAAAAAATAAAAGAATCTTTAAGTGATACTAATAATCTATTCTACCTAGTCTATATAAACAATTTACCCGTTGGATATGCTAAACTAGTTTTAAGAGCTACTTTTAATAATGAAACACCTGAAAATTCATGTCGACTGGAACGAATTTATATTCTTAATGAGTTTCTACCATTAAAAATTGGTCAGCAATTATATGATATTCTTATAAACAAAGCTATCTCTTTAAATTTTGACTGTATTTGGCTTTCTGTTTACATAAAAAACAATAGAGCCATACAATTTTATCTAAAAAACAATTTCAAAAAAATTGGAAGTTTACAATTTAAAGTAGATGAAACTGAATATGAAAATACAGTTTTTTCAAAAAAAATAGAGCGTATTTAAAACAACTAAACTGATGAATGAATATACAAAATCAAAACTAAACAGGGTAAAAAGAGGTGCCAATAGAGCTATTTATGATGTTGAAAAAATCAATACTATTTTAGATGCAGGTTTTTTATGTTATGTAGGTTACATATATGATGGTAAACCTATTACTATCCCAATGGCATATTGTAGAAAGGGAGATAAAGTTTACATCCATGGTTCTACAGCCAACAGAATGCTTTTATCAATTTTAGAAAGTGAAGAAACATCAATAACAGTAGTGCATTTAGACGGTTTGGTATTAGCCCGTTCAGGGCTTCATCATTCAGTAAATTACAGATCTGTAACTCTTTTTGGAAGCTTAAAAAAAATTGAAAAAGACTCAGATAAAACTGATATACTAGAATGGATAGTTAATCAAATGGTACCAAACCATTGGGATTCATTAAGGCCAATGTATCAAAAAGAATTAGACAGAACATTAGTTGTAGAAATGACTATTAAAACAGCTTCAGCTAAAGTAAGAGATGTTGGTGTTGCAGATGAACCTGAAGATTACGAATTACCTATATGGGCAGGCATTGTTCCTATAAAACAAATTGCTGAATACCCGATTCCTGATAAAGGTAAACCTGAAAACATGGAAATACCTAAGCATATAATAGATTATTATGAAGCGAACAAATAGCTTCTTTCTTTAAAAATTAATATTTTAGCTTCTGATTTTTTAACTATCATAAAAATGAAGAAGCTTTTTAAGTTTATAGGAATTATTTTATTGTTTTTTGTTTTAGCTATTGGTGTTTTTTATTTTATAAATAATGAGCCACTTCCTAAAGGAAAGGAAGGAAAAGAAGCTGATGCTTTAGCAATAAAAGTAATTAATTCATTACATCATGAGGCTTTTGAAAATACTGAAGTAATAGAATGGAGCTTTAGAGGAAAACACTTTTATAAGTGGATGAAAAGAGAAGGATATGTAATTATTGAATGGGATAATTATATCGTACACTTATTTCCTAATCAACCACAAAAAAATATACTGTTTAATAAAGAAAAAGTAAAAATAAAAAATCCAGACTCAAAAATATTTCAACAAGCACATAATTTTTTTAATAATGATTCTTTTTGGTTAGTTGCTCCTTATAAAATTTTTGATAAAGGCACAAAAAGAAGTATCGTTAAACATAATAATAAAGATGCTCTTTTAATTACTTACACTTCCGGTGGATCGACTCCAGGAGATTCTTATTTATGGATACTAGATGATAACTACTACCCTATATCTTATAAAATGTGGACAAGTATTATTCCTATTGGCGGTGTTTCAGCAACTTGGTCTGATTGGAAAAAAACTGAAGCTGGTATACAGCTACCTACCAAACATAAACTTTCTTTATTTGGCGTTGAATTAAACATGGGAGAAGTTAAAGCTTATAATAACAATGCTAACATATTAGCTAAAAAGGTATTGAAAGCAATAAAACATGAAGCTTATAAAAAAACTAAATTTTTAGAGTGGAGTTTTGCAGGAAAAAGACATTATAAATGGAATAAAGAACAACATAATGTTTATGTTAGTTGGGATACAATTCAAGTAAATTTATATCCAAATAAATTAAATAAAAGTACCGTTTCTTATAATGATGTTTTACAGAAAAACCCTAATTTTAAAATCATTCAAAAAGCGAATGATCTTTTTAATAATGATAGTTTTTGGTTGATAGCCCCTCATAAACTATTTGAAGATGGAATTATTAGAACCATTAAAAAAATAAATAGTAAAGATGCTTTATTAGTAAAATACACAACTGGTGGAACAACACCTGGTGACTCTTATCTTTGGTTTTTAGATTCTAATTATGTTCCTAAAAGCTATAAAATGTATGTTCCTAGCATGAAAATGAACGGAGTTGATGCAACATGGGACAACTGGATAACTACTAATAGTGGAACTTTACTCCCAACAAGTCATACTTTCGGAAAGAATAGAATTTTAAGTATGGGAGACGTAAAAGGAACTAATTAAACACTACCCTGTAAACTGTTTTCAATACTACACTACTAAATTAATGAGATTTTTTAATTAATTATATCCAGTATGTTTTCAGTATCTTTGACTTACTAAGAAAAAAAATGCAGACCTTAAACCTATGAGTACTAAAAAAATTCATGCTCAACCTCCTGAAGAATTAACTGGAATTAAATTAACTAATATACCTTCATCTGCGGTAGGAGCTAAAGCAATTGCATCAGCTTTAACCCATGTTAATGAAGAAGTTGGATTGATAAAAGGAATTGGGTTACTGTCTAAAATAAATCAAAAAGATGGATTTGATTGTCCGGGTTGTGCCTGGCCTGATCCGGATGAAAAACGCGCCTTTTTAGCTGAATATTGTGAAAATGGTGCGAAAGCAATTGCTGAAGAAGCAACTAAAAATAGAGTTTCTCCAATGTTTTTTTCTACACACTCAATTCAAGAACTTTCTAAGTTATCCGATTATGAAATCGGTAAAAGTGGTAGAATAACTCACCCTATGATTTTAAAAGAAGGGTCTGATTATTATGAAGAAATATCTTGGAACGATGCTTTTAGTTTAGTTGGGAAAGAATTGAACAATCTAAAATCTCCAGATGAGGCAATTTTTTATACCTCAGGTAGAACTAGTAACGAAGCTGCTTTTCTTTATCAACTTTTCGTACGCCAATTCGGAACAAATAATTTACCAGATTGCTCAAATATGTGTCATGAAAGTAGTGGTGCTGCACTTTCTGAAACTCTTGGTATTGGTAAAGGGTCAGTTACTTTAAATGATTTTAATCATGCTGATTTAGTAATTGTAATGGGTCAAAACCCTGGAACAAATCATCCTAGGATGTTAACCGCACTTAGCGAGACTAAAAAAAATGGAGGTAAAATAATTACAGTAAATCCACTACCAGAAGTGGGGTTACTTAACTATAAAGATCCACAAAATCCTTTAAAGTGGATTGGTAAAGGTCAGGATTTAACTGACTTATTTTTACAGGTTAAGATAAATGGTGATGTTGCTTTATTAAAAATAATATTAAAAATAATGAAAGAAAAAGAATTAGAGCAACCTAATTCTGTATTCAATCATAAATTTATAAAAGAAAAAACATCAGGTATTGATGAGTTTTTAGAGGATTTAGACAATTACTCAATAGAGAGTTTATTACCACAAACAGGACTTACTTTAAAACAAATTAAAGATGCTAGTGAATTAATCATTAACAATGACAAAATAATTATTTGCTGGGCTATGGGGTTAACTCAACATAAAAACTCTGTTGATAATATTCGTGAAGTTGTAAACCTTTTATTATTAAAAGGAAGTATTGGAAAAAAAGGAGCAGGTACTTGCCCTGTTAGAGGTCACTCAAATGTTCAAGGAGACCGTACAATGGGAATATGGGAAAAACCTAAAGAAGGTTTTTTAAATAAATTAGAGAAAGAATTTTCTTTTAATGCTCCTAGAAAACATGGCTATGATGTTGTAGCTGCTATTGAAGCAATGCACAAAAAAGAGGCTAAAGTTTTTATAGGAATGGGGGGTAATTTTATTTCTGCTACTCCAGATACTGAATTTACTGCCAAAGCATTGCAAAATTGTAATTTAACAGTTCATGTTTCTACAAAACTAAATAGGAGTCACTTAATACATGGAAGGCAAGCACTTATCCTTCCTTGTCTAGGTCGTTCAGAAAAAGATAATCAAGAATCAGGAGATCAATTTGTAACTGTAGAAAACTCTATGGGAGTTGTACATCAATCACAAGGACATTTAAATCCTTTATCAAAACACCTGCTTAGTGAACCTGCAATTGTTGCAGGACTAGCAAATGCTACTTTAAAAAACTCCAAAGTAAACTGGAGTGAATTAATTACTAATTATGATTTCATAAGAGATAAAATTGAAGCTACTATAAATGGTTTTGATAACTATAATGAACGTGTTCGTATTAAAGGTGGTTTTTATTTACCTAATAATGCACGTGATAATGATTTTAAACCCACTAAAACTAAAAAAGCAAATTTCACCACTAATAAACCATCAGAAATTAAGCTAGAAGATGATCAATTTATTATGATGACAATACGTACTCATGATCAATATAACACTACTATATATGGTTTAGATGATAGATATAGAGGTGTATTAAATGAACGTCGTGTTATTTTCATGAATCCAAATGACATGAAAAAGATTGGAGTACAAAAATTAGACAAAGTTGATTTAACAAGTCATTTTCAGGGACAAGAAAGACATGCAAAAGGTTTTTTAGTAATTCCATATAGTATTCCTAATCAATGTACAGCTACTTATTTTCCTGAAGCAAACGTTCTAGTTCCAATAAAAAGTAAAGCTGATATTAGTCACACACCTACTTCAAAAACGATAATTATAACATTACAAAAAGTAAGCTAAAAAATTAATATTTAGGTAATAAAAAAACACTATAGTTACTATAGTGTTTTTTTATTGTAAATGATTTTATTTAATCTCTTCTTCGTTTTCTACCAAAACCAGAATTTGATTTTCTAGGAGATGAATCTCCACCACCACTGCTTCTTCTTCTTCCAAAACTCTTGTTAGATGAGCTTCCTGAATCATTACTACTTCTTCGCTTACCTCTAAATCCACCACCGCTATTATTACCACGGCTACGACCTCTACCTCTACTTCCACCACCTCTATCACTCTTAGTGATTTCTATGTTTACAGTACGTCCTTCAAAATCTGGTCTATTCTTTTCAAAAGAAGCAAGAGTTTCGCTTTCAAAGTTTTTATCTATTTCAAAAAATGAAAAAGTATCTAAAATATCGATAGCTCCTATCTCAACTTTATCCGATATGTTTTGCTCATTAATAAGTCCTATTAACTTTGCTGGATTTAAACGATCTTTTCTTCCTAAATTAATGAAAAAACGAGTCATATCTTCATTTACTGATCTTCCTCTAGAATTATCTCTTGAAGATAAATCGTTTAAATCTGGTGCCTTCTCATAGTATGATAAAAAGCTATTAAACTCTATAGAAACAAACTTTTGAATTAATTCTTCTCTAGTTAAATTTTCTAATTTTTCATAAATACTTGGTAAAAAACTTGCTATTTCATTTTCTTTTACTTCAGTATTCTCTACTTTATCTATTAAATGAAATAATTGTTTCTCACATATCTCTTTCCCAGTAGGTACAGGTGTATGAACAAATTTTTTCTTTAAAATTCTTTCTATTGGATTTAAACGTCCACGTTCTTTCTTAGTTACTAAAGCAATAGAAATTCCTTTATTTCCTGCTCTACCTGTTCTACCACTTCTATGGTTGTAATTTTCAATTTGGTCAGGTAACTTATGGTTAATAACATGTGTAAGACTATCAACATCTAAACCACGTGCAGCAACATCAGTAGCTACTAACATTTGAATATTTTTCTTACGAAATTTTTCCATAACGCTATCACGCTGTGCTTGTGATAAATCACCATGCAATGCATCAGCACTATAACCATCTCTAATTAAAAAGTCAGCTACTTCTTGAGTTTCCCTACGTGTTCTACAAAATACAATCGCATAAATATTAGGGTTTACATCTGCCACTCTTTTAAGTGCAGGATAACGTGTTCTTTCCGTTACCAAATAATATTCATGGCTTACATTTTCTGATCCTTGATTTTTCTGTCCAGAAGTAATCTCAGCAGGATTGCTCATATAATTTCTAGCAATTGCTTCAACTTCTCTTGGAAAAGTTGCAGAAAACAATAATGTTTGTTTTGTTTCAGGGGTAGCTTCTAATACCTTATCTAACTCATCTTTAAAGCCCATATTAAGCATTTCATCAGCTTCATCTAAAACTAACCACTTAACATTACCTAACTTTAATGCTCTTCTTTTTATTAAATCTACTGTTCTACCAGGAGTTCCAATAACTATTTGGGCACCTCTTTTAAGTTGCTTTATTTGTTGATCTATGTTAGCACCACCATATACTGTTGCTACCTTTAATTCAGGTATATATTTTGAAAAACTTTCAATGTTTTTACCAATTTGTACAGCTAATTCTCTAGTTGGTGATAAAATAATAGCTTGAGTATTATTATCTTTCTCGTTAATTAACTCAATAATAGGTAAGCTAAATGCTGCTGTTTTACCAGTTCCTGTTTGAGCAAAAGCTTTTAAATCTTGGTCAGATCCTATTATTTGTGGAATTGCTTTTTGTTGAATTACGGTTGGCGTTTCATACCCTAAATCAATTAATGCTTTGCTTATAGGCTCTTTCAAGCCTAATTCTAAAAATGTTGACATACTGTGAATTTAAACGAACCCACAGATGCCCACCTATGAATTCTTTTTATTTTTAATTATCTCTGTAGTGAGATTTTGGACGGCGCAAAAGTACGCTAATTTATTAATATAAGGTGCAGAGAGTTATTTTTTTTGTAATTCTTTAAATTGTTGCTCTATATCATAAGCAGAAGTACTTGTGTAATCATTCTTTACAATTCCATTTTCATCTACTATTACTAAACGAGAAAACTCACTAGTTAAGAAATTAAAAGCTTTACTATTTTCAGGTATCTTATATTGATACCTAATAGGTACATTCTTTGTAAATTTACCTTTAACTCTAGAATTAACTAGTATAAAATTAATTTCTGGATATTTTTTAATAAAATAATTAACTCTTGAGGCTATTCTTTCTCGTGAATTAACTTTTTGACTTTTAAAGAAAATAACCGTTTTTTTATTTCTTATAATTTTTGAAACATCTACCCAGTTACCTGTTGGAGCCTCTAATTTAAAATCTGGAATTCTTTTATCAATTTTTATCTGTTTGATATCATTAATAAGACGTTGAATTTTTTTCTTATTTTCTATATCTCTACTTAATTCAAAGTATCTATGAAATACATCTTTATATGAATTACTTTTAGTTCTTTTATTAAAATGATAAACTACAGTACTATATAAAAATCTATCTTTTATTTTCTCATCAGTTAGTTCCTGATTAATATTATTTAATAGACTTTTTACAAAGATTTGAGATTTCTCATCTGAACCTTTTAAATAAGCTTCATTATAAATTTTGTTAATTACATACCTATAATAAGGACCATAAAACATTAAAGAATCTCTACCTAATTCTATTTTATCTCTATAGCTAAAATAATTACTATCTAATGGCTCTTCATTTTCAATATTATCTATTGAATATGTTTCTAAATTTGAATAAACAGGATATGTTAATGATATATTTAATATATCTAAAAATTCTAAAGGTTCTTCGCTATGTTCTTTTTTATATTTTTTTAGAATACTTTGTTTACTTAGTAATAAGGAATCAATTTTTGAAATAAATTTGAATTTCTCAAGCTTTTTGTTATCAAATAACCTTCTTTTATCTTCTTCATGTTTCAAAAAAGTTTCTATTAAAAGATTATTTCTTTCAGCATTTTTACCACTAAAAACTAAAGACTCATCAAAATCCCATGTATTCAATCTAAAAAGTAAACTATCAGAAGGTTGAATATACACATATTGATATTCAGGTCCATGATCAAAAATATATAATCCTTCTTTAAAATTTTCATACTTACCCATAAAA
Organism: Tenacibaculum sp. MAR_2010_89; assembly: GCF_900105985.1. Lineage (NCBI taxonomy): Bacteria > Pseudomonadati > Bacteroidota > Flavobacteriia > Flavobacteriales > Flavobacteriaceae > Tenacibaculum > Tenacibaculum sp. MAR_2010_89. The sequence goes on along the minus strand of NZ_FNUB01000005.1, from coordinate 2,279,513 downwards.
GTATTGTCTTTAGAAAGCATAATGGTATCTCTAAAGTTTTTGTGATCAGATAAAATAACATAACAACCTTTTGGATTTATAATTTTACCTCCAAAATAAGTGTACTTAGTTTTATTTGGAGTATTACAACCAATAATTGTTGTTAAAAGTAAGAAGGGAATTAAATATTTTGTCATACTGTTTTATGTGTATGCATTAAAGCAACATCCAAAAATAAATATCAATTAAGAATAACCTTGTTAATTCGTTGTTAAAAGAATTTAAAATTTTCCAAATTTATAATCTTAAAATTTTCTATCCAAATTCTTTTAAACTCTTTATATTTTATACTTTTGCACCGGAATTTAAAATTTTATAAATGTTATCAGTTTCTAATTTATCAGTTCAGTTTGGTAAAAGAATTTTATTTGATGAGGTAAATACAAAATTTACTCAAGGTAATTGTTATGGTATTATTGGAGCAAATGGAGCAGGAAAATCTACTTTTTTGAAGATTTTATCTGGAGATTTAGATCCTACTTCAGGGCAAGTTCATCTAGAAGCAGGAAAAAGAATGTCTGTTCTTTCTCAAAACCATTACGCCTTTGATGAAGTACCAGTTTTAGAAGCTGTTATTATGGGAAATAAAGACTTATTTGCCATAAAAAAGGAAATTGATGCATTATATGCCGATTATACTGATGAAAATGCTGAGAAAATAGGTGAACTTCAAGTAAAATTTGAAGAAATGAATGGTTGGAATGCAGATTCTGATGCAGCTTCAATGCTATCTAACTTAGGTATTAAAGAAGAATACCATTATTCTTTAATGAAAGATTTAGATGGTAAACAAAAAGTACGTGTGTTATTAGCACAAGCTTTATTTGGTAGTCCTGATGTATTGATAATGGATGAGCCTACCAATGATTTAGATTTTGAAACTATTTCTTGGTTAGAAAACTTCTTAGCGAATTATGACAATACAGTTATTGTTGTGTCGCATGACCGTCACTTTTTAGATGCTGTATGTACGCACATTTCAGATATTGATTTTTCAAAAATTAATCATTTCTCTGGTAATTATACTTTTTGGTACGAATCTAGTCAATTAGCGGCTAAGCAAAGAGCACAACAAAACAAAAAGGCTGAAGATAAAAAGAAAGAGTTAGAGGAGTTTATTCGTCGTTTTTCTGCAAACGTAGCTAAATCAAAACAAGCTACTTCTCGTAAAAAGATGATTGAAAAACTTAATGTAGAAGATATTAAACCTTCAAGTCGTAGATATCCTGCCATTATTTTTGAAAGAGACAGAGAGGCTGGTGATCAAATTTTAAACATTGAGGGGCTTTCTAAAACTGATGCTGAAGGAGAATTATTATTTTCTAATATAGATATTAACTTAAATAGAGGTGACAAAGTAGCTATAATATCTAAAAACTCTAAAGCAACAACTGCATTCTATCAAGCCATCACAGATAATGATAAGGCTGATAATGGTAAATGTAGCTGGGGAGTTACTACCACACAATCATATCTTCCTTCTGATAACTCTGCATTTTTTCAAAATGGTGAATTAAATTTAGTTGACTGGTTACGTCAATATGCAAAAACTGAAGAAGAAAGAGAAGAAGTTTTTTTAAGAGGTTTTTTAGGGAAAATGATTTTCTCTGGTGAAGAAGCCTTAAAGAAAAGCAATGTTCTATCTGGAGGTGAAAAAGTACGTTGCATGTTATCTAGAATGATGATGACTAGAGCGAATATTTTACTAGTTGACGAACCAACAAATCACCTCGATTTAGAATCTATACAATCATTAAACAACTCGTTAATCAACTTTAAAGGAACAATATTGTTTACAACACATGATCATGAGTTTGCACAAACAGTAGCTAATAGAATTATAGAAATAACACCAAAAGGGGTTATTGATAAATACGCTACTTTTGATGAATACTTAAGTGATCCAAAAGTAAAAGAACTAAGAACTAAAATGTATTCTTAAACTTGTAGAATACATAAATAAGCTCTTAAATATATATAGAAACTTCTCCTTACAATTAAATTGTAGGGAGTTTTTTTATTTTCAACACACTATCTTTTCTTATTTCTAATTATTGTTGATATATTTATATTTAATATTTCTACTATCTTTCCATAAAATTAATACAGATTAATGAATTGGCAACAAGCTTTATCAGATTATGTAAGTTACCTAAAAATTGAACGTGGTTTAGCTAAAAACTCCATTGAAAGTTATCAAAGAGATATAAAAAAACTTATTTTATTTATTGACTTATTAAAAGAACACTACTCCCCTATTTACATTTCTTCTAACATAATCAAAGAATTTATTTATGATGTTAGTAAAACTATAAATGCTAGAAGTCAGGCTAGATTAATATCAAGCCTTAGAGGTTTTTTTGATTATTTAGTTTTTGAAGATTATAGAAAAGACAATCCTACTGATTTAATTGAAAGCCCAAACATAGGGAGAAAGCTTCCCGACACTATTTCAAAAGATGAAGTAGATTCTATTATTTCTGCTATAGATTTAAGTCATCCTCAAGGAGAACGAAATAAAACTATAATTGAAACAATTTATAGTTGTGGTCTTCGTGTTAGTGAAGTTATTAATTTACAATTGTCGGATTTATTTTTTGAAGAAAATTACATTAGAATTTTAGGAAAAGGTAATAAATATCGTTTTGTACCTATACATAATACTACTATAAAAAGAATAGAACTTTACATCAATGAAATACGTTCAAGCATACTCCCTAAAAAAGAAGATGAGGACATCATTTTTTTAAACAGACGTGGAAAACGATTAACTCGTCAAATGATATTTATAATTTTAAAAAATTTAGCTACTAAAATAAACCTTAAAAAGAAAATAGGCCCACATACCTTACGCCATTCATTTGCTACTTATTTACTACAAAATGGAGCAGATTTAAGAGTTATACAACAACTATTGGGGCATGAAAGTATTACTACTACAGAAATTTATGTACATGTTGATAGAGAATATCTAAAAGAAGTGGTTACCCTACATCATCCAAGAAGTAATTTAAATACTAAAGAGTAAGGAAAAATAAGAGCATAAAAAAAGGCAAGCTACCTACATCACACTGCTCAACCTAATACCCTTGCTGCGTTCCCGCCCTGGGGGATTCAAAGGGAGCTAGTTGTGTAGGACTTGCCGAGGCAAATCTACATCCTTTTTTTTATAAAAAATAATAAAATTTGCATAAAATTTATGTAACATTTCTAAGGTTTTGAATACTAATGAATTGTTACTATACTTTTTTACTTTTAAAACACATAGTATTAAAGTGTATAAGAAAATAATATATTTGTATAACTAACTAAATTCACACAATGGAAAATCAAGCAAACAGTAAAAGTATTATCATCAACAATGGTTTAATTCTAGGAGCATCTAGTGTTTTATTAAGTTTAACTATGTATGCCTTAGGAAAACATTTAAATCCACACTGGTCACTATCTATAGTTTCTATGCTTATAACCATTACATTAATTGTTTTAGGGATAAAAAAATATAGAGCTATCAACAACGACCTAATTACATGGGGACAGTCTGTAAAGATCGGTGTTGGTATAACTGTATTAGCAGCATTAGTAAGTGTTATTTATAACTATATTTTTGTTTCTTTCATTGAACCTGATTTTATGACTCAAATGATGGAAGTTCAAAATCAAAAAATGTTAGACGGAGGAATGTCTGAGGAGCAAATTGAAGCTGCGAATGAAATGAGTCAAAAACTTAGTTCTCCTTTAATTGGTGCAGCTATGGGAATCATAGGTTCAGCTGTTCTTGGATTTATAATTTCTGCAATAGCAGGAGCTATAATGAAAAAAACAGAAGAAAACGAATATTAATACTTGTTAATTTTTAAATACAAATTAACAGTTATTGTGAGTAATAAATTGCTACTTACTTTGTAACTTTACAACTTAATAAATTTTGTATTTAAAAAGCATGAATATATCGGTAGTAATACCACTTCTTAACGAAGAAGAGTCTTTACAAGAATTACATGATTGGATTGCAAACACCATGCAATCCAATCAATTTTTGTATGAAATTATTTTTATTGATGATGGAAGTACTGATACATCTTGGAAAGTAATTGAAGAGTTATCATTAAAAAATAAATCTGTTAAAGGAATTCGTTTTCAACGAAACTACGGAAAATCACAAGCATTAGACGCTGGTTTTAATATAGCGCAAGGTGAAGTTGTAATTACAATGGACGCTGACTTACAAGATAGTCCTGATGAGATCCCTGGCTTATACAACTTAATTACCAATGAAAAATATGATTTAGTTTCTGGCTGGAAAAAGAAACGTTATGATAATATTATAACCAAAAACATTCCTTCAAAATTATTTAATTGGGCTGCTCGTAAAACCTCAGGCTTAAAACTTCATGATTTTAATTGTGGCCTAAAAGCTTACAAAAATGAAGTTGTAAAAACGGTTAAAGTTAGTGGTGAAATGCATCGATACATTCCTGTTTTAGCAAAAAATGAAGGTTTTTCTAATATTGGTGAAAAAGTAGTTCAACATCAGGCAAGAAAATATGGAGTTACAAAATTTGGAATAGATCGTTTTGTTAACGGTTTTTTAGATTTGATTACTATCTCTTTTCTTTCTAAATTTGGAAAAAGACCTATGCATTTCTTTGGCCTATGGGGTACATTAATGTTTTTATTTGGTTTTTTATCTGCTTTTTTCATTGGAGCTATGAAATTATATAGAGTTTCTGCTGGTATAAAAACAATTTTAGTCACAAGTAATCCTTGGTTTTATATTGCTTTAACATCTATGGTTTTAGGTACCTTATTATTTTTAGCAGGTTTCCTTGGTGAACTTATTATAAAAAGTGGTGAACATCAAAAACATTATACGATAAAAGAACAGCTAAATCTTTAAAGTTGTAGCTTTGTAAACTTTTTAAATTTATCTATGGAAGATATAATAAATAAAGCCAAAATGTGGCTTTCTGAGATTTTCGATGCAGAAACAAGACAAGAAATTCAAGAATTAATAACTACTAATTCTGAAGATTTATCTGATCGTTTTTATAAAAACTTAGAGTTTGGAACTGGAGGAATGCGAGGAATTGTTGGTGCCGGCACAAATAGAATTAATAAATATACCTTAGGTAAAGCTACCCAAGGGTTAAGTAATTATTTACATAAAACTACTTCTAAAAAAGAATTAAAGGTAGCAATTGGGTATGACTGTAGGCATGATAGTAAATGGTTAGCAAAAGTTGTTGCTGATGTATTATCTGCTAATAATATACAGGTTTTCATTTTTGAAGACTTACGCCCTACTCCAGAATTATCTTTTGCTGTAAATCATTTAGGATGTGATGTAGGAATTGTACTTACTGCTTCTCATAATCCACCTGAATACAATGGTTATAAAGTATATTGGACCGATGGTGGCCAAATAGTGCCTCCTCAAGATCACGGAATCATTGACAATGTTAATTCATTAAATTATTCTGACATTAATTTTAATGCGAAAGAAAATTTAATAACTACAATAGGAAAAGAAGTTGACGAAGCTTTTTGGCAAGCCTCATTACAAAATGGTACTTTTAATGTAAAAGGAAGAAAAGATTTAAAAATAGTTTTTACTTCTTTACATGGTACTTCTATTAAATTAATCCCTGAAGTTTTAAAAAGAGCTGGATACACGCAGGTCCATATTGTTGAAGAACAGGCTGAACCAGATGGAAGCTTTCCTACTGTTAAATCACCTAACCCAGAAGAGCCAGAAGCTTTACAGTTAGCTGTAAATTTAGCTAACAAAATAGATGCTGATATTGTTTTAGGTACCGATCCAGATTCTGATAGAATTGGTATAGCTGTTCGTTATTTAGAAGGGAACATGAAATTACTAAATGGTAATCAAACCATGAGTGTAATGACTGATTTTTTAATCAATGATTGGAAAAAACAAGGTAAATTAAATGGAAAACAATTTGTAGGTTCTACAATTGTATCAACAAATTTAGTTAATGAAATTGCTGATAGTTATGGTGTTGAAACCAAAGTTGGGTTAACTGGTTTTAAATGGATTGCAAAAATGATTAAAGATCACCCTAATCAAGAATTTATTGGTGGTGGTGAAGAAAGTTTTGGTTACATGGTAGGTGATTTTGTTAGAGATAAAGATGCAGTAACCTCCGCCCTACTTGCATGTGAAATTGCCAGTGAAGCAAAAAATAATGGTAGCTCATTTTATAATGAATTACTTCAACTTTACACTAAACATCATTTTTATAAAGAACATTTAATTTCTTTAGTTAAAAAAGGAATGGATGGTGCTCAGCAAATCAAACAAATGATGGTTGATTTACGCAACAACCCATTAACTGAAATAGATGGAGTACAAGTAAAATATTTATTTGACTATCATACTTCAATACAGAAAAACATAATTACTGGTGAAGAAACTAAAATTGAGATACCTAAGTCAAATGTTTTAATCTATGAAACCATAGATGGTTCAAAAATTGCCGCTAGACCAAGTGGAACTGAACCTAAAATTAAATTTTACATTAGTGTAAAAATAGGTTTATCTAAAATTGAAGATGCGAAAAACACAGAAGCTACTTTAGATGAAAAAATTAAACGAATTATTAAAGATTTAAAGTTATAGATGAATATAACTATTGTACATTATAATATTATTCCTGTAACTCATTATGGAGGTACTGAAAGGGTTATCTGGTATCTAGGTAAAGAACTTAGCTTATTAGGGCATAATGTAACCTATTTAGTAGAAAAAGGTTCTCAATGTAATTTTGCTACAATAAAAAATATTGATCATAGTGTAAATATTTGGGCTCAAATTCCTGAAAACACTGATGTTATTCATTTTCAACATCAACCAGGAGATATTGAAAGGGCAAAACATCCTTATGTTGTTACTATGCATGGTAATGCAAACAAAGATGCTTTTATTGATAATAATACAGTTTTTGTTTCAAAAAACCATGCTGAAAGATATAGTGCAAGTACGTATGTTTATAATGGATTGGATTGGGACGATTATCTAAATCCTACTTTCTCTAAAGAAAATTATTTTCATTTTTTAGCTAAAGCAGCTTGGAGAATAAAAAATGTAAAAGGAGCAATAAACGTTGTAAAAAAAGCTAAGAATGAACATTTAAAAGTTTTGGGCGGTGATCGTTTCAACTTTAAAATGGGAATGCGATTTACTCTTACTCCTAAAGCTTCATTTTATGGAATGGTAGGTGGTAAAGAAAAAAATCAACTACTTAATAAATCTAAAGGATTAATATTCCCTGTTCTTTGGCATGAACCTTTTGGTTTAGCTATTATTGAAAGTTTATATTATGGTTGCCCAGTTTTTGCAACTCCTTACGGATCTTTAAATGAGTTAATAAATAAGGATGTAGGATACCTTTCTAATAATCGTAAAGAACTAACTCATGCTATTAAAAATATTGGTAATTATTCTCAAAAGAGTTGTAATGAGTATGCTATTGAGAATTTTAATGCCAAAAAAATGGCTTTATCATATATAGAAGTATATCATAAAGTAGCTAATGGTAATCTTTTACATACTCAAAAACCAAAAATAAAAAATATTCAAACCAAAAAGTTTTTAGATTGGTTTGAATAATTAGTTAACTATATATGAATGATTTAAAAAAAGTCATACGATTTATTTTCCCTTATAAAAGACTTCTAATATTAAATATTATCTGCAATGTCTTTTATGCTCTTTTTAGTACATTAAGTTTTGTTGCTTTTATACCAATGTTGGATATTTTATTTAAAAGTAATAAAAGAGTCTATGTTAAACCTGTATATGAAGGATTAACAAATAATTTTAAATTATATTTAGAAAACAGTTTAAATTATTTTGTTACGCAACAAATCGAAAATGGTAATAATGGTGAAATTGTTGTTTTAGGGTACGTGTGTATAATAATAATTTTTCTTTTTCTTTTAAAAAATATTGCAAACTATGCTTCTTTATACTTCATGGCTATTATTAGAAATGGTGTAATTAAAGACATGAGAAATGAAGTTTATTTAAAAGTAATTAGCTTACCTATTTCTTTTTTTACTGAAAAAAGAAAAGGTGATGTGATGTCTAGAATAACAAATGATGTAGGAGAAGTTCAATGGTCATTTTTAAGTGTTTTAGAAATGCTTGTTAAACAACCTTTAATTATTATTTTCACTTTATCAATGATGTTTGCGATAAGTCCTCAACTAACATTATTTATTTTTATTTTCATTCCTTTATCAGGGTTAATAATTGCCTTCATTGGTAAAAAACTAAGAGCTTCTTCTGATCAAGTGCAAAGAGAAAACGGTCAGTTTTTATCACATGTTGAAGAAACATTATCTGGTTTAAAAATAATAAAAGGATTTGTTGCTGAATCTATTTTTAAAAATAGGTTTTTTAAAACTTCTGATAAAATTTTTAAACATTCAAATAAATTAATGTTTAGACAAAATTTGGCGACTCCACTTAGTGAAGTATTGGGTATTACTGTTATAGTTGTAGTTTTATGGTATGGAGGTAAAATGGTATTAATAGATAAGTCAATGACAGGTGGAACTTTTATTGGATTCATGGCTTTAGCTTATAATATTTTAACTCCTGCAAAAAACATATCAAATGCTATGTACAGCATTAAAAGAGCCGGAGCTTCAATAGATAGAATATTAGAAATATTAAATAAGAAAAATCCAATAACTGATAAAAAAGATGCAATCACTAAGGATGATTTCAATTCTGAAATTAAAATTGACAATATTTCCTTTAAATATAAAAATGATTATGTTTTAAAAGATTTTTCTTTAACTATTCCTAAAGGAAAAACTGTAGCTTTAGTTGGACAATCAGGAAGTGGAAAATCTACTTTAACAAATATTATTCCTCGTTTTTATGACATTGATAAAGGAAGTATTACTGTAGATGGCTTAAACATTAAAGATGTCACAAAAAATTCTTTACGTAGTTTAATAGGTATCGTTACTCAAGATTCAATATTATTCAATGACAGCGTTGCAAATAACATCTCTTTAGGTAGCCCAGATGCAACTCCAGAAGAAATACAAAAAGCTTCAAAAATTGCCAACGCTCACGAGTTTATAAAAGATTTACCCGAGCAATATAACACCAATATTGGTGATGGAGGTGGTAACTTATCTGGTGGTCAAAAGCAACGTTTATCAATAGCTAGGGCGGTTTTGAAAAACCCTCCAATAATGATTTTAGATGAAGCTACTTCTGCTTTAGATACAGAGTCAGAAAAGTTAGTACAAGATGATCTAGATAATATGATGAAAAACAGAACTTCTATTGTTGTTGCTCACAGATTATCTACTATTCAAAACGCTGATTTAATAGTGGTGATGAAAAAAGGTAAAATAATGGAGCAAGGAAATCATGAGGAATTGCTAGCTAAAAAAGGTGAATACTTTAAATTAATAACCATGCAATCATTTCAGTAAAATGGGATTTCTTAAAAATATTAAGCGTCAAAAATTTTATTATTATATAACAAATATTTTTAGATACATAACTCCAAATTTTATTTTTAGATTTCAATTAAATAAATGGTTGAAAGTTGAAAATGATGAACTAAAAAAGCGTTTAGAATATTACATATCTCCCTCAGTTACTTCTTCTACTAATAAAAACGAATGGACATCATTAAAAGATTTTAAACTTCCTAAAAAAGGGAGTTTATATTTTTTTGATTTGGTAAAGTTTACAAAGTATTTTTCAGTAAAAAATAAAATAAAATTTAAATTCGGAGATGTTACTGAGAATTTTGATCAACCAACAATTGTTAAAAGTCGTCCTATAAATCATAATGGTAATTCTGTTTTAATGAAATTGGATTCTTTAAGACACTTTCATTTTATTACTGATAATAAGCAGTTTCATGAAAAAAATGATGTGGTTGTTTGGAGAGGTGAAATTCATAAAGAAAACAGACGGTTATTAGTTGAGAAATTCCATAATCATTCATTATGTAACATTGGAGAAGTTAGTAAGAATGAACATTATCCTTTAGCATGGAAAAAAGAGTATTTAAGTATAAACCAGCAATTAGATTATAAATTCATTTTATCTATAGAAGGTATTGATGTTGCTACAAACTTAAAGTGGATTATGTCTTCTAATTCACTTTGCTTCATGCCTACTCCCATATTTGAAACTTGGTATATGGAAGGTAAATTAATACCTAACCATCATTATGTACATATTAAAGATGATTATTCTGATCTCTTAGAAAAAAGAGATTATTATCTAAATAATGTAAATGAAGCTTTAAATATTATAAAAAATGCAAATGATTGGGTAAAAAAATTTGAAAACCCTACTTCAGAAAAACAACTTTCTTTATTAGTTTTAAATAATTATTTTAAACAAACTAGCTAGAATTAGATTAATTCTAGCCCTAGTTTTTTACCTTTTTCGATCATAAACTCATAACAAGCTTCATATTCATTAGGTATTTCACCTTCTAAAATAGCTTCTTTTATAGCTTCTTTTATTTGACCAATCTCTCTACACGGTTTTAAATTAAAGGTTTTCATAATCTCTTCTCCTGTTATTGGAGGTTGAAAATTACGAACTCTATCTCGTTCTTCAACTTCTTTTATTTTTTTACGAACAATTTCAAAATTTTTATGATAACGTTTAAATTTTTTTGGGTTTTTCGTTGTTATATCTGCCTCACAAAGAGTCATTAAACTATCAACATCTTCTCCTGAATCAAAAACTAAACGACGAACAGCTGAATCTGTTACTTCAGAGGCAAGTACTATAGGCCTTGAGCTTAATAACACCATTTTTTGCACAAATTTCATTTTGTTGTTTAATGGCATTCTCAAGCGCTTAAATAATTTATACACCATCTTTGAACCAACAAATTCATGAGAATGAAATGTCCAACCTATTCTCGGATGATATTTTTTTGTAGGAGCTTTTCCTATATCATGCAATAAAGCTGCCCAACGCAACCAAACGTCATTCGTTTTTAATGAAATATTGTCCACCACTTCTAATGTGTGATAAAAATTATCTTTATGCTTCTGTCCTTCCACTTCCTCAACCCCTTTAAGATCAATTAATTCAGGAATAATACGCTTAAGTAATTTCGTTTTTTCTAATAATAAAAAACCAATAGATGGTTTATACGATTCTAGAATTTTATTTAACTCCACTATAATTCTTTCACGAGTAATAATATCTATTCTGTCAGCGTTATTTGTAATCGCATCTAACGACTTTTCTTCTATTTTAAATCCTAATTGACTTGCAAACCTAACCGCCCTCATCATTCTTAATGGATCATCTGAATACGTAATATCAGGACTTAATGGTGTTTTAATTATTTTATTTTGTAAATCATCTATTCCATTAAAAGGATCTAATAACAATCCAAAACTATCTTCATTTAAACTTAATGCTAAGGCATTTATTGTAAAATCTCTTCTATTTTGATCATCTACTAAAGTACCTTTCGATATTGTTGGATTCCTACTTTCTTCAGTGTATGATTCTTTTCTTGCTCCAACGAACTCAATTTCTACATCTTGAAATCGTAACATAGCAGTTCCGTAGGTTTTAAAAACCTGAACTTTTGGTTTAGTAGGCAATAAAGATGCTACTTTTTCTGCTAATTCAATACCACTACCAATAGCTACAATATCAATATCTTTAGCTGTTCCTCTTTGTAAAATATGGTCACGAACAAACCCACCAATTACATAACTTTCTAATCCTAACTCCTTAGCAGCTTTTGATATATAATGAAATATTTCGGCAGAAATTGCCTCTTTATAGTATTGTTTTTGCATAAAATTATTCTCTTATTACAATTACATTACCTTAATCGATTTATTATAATAGGTACTTTTACTGTAATCTTAATTAATGCAAATCTACTATTTATATAGTAAATTTAAATCTAAATTTTATGATTTGTATTAAGAGTTAAGCTTTAAACTTAGAAAATACGTATTTTTACAAACTGTTTAACTGAACAAAGAACAAAATGCTTGTTATTTTCAATAACGAGAAAACTATTTAATTTTCTTAAATGACTAAATTCAATATTCCTTACGGGAGACACAATATAGAACAAGACGATATTGATTCTGTTGTAAAAACATTACAATCGGATCTATTAACCCAAGGTCCAAAAGTAGAAGAATTTGAGCATAAATTTGCCAAATATGTAGGTGCTAAATATGCTGTTGCTATGTGTAATGCTACAGCTGGACTTCACCTTGCTGTATTGTCTTTAAATTTAAAAAAAGGTGATCGTATAATTACTACCCCAATAACTTTTGCTTCTTCTGCAAATTGTGCAAGATTTGTTGATGCTGAAGTTTGGTTTGCTGATATTAATCCTGAAACGTATTTAATTGATATAGACAAAACCAGAGAATTATTAAAATCTAAACCTAAAGGTTTTTTTAAAGGAATTATTCCTGTAAACTTTGGGGGATTACCTGTTAATTTAGAAGATTTCAAAAAATTAGCTGATGAATATGATTTATGGATTATTGAAGATTCATGTCATTCACCTGGTGGTAACTTTACTAATTCTAAAAAGCAAGATCAATACTGTGGAAATGGAAACTACGCAGATATATCTGTATTTTCTTTTCACCCAGTTAAGCATATTGCTTGTGGTGAAGGAGGAATGATTACGACTAACTCTAAAGAAATCTATGATAGGGTCATGTTACTTCGTACACATGGAATTACTAAAAATAATATGAAAGAGAATCATGGTAATTGGTATTATGAAATGCAAACTTTAGGGTTTAATTATAGACTGACAGATATCCATGCGTCTTTGGGAATTACACAATTAGCAAAAAATGATAAAAGAATAATAAAACGAAATCAAATTGCTAATAAATATATAAAAGCCTTCAATGGAAAAGTGAAATTTCAGCATACTCCTTCAGGCTATTTAAATGCTTATCATTTATTTGTTGTTGAAGTAAAAAAAAGGAAAAAATTTTTCGAGTTTTTAGTAAAAGAAGGAATAGTTCCTCAAATACACTACATACCTCTTCATACACTTCCATATTATAAAAGTATAGGCTATGAAAACGCAGATTTAAAAAATGCTGAGAATTATTATAAAAACTGTTTTAGTCTACCAATGTATCCTAGCTTAAGCGATGAAGAACAAAATCATGTAATTAAAAAAGTATTAGAATTCGTAAATAAAGAGTATTAACCTTTGACTAAAAAAAAACTAATATTAGGTACTGTTCAATTTGGATTAAATTATGGTGTAAACAACACCAAAGGAAAACCATCATCAGAAAATATTAAAAATATTTTAGATACTGCTTATAATAATGGTATATATTTATTAGATACTGCTGAGGCTTATGGTGATTCTCAAGAGAAGATTGGAGAGTACCATCTAAATTCTTCTAATAAATTTGAAATAATCACTAAGTTTAGTGCTACTGTTAAAAACTTACCTTTTAATATTACGGAACGCATTAAAAAAAATATAGCAACTTTACAAGTAAACAATTTATACTGCTATATGTTTCATTCTTTTAAAGATTTTGACTCCTATTTTAAACCTTTCCAAAAAGATTTATCTTCTCTAAAAAAAGAAGGAATTATAAAAAAAATAGGGGTTTCATTATATACAAATGAAGAGTTTGAAAAAGTTTTAGAATTTGATGATATAGATTTAATTCAATTACCCTTTAATTTGTTAGATAACACAACAAAAAGAGGCGAAATTTTAAGTAAAGCTGTAAAAAAAGGGATAGAAATTCATACAAGATCTGTTTTTTTACAAGGTTTGTTTTTTAAAAAAACAACTGATTTAAGTGGTAATTTAAAGCCATTAAACAAAAATTTTGATAAACTACATAATCTTTGTTCAGATAATTATAAGATGAATGACTTAGCATTAAACTATGTACATAGCCAAGAAAAAATTGACAAAGTTTTAATTGGTGTTGATACAGTTGATCAATTATTAGATAATTTATCTTCAATTAAAAAAGAAATCTCAAGCGACAGAATTGAAGAAATAAACAATATTAATGTAGAACAAAATGAATTGCTGAATCCTTCAAATTGGAAATTATGAAAATAGTTATTATAACGCAAGCTAGAACTGGTTCAACAAGGCTACCTAACAAAGTTTTAAAAAAAATAGCAAATAAAACATTGTTAGAAATTCATCTAGAAAGAATATTACAAAGTAAATTAGCTACACATATTATTGTTGCAACAACCAATAAAATAGAAGACAATTTAATTGAAGAAGAGTCAAAAAAAAAGAATGTAATTTGTTCAAGAGGGTCTGAAGACGATGTGTTAGATCGTTTTTATCAAGCTGTAAAAAAATTGAACCCAGACTATATTGTCCGTGTAACTTCTGATTGTCCTCTACTCGACCCTCAATTAATAGATACAGTTATAAAAACTACAATAGATAAGAAGGTTGATTATTGTTCTAATGTTCAAGAAGAAACTTTCCCTGATGGGCAGGATATTGAAGTTTTCACTTATAAAGCATTAGAACTAGCATGGAAAAATGCTAAATTAATATCCGAAAGAGAACATGTTACTCCTTATATAAGAAATAACTCTTCTTTTTTTAATCAAGAACTATTTACTGCTTATAATTATTCCTCAAGCCATTTAAAATATAAAAATGTTAGAATGACTGTAGATGAACCTAAAGACTATGAAGTTGTTAGTAGCTTAATCAACTCTTTAGGAATTGATAAAGGTTGGAAAGAATATGCAGAATTATATTTAAATGATACTAACATATCTGATTTAAACAGTACCATTAATAGAAATGAAGGGTATAAAAAATCATTAAAAAAAGATTAAAATGAATACAGGTCAAAATTTATACAAAAAAGCTAAGAAATTAATCCCTGGGGGTACTATGTTACTTTCTAAAAGGCCAGAAATGTTCTTACCGGAAAAATGGCCTTCTTATTATTCTAAAGCCAAAGGTTGTAATGTATGGGATTTAGATAATAATAAATATACTGATGTTTCAATTATGGGTATTGGAACAAATATTTTAGGGTATGGTAATAAAGAAATAGATGAAGTTGTTTCTAATGTAGTTAAAACTGGAAACATGTCTACTTTTAATTGTCCTGAAGAAGTTTATTTAGCTGAAAAGCTTATTGAAATGAACCCTTGGGCTGATATGGTACGTTTTGCACGTTCAGGAGGAGAAGCTAATGCTATTGCAATTAGAATTGCTCGTGCTGCTAGTGGTAAAGACAAAGTTGCTATATGTGGTTATCATGGATGGCATGATTGGTATTTATCTACAAATTTAGGAAATGATGAAGGTTTAGATCAACATTTATTACCTGGATTAGATCCTGCCGGTGTTCCAAATCATTTAAAAGGAAGTACTTTACCTTTTTTATACAATAACTACGAAGAGCTTGAAAACTTGGTAAAAAACCATGATATAGGAGTTATTAAAATGGAAGTACAACGTAATCATGCACCAAAAGAAGGTTACCTTCAAAAGGTACGGAAACTAGCTACCGACCATAATATTGTTCTAATTTTTGATGAATGCACTTCAGGATTTAGAGAAACTTATGGTCCTATTTTCAAAAAATATGGAGTTGAACCTGATATGACTGTCTTTGGTAAAACAATAGCTAATGGATATGCATTAACTGCTGTAGTGGGTAAAAGAGAAGTAATGGAAGCCGCACAAAATACGTTTATCAGTTCTACTTTTTGGACAGAAAGAATAGGTCCTGCTGCTGCTTTAAAAACATTAGAGATTATGGAAAAAGAACAGCCTTGGGACTATATTACTGAAATGGGAAACTATATAAAAGAGCAATGGAATAGTATAGCTTCTAACAATGATTTAGAAATAAATACTTTTGGTATACCAGCCTTAGCTGGGTTTTCTTTTACTTCTAAAGATACTTTAAAATATAAAACTTTTATTACGCAAGAATTATTAAAAAAAGGATACTTAGCTTCAACTGTTTTGTACAGTTGTACTGCGCATACTAAACCTGTTATAAATGCATACTTAGATGAATTAAATACTGTTTTTCAAACCATTGAAAAATGTGAGAAAGGAGCTTTAAAAATTGACAACTTATTAGAAAGTCCAATTTGTCATGGTGGTTTTAAAAGGTTAAATTAAAAATGAATCAAAAAAAACTTCTTTTTAGAGCTGATGGTAACTCAATAATTGGGTTAGGTCATTTATATCGACTTTTTGCCTTAGTTGAACTTTATAAAGAGAAAAATGATTTTATCTTTATAACTAAAGAGAGTTCTACTTTAAAAGTAATTCCTAAAGACTATTCAATTGAAACCATTTCTAATACTATTGATTTAATTGAAGAACCATATATTTTGTCAACAAAATACTCTCCTAAAGAATATATAGTTATAATAGATGGGTATCAATTTACATCTGAATATCAAAGAAAATTAAAATCATTAGGATATATTATTATATATATTGATGATTTAATTACAAATCATCAATATGCAGATGTAGTTATAAATCACTCTGAAGGCATAGAATCTAAGAAATATATTACTGAAAACTATACTGAATTAGCTTTAGGTACTAAATATGCTATATTAAGACCTTCTTTTTTAGAAGCAACAAAAAATAAAAGAATTATTAATACCATAAATACCGTTTTTGTATGTTTTGGAGGTGCTGATATGTATGATTTAAGCTATAAAGCTACAAAGGCGTTATTAAAATTTAATAAATTAAAAGAAATACATGTTTTATTAGGTGGTGCCTATAAGCATAATCAAATATTTAATTTACAAAAGAAGCATTCAAATATTCATATTTACCAAAACTTACAAGAAAAAGAAATTATATTAATAATGGAGAAGTGTAATTTAGCTATTGCTCCAGCAAGTACAACTTTATATGAATTATGTGCTATTCAAATGCCAATTTTATCAGGTTATTTTGTAGATAATCAATTAAATATTTATAATTCATTTACTAATAAAAAAGCGGTATATCCTGGAGGAGATTTTTCAAAATATGAAGAAGAAAACTTTTTTAAAGCTATTGAAAAAATTCTTAAAACTAATGATTATAATTCTTCCTTAAAAATTCAACAAAAATTATTTGACAGTAAAATTAGTAACCGCTTTTTTGAATTATTAAACTATGTTCAAATATCAACTAGAAAAGCTTCAAAAGATGATAAGCTAAATGTTTATAATTGGTCAAATGATCCATTAGTAAGAAAAAACTCTTATAATTCTAATCCTATAACTTTAGAAAATCATGAAAAATGGTTCGAATCTAAAATAAATGATAAGAATAACATCTTCCATATTATAGAATACAACTCCTCTCCTGCTGGTATGGTTCGATATGAAGTTAAAGAAGAATACACAGTTGTAGGAATTACAATAGCAAAAAAATATAGAGGGAAAAAACTAGCTCATTTATTTTTAAAAAAATCGGCTAAAGAGTACTTCAAAGTATTAAAAAAACCTATTCTTGCTCACATAAAAAAAGAAAATATTGCTTCCGTTAAATCTTTTGAAAAATCTGGTTATAAATCTTATAAAGAAGAACAATATAACGGAATAAATAGTTTTATATATAAATTAGAAAAAAATGATTCCATCAGATAAATGTTTTATAATTGCTGAATTATCAGCAAACCATAATGGTAGTAAAGAAATTGCAATAGAAACTATTAGAGCAGCTAAAAGAACTGGTGCAGATGCTATTAAGTTTCAAACTTATACAGCAGATACAATTACTTTAAATTCTAAAAAAGATGATTTCAAATTAAAACAAGGAACCATTTGGGACGGAATGTTTTTACATGATTTATATAAACAAGCCTATACTCCATGGGAATGGTTTGAAGATCTATACAAAGTTGCTAGAGAAGAAGGTTTGATAGTCTTTTCGTCTCCTTTTGATAAAACAGCAGTTGATTTATTAGAGTCTTTAGATAATCCTATTTATAAAATTGCTTCTTTTGAAATTACTGATATTCCATTAATTGAATATTGTGCAAAAACAATGAAGCCTATCATTATTTCAACTGGAATAGCAACAGATGAAGATATTGAACTAGCTGTTAAAACATGTAGAGATGTTGGAAATAATGATATTACCTTATTAAAATGTACATCATCTTATCCAGCTCCTATTGAAGAAGCTAATCTTGTAATGATTAAAAATTTAAAAAAACGTTTTAATGTAAAATCTGGGCTTTCTGATCATACAATGGGTATTGTTACTCCTGTAGTTGCTGTAACTTTAGGTGCTACGGTTATTGAAAAACATTTTATTTTAAACAAAGAAATTGGAGGTCCTGATGCTTCATTTTCTTTAGATGAAACAGAGTTTACTCAAATGGTAAGTGCTGTTAGAGCTGCTGAAAAAGCTAGTGGAAAAATAAGTTACCAATTAACAGAAAAAATGAAAAATGGTAGAGAGTTTTCTCGTTCATTATATATTTGTAAAGATGTTAAAAAGGGAGAATTTATTTCTGAAGAAAACGTAAGGTCTATTCGACCTGGTTTTGGACTACATCCAAAATACTATAATGATATTTTAGGAAAAAAACTTTTATTCGATCTTGAAAAGGGAACTCCTTTAGATCTAAACCATATAGAAAAAAACTAAGCTCTTAAAGTTATTACCGAACCATCTTTTCCTATTTTTAAAATAGTAGATGGTTTGGTATCCTTTTGTTTCTCATATAAATGGCTAACTATAAAATCAGTTTTTAGTTTAACCTCTTCAGAAATATCTTTGAAAACTTTAGGTGTATTTTCTCCACTAATATTAGCTGAAGTAGATACAATTGGTTTACCAAATTGACTAATTAACTTATGGCAAAATTCATCTTTTACAATTCTTATAGCTACTGAGTTATCTTCTTTGTTAATTATCTTCTCTGAAATTCCTTTTGAATCCTGATAAATTATAGTTGTTGGTTTTGTAGAATTTTTTATAATTTTTATAACTTCCTCAGGAACAAAAACATACTCTTTTAACATTTCTAAAGAATTGACAAGTACTATTAAACTCTTAGATTCTTTTCTTTTTTTTATTTTATAAATTTCACTTACTGCTTTGTCATTTGTTGCATCACAACCTAACCCCCAAACAGTATCAGTTGGATATAAAATAGTTTTTCCTTCTAAAAGAATTTCACTTACTTTATTAATATATGTGTACTCTATATTTGTTTCCAATCTTTCTTTATTGAGTTTGCTATTTTAACATCTATTCTATCACTAACTGAAACTACTTCATTTCCAAGTAAATTTGCATATAAACCTGTTGATGAAACATAATTATATATCGTAATGTTTTTATTAAAGAACAACAACTCTTCTAAAATTACATTACTACCTAACTCTTTAAATTCTATATCACTATTTTTAGAAAATACATTCTTTATTTCTAAAATTTCTGCTTGATTTTTAATTCTTAATTGCTCAGGATGAAATTTAAAAAACACCTTAGTTTGATTAGTAATTATTAAATGTTTAATAATTATTTCTAATAATTTTATGCTTTCCTCTTGAGAAACCATATTATAAGGAACAATAGCATCAAAAACTAATATTATACAAGTACCAAACAAGTCTTTATCTTCATAATTTGGTTTAGTATAAGAGGCTTGTAAAACTTTTTTTTCTTTACAGTTTTTGAATGCTTTATCATTAATACAAAAAGCTTTTTTAAACTTCTTATTTGTATAATCTAGCATTCTCATTCTTTTACGTAACCCTGTTCTTCTTAAAAGGACATGTGATGCTATTTTAAATTTACTGTCTTTATAATTATACGCTAACAATCCTTCTTCTATATAATTATAAGATTTACAATTATCAATACTAAGGATTAAGTGTATTAATTTTTCTCTTGATTGAGGAATATAAAATTCAAAATCAAAATTTAAAATTTCTGACCACTTTATTTTTATACCATCTTCTGATTCTTTTAAAATTGGATCATAAGTAGGTATTTCATATAAAGTTACCCCCTCAATTGGTCTAGGTAATTTATAATTTCTATAAGTCAAAAAAACTAAGTCTTCTTTTTTTAATTTTAATTGACTTATTACCATTTCAGAAACTAAAAAAGTTATGTGACTATGTATCCAAAAAACATGTTTCATATAAACTATTAATTAAATCCATTTTTACATCTTACAACCCCATTTTTAACAACATCTAAATATTTACTATAATTAATATTTTCATTACCTCTGTCATTAAACTTATGGTGTAAATGAAAGCAAATAGCAACCATTTTTAGTTGTCGTTGTTTTATCCCTAGATTTGTTAGTCTAGCTGCAAGTTCAATATCTTCATGTCCCCACCCATCCATATCATTATCGTAACCATTCACAGCTATAAAATCTTTTTTCCAAAAAGCAAAATTACATCCTTTTACGTTATTCGATTTAAATTTATCCTTTCTAAAAATAGGAGCAAAAAGTGGCATCCTAGTAGCATTAATTGTATTTTTTACATACTTTACTTCTTCTTTTAAAACAAAAATCTGGTTATTTAATATGTTTTCTGTTCTGTCTTTTAATATTAAAGCTCGACTTCCTTTAATAAAGAATCCCTTTTTAGCATTTTTTATATGATCTTGTATAAAGTGTTTTTCTAATAATATATCTCCATCTATTTGAACAATATAATCAGAAGAAGAGGAAGCTACAGCTTTGTTCATTATTATAGTCTTTCGAAACCCTTTATCCTCATGCCATAGGTGCTTAATTGGAATAGTTAATTTTTCTTTCCATTCTTCTATTACTTTTTTGGTATCTTCAGTAGATCCATCGTCCGCTATTAATATTTCATTTGGTAGTACTGTTTGATTATGTACTGTACTTAAAACCATATGAAGCGCTTTAGGCCAATTATATGTTGAAATCAATAACGCTATATCCATTTTCTATAAATACTTATTAATTCCTTTTTCACAAAACTTAACTCCATCAGTTTTTGTGCTTTCAAATACTGCTAAATTCTCTCCTAAAAATTCTTTTTCGTTAATTGGATGATCTATATGAAAAATAACACCACCAAGTTTTAAAAACCTTTTCTCTACTCCTGAATTCAAAAGGCGAGCAACAAATTCCTTGTCTTCAGGCCCCCAACCATAAAACGATTCATTATACCCATTAACTTTAATGGCATCTGCTCTCCAAAATGCCATATTACATCCATGAATTTCCCATCTTTCATCCCCATTAACTTTATAGTTTTTTTCGAAATATTTCCAAACCAATGGAAATCTAAATGAACTAAAAAAATTACTTACTCCTTTGGCGAAAATATTTATTGAAGCATCTTTAGTATCTAACTTTTTTTTTGAAAGTTCAGTATCTAAATAAATTCTACTTGCTCTTACGAATGTATTTCTTTTTGCAAACCTATTATGATCTTTAATGAAGTAAGGATGCATTATTACATCTCCATCAATTTGTACTATATAATCTCCTGTAGCTTTAGCTATTGCTTTATTTCTAATTTCAGCTAATCGAAAACCTTTATCTTCATGCCAAACATGAATAAAAGGGACTTTAATTCTTCGTTTATATTCTTCTATTAAAACTCTAGTTTCTTCTTTTGAACCATCATCAGCTATTAATATTTCATCAGGTAACTCCTTTTGTAATAATACACTATTTAAAGTAAGTGTTAACGCTTCTGGCCAATTATAAGTAGCTATTATTAAAGACGTTTTAAAATTTGTTTTCATAGATTAATTTAACCTTATTACCAACAAATATACTATATATAGATTATAGCTCTTTATATATTGCTTTAATTTTCTTTGCTATAATTTCGTCATTAAATTGTTGTACAAAATCAAACCCTTTATTCACCATCTCTTCCTTTTTATTTTTTGATTTTAATAATAATTCTATAGCTTCTATCATTTCCTTTATATTATAAGGATCAACATATAAAGAGTTTGGTCCACCTGCTTCTGGAAACACTCCCTCTTTTGATGTTATAACTGGCGTTTTTGAAAATAAAGCCTCTATTATAGGAATACCGAATCCTTCAAAAATACTTGGATAAATAAAAACTTCGGCTAATTGATATACTGTAGATAGTTCTTTTAACGTTAATCCTTCTAGAAAATAGATTTTGTTTTCTAAATTATTTTTCTGAATATAATTTTCAATTTGAGTGTAATATTTTGTTTTTCTTCCTACAATAACTAAAGGAATATCAATTTCTTTTACAGCTTTTACAATACTCAACGCATTTTTTCTTTCTTCAATTGTTCCTACATTTAATAAAAAGGTATCAGGTATCTTATATTTATCAAGAAACTCTTTTTTTTCTATAACACTTCTTTCCTCTTTAAAAACGTTGTTACAGCCTTGATAGACAACTTCAATTTTTGACGGATCAATTTTTAAAAAAGTAATAATATCTTTTTTAGTTTGCTCGCTAATCGCAATTACTTTATTGGCATTTTTCGCAGCATATTTAAACTTTTTAAAATGAATTTTTCTATCAAAAAATGAATATAATTTAGGATAACGCATAAATATTAAATCATGAATTGTTACTACCGATTTAATTTTATTTTTTGTTAATCCTCTTGGTATTTCCCCAGATAAGCCATGAAACACATCTACTCCATCACTTTTAATTTGTTTTAATACAGCTGTTTGACGCCATAAAGAAGAATACTTTTTCCAGAATTTTGTATTTGGTAAAACCTCATGCATTGATTGAGTTAGTTCTAATCTATATACTTTTTTTGGCTTTGGGTTGTATAAATAATAAGTACTCTTAGGATAAAATTTTGCTAAAATTCTTATCAAATCTCTGCTATAATTCCCTAAACCAGTAGTATTATGAAAAACACGTTTAGCATCAAACCCTATCTTCATTTATTTATTATTTAATAGTGTTAATTCTTTATATCTTTTTGCAACTCCATACGCCATTAAGTATGAAAATATAATTCCCTCTTTCCCATCTAAAAAGCCTAATTTAAAAATGTAATGAATTAAAAATCTAATAAAAGGCTTTATATATAAATGGAATATTGTTACTTTTTTTTCTTTAGCAAATAACTCCTGTGCTCTAAGTTTTGCATAATAATTCATTTTTTTCTTAAAGTGTGTATAATCTTTGTACGTATAATGATTTAATCTACCTACTAAATTTTCTAATTTCCCTGTTGTTTTTATTGTTTCATGTACAATTCCTTCGTAAAAACAATATTTTTTGTTAAAAAGACGAACTATTTTACTAGAATAGCCTCCAAACTGAAGTCTTTTATTCTCAACGTAGCTGTTTCTTCTTATATAAAAGCCTACATAGTTTAACTCCTTAGAAAATATCTCTTTAATTTCTTTGCTCAACTCATCTGTAACTTCCTCATCAGCATCAACAATCAAAACCCAATCGTTTGAAGCTTTTTGTATTGCATAATTTTTTTGTGATGAAAAATCATCAAACTTCCTTTGAAGTAAAGTTACATTGTTCTTTTTAACAATGGTAACTGTTTTATCTGAACTATATGAATCAATTACAATAATTTCATCTGCAAAAAAAACAGAATCCAACGCTCTTTGAATGTTGGATTCTTCATTTAATGTAGGTATTATTACTGTTAATTTGGTCAATTATCTATTTTTTGTCAAATATATTATTTTAAAAACTTAGATATAGCATATATATTTCCCAAATACTGAAATTTATTTCTAAACTGCAACATCATACTCACGTAAAGCATCATTTAATGATGTTTTTTTATTAGTACTTTCTTTACGTTTACCTATAATTAATGCACAAGGTACTTGATATTCACCAGCTGCAAACTTTTTAGTATAACTTCCAGGAATTACAACAGAACGAGCAGGAACTACACCTTTCATTTCAATTGGCTCATTTCCTGTAACATCGATAATTTTTGTGCTCATTGTTAATACAACATTGGCTCCTAAAACAGCTTCTTTTTCTACTTTTACACCTTCAACTACAATACAGCGAGATCCTATAAAAGCACCATCTTCAATAATTACTGGTGCAGCTTGTAAAGGCTCTAAAACACCACCTATACCAACTCCTCCTGATAAATGAACATTTTTACCTATTTGTGCACATGAACCAACAGTTGCCCATGTATCTACCATTGTTCCTTCATCAACATAAGCACCAATATTTACATAACTTGGCATTAAGATTGTTCCTGAAGAAATATATGCTCCATGACGAGCTACTGCATTAGGAACAACTCTAATTCCTCTTTCTTTATAATTTCTCTTTAATGGAATTTTATCATGATATTCAAAAATACCTGCTTCTAATGTTTCCATTTTTTGAATAGGGAAATATAATACTACAGCCTTTTTTACCCATTCATTTACTTGCCAACCATTTTCTATTGGTTCGGCTACTCTTAAATCACCTGCATCCAATAAATCAACTACTTTTCTAATAGCACTTATTGTTTCTTCTTCCTTTAATAAATCTCGGTTATCCCAAGCTTTTTCTATAATAGATTGTAACTCTGTCATCTTTAATTAATTTGCTACAAATATAATTTGTGTTCATGAATTAAGCACGAAGATACATTTTTTAAACAGATAATTTACTCTTGTTAAAAATCATTACTTTTGCCTAAAACAGAAAGTATGGGCCGTGTTTTAGCTATTGATTTTGGAAAGAAAAGAACTGGTATTGCAGTAACAGATGAGCTGCAAATTATAGCTTCTGGTTTAACTACTATTGATACTAATAATCTGATTTCTTTTTTAAAAGATTATATCACTAAAGAAACTGTTGATTTGTTTCTTGTTGGTAAACCAAAACAGTTAAATAATACTGATAGCGAAAGTGAAGTTTTAATTACTCCTTTTCTAGAGAAAATTTCGAAAGCAATCCCTAATATTCCAATAAAACGTATTGATGAACGATTTACTTCAAAAATGGCTTTTCAAACAATGATTGATAGCGGACTTAAGAAGAAGCAACGCCAAAATAAAGCTTTAGTTGATGAAATTAGTGCTACAATCATTCTTCAATCTTATTTATACAATAAATAATTTTATACAAACTCCTTTCTTTGTATTTTTGCCGACACTAAAAAATAAATAAATGATTTTACCAATTGTTGCATACGGTGATCCTGTTTTACGTAAAGTAGGAAAAGATATTGATGCTGACTATCCTGAATTAAGTAAATTAATTACTAATATGAAGGAAACTATGTATAACGCTAATGGTTTAGGTTTAGCTGCTCCACAAATTGGAAAAGATATTCGTTTGTTTCTTATTGATGCATCTCCTTTTAAAGATAATGAAGAACTTGATGAAGAGGAACGTGAAATTTTAGGTAATTTTAATCGTGTTTTTATCAATGCTAAAATTATAAAAGAAGAAGGAGATGAATGGGCTTTTAATGAAGGTTGTTTAAGTATTCCGTCAGTAAATGAAGATGTGTGGAGACAAGAAACAATTACAATAGAATATCAAGATGAAAACTTCAAAAAGCATACTGAAGTACTAAGTGGGTTGGCTGCAAGAGTTTTTCAACATGAATATGATCATATTGAAGGAGTTTTATTTACTGATAAATTATCATCATTAAAAAAACGATTAATTAAGAAAAAATTAGAAAACATTTCAAAAGGAAAGGTAAACGCTGATTATAGAATGCGTTTTCCTAATGCTAAGAGAAAATAAAAAACAAGACATTAATAATATAAATATATGGAGTTTAACAAAATTATATCTGTAACTGGAAAACCTGGTTTATTTGAAATCTTATCACAAACAAAAACTGGTGTGATTGTTAAGTCAATTACTGACGGTAAACGTTTTCCTATTACAGCTACTCATAACGTAAGTTTATTAGAGAATATTGCTATTTATACATATGAAGAAGAGGTTCCATTAGCTAAAGTTATAAAAAACATAGCCGATAAAGAAGACGGAAAAGAAACAATTTCTCACAAAGAAAGTTCTAATAAACTAGTTGCTTATTTTAGTGAAGTTTTACCAAACTTTGATGAAGAACGTGTGTATGCTTCAAACATTAAGAAAGTAATTCAATGGTATAATTCTTTAGTTAAAGCTGGATTTGATTTTAGTTCTTTAATTGAAAAAGAAGTAGTTTCTGAAGAAGAAGAATAAAACATGTATACTCGAAAAAATCAATTAGAAGCTTTTAATCGTTTGTTAGATATTATGGATGAACTTCGAGAGAAGTGTCCATGGGATAAAAAACAAACCTTAGAAAGTTTACGTCATTTAACTATTGAAGAAACCTATGAGTTAGCTGATGCTATTTTAGATAATGATTTAGAAGAGATAAAAAAAGAATTAGGCGATGTGCTTTTGCACATCGTTTTTTATGCTAAAATAGGAAGTGAAAAAGGTGCTTTTGATATTGCAGATATAGCAAATTCTATTTCTGACAAGTTAATTAATAGACATCCTCATATTTATGGTGATATTAAGGTTAACAATGAAGAAGAAGTAAAGCAAAATTGGGAAAAACTTAAGCTTAAAGAAGGTAAAAACTCTGTGTTAGAAGGAGTTCCTAAAAGTTTACCTGCCTTAATAAAAGCAAGTAGAATTCAGGATAAAGTTGCTGGAGTTGGTTTTGACTGGGAAGAACCACATCAAGTTTGGGAAAAGGTACAGGAAGAAATATCTGAACTTAATGAAGAAATTAAAAATAAGAACCAAGAAAAAACTGAAAAAGAGTTTGGTGATGTATTATTTTCAATGATAAATTACGCTCGTTTTATTGGTGTTAACCCTGAAAATGCTCTTGAAAAAACTAATAAAAAATTTATAAATAGATTCCAGTTTTTAGAAAAGGCAGTAAAAAAAGAAGGCAAAGAATTATCTGACATGACTTTAAGTGAAATGGATGTTTACTGGGAAAAATCAAAAGCTTATTTTAAATAACTAAATTTACTTTATCTTCTTTTTTTAGTAAAAAAATTATAGTTTTTTCATATAATCAATAATAGCCTTTCTAATATCAAATGCTTTTTCTATGGATTTTGGCTTATAGATAGATAAAACTTCAGGGTTTTTATTTGATAAAAAAGGAATATCAAACCCTTTTAAAAGGTAATCAGAAAAAGCTACTTTATATACTTTATTTTCATCAATTTTTTTAGCCTTTACATACCAATTACCAGATTTCTTTGATACATTAAAACGTTGTAAAAATGCACCTGTTCCGGAAGCTGATAATCCAAAATCTAAAACTTTTTTAAGCAAACTTCCTTTTATTTCAACTTTCAATATTGCCCCACCATATGGCAACACTCTAAAAACATCTACAGCAGTAATTTTCCCTTCAAGTACATCATCAATTCTAATTGAACCTCCATTAACCAAAGCACAGTCTACTTTATCATTATAAGCATAACTCATAGCTTTAGTTATCATATTACCCATATTAGTTTGAATACTGCGTACAGGTGTATCACGAGCTTCTAAAGGTTCTTTTGTATTAAAAATAACTTCATTAGGGCTTGCTACTACTTCTTTAATTTTAGTGTTTAAAATCCCTTCCCACTTACTAACAATATTTTCTATTTTTTTATTTGGAATAATTGATTTATTGACTTCTTTTAATTCAGATTTAACTTTTACTTTTTTTGTTAATCTATCATATTCAAATCTATGAATATAAACTGTTTTCGCATTTGCATCAGCTTTCGCTATTATAACATTATTTATATTCTCATAACTATTAGTATGTTCATGCCCTCCCATTATTAATGCTAAATCAGGTAGTAATTTTGCAATTATTCTATCCTGTTCAACTTTTACATGTGTTAAACCTAAAACAATATCAACTTTGGGTTTAATTTCATTATAAGCCCTCTTTATTTCTTCAAACATATCACCATAAAAAACATAGTTTTTAGGGTTAGAAGGTATACAAACACTAATAAAACCAACTCTTAAAATAGATCCATCTGAGTTTTTAAATTCTTTTATATAAGAATCTTTAAGTATTTGTTTTTTTTGATTTTTAATTTTATAAAAATACTTTTTACTTTCAACTTCTTTATGAAGAACATTTGCAGAAATCCAATCAAAATTACTTTCGTTTAACCTTTTTTGTAAATTAGTATAACTTAAATCAAATTCATGGTTACCAAAAGCTACTAAATCAAAATTCATAGCATTCATTACTTCAACCATTTGCTTACCTCTAACACGTTCTCCATTTATTTTTAATGTACCAAGTAAAGAAGGATTTAAAAAATCACCAGCTAGAACTAACATTGAATTTTTATTCTCTTTTAGCACTTCTTGATGAATAGTTTCAACTCTTGCCATACCTCCAAATTTTCCATTTTGAATTGGAGCTATTTCATATACGTCATTGAGTTGTACTATTGAAAAATAAGTTTTGTTTGGTGCTTTTTTAAATGAGTAGTTTGATTGTTTTAGTAAAGCTTTAGATGCTTTATTTTGTGTACTACAACTAAAATAAAGTAGTAGTAATGGTAAAAAGAAAAATAATTGCTTTTTAAGTTTCATTAAGGCTAATTTTAAAAAGCCAAAATTACAATATTAATGAACATAATAACGTGTATTATATCGTATTAATTTTCTGTAAGCGACTAATTCTGGAAATTGGTAGAAGAAATTTATTTTCTTTTGTGCGATTGTTTTTGGATTTTTTACTTTTTTCTTTAAAACAAAATATGTCCAACTTTCAACTATATCTTCTTCAGGACTTTCTGCTGCATAATCTGTAACAAAATCTGCAAGATTATCAAAATACAGTCCATTTAATTTTTCTACACAACTTTCTTCTGTAAAACAATGCCTTTCCTTTATAACATCCCATTTCTCTAACAATCTCCCCTTCCAAAACAAAGACACAAACCTATTTAAATAACTATTTTTGTACGCTTCACCTTCTAAAGTAAGATATAAACCTCCCTCATCTTGAAGTATTTTGTTGGTTGGTTTTATCTGAGTATTGTTAAGTGTTAATAAATGCCCAAACTCATGAACTAAAGTATAAACTGATTCTTGTAGTCTTTTTTTGTTTTTTGATTTAAAATTAACATCTAAAGTATCAATAACTAATTGCCATTTATCATTTTTAGAACTTAAAGCTCCCAATGCACCAGTTTTTTCATCTAAACCATCAGAAATAAGCACTAATTTTTTAATGTATTTTTTTGTGATTGATTTAGGGAAAATCTCGTAAAAAGTTTGCCAATGAAGAGCAGCTAACTTGTCATTTTTAGAATAGTTTTTAATAAATCTACCATTCCTTATATTCCACGTCCCTATGTTTTCATCATCTGAAGAATAATGAAAAAAAGAAAAAGTAATAAAAAAAGTAACAACTATAAACTTCATAATTCTAAAAAACTTCTAGTGCCTTGTTATATGCACTTTCAAAACTCATTGGTTTAATATTGGTATTAACTTTATTAGAGGTAAAATAAGACAACAATTTCTCTGTTGGCATATTACCTGTTAAATCATCTTTAGCCATAGGACAACCACCATAACCTTTTATAGCTCCATCAAAACGTTTACAACCAGACCTGTATGCACTATCAACTTTTTCAAACCAAGTGTCAGGAGTTGTATGTAAATGTGCTCCAAATTCTATTTCAGGGTATTGAGGAATTAAATTAGTAAACAGATACTCAATTACTTGTGGGGTTGAGCTACCTATTGTGTCAGATAAAGATAACACTTTCACTCCTAAATTACAAAGTTTTTCTGTCCATTCTCCAACAATATCAACATCCCAAGGATCTCCATAAGGATTCCCAAACCCCATTGATAAATAAGCAACTACTTCTTTATTCGTTCTTGTGGCAATTGACAAAACTTCTTTTAATGTATCTATAGATTGTTCAATTGTTTTGTGCGTATTACGCATTTGAAAATTTTCAGATATAGAAAAAGGGTATCCTAAGTAATCAATTTCGTCAAAACATGATGCATCATTAGCTCCTCTAACATTAGCAACAATAGCTAGCAATTTACTTTCTGTATCTGCTAGATTTAATTTTGATAAAACATCAGCAGTATCACGCATTTGTGGTATTGCCTTAGGTGAAACAAAACTACCAAAATCAATAGTGTCAAAACCTACTTTAAGTAAAGAGTTTATATATTTTGCCTTAGAATCTGTAGAAATAAAATGACTCTTAATTCCTTGCATTGCATCTCTAGGGCATTCAATAATTTTAACTCTATCATTCATCGCGCCAAATATACATATTTTCATTAGTTTTTTATTTTAAATTTTGATATAATAATTTAATACTTATAAAAAAAGTAATTTCTCATCTCTTTCTTTATTTTTATAAGCATAAAACTTTTTTATAAAAAAGTGTCACACATTAAAAATTAGATTGTCATTAGGTTAGAATATATTTATTGGAATCGCAAAATTTACATATCAACCAACTAATCGAACGCTGTAAGAAGAAGGATAATAATGCGCAAATGCAAGTATATAAAAGCTATTATAAAGCAATGTATAATACCGCATTTCGCATATTAAAAGACGAATTTGAAGCTGAAGATCTAATGCAAGAAGCTTTTCTTACTGCATTTACAAAATTACACACTTTTAAAGGTGAAGTAGCTTTTGGTGCTTGGTTAAAAAGAATTGTAATAAACAAAAGTTTAACACAATTAAAAAAAAACAATCGCTACGATGAAGTAAAAATGGATGTAATTCCTAATAATGAAGTTGAGAGTGATACAATTAATTACAACGATTTAGATATACAAGAAGTATTAAAAGTAATTCAAAGTTTAAAAGATAATTACCGTTTAACACTTACTCTAAACCTTGTTGAAGGGTATGATTATGAAGAAATAGCTCAAATTTTAAATTACACCAATGAAAATGTTAGAACAACTATTTCTAGAGCAAAGAAAAAGTTAAAGCAAATTTTAATTGGAAATGATGTTAAAACAAAAATATATGGTAGATAAATTACTTGTCTTTTTTTATGAAAATGACTTTGATATTCATGAACCACGTTCTGGACATTTTGACCGATTTAGACAAAAATTAAAGTTACTACTTTTTTAAAAAGATGTAGTATTAAATAAATTAATAAGAATTTATAAAATGAAATTTTATGGCAGATAAATTACATAACTTTTTTCATGATAATGATTTCGATATTCATGAACCTCATTCTGGTCATCTTATTAGATTTCAACGCAAGTTACAAACTCCTAAAAAAAGAACATTTACTTCATGGAAATGGATGAGTATAGCAGCTTCTGTTATATTAGTTTTAGGATTTTATCTAGGTAATATTCAAAACACAAAAGCACAATATGGTTTAGCTGGAATATCTCCTAAAATGGCCGAAGCTGAAACTTTTTTTGTTTCAACAATTAAGCAAGAATTAAAAGAAGTTGAAAAGCATAGAAATATTGAAACTGAAACCCTAATTGAAGATGCTCTTGATAAATTTGAAGACCTTGAAGATAAATTTAAAACATTCTCTAAAGAGCTACTTAAAAATGAAAACAAAAGGTACATCATACAAAGAATGATAAATAATTACCAACAGAGATTAGATATTTTAGGAGAATTACTTACTCAATTAGAATATCAAAAAAACCCAACAAAATTTGAAATTAAATATGATGAAATTATATAAAACACTTTTATTAGTTATTGGCTTAACTCCTGCTCTATTATTCTCAAATACAATTAATGATAATAGTAGTAAAAAGCATGAAAAAAGTAAGACCATTAAAAAACAATTTTCAGTAAATAGTAATGCTACACTATATATTAAAAACAAATATGGAAACATTAATGTAACTACATGGAATGAAAATCGTATACAAATTGATGTGAAAATTACTGTAAAGGGAAATAGTTTAGATAAAGTAGAAAATAAACTAGATGCTATTACTGTTGATTTTGAAGCTACTAAAAATTTAGTAGAAGCCAGAACTAGAATAGAAAAAACAAAATCTAGTTGGTCATCATGGTGGAAAAGTAATAATATTAATTTTAAAATTAATTATTTTATTAAAATGCCAGTAACAAATAATGCAGATTTTAATAATGCATATGGAAATATCGAAATTGATGTACTTGAAGGAAAATCAAACATTAATTGTGATTATGGAAATATTGATATAGATAAACTAACCAATATTAACAATACTATAAATTTAGATTATTGCGGTGCTTCGGAAATTAACTATATAAAATCTGGTAACATCTCTATAGATTATTCTAAATTAAGAATTAATAATTCTGAAAAACTAAAAATTAATGCTGATTACTCTGCAGTAAAAATTCAAAACTCTAATACTATAAACTTTAATAGTGATTATGGTAGTCTTATTGTTAATAATGTTGAAAATATATATGGTAATTCTGATTATGCAGGTGTAAAAATTGGTACTTTAAAAAAGAACCTCGAAATAAATACAGATTACGGAAGTGTTAAAATACAAAACATAGCAAATAATTTTGAAAAAATAAGTATCGATGGTAGTTATGCAGGCATAAAGCTAGGAACAAGCAGTACAAATAATTTCAAATTCACTATGAGTTTAGGATATGCAAGTTTCAATTATCCGAAAGATAAAGTAGAGATGTATAAAAGCATTAAAAAATCCTCAAAAAAATATTATGAAGGAGTATTCGGGAACTCAAATAGTAATTCTGTAATTAATATAAAGTCAAGTTACGGAGGGGTTTCTTTAAAAACAAATGACTAAAACAATTATAAAAACTTTAAAAATGAAAAAATCAATAATAATATTAATAGCAATAAGCATGAGCTTAACATCACAAGCTCAAAGTTGGTGGAGTTCAAAAAAAGTAAAAGGAAATGGTAATGTAACTACAGAAACAAGAAAAGTGAATGATTTTGATAGAGTTAACGTTGGCGGCTCTTTTGATGTTAGACTTGTAGAAGGTAATGAAGGTAAAATATCAATTGAAGGTGAAGAAAATATTATTCCTTACATTGAAACAATTGTAAAAAACAACAAACTAAAAATTAAATTCAAAAAGAATATTAATATAAGAACTACTAAAAAACTTGTTGTTACTGTTTCTTTTGAAAGTATTGATGGTGTATCTTTAGAAGGCTCTGGAAACGTTGTAGTAAATAAAAAAATTAAAGAAGAAGATATTTCTTTCAGTATAGCTGGGTCTGGAAACATAAAAGCTATGGTTAATGCTAAAACAATAAGAGCTTCTATTGGAGGCTCAGGAAATATTAAATTAAAAGGAAGTACGAATAATTTTAAATGCTCTATCGCTGGTTCAGGAGATGTTAAAGCATATGAATTAAAAACTTCTTATTTAAAAGCTAGCATAGCAGGATCAGGAGATATACAAACATCTGTATCTAAAAAAATAAAGGCTAACGTAGTTGGCTCTGGGAATATTTATTATAAAGGAAAACCAAAACATGTAGACACTAACTCTATTGGTTCTGGAAATGTTATTAGTCGAAACTAATATTCATACTTCTTTCATATTAAAAAAGTTATAATCCCATAAAATTACCTTTTATGGGATTATAACTTTTTAGTTTATAAAAATACTATTAATTAAAAATTAATCTTCTTCAATAATAATAACTTCATCACACGTTAAACCGCCAGATGAAACACCTCTCACCTTAATTTTTCCATTTTTAAAATTATTCCCTAATTGTATCGTAACTTTATTATTATCAATCCCTGACAAAAATTCAATATCTCCTGAAATTATTTCCCATTTTACAATTGGATCTGATAGATTTGTAACATATTCATAAACTATTGGAGTACCAATATTCAATGTTGAATTTCTTTGAAAACAACAAACTGTTCCTGTAAAATTAAGGTCAGTTAATTTAGGTTCATTTTCTAAACAAAGCCCAAACGTATTATCTTTCAAACTTATTGTTGGTGAATCATTTTCATTACACGAAAAGAATAACACTGTTACTAAAAGAATTACTGATTTAATGTTTTTCATAATAGTTTTATATTTAATTAATATACTTTTCTATATAGTCTTAAAATAAAAAAAAGGTTGCGTCTAGAAAGCAACCCTAAATAAAAAAGCTAAACTGTATATTATTTAAATTAACTACTCATTGACTTAACATATTATGGAACTATCAAAAATTATAAAGCAACTTACTTGTAATTTTTTGTTTCTTATATAAAATCTTCTTTTTATAATAAGTAAAAATTAAATATATCCTAATATCTAATTTTTACAAAAAATCATAGATATGTTTATTTCTTAAAATTAATTTGCTTGACTTTCTATCTTTTCTACATTTGAACCGTAAAATACTTTTAAAAATGAACAGAAAAGAATTACTAAAGCTAGCAGACACATACGGTTGTCCGTTATATGTTTATGATACAGATGTAATAATTAATCAATATAAAAAAATTACAAACGCTTTTTCTAAAGTTAAAAATGTAAAGATAAATTATGCAACAAAAGCACTATCTAATATTAACATATTAAAAGTTTTTAATTCTTTAAAAAGTGGATTAGATACGGTATCAATACAGGAAGTAAAACTAGGGCTATTGGCTGGTTTTGAACCAAAAGATATTATATACACCCCTAATGGAGTTTCTTTACAAGAAATAGAAAAAGTAGCTAAATTAGGTGTGCAAATTAATATTGATAACTTATCAATATTAGAACTTTTTGGTCAAAAACACCCTGAAATACCTGTTTGTATAAGAATAAATCCACACGTTATGGCTGGTGGAAACAGTAAAATATCTGTTGGTCATATTGATTCTAAGTTTGGTATTTCAATACACCAAGTACCACATATAAAAAGAGTTGTTGAAAATACAGGCATGCATATAAATGGTATTCATATGCATACTGGATCAGATATTTTAGATATTGATACTTTTTTAAGAGCTACAGAAATTTTATTTGATATAGCTAAACAATTTAAAAATATAGATTTTATTGATTTTGGAAGCGGTTTTAAAGTTCCTTACAAAAAAGATGATATTTCAACAAACATTGATGAATTAGGTAAAAAACTATCAACAAGGTTTAATGATTTCTGTAAAAATTACGGTAAAGATGTAACCTTAATGTTTGAACCTGGTAAATTTTTAGTAAGTGAATCTGGTTATTTTCTAGCTAAAGTAAATGTTATAAAACAAACAACATCTACAGTATTTGCTGGAATTGATAGTGGTTTAAACCATCTTATAAGACCAATGTTTTATAACTCATATCATCATATTGAAAATATATCTAATCCTAAAGGTAGAGAACGATTTTATAGTATAGTTGGATACATATGTGAAAACGATACTTTTGGTTCTAATAGACGAATTTCAGAAATAGCTGAAGATGATATATTATGTTTCCATAATGCGGGTGCATATTGTTTTTCTATGGCTTCAA
This sequence comes from Tenacibaculum sp. MAR_2010_89, assembly GCF_900105985.1. Classification (NCBI taxonomy): domain Bacteria; kingdom Pseudomonadati; phylum Bacteroidota; class Flavobacteriia; order Flavobacteriales; family Flavobacteriaceae; genus Tenacibaculum; species Tenacibaculum sp. MAR_2010_89. Next base: position 2,244,018 of record NZ_FNUB01000005.1, on the reverse strand, counting down.
ACTACAACTCAAGGTATAGACCTGCAGAAGTTATGCTTTATAAAGGGAAAGACTATTTAATTAGAAAAAGAGAAACCTTTGAAGACATAGTACGAAATCAAGAACAAGTAGTTATTAACTAAAATAAAACTCCAATATTTTCTAAAAAATATTGGAGTTTTTTAATACAATCCTTTCATCGAATTATATTAGAATTGGTTAGAAGTTACAGATAAATTCCCCTATTTATCTATCCGTTTTGCAAACATACTATAAATAAAATAAAATTATTACAGGAAAAACCCTGTTTTTATTCATAAAAAAATCCGCTTATAGCGGATTTTTAATATATTATATGTAATAAACTATTACTTTTCAGCAACAACTTCAAATACAATATCTGCTACTACTGCTCTGTGTAAACGAACAGCTGCATTATATTTACCTAATCTTTTAACATTACCTCCAGTAACTTTGATAAATTTTCTATCTATCTCAGTTCCTGCTTTTGATAATGCAACAGCAACATCAGCATTGTTTACAGATCCAAATAATTTGTCTCCTGTACCAACTTTAGAAGCTATTTTAAGTTCATATCCTTTAATAGTATCTGCTAATTTAGTAGCATCTTCTATTAATTTAGCTTCCTTAAAAGCACGTTGCTTTAAGTTTTCTGCTAATACTTTTTTAGCTGAAGAAGTAGCTAAAATTGCATATCCTTGAGGTATTAGGCAGTTACGTCCATAACCATTCTTAACGGTTACAACATCGTCTTTAAAACCTAAGTTTTCTACGTCTTGTTTTAATATCAATTCCATGTTTCTACTTCTTTATTATTTTAACATATCACCAACGTATGGCATTAAAGCTAAGTGACGAGCTCTTTTAATAGCCTGTGCAACTTTACGTTGATATTTTAATGATGTTCCTGTTAAACGTCTTGGTAAAATTTTACCTTGTTCGTTTACTAAATACATTAAGAAACTAGCATCTTTATAATCGATGTATTTAATATCATTTTTCTTAAAACGACAGTATTTTGCTTCTTTTTTAGTTTCAATGTCAAGTGGAGTTAAGTAACGTACTTCTCCTTGCTTGTTTCCTTTTGCTTGTTGATCTATAGACGACATAGGTTACTTTTTTGATGATTTAACACGTTCTTTTCTCTTCTCAGCCCAAGCCGCAGCATGTTTATCTAACCTTACAGTTAAATAACGCATAATGCTATCATCACGTCTAAATTCTAATTCAAACGGAGTAATAGTATCTCCTGATGCTTTAAACTCGATTAAGTGGTAAAATCCACTTTTCTTTTTTTCAATTGGGTAAGCTAATTTCTTTAAGCCCCAATTTTCTTTGTAAATCACCTCTGCACCCTTTGAAGTCAAATAATCTTCAAATTTCTGCACTGTTTCCTTTATCTGACCTTCAGATAAAACGGGATTCAAAATGAAAACAGTTTCGTAATGGTTCATAATTAAAAATTTTATTTTAAGGGTGCAAATATATAAAAAATAGACTATATATATAACAACTACACGCTATATTTTTTTATTTGTTTTTGAGTAAGTTTGTAACCCTTCTAAAATTTCAAAAATATGTTAATCCCTGAATTACCTAATATTATTCATTTTGCTATTCCTTTTTTTATAATTACAGTACTTATTGAAGTAATTTTAACTGTAAAAGTAAAAATGGAAAATTATGAATATATAGATTCCTTAACTTCAATAACGATGGGCTTAGGTAATGTTTTTATAGGATTATTTACTAAAGGAATTACATTCGCTTTCTTATTATTTATATATGAATACCGCTTTTTTACAATTCCCTTTATTTGGTGGTCGTGGTTAATTTTATTGTTTGCTGAAGATTTAGTGTATTACTGGAATCATAGAATTGCACATGAAAGTAGGTTATTTTGGGCTAGTCATGTGGTACATCATTCCTCAAAAAAATATAATTTATCAACGGCTTTACGACAAACTTGGTCTGGTAGTTTTTATACTTTTATTTTCTGGACTCCCCTAGCCCTTATAGGGTTTCATCCTGCAATGATTTTAATGCAAATGAGTATAAGCCTTTTATATCAATACTGGATTCACACTGAATTAATTTACAAACTACCAAATTGGTTTGAAGCAATTTTTAACACTCCTAGTCACCATAGAGTTCATCATGCAACAAATCCACAATATTTAGACAGAAATCATGCTGGTATCTTTATTATATGGGATAAACTATTTGGCACATTTGAACCAGAAATAGAAAAACCTATATATGGTTTAGTTAGTAATATTAACACATACAATCCTATTAAAGTTGCTTTTCATGAGTGGTTCAATATGCTATCAGATTTTTTATTTTCTAAAACATCTATTATAAATAAACTTAAATACTTGATTAAGCCACCAGGATGGAAACATGATGGTAGTGGTAAATTATCTACTGATTTAAGAAAAGAATGGAGTGCAAAAAAAAAGAGATAAATTAATAATTTATCTCTTTTTTATATTTTTTACTTTTTAAATTACTGATTCCCAAGGATAATTGGCATTCCACTATTACCTGAACCTATAATCACAACTTTACTGTTTGGTGATTCAGATAATTTCATTGTTGCTTCAATACCTTTATCACGTAGAATTTTATCAGTAAGTGAAGCACTTAAAATTTTGTTTGCATCTGCTTTTCCTTTTGCTTCAATTATCTGTTTTTCAGCTTCTTTTTGTGCAGTTACTAACCTAAACTCATATTCTAATGACTCTTGTTCTTGCTTTAGTTTTCGTTCAATTGCTGATTTGATAGTAGCTGGTAAAGTAACATCTCTAACTAATACTTCATTTAATTGAATATGTTGCTTGTCTAATATTTTCTTTGTTTCAACAAATATCTCTTCTTGAATTACATCTCTTTTACTAGAGTATAATTGTTCTGGTGTATAACGACCTACAACACTTCTAGCAGCAGAACGAATGGCTGGTTGAATAACTCTTGAAATATAATTTTCTCCTTTTTCTTTATGTAATAACCCTAAATTTTCTGATTGTGGTTGAAACCATGCAGAAGCTTCTAATTGAATTTCTAATCCATTTGAAGATAAAACTTGCATTTTTTCAAAAATTTCTTGTTGACGTACTTCATACACGAAAACCTTATTCCATGGAGCCACAATATGAAAACCTTCACCTAATGATGGTTCATCTGTTACTACACCACCTCCAAAAGTTTTATACAAAACTCCAGCTTGACCTGACTTTATAGTTTCTGTTGATTTTGAAAAAGCTATAATTGTAATTACAGCTAATAAAACTACCATAAAACCTCCTTTAGGAAACTTTAAATCTAATTGCCTGTTATTGTTCATTGTTTTTTATTTCAAATGTACAATTAAATTCACTAATTACAATTTTGATATTCGCATTCTTCAGTCTTTAACTCAAATTCAATAGTTATGTGTTCTAAATGGTATTTATCATGTAATTCTTTTTTCAAAGTTCCTTTTAAAACAGCAATCTCTTTTAAATTACTATTGTTTTTTAAAACAACATGAACAGTAAGAATAGTATACTCTCCATCCATAGTCCAAAGATGAAAATCATGAACATCTTCAACTGAAGGATTTTTTAATATATAATTTTTAATATCTTCTATCGATAAATTTTCAGGAATCCCTTGAAGAATTACAGCTAAGCTTTCTTTCATATTCTTGTAAACATTAAAGAGAACATATAATGCTATTAATAATGATAAAATTGGATCTAAAATTGGAAAATCCCAAAACTGCATTATAATACTTGCAATAAGTACAGCAACCCAACCCAGAACGTCTTCTATTAAATGTAAATAAACCACTTTTTCATTAATGGTTGTTCCTTTTTTTAATTTAAAAACAGCGGCTCCATTTACAAGTATACCTAAAAGAGCCAACCACATCATTCCTTTTGCATCAGAATATTCTGGGTTCATAATTCTTGGTATCGCCTCTTTTATTATAAAAATTGAACCAATAATTAATATTATTGAATTTATAATAGCTCCTAAAAGAGACAATCTTTTAAATCCATATGTATACTTCTTAGTTGGTTTTTTAGTTGACTTTTTCTCAAAATACCATGCCAATCCCAAACTTAAGCTATCACCTAAATCATGTAAAGCATCTGACATTATAGCTAAACTATTAGTAAAAAACCCTCCTATGAACTCAATTATAGTAAAAGTTAAATTTAAAAAGAAAGCTGTCGCTAAATTTTCTGAAGAATTATTATGCGAATGATTGTGTCCCATTTTATTACTTTATTTACAAGACAATTAATTTACAAAAAAGATGCATGATTTATAAATAAAATGTGGTTACATTTCTGTAACCACATAATTATATTTTTTAATGAGCATGTCCATCCATGCCACCAGACATTTGCATAAGTTTACCTTTTAAAAAATGCGCTCCAGTTATTACCACACTTACATTAAAATTATCTTCTTCTATCTCTTTAATTTCTACAAAACCTTTATCTGTATTTCCTAATCTAACCTCTACAGGTATAAATTCAGTTTCATTCATAGCAATGAAAATAAAATTCTTTCCTTCATTCTCTATAACAGCATTTTCAGAAATAGCATATACTTTGCTCCCTTCCAATAAAACTTCAGCATTGATAAACATACCTGACTTCAACCTTCCTTCTGGGTCTTCAAAATGACCATGAACATTTACTGTTTTAGTTTTATCGTCAACCTTTTGACTAATTAGCTTAATGTAGCCTTCATATTGTAGATTTAATCCGGATGGTTTAAATGAAAAATCACTTCCTTTTTTTATTCTAGTTATATCAGAACCAAAAACATTTAATTCTGCATGAATATGATCATTATCAATCACTTCAATCATTTCAGAATTAGCCATTAAAAATTTTCCTTTATTTATATTATTTTCAACTACAAAGCCTGTTATAGGAGACTTAACATATACATATTGTTGAATTCCTTTTTTATTTATAGTAACAGGATTTAAACCTGCCATTTTCAATTGAGAAGCATAACTACTTACCAAACTTTGCAACGACTTATACCTTCCTTCAGATGCTTGAAAAGATTTTTTAGAAGTTATATCTTTTTCTAATAGCATTTTTTTTCTATCATAATCAGCTTTAGCTACATTACAATTATTTATTGACTCTAAGTACGAGTACTGAAGTTTTATAAAATTAGGGTGCTCCAAAATTGCTACTGTTTGTCCTTTAGTTACTTTATCACCTGGCAATACATCAGTACTATAAACAAATGCTTCCATTGGTGCATAAATTGTAGCTTTATTTTGTGGAGGAGCTTCAATAGTTCCAGTTACAGCTATTCTATTTCTTATTAATTTTTTACTAAGCACTTCTATTTTTAAGTCAGCATTTTGTATTTGCTCCTTTGTTAAATGAAGTTTATTTTCTTCATGATATTCTTCTTTAGATATTGTTGATTGTTTTTTTTGATCCTTTTTTGCATGGTCATGCCCTGAGTGATCTTCTTTTTTAGAATTACAACTTGTAATTATTATAAAAAGTAGTGGTATTATATATTTTTTCATCGTGTTATTCTTTACTATAAAATTCATACGTTATTACTGTTTGATTGTAATTATTTATAAGTGATAAATAATTTTGCATTACTTGAAAATATGCTGTGAAACTTTGACTGTATTGAAACGCATCAATTTCTCCTGCTTTGTATGCTATTTGTAACTTTTCTATAAATTTTTCAGCTACAAGAACAGTTTTATTAATTCCTTTTAACTCTTTATTTAAATAAACTATCTGATTTTGTAAACTCTCGAAATTATTATTAATAGCGATAAACTTTGATTCATTTTCAAATACAACCTCTTCTTTAAATATTTTCTGTTGTTTAACTTTTGAATTATTAGACCAAAATGAAATAGGTATATTTACACCAACATTAAACCCAGTATAACTAGTATTAACTCCTGTTTTCCTTCTTAACAAACCTCCTGTAAGCTCAGGAAAATTAGCAGATTTTGCTAAAGAAACTTGTTTACTTGCTCTTTCATTCTGTTTATTTAAAATCTTTTTAAATCTACTAGAGAGAATTCCATCTTTTTTTGATACTATTTTCTTTTTAGGAAAATCTTTGGTCGGAATAATAGCATAGCTTATTTGAAGTATCTTTTTTAATTCATTCTCTACTTCTAGTAACTTCTTATACATCTTGTTTTTTTGAGATTGTATACCCAAAAACTGTAATGTTGTTAAATCATTTTCTAAACCACCTATTTCACCAGCCTTATGCAATTCTTTTGCTATAGTGCTAATTTTACTACTATTTTGCTGTTGTTTATTCATTAAAACATTAAGTCCATATAAATAATTCCATTCTTGATACAGGCTTTTAACTTTTTTAATCAACTCTTTTTCGGAAATCTCATTAGATATATTCATTAACTCAACAGTTGTTTTTGCTAATTCTCTTTTTTTTATATGCGACAATACAGATCCAAAATTCTGGTTAATTGACCATTCTTTTTCATTAATACCTGAAGAAACACCAACATCTTGATATCTTACATTCATAGGCTTTAATACTATTGCTCCAGAAACACCAGCCTTACTTTTTTCGATATTAAGTTGTGATTTTTTAAGAATTACCGATTTTTTCAATGCTATTTTAATAGCATCATTTTCTGATATTTTTCTATTTCTTTCCTGAGCATTAGATATAGAACAATAAAATAGTATTGGTAAAACAATCCCTAATACAGAAGGTTTAACTTTTTTTAGTTTAATAGTTTCAAATAACATATATAACACTGGTAAAATCAACAGTGTTAAAAATGTAGCAGATATTAAACCACCAATAACGACAGTGGCTAATGGTTTTTGAACTTCAGCTCCAGCAGATGATGATAAAGCCATTGGTAAAAAACCTAAAGAAGCTACAGCTGCTGTCATAATTACAGGTCTTAAACGCACAGAAGTACCTCTCTTTATTATTTCATATAAATCAGTAATCCCCTGTTTCTTTAGTCTATTAAATTCTGCAATTAATACAATTCCATTTAATACTGCAACGCCAAACAATGCAATAAATCCAACACCGGCAGAAATAGAAAAAGGCATCCCCCTTAACCATAATGCTAATATTCCTCCAATAGCTGACATTGGAATTGCTGTAAAAATTAACACACTATGTTTAATAGAATTAAATGTAATATACAGCAATATAAATATTAACAACAAGGCTACTGGAACAGCTACAGATAAGCGTTCTCTAGCTTCTTCAAGATTTTTAAAAGTCCCTCCATAAGTAATATAATATCCAGCATCAAATTTTATATTTTCATTTACCTTCTTTTTTAATTCTTTAACAATACTTTCAACATCACGATCTCTTACATTAAAACCTACAGTAATTCTTCGTTTAGCATCATCTCTTTGAATTTGATTAGGTCCAATTTTAAAACTAACATCAGCTACATTTACAAGTGGTATTTGTAATCCAGTGGCTGTAGATATATATAGCTTACGAATATCTTCTATACTCTCTCTTTTATTTTTTGCTAATCGTACTACTAAATCAAAACACTTTTCGCCTTCATAAACAGAGCCTGCTTTTTGACCTGCAAAAGCTGCATTTATAGCGGTATTCACATCAGATATATTTAAACCATAATATGCTAATTGGTTTCGTTTATAGTTAATTACAATTTGTTTTAAACCTGTTATTTTTTCAACATATAAATCTTCAGCTCCTTCTACTTTTGGTATTATTACGCTTAATTCGTTAGCATATTTAACTAACTTATCTAAATCTTCTCCATAAATTTTCAACACTACATCTTGCCTTGCCCCTGTCATTAACTCATTAAAACGCATTTGTATTGGCTGTTGAAACCCAAAAGAAACACCTAACATATTATCTTCTAATAATTTTTGCATCTTATACGTCAACTCATTCTTAGTATAAGCTTTCGTCCAATGACTTTTATCTTTTAAAATGATAATTATATCCGTAGCCTCAATAGGCATTGGATCTGTTGGTATTTCTGAAGAACCTATTCTACTTACTATCTGTTCTATTTCATTTGGGAACTCTTTTAATAATAATTTTGAAGATTTATTAGAGGCATCAACCGAATATGATAATGAACTCCCTGTTGATACTACTGCTTGTACAGCAAGATCTCCTTCATCTAAAGAAGGAATAAACTCAGCTCCCATCTTAGTAAACATAAATACACTAGCTATAAAAGTTAATACAGCTCCTATAACAACTTTTAATTTATTTTTTAATGCAAAATTTAACAAAGGATTATAGCCTTTTTGTATTCCTTCTATTATTTTATCAGAAACAGTAGATTTATTACTTATTTTTTTCTTTAAAAACAAAGCACTCATCATAGGTACATAGGTTAATGATAATATAAATGCTCCTAAAATTGCAAAGCTAACTGTGATAGCCATTGGCCTAAACATTTTTCCTTCTATACCCACCAGCGCTAAAATTGGTAAATAAACAATAAGAATAATTATTTCTCCAAATGCTGCACTGGTACGAATTTTAGATGCCGAATTATAAACTTCTTCATCCATTTGCTTTTGAGTTAATACTGTATTCGCTTTTTTAAGCCCTAAATAATGTAAAGTAGCTTCAACAATAATAACTGAACCATCAACAATTATCCCAAAATCTATAGCACCTAAGCTCATTAAGTTACCTGAAACACCAAATACATTCATCAAACTAATAGCAAATAACATAGCTATTGGAATTACAGAAGCTACAATTAATCCAGCTCTTAAATTCCCCAGTAACAACACCAAAATAAATATAACAATTAGTGCTCCCTCTATTAAATTTGTTGTTACAGTATTAATTGCTTTATTAACTAGTTTAGTTCTATCTAAAAATGGCTCAATTACAACCCCTTTGGGTAAACTTTTTTCTATTTGCGCAATACGATTTTTAACTGTCTTTATAACTTTTGATGAATTTGCTCCTTTAAGCATCATAACTATCCCTCCTACAACTTCTCCTTCACCATTTTTAGTCATAGCTCCATATCTAACTGCACTACCTAATTGTACATTTCCTATATTTTTAATTAAAATTGGAGTGCCATTTTTTGTATTCTTGATAACAATGTTTCTAATATCATCTGGAGTTTTAATTAATCCTTCACTTCTTATAAAATAAGCTTTTGGGTTTTTATCTATATAAGCTCCTCCCGTATTTTGATTATTATTTTCTAATGCTTTAAATACCTCCTGTATGCTAACTTCTAACGTTTGTAATTTTTCAGGGTGTAAAGCTACTTCGTATTGCTTTAAATTACCTCCAAAACTACTTACATCCGCAACACCTTCAATACCCAATAATTGACGTCGAACAATCCAGTCTTGAATAGTACGAAGCTTCATAATTGAATATTCTTTTTTATTCTTTTCATTTACCTTTAAAGTATATTGGTAAATTTCTCCTAACCCTGTAGTTACAGGTGCCATTTCTGGATTTCCAACACCACTTGGAATTTGATTTTTAGCCTCAACTAAGCGTTCATTAATTTGTTGTCGCGCCCAATAAATATCTATATTATCTTTAAATACAATAGTTACAACACTAAGTCCAAATCTAGAAAAGGAACGAACTTCTTCTATATTAGGAATACTTGACATAGTCATTTCTATAGGAAATGTAACTAATCGTTCAATATCTTGAGCTGATTGTGATGGTGCTGATGTTATTATTTGCACCTGATTATTTGTTATATCTGGTACTGCATCAATAGGTAGTTGTTTAAATGAGTATACACCCCAACCTATTAACGCTAATACTAATACACCAATAATCAATTTATTTTTAATTGAAAATTTTATGATGTTATCTAACATTATCAATGATTTTAATTTATTATTTTTTCATTGTATATATTGATATACAACTACTTTTCACATCATATTAAATTTATGATGCGTACATGATTTTAAATAAATGATATAATAAATTAAACTCTTGGTGGTTGGAAAATTTCCTCTAAGAATGAATTAAGGTAAGTATTTTGATAAAAGTTGATTTCTTGCTTTATCGTTATAAAAGTAAGAAATTGAAAATTATATTCTAAAATTGGCACAAATTCTGAAGACAATGAAACTACATTACAATGATGATGATGTTCGGTATTTTCTTCATCTTTAGAATCTTCTTGATGATGAATATCTTCATGAGCTTCATCAATATCAAAATGGTTTTCTATAGTATCATATATAACTACATCATTATGTGCTTGCATTGGAGGTGCAAACAATAATAGTATTAACATGTATACAATAGAGTTCTTCAAAATTTTATAATAAACACAGAATAAAGTAACATTTTATATCTGGGTTAACAAATTTAACCTTTTTTTAATTTTAAACCAATATTAATTGATAAATAAACTTACATGTTTTGAGTATAAAAATTATAATCTTTTAATATAGTATCTATAAATATAATGTCAGTTTTATCTTTTGATTTCACTTCTGTAACTTCTTCTATTTTTGTTCTTAATTTTATAAGAGTTTTATAGTCTTTACTTTTTTTAGCAACTGAAAAAGTATCCTTTATAATACGAGCGTCATTATCTGAAAGTTTTATAACACTTGGATAAGTTGGCACATACTCTTCACTAATATCCTCAAGAATAGTTTGAGAAAATTTTGCTTCATCTTTTAAATTAACCACAACTGTATTAGCAGATATGTCACCTATCCTTTGATTATTTTTAGTCATAATTATTGAAAATAAACCTACCATTTTACCACCTAAAAATATCAACCATAGCAAACCTAAATATTCATTTGCTCCTAAAGAAGATACATATACAAAAATCAACATAAATAAATTAAAATCTACTACTCGCAAAAACCAACGCATCGTATAATCTGTAAATGAAGGTTTAAATCCATCAATATTTATAACTCTTAACTTCAACATTTTTTTACCTAGAGTTTGTCCGTTTAACAACATCTCAGTATATAATGAATAAAACGTAATAGGTAAAAATAATAAAATATCTATAGCCTTTATAGACCAAGAATCTCCATCAACAGCCGCTTTAATTAAAGTGAAGTTAAACATGTATATGATGAAATATATGTAAGCAAATTTTATTATGTTATCAATAAAAAAAGCGAGTATACGCTGACCAAGATTAGCTAATTCAAAATTGATAATAACATTTTGTGTGGTATTTACTTGCAGTCTTTTCATACATTATTTACATTTGTCTCAATGAGAGAGGTAGCTTTTATAAAGCAAAATAAAGAAAAATGGCTTGAATTTGAACAAGTAATTTCAAATAATACGAAAAAGAGCCCAGACGAAATTGCTGAATTGCACATTAAGATAATGAATGATTTGTCGTATGCACAATCGTTTTATCCTAAAAGTAAGGTTGTTATATACTTAAACAAACTTGCTAAGAAAAGTTATGGGAAAATTTACCATACTAAAAAACAAGATAAAAATACCCTAGCACAATTTTTCTTTGAAAAAATTCCTTTACTTGCTTATAAGCATCGTAAATATATTTATATCTCATTTATTTTTTTCTTTTTATGTTTTTTTATTGGTTTGCTATCTACATTTAATGACGATAGTTTTGCCAGAGAAATTTTAGGAAATGAATATATTGATGTTACTCTCGAAAATATTGAAAGTGGTGATGCATTAGCTATTTATAAAGGCGGAAGTAACTGGGGAAGCTTTATCGGTATTTTTGACAATAATTTACGTGTAGGACTAAATATGTTTTTATCTGGTTTATTTATTGGATTGGGAACAGGATACTATATTATATACAATGGTATTATGGTTGCTGTTTTTCAAGCTTTCTTTTATCAAAATAATACTTTTTTTGATAGTGTAAAAGGTATCTGGATACATGGAACTTATGAAATTTTCGCTATGATTATAGAAGCTGCTTGTGGATATATTATAGGAGCTAGTATATTATTTCCTGGATCATTAGATAGAATTGAATCTTTTAAAAAAGGACTAAGAGAAGCTTTCTTTATTTTTTTAAGCACTATACCTTTTACATTTATAGCTGCCTTTTTAGAAGGTTATATTACAAGATATTATAATCAAATGCCTACTGTAATATGCTTACTCATAATCTTGTCTTGTTTAGCATCTATTTCTTATTATTATTTGATTTTACCATATAAAGTTGCTTCAAAACACCAATTACGATAATGAGAAATATTATAATAATACTTTTTTTATTTTTGGGTGTTTGTGTGCATTCTCAAGACATAAATACGTTATTAGAAAACGATAGTATATCGTATGATAAAAATGTAGACTATGTAAAAAAAAGAAAATTAGGAAATGACTTGAAATCAAAATATAAAGGCAAAGATTTTATTTACACTGAAAGCACTCCACCTCCTAAAAAAACTAAAAAAGAATCAAAAAAGAAAATTAATGAAAATACTTTAGACTTTTTTAAAGATTTAATTAGCTTCTTGGGTACTGTTTTCCCTTATTTACTAGCTTTAATTGTTATTCTTATTTTATTGAAAAGTTTTGTTTTTACTGAAATGGATTTTTGGAAATTTAACAAATCTACTAAACAACATAAGAAAGCACTTATATTTGAAGAAGAAGATGAAGATATTAATAAAAATGACTATAGTAAGTTATTAGAACGAGCAATTCTAAATAATGATTATAGACTTGCTACGAGGTACTATTATTTATTATTACTTAAAATAATGTCACAAAAAGGCATAATCAAATACGATAAAGACAAAACAAATTCAGAATACTTGTTCGAACTAAAAAGTATTAATAGTCGTAAGCAATTTTCATACTTAATATACCTGTATGATTATGTTTGGTATGGAGAATTCCCTATTGATGAATTAAAATTCAATGCTATTGAAAACAACTATAAATCTTACATTAAAAAATTATAATTGAATACTAAAAACTACATATTATTTTTATTATTTATTTCACTAATTTTTACTGGATGTAAAAAAACAGATTGGAGAGAAAATTATAGAGAACTATCAAAAGCTCCATTTGGAACTTATATAATTCATAATGAAATAACGAGCTTATATAATGGGAATGAAAAGGTATATTTAAAGAAAAACATCTCCGATTTCTTTAATGAGATATACTATGATAATGATGCTGGTTATGCAAATTACATCTGTATTAAATCATCTGCTAACAAACTAGATAAAAGATCAATAAATAAGTTGCTTAAATTTGTATTTGCTGGTAATGATGCTTTTATTTCTTTAAATCATTTTAGTGAAAATTTTAAAAAATCTTTAAATATCAGTACTGATAATTTAGATAAGAACACATACGCCCTTCAGGAATTAAAGAATTTAAAAGGATCTTTATACTTAAAAAATGATCAATTTAAAGATAGCGTTTTTAAGTTTGAACGTAATATAAGACGTCATTATTTCTCAAAATTCGATTCTTTAACAACGATTGTTTTAGGTACTCAAAAAATAAACCATGAAAAACAACCTAACTTTATAAAAGTATACCATGGTAAAGGAGCTATATACTTGCATACACAGCCAATCGTTTTTACAAATTATTATTTACTTAATAAAAAGGGTACTTATGCTTCAAATATCTTTTCTTATTTACCAGACAGAACAATTTTATGGGACCCACAAGTGAAATCCAGAAAAAACTCAACAGACAAAAATAAAAAGTCTGTATTTAAATTTTTCAACAAACATACATCTTTAAAATGGTCGTTATATATTGCTTTTTGGGGGCTATTACTTTTTATTCTTTTCAATGCTCGAAGAAAACAACGAGTTGTTCCTTCTATTGAAAAATTAAAGAACTCAACTTCAGATTTTACACATACGATTGCCAATTTATATTTAAAAGAAGAAAATCATAAAAATTTAGTAACAAAAAAAATAACTTATTTTTTAGAAAAAGTTAGAACCAAATATTTAATCAACACAAATAACTTAAATAGTGTTTTTATTGAAAAGTTAGCATCTAAATCTGGAAATAAATTAAGTACAACTCGATATTTGATAAACACTATTATAGCAGTAAATAAAAAATCAAATTGTACGCAAGATGAATTAATGCGCTTAAATACGCTAATTGAAAACTTTTTTGAAAACAATTAATTATGGAAAACACAACTACAAATACTACTAGTGAAAGTTTAGAATTCGAAAGCAGAATTAACTTATCTGAACTACAAGAGAGTATTTATAAGATAAAAACAGAATTGAATAAAGTTATTGTTGGTCAAAAAAGAATGATCGATTTATTACTTGTTGCAATACTTTCTGATGGTCATGCATTGATAGAAGGTGTTCCAGGAGTAGCCAAAACAATAACTGCCAAATTACTATCTCGTACTATAACTATAGATTTTAGCCGTATCCAATTTACACCTGATTTAATGCCTTCAGATATATTAGGAACTTCAGTTTTTAATGTTAAAAATTCTGAATTTGAATTTAAAAAAGGTCCTATTTTTTCAAATATGGTATTAATTGATGAGATAAATAGAGCACCAGCTAAAACTCAAGCAGCTTTATTTGAAGTTATGGAAGAACAACAAATTACTATTGATGGAACCACCTATTCTATGGGATCTCCTTTTATAGTACTAGCTACACAAAATCCTATTGAACAAGAAGGTACATATAGATTGCCTGAAGCACAATTAGATCGTTTTCTTTTTAAAATAAATGTAAACTACCCTACTGCTGAAGAAGAATTAGAAATTGTAACAAGAGAGCAAGCTTTAATTAACAATACAAAGATTGATAAAATTGAAACTGTTATATCTGGTGAAAAAATTGAGCAATATAAAAAGTTAATTACCCAAATAAAAGTTGAAGAACACCTGCTTAAATACATCTCTAACATTGTTGTAAGCACAAGAAATAATTCTTTTTTATTTTTAGGAGCTTCTCCAAGAGCTACAATTGCTATTTTAAAAGCTTCAAAGGCCTTTGCTGGGATTAATGGAAGAGACTTTATTACTCCTGAGGATATTAAAAATGCAGCAATTCCTGTACTACAACACAGAGTTATAGTTACACCGGAAAGAGAAATGGAAGGCTTAACTAGTACTCAAATTATTGAACAAATAATTGAATCTGTAGAAATTCCAAGATAATAATGAAGAAACTTTATAATTCTTTATTTTTAAACGACAACTTATTTTATGGAATAATTTTCATAGCTGTATTATTTGTTGCTGGTTTTTTTATCCCTCTTTTTTTCTCTTTAGGACAAGTTCTTTTATTTTCTTTACTGGTAGTAACTTTTATAGATATATTATTAATCTACAGCTTAAAAAAAGGAATTCATATTGAACGGTTTTTACCAGAACGATTATCAAATGGTGATAATAATAAAATATCTATATCACTTAAAAGTAGTTATAAATTCAATATTCATTCTATTATTATTGAAGAATTACCGTTTCAGTTTCAAAAAATAAATTTTTCTTTTAAACAAATTTTAAAACCAAACAAAGAAAATAAAATTAATTATAATCTTACTCCAAAAAAAAGAGGAGTTTATGATTTTGGGCATATTAACATTTACATTAGTTCTCCTTTAAGGCTTGCAACTCGAAAATATATTTTAGGAGAAGAAAAAAAATTAAAATGCTATCCTTCTTTTTTAAAACTAAAAGAATTTGATATAAAAGCTGTATCAAACGACTTAAATACCTATGGTAATAAAAAAATTAGAAGAATTGGACATTCATTAGAATTTGAACAAATTAAGGAATATGTTTCTGGTGATGATATTCGTTCTTTAAATTGGAAAGCTACAGCTAAAAGAAACCAATTAATGGTAAATCAATATGTTGAAGAAAAATCACAACCAGTATATTCAATAATTGATAAAGGTAGACCAATGCAAATGCACTTTAACAACCTTTCTCTACTTGATTATGCAATTAATGCAACTTTGGCTGTAAGTAACATTATTTTACGAAAACAAGACAAAGCTGGAATGCTTACTTTTTCTAAAAAGTTAGAAAATATTATTGTAGCTGAACAACGTAATTCGCAAATGAATTTAATTTCTGAAGCTTTATACAATGTCAAAACAAATTTTTTGGAAGCTGATTACAGTTTATTATATGCTACTATAAAACGAAAAATAACCAGTAGAAGTTTACTCATATTATACACTAATTTTGAAACTTTAGATGCACTTAAAAGGCAACTCCCCTATCTTCGTGCTATTGCTAAAAATCATTTATTATTAGTTGTTTTCTTTCAAAACACTGAATTAAATACAATTGTAGAACAAAAATCAAGTTCAGTTGAAGATGTATATGATAAAATTATTGCTGAAAAATTTATGTATGAGAAAAAACAAATTGCAAACGAATTAAAAAAATACGGAATACAATCTGTACTAACTAAACCAGAAAACTTAACTGGAAATACTATAAATAAGTATTTAGATTTAAAATCTAGAGGCTTATTTTAATTTCAAATATTTTTACAAAAATTAAAAACTTAATCAAACTATGAGTAAATTAAAATTAAAATTAAAAAGAATTGATCCTGTAAAATATGCTTTAATAACAGGAATATTAATGGCATTAATGGGCTTTATCGTTATTGGAATAACAACTTTATTTAGCACATTAATAGGTGCTGGTAGTGGAGACATGGGAGCTTTTGCTACAATTATGGGAGGTGGATTACTTGCTTTAATCTTTATTCCTGTTCTATACTTCATTTTTGGGTTTATTTTTGGTTTAATTGGTACAATGCTACTTAATTTTGTTTTGAAAAAAATTGGAGGGCTACCTATAGATTTTGAGAAAACAGGAACAGATATTTCAATGATTGGTGAAGAGTAATTTTTATTAACTAATCTAATAACAATTAACTATCTAAAACAAAAAGCCTCAGTAATTTTAAACTACTGAGGCTTTTATATACATTAGATTCAATTATTAAGTCTTTCCATAATACTTTCTTACAAACCATTCAATAGATAATAAAGAAGCAATTAAAACCAAAATCCATTTCCAATCAATTAAACTCTTTTGGGTTGTAATTGATTTCTGAACTGTAAAATAATCTTTATCAGCAAGTAAATTTGAAATCAATGATTCAACTTGATTAGAATAAACCAGTTTTCCATTAGAATTTTTTGCTAATTTTTGTAATTTATTACTATTAGCATTTGTAAACTGCTCTTCTATTTGATAGGCTGATATTTTAAATCGTCCATACTTATTAATATTTTGATTTTCAACAGAAACTTGGTACATATAATCTCCAGCTAACAAACCTTCTACAGATACCTGATATGCATTATTAGTTAAAGAAAATGGTAATACTTTAACCTCTTTTGTTTTTGAATTTGTTATTTTTAACTGTAAAGAAGCTCTATTATCAAATTTATAATTACGATCAACATAAAACGCAGAAATTTGTATTATAGCATTAGCTGGATATATGCTTTTAGAGGTTACTTCTAATCGTTTTCTTTTTTTATTTGAAGCCAAATACTGTGCTATATTACTTATAAAAGTATCGAAATTTTCAAATGTTTTATCTTTTAAATAGCTAGCAGATCTCCATTTCCAAATCCCCTCTCCAAATATAAAAGCATATTTAACATCATTTTTCTCTAAAGATGTTATTAAAGGTTCTGTTAAATTTATACCATTTAATTTTTGATATAATAAAATTTGTGTTTCATTTGACAATCTTAATTTCCCGAATTTATCACGTAAAGGAGGAAATTCTTCAAAACCAATATCATCTTGCATAAAAGTTAAAAAACTATCATTATAAATTGCTCCATAATTCTCAAACTGATTTATTGCATTCTTTTTTACCCCTAAGTTTAATGAGTTTATTAAATTCCAATCCGTTTTTGTTCCTGTGATTACTAAAAAATTAGAAGACACTTCTTCAAAAATTCTTCTGAAATAAAAATTTGGTTGATAAAAAACATAAAATTGATACTCTTTTAAGTTCAACTGCTTGTTTCCTATTACTTCTATGGTTACTTTTCGTTGTTTATTGCTTTCAATTGCTTTTTTTATAGCTCCTAAATCTGGATGCATTATTGAACTTAAGAGTAATACTTTAGTTTGCTCATCTATAACTTCTACCGAAAAACTTTTATAATTATTTTTAGTGTTTTTTTCTTTCTTAAGTTTTGTTATAGAGGCTTGGTAATATTGAAGCCCTTTCTCTTTTGATGTTAAATTAACAGTTATTGTTTTTGACGGGTTTTCAGATGAAAGTTTAATTCTTTCTGAATATATCTTTTTTCCATTATGAGATAATGTAAAAACAGAACTAACTGCACCTTTACCTTCATATAATAAAAAAGCTTCTACAGGAAACTTGTTTTTTATGTAACTATATTTATTTACATTAAGTTGTGTTATTTGAACATCCTGATATTGAGTTGTATCTCCTAACACAATAGGAAATACTTTATCTTTTGGCATTAAAAACTCATAATCATTTCCTGAAGTTTGATTACCATCAGTAATTAAAATTGTAGCTTTTTTATTGTTTTTCACTAATTCATCTACCGAATTTATAGCTTCAGATATATTGGTGCTAGTTTCAGAAAAAGATAAGCTATCTAATACTTTTATAGAGTTTCCAAAAGAAAAATTAGATATTTGATATTTTTTATTTAGTTCCTCATTATTAACAATAATATTAAGTATCTCTTTTACTTTTTCTTCTTCTTTAAAAAACCTAGTTGACAGAGAGTTATCTATTAATACTGACAACTGCGGTTTGATATTTTGAGTAGCAACAATATCAATTTTAGGATTTATTAATAATAATCCAATTAAAAATAAACTCAAAGCTTTTAAAATAAATAATGCTATAACAATTTTTGGTTGCTTCTTTTCTTTAAAAAAATATTGAAAAAAAGCAATTACTAAACTGCATAAAACTGTTATAACTATATAAATTAGAGTTGTTGATTGCACAAAATTATATTTAAAGTGTGAATATAAAAATATCTACTAAAATACGAACTGTATATACACTCTTAATTTAAAATACTCTTTATGATTAAGGTCATAATTTAATAATATATTACTGATTAATTTTGCTATAAACAACTCATATTATGAACACTACAAACACAATAACTCAAACTAAAACATACAAAAAAGAATTAAGTTTTCATAGCATTACTAAGTTAAACGATTGGATAGCTACTGAAGAAAAGAATGCAATGGGGATTTCTATTATTTTATTAATTCTTGGGACTATGATTGCTTCCATATCAGCTGCATTAGCTGTACATAAAGAAATAGCTTTGTTTCCATTAATTTTTACTTGTATTTCAGCAATGGGTGCAAATGCTATTGTTATTAGTCAAAGATCATTCAAAACAATTATATGGGCCTTTATAATAAATATTTTAGGAAATATTCTTTTAATAGCCTATCAACTTATTGAATTGATGGCTTAGGTTTTACTTCGAACATTTTAAAAAAGAGCATAGAAGCTATGTTTCGTGCTCTTTCTTTAGCTTCATTTGCTTTAGTACCAATAAATAAATCATCTATTGTTGAAAACCATAATTGAAGCCACCTACCAAAATGTTCTTGAGAAATACCATAACTAAACTCTTTATCAACATCTTTATGAACTTTCATTGGATTACCTTTAAATTTTCTAACAAAAAACAAATTAGTTTCCCAGAAATCCGTAAGCTTTTCCAAATGACTATCCCACATTTTTTCTGGTATTACTTTTAAAAAAATTGGACCAATAAAATCGTCTTTTTTAATCTTATCGTAAAATGTCGATACTAATAAAAAAACATCATCTCTTGTAGTTATTTCTCTCTTGCTCATTTAAAAATAAAATTAATCTAAATCAAAAGTATATCTTTATGCTTTTGCAATTTATGACTTAAATCATAATGATTCCACAAGAAACCTTATTAAATTTTGGAGCTCAAATAAAACATTTTGAAAAAAACAGCTTAATTTTTTCAGAAAACGATATTGCACGTAATTATTATCAAATAGTTATTGGTGCTGTAAAAATGAATAATTTTAATGATGAAGGAAAGGAATTTATTCAAGGTATATTTTACAAAAATCAAAGTTTTGGAGAACCCCCTTTATTTATTGATGTAAAATATCCCGCTAATGCAGTAACTTTATCAGAATCAAACATTATTGTCCTTCCAAAAAGCAAACTTTTACTTTTATTAGAGAAACATCCAGAAATTCATTTAAAAATAACTCAAAGTTTAGCACAACGATTATACTACAAAGCCATTATTGCTTCAGAAATTTCAAGTCAAGAACCAGGACATAGAGTACTTCGATTTTTTGATTATCTTAAAAATGATGTTTATAAGTTACATGGTCAATTTAATTTTAAAATTCCTCACACACGACAACAAATAGCAGATATTTTAGGGCTTAGAGTTGAAACAACGATAAGAGCCATCAAAAACTTGGAAAAAAAAGGATATTTAAAAATAATTAATAGAAAAGTATATCGATAAAACATTATTACTTAAAATTTAAAATAATAATGTTTTAAAAAAAAGTATTTTCGCACCTTCAATAATTCAAAAACAATTGTAAAATGAAGAAAAACTACTTTTTTTTATTGCTTTGCGTATTCTCCTTTCTAACTATTTCAGGTCAAACTAATTTGGTTCCCAATGGAAACATGGAAAGTTGGGATGCTTCTGATTCTAATCCTACAAAGTGGTTTAGATTTAGTAATGGAAAATGGAAAAAAAGCTCAGATGCTCAAAATAAAACTGCTAGTTTAGAGCTAGAAATTACTACTGGGCAAACTCAAAATTTTATCTTTTCTCCAAATATTCCATTTGTTAAGGATACTAAGTACATAGGTATCTTTTATTATAAGTTAGTTTCAGGTACTTTTAGTAAAGTAAATTTTAACTTGGTACACAAACCAGGAAGTTTCCCTGAAAACTTATCTACTAAAGAGTTTACAAATTTCCCTACTGATAAATGGACAAAAGGAGAATTTGAGTTTACTGCAACAACTAGTGAAAACATACAAGTATATATCAAAACTTATGGAGATGTAGGTTCAAAAATACTTATTGACAATGTTTCTGTTTTCGATGCAAATTCAATTGTAATTATACCAGATGTTAATTTTAAAAAGGCTTTGCTTAATCATTCTCAAAAAATAGATACGAATAACGATGGAGAAATTCAATTTTCAGAAGCTAACTCTTTTGGTCCTTACCTTAGTACTAGCTCATATGGAAAAGCAGATGATGAAAAAATTAAAGATTTAACTGGTATTGAGTATTTTACTAAAATTACAGGATTAAATTGTTCAGGAAATAAAATTTCTAATATAAACTTAACAAATAACAAGGAATTATACGAAATAAAATTAAGCTCAAATAATATCACAAACATTGATATTTCTAAAAACTTAAACCTTGTACATTTAAGTTGTAATTATAATCAGATAAGTCAAATAGATGTTTCAAAAAACACAAACTTAAAACGTTTAGATTTTACGTCAAATAAACTTACTCAATTAGATATAAAAAACAATAAGTTATTAGAAATTTTAAATTGTAATAATAACATGTTACTTGAATTAGATTTAGTTAACAATAAAAAGTTAACTGAATTGAAATGCAATAAAAACAAATTAACAACTCTTAATTTATCTTCTTTTAATAATTTAAAAAAATTAGATTGCGACTATAATTCCATAACAGATTTAAATATTTCTAACAGTGATCAATTAACAAATATTAACTGTATCTATAATAAGTTATCAAACTTGGATGTTACCACCTGTACTTCTTTAAATGAATTAATTTTTTATAATAATTCAATCACAAGTATTGATTTAACAAACAATATCAAATTAACGAAACTTTCTTGTTATAATAATCAAATTACTGAATTAAATGTATCAAAAAATATTAACTTATTAGAACTAGGAGCATCAGGAAATTCTATTTTGAGTTTAGATGTATCAAAAAACACAAAACTAAAAAAGTTATATTGTAGTAGTAATAAACTAACCAATATAGATGTGTCAAAAAACCCTGATTTAAATATTCTAAATTGTGATCATAATAAATTAAACAATTTAGATTTAACAAATAATACTTCTCTTATACAAGTACGTTGTGCTTGGAATCAAATTAAAAGTTTAAACTTATCTAATAGTCCTGATTTAACACATTTATCTTCTAGTTATAATGAACTTACAGAGTTAAACATAAAAAATGGAGCTAATGAAAAGTTATATTTAATGGAAGCAGCTACTAATAAACTATTATGTATTCAAGTTGACAATCCTTTAAATGCAAATAGTAATAGCAAATGGAGTAAAGACCATTATGCAACTTATAGTGAAAACTGTTCAAGTTTATCTACAGAAGTAATTAATATTCCTGATTCAAATTTCAAGAAATATTTGCTAAATAGTACTATAATTAATGGAAATGGAGATAACGAAATACAATTACTAGAAGCTAAAAGTTATCCTGGTAGTATATATATTAATAATTCGCATAGTAATATTTCTGAAAAAATCAAGGACTTAACTGGTATTGAGGCTTTTGAAAAAATGACTAGTTTAGATTGTAGTTATAATTTACTAACGGCATTAGATCTTTCAAAGAATACAAAATTAACTTTTTTATCTTGTAAGGATAATAATTTAAAAGAATTAAATATCCAAAACGGTAACAATGCTTCTTTATCTAATCTAGATACTAAATACAATAGTAGTTTAACTTGTATTCAAGTTGACTCAAAAAGTGAAGCTGAAGCTAAAACTAATTGGGAAAAAGATAATATTGCTATTTACAGTGAAAATTGTGGTGCTACAGCAAGCATTGATAAACTATTTACAAATCAATTAAACATTTACCCAAACCCGGTAATAAATAGCTTAAAAATTACAACTCAGAACAATCAGATAATTAAAAATATTAGTATTTTTAATACTTTAGGTAAAAAGGTTCTTCAAACATCAAAATTAAATATAAATACAACTTCATTAAATCAAGGCTTATATTTAATAAAAATTGAAAGCACAGATAATAAAATTGCTTTAAAAAAATTCATTAAACAGTAATTTTATAAAAAACTTGACAAGGGTATCTAAATTAGATACCCTTTTTTTATTATACCTATTTTAGAATTTTTACTTTTGTTGCTTCAACACAACAGATAAAAATGAACTTAACACAATTAAATGCTATATCTCCTATTGACGGTAGATATCGTAACAAAGTAGCTGATTTAGCAAATTATTTTTCAGAAGAAGCTTTAATAAAATACAGAGTTAAAGTAGAAATTGAGTATTTTATTGCTTTATGTGAAATTCCTTTACCTCAATTAGCTGACTTTAATAAAGATTTGTATCCTAATTTACGTGAAATTTACACTAATTTTTCTAGTGAAGATGCTCAAAAGATAAAAGATATTGAAAGTGTTACGAATCATGATGTAAAAGCTGTTGAGTATTTTATTAAAGAAAAATTTGACAACTTAGATCTTCAAAAATTCAAAGAATTTATTCATTTTGGATTAACGTCTCAAGATATTAATAATACTGCTATTCCATTATCTATAAAAGATGCTATGGAAGAAGTATATTATCCTTCATTAGACACTTTAGTTTGTAAATTAGCTGATTTATCTGAAGAATGGGAAAACGTTCCTATGTTAGCTCGTACGCATGGTCAACCAGCTTCTCCTACTCGTTTAGGAAAAGAGTTTTTTGTTTTTGTAGAACGTGTTAATAATCAAGTTATACATATACAACACACTCCACATGCTGCTAAATTTGGTGGTGCAACTGGTAATTTTAATGCTCACAAAGTTGCCTACCCTAATATAGATTGGAAAAACTTTGGAACTAACTTTGTAGAAGAAATTCTTGGCTTACACCATTCATTTCCTACCACACAAATAGAGCATTATGATCATATGGCTGCTTTATATGACGGTTTAAAACGTGTTAACACAATTTTAATTGATTTAGATCGTGATATTTGGACCTATGTTTCTAATGATTATTTCAAACAAAAAATTAAAAAAGGCGAAGTAGGTTCTTCTGCTATGCCACATAAAGTAAACCCTATTGATTTTGAAAATTCTGAAGGTAATTTAGGAATAGCTAATGCTATTTTCGAACACTTAGCAGCAAAATTACCAGTGTCTCGTTTACAACGTGACTTAACTGATAGTACTGTTTTACGTAATGTAGGAGTTCCATTTGGGCACACTTTAATTGGTTTTGCTTCTACTTTAAAAGGATTAAACAAATTACTTTTAAATGCTGATAAATTTGCTGAAGATTTAGAAAATAATTGGGCTGTTGTTGCTGAAGCTATTCAAACTATTTTACGTCGTGAAGCATACCCAAATCCTTATGAAGCTTTAAAAGGATTAACACGTACCAATGAAAAAATTACGCAAAAATCAATAGCTAATTTCATTGATACATTAGAAGTATCTTCTGAAATAAAAGAAGAATTAAAAGTAATAACACCTTCAAATTATACTGGAATATAATTTTATGAAATTAATGAAAACAACATTATCACTATTTTCTTTACTCTTAATATTTTTTTCATGTTCTACTGAAAAAAAAGGAGACCCTACTCGTTTTAAACAAGGAGTTTTTGAAATTCCTGCAGGAGAATCTTATGGAAAAACTATCATTACTAGAAAAGATAGCTTACAAATAGAACAGTATACTAAAAAAACAAGTATTTCATCTGATAGTTTAGTTACTCTAAAAGAAGAGAAACATACTGATACGTTGTTCATTAAATGGAAAAATAATTTTGCATATACTTTGCAAATGAAGAACCCAAAAACAGATTTAGATAAAGATCCTATATTTGTACAAATAACTAAAGTTACCGATAATTCGTATGACTTTACAGCTAGAATTGGGTATTCAAAATTTAAACAAAAAGGAACCGTTTATAAAGTAAATTAAAACTATGGAAATATTTTTACAAGCAGATACTTGGGGGGCATTAGTTACCTTAACTTTTTTAGAAATTGTACTTGGTATTGATAATATTATATTTATATCAATAGCAGCAAACAAACTTCCAGAAAATGAACAAAAAAAAGCAACCAATATAGGTTTGTTTTTAGCCATGGTACTTCGTATAGTTCTTTTATTCGGAATTTCATTATTAATAGCAATGAATTCTCCTCTTTTTAATGTAGATCTTTCTTGGTTTAAAGCAGGTGTAACAGGACAAAGTTTGATTTTGTTTGCTGGTGGTTTATTCTTATTATACAAAAGTACTAAAGAAATTCACCATAAAGTTGAAGGGCTTGATGAACATAGTGTTGATCAAAAACCTAAAAAGAAATACACAATAAGCCAAGCAATAGTTCAAATTACATTAATTAATATTGTTTTTTCATTTGACTCTATTTTAACAGCTGTAGGTATGACAAATGGTGTTGAAGGAGCAATGATTATTATGGTAGTATCTGTTATTCTATCTATGATTATTATGATGTTGTTTGCGAATCCAGTTGGTAAGTTTGTAAACAAACACCCTACAATTCAAATGTTAGGTTTATCTTTTTTAATACTAATTGGTTTTATGTTAATTGCTGAGGCTGCACATTTATCTCATGCTAAACTATTTGGTGAAGAAATGGGAATAGTACCTAAAGGGTATTTATACTTCGCAATTACATTCTCTTTAGTTGTTGAAATGCTTAATATGCGAATGAGAAGGAAAAAAACCTCTAAATAATATAATACTTAAAAAAACTGATATTAAAATATCAGTTTTTTTATTTTTACTACCTTTGCTCAAATGTTTAGATTTAAAAAGCATATTATATTTCTAAGTTTACTTGTATTACTACTACCATCAGTAATACAATGTATTCATGCTTTCGAAAATCATGAGCATATTATTTGTTCGTCAATAGATGAACATCACTTTCATGAACAAGAAATAGATTGTTCTATATTACATTTTCAAGTTGGTGTTACTACTTATGAGTCCCCATTTGATTATCAAATAATATCAGAAGAAATCTATAATCCGCAGTTTAACCAACCATTAACTGTAACACTACACAACACTAATAAAAAAACTCCTAGAGGCCCTCCTTTTGTAATTTAATTTAGTATACTATATAAATTACAAATAAATCTTAAATGAAATCAAAAAGTATTCTTTTGATTATTTTGCTTTTATTATGCTCGGCATTAGCAAATAGTCAAAATTGCGAACATACATTTTCTGGTTTGGTAGAAGATTTTCATGATAAATCGCCTATAGTTGGAGCTACTGTTTTTATAAAAAAACAAAACAAGTATGCAACTACTGATATTGAAGGAAAATTTACTATTAAAAATGTTTGTTCAGGTAAAATAATTATTCAAACTTCTCACGTTGCGTGTGAGCCACTAATTTTAGAACTAAATATAACCAAAGATATTTATAAGGTTATTGATTTAGAACACCATGTTGAAGAATTAAATGAAGTTAATATAAAAGGAAACGTAAGTTTAAAAACTAAAACAGCTCAAGAAACTTTAATTAAAACTAAAACTCTTGAAAATTTTAGTGATGCTAGTTTAGGTGATGCTATAAAAAATGTTTCTGGTGTATCATCAATAAACACAGGAAATACCATTGTTAAACCCGTTATTAATGGTTTGCACAGTAGTAGGATATTAATTTCTTATAACAATGTTAGACTTCAAGATCAAGAATGGGGTATTGAACATGCTCCAAATATTGATGTAAATGCTGCTCAATCAATTTCTGTAATAAAAGGAGCTAACGCTCTTCAATATGGAGGAGATGCTATTGGTGGAGTTGTTATAGTTAATCCTGCTACAAATAGTAGAAAAGATACTTTATATGGTAAAAGTATATTTTCTCAACAAAGTAATGGTAGGTTATTTTCCGTAACAAGTAGTTTACATAAAAACTATTCTTCAGGTTGGTATATCAATGGGCAAGCTTCTTATAAAAGAGCTGGTGATTTTGAAGCTTCAAATTATAACCTAACAAATACAGGTATAAATTCAAAAGCTTTTACAATTGGTACTGGATATAAGAGGTTTGAAAAAGGGTTTGAATTATTTTATAGTCGTTTATCTAATAGAATTGCAATTTTAAGTGCTTCTCATAATGGTGGGGTAACTGATTTAGTAAATGCTATAAATAGTGACACTCCTTTGATTATTAAAGATTTTAGTTATGATATTAACAATCCTAAACAAGAAGTTACGCATCAATTATTAAAAGCTAAAGTTTATAAACGATTCAAAGGTTTTGGTAAACTTTCTCTTCAATATGATTATCAAGTAAATAATAGACTTGAATTTGATAAAAGAAGGGGTGATAAAAAAGAGCTTCAAGCTGTTGACTTAGCATTAAAAACGCATACAGTTAGAGCAGATTTAAATCTTGATGCTTCTGCTGGTTATACTCACAAATTTGGTGTTAGTGGAGGATTTCAAAATAATTTCCCTGATCCAATAACAGAAGTAAGAAGACTTATTCCTGATTATGATAAATATAATTTAGGTATCTATGCTATAAGTAGTTTTAAGTCTGAAAAAGCGATTATAACTGGAGGGGTTAGATATGATTTAGAGCACATTAACGCTCAAAAGTTTTATCAAAAATCAAGATGGCAATCTTTAAATTATCAAAACGATTTTAGTAATATCATTATTGATAATGACGTAAAAGGATCTCAATTATTAACAAATCCAGTATTTACATATCATAATATTTCAGCTTCACTAGGTTTAACCTATACCATTGATGAGGAAAATTCTTTTATAGTAAATTACGGGCTGTCAAATAGAGCTCCAAATGCATCAGAATTATTTAGTGATGGCTTACACCATTCAGCTGCTAGAATTGAATTAGGTGATTTACGCTTAAAGTCAGAAACATCAAATAGAATATCAACTTCTTACAGGTTTAATAATGATAAATTCAATATTACATTTGAAGGATTTTATAATTTTATTTCAGATTTTATTTATATAGAGCCTTCGGGCGTTGAAACTACACTAAGAGGAGCTTTTCCTGTTTGGTCATACAAACAAACTAAAGCTCATTTATTTGGTGTTGATACAAATTTACAATATGAGGTTAATGAAGATTTTTTACTAACAAGTAAATTATCATTTTTAAAAGGACGTGATATAACAAACAAAAGACCTTTGATTGATATTCCTCCTTTTAAAACCACTACTACCTTACTTTTTAAGAAAGAAAATTGGAAAAACTTTTTTGCTTCTCTTGAAAGTGAGTTTAATGCTAAACAAAACGAATTTCCTAACAATAATTTTCAAGCTTTTATAGCCCCGTTAAATCGTTATGAATTAGTTGATGTTAGTACACCTCCCTCTGCATATCATCTTTTAAATTTTTCTTCAGGTTTTGAGTTTAAAATGTCTAAAACAAAAGTAAACATAAACTTTTCAGTAGATAATTTACTTAATAAATCTTATAGAAACTATTTAAATAGGTTACGATATTTTGCTGATGACTTAGGGAGGAATTTTAAAATTCAATTAAAAATTAATTATTAAAAAACAAAACATTATGAAACATATTAAATTATTAGCTGTATTATTTATCTCTGCATTTACAATAACATCTTGTTCAGACGATGAAGTACCTACGCCAGTTAATGAAGAAGAAGTAATTACGACAATGACTATAGTACTTACACCTAGTGCAGGAGGAAATGCAGTAACTATTCAAAGTAAAGATTTAGATGGTGATGGACCAAACGCTCCTGTTATCACTGGTGGAACTCTTGCTGCAAATACAACATATAATGCTGATATTACATTATTAAATGAAACTGAAAGTCCTGCAGAAGATATCACTAAAGAGGTTGCAGAAGAAGCTGATGAGCATCAATTTTTTTATAGCACTTCTGGAGGTGTAAATAGTACATTTACGTACGCAGGAACAAATGATGCTAATGGTAATCCTGTAGGTATTAAGTTTACGGTTGCTACTGGAGCTGCTGGAACTGGAAATTATACAGTGATTTTAAGACATGAACCTAATAAAACAGCTACTGGTGTAAAAGGTGGTGATATTACCAATGCAGGTGGAGAAACTGATATTGAAGTAGTTTTCCCTATAACTATACAATAATACTTATAAATTAAGCTACTAATACAAATATACACGGGCTCTATTTTTTATAGAGTTCGTTTTTTTATGTAAAATATTATTTAATTTAAAAAAATACACCCAAAATCTTCAACTATAAATATTTGATTAAACAATATTTCGTATGTAGTAACCGGTATATCAATAAAAGCAAATTGATTTGTTGTCTGATTACCTTCTTTATTAACTAATTTTATTCTAACTGTTTCTGTTTTCATGACTTAATCTTTACGGTTATATACTGCAAATTAGTAAGTAAATTTGATGAAATAACTCTTGGTCGGTTCAAACCTAAACAACTATCTTTCAATGAACAATATCTATAGATAAACTGTAAAATGGTTGTATAAAAAAACCCACTCAATAAATTGAGTGGGAAAATTGCTATGAAAAAGAAAGTCTAAGGACGTCTCCTAAGACATGTGCAATATAACACTTTTTTTAAAACTAGCAAAAAATATCTAAATATATTAATACGCATCAACATTAATAATAAAACGAATTGGTCTGAAATCTTTTACTGCTTCAAATGTGTTTTTAATTTTTTGTAATTGTTCTTTAGTTTTACCTAATGATTGTTTTGGTGGTATTTTAATAACTAAATTTTTTATGTATTGATTTCGAACACGCGATACAGATGGCTCAGTAGGTCCTAAAACATTTTCTTTAAAAATATTTTGTAAAGCTCTAGCTAGCCAATGTATCCCAGTATCAACTTTTGTATAATCTTTATGTTTTAATGTAATTTTAATTAGTCTATAATAAGGTGGGTAATTGTACTGCCAACGATCTTGCAATTGTTCTTTATACATTTCTGTATAATTTGTAGTAGAAACTTGTTGTAAAATTTGATGATATGGATTATACGTTTGAATAGCCACATTACCTTGTTTTTTTGAACGCCCTGCCCTACCCGATACTTGAACCATCAATTGAAAAGCTCTCTCATGTGCTCTAAAATCTGGAAAATTCAACATTGAATCTGCATTTAAAATTCCAACAAGTGATACATTTTCAAAGTCTAATCCTTTGGAGAGCATTTGAGTTCCTACTAATATATCTATTTCTTGAGCCTCAAATGCTCCTATAATTTTTTGATATCCATACTTTCCACGAGTAGTGTCTAAATCCATTCTACCAATGGTATGATTTGGAAATAATTCTTTTAACTCTAACTCTATTTGTTCAGTACCAAAACCTTTTGTATCAAGAGTTGTACTTCCACAAGCACCACAATTATTTGGCATAGAACGTTGATAATGACAATAATGACACTTTAATTCTTTTCTGTATTTATGAAACGTTAAACTAACATCACAATTAGGACACTGAGGTGAATTTCCACAAGTAGTACACTCAACAACAGGAGAAAACCCTCTCCTGTTTTGAAATAAAATAACCTGTTCTTTTTCATTTAATGCTTCCTCTATCATTTCTAATAAACGATCTGAGAAATGCCCTTTCATTACTTTCTTTTTGAACTTTTCTTTAATATCAATTAATTCTATTTTGGGTAATTGAATATTTCCAAAACGTCTATGTAAAGCAACCAATCCGTATTTATTTTGAGTTGCATTAAAATAACTTTCAATAGAAGGTGTTGCTGAGCCTAATACTATTTTTGCTTTATGCTGATATGCTAAAACTACTGCTGCATCCCTTGCATTATATCTTGGTGAAGGTTCAAATTGTTTATACGAACTTTCATGTTCTTCATCTACAATAATTAACCCTAAATTTGAAAAAGGTAAGAAAATTGACGACCTAGCTCCTAAAATTATTTGTGCTTTTGATTTATTGTTTAAAACATTATTCCAAACCTCAACTCGTTCATTCATTGAATACTTAGAATGAAATACAGAAATTTGAGAACCAAAATAATTTTGTAATCTAACAATTATTTGAGTTGTTAAGGCTATTTCTGGTAATAAGAATAAAACTTGTTTGCCTAAAGCTAAAACTTCCTTTATGAGTTTTACATATATTTCTGTTTTACCTGAACCAGTAACTCCATGTAATAAAGTAACTTCATGCTTTTCAAAAGACTTTTTAATTTCTTTATAAGCCTGTTCTTGAAACTCATTTAATTCTTTTATTTCGTTTGTTGTTCCATCAAAACTAATCCTATCAGTTTTAATATGATAAAATTCAAATATCTCTTTATCTACTAATGCTTTTAAAATAGAAGTTGATACGTTTGATTTCTCTTCTAATTCTTTAGCTTTTATAGGTTTTTTGGAACTAGATAACTGAAAATAATGTAAAACAGCTTCGCGTTGTTTTTTTGCTCTAGAAAGCTGTTCTAATAAATTTTGAAGACCTTCATTCGTTGTATACTTAGGTAATAAACGTACATATTTAACTAGTTTAGGTTTATATGTTTCATAAATTTCCTCTTTTATAATAACAGCATTTTTTTCCAGTAATTCATTAATTATTGGTAAAATTGTTTTTTTACCTAAAATATCACTTACTTGATGAATAGTTAACTGAGAATGGTGCTGTAAAGCTTCAAAAATTAAAAAAGAATCGTCTCCTAAAGTTACATCTTCAGTAAAAGAATCATTTTTATAAATTATAGTCTCACTCTCCAATAAAAACGCAGAAGGTAAAGCAGCCCTATATACATCTCCTAATGAACACAAGTAATATGATGATATCCATTCCCAATGATTTAATTGATGTTCATTAACAACAGGATATCCATCTAGTATTTGATGAATATCTTTAGCTTCATATAAAACTGGAGCTATTTGATGTATTTTAAATACAATTGCAGTATAAATTTTTGATTTCCCAAAAGAAACTGCAACACGCATTCCTTTTTGTAAAAAACTTGCTTCAGCCTCAGTTACCGAGTATGTAAAAATTTTTTTTAGAGGTATGGGTAATATGACGTCTATAAAATAAATAGAAAAGCTCTTTTAATGTTATATCAAAACTACACAAATTTCACTACATTGTAAACAGAATTTTTAAGGAATTATGAACGCTAAAGAATGGAAATCTAAGGGAGAATTTATCTCGATTAATGGTAAAACTATTTTTGTTGTTGATACCAGAGGAAGTAAAGAAGTTTTAGTCATTTTACATGGATATCCTACCTCATCATTTGATTATTACAAAGTACTCCCCTATTTATCTGAAAAGTATAGAGTTATTATTCATGATCATTTAGGCTTTGGTTACTCTGAAAAGCCATTAAATTACTCATATTCTTTAATTGAACAAGCTGATATTGCTATTCAATTATGGAAATTTCTCAAAATAACTCAAGTAACTGTACTTGCACATGATTATGGAACAAGCATAGCTACTGAGATTATTGCTCGCCATAATCAAAATCAGCTTTCTCTTAATATTAAAGAGTTAATTCTTTGCAACGGTAGCATGCATATTGAACTAGCCAAGCTAAGAACTATTCAAAAATTGTTAAAAAATAAATACACTGGTAAATGGGTAGCTAAAATTGCTACTCAAACAATTTTTAATAGGAATATTAAAAATATATATTTTGATAGTTCTAAAGTCTCTAAAAATGAACTAAACGACATGTGGTTTTTACTTGAACACAATGGTGGCCGAAAGGTTATTCATTTATTAAGTAATTATATTAATGAACGTTATTATTTTTGGCATAGATGGATTGGTGCCTTAAAAGATACTAGTATATTAACAAAAATAGTATGGCCAACTCATGATCCTATTGCTGTAAAAGCAATTGCTGATCAACTTCATCAAGAAATTCCCAATAATAATTTATTCTGGTTAAAAAACTCTGGACATTTCCCTATGCTTGAGTCTCCAAAAGAATGGAGTAATTTAATCTTAAAGTAATTTAAAAACTAAACTAAAACACTCATTTACAGTGTTAATTTCATAATTTTAGTTAAAACCTGTTAACTTTATATTAAAGTCCAGTTTAACTGAAACATTATTTTTTTTCTGTAGTCTTATAAGCAAATATAAACCCAATAAATATTAATATATTATGAAGACTTTAGTAAAAACTTTAATTATTTTCAGCATTAGCCTTTTCCTTTCTTTGTCAACTTTTGCTACTCCAAAAAACGACTTAGGTAAAGACAACTCATTAACCAATCAAATCATTGCTTTAATAGGAGATAAAGTACCTTTTAACACTTATGAAACTTTAAAAGTAGATGTTTCCTTTACTGTTAATAATAAAAATGAAATTATTGTTGTAGATGTTACTTCAAAAAATGAAGATTTAAGTTTATTTATAAAAGAAAAATTAAATAATAAGAAAATTAATTCTTCTAAAATAAAACAAAAAGAAATTTATACGCTACCTATAAAGGTTAATAAAGCATAAGTTATTTTAAAACAAAAAAAATCGTCTGAAATTAATTTCAGACGATTTTTTTGATATATATCAGTATAATATTAATTTATCATTTCTAAATATAACTTTTCTACTTTTGCCCTTGCCCAAGGAGTTTTTCTTAAAAATTTTAAACTTGATTTATAAGTTGGGTTATTCTTAAAACAATTTATGTTTAAAATTTCTCCTAACTCTTCCCATCCATATTCTAAAAATAATTCTTCTAAAATTGTTGCTAACTTTATTCCATGTAATGGATTATTTGGTTGCTCTTGACTCATACTTATTTACAATGATTTAGAAAATACATTTTCTATTTAATTAATTCATTTAACAATGATCTAAACTTAGAGCTGTTCCAATCTGCAGCTCCACTTTTATTTATAACTACTTCTCCTTTCTTATTGATTACAAATGAAGTAGGTATCGAGTTTACTTGAAATATTTTTGGTAAACTATTTCCCAAATTATATGTAGGTAAATCGTAATTATGTTTTTTATAAAAAGCATTTATAACTTCCCATTTTTCATTACTAACAAATATAAATACTACTTCATCTTTATAATCGTTATATAATTCTTGAATGCTAGGAATTTCAGCTATACAAGGAGGACACCATGTTGCCCAAAAGTTTATAAAAACAACTTTGTTTTTTAGGTTATTAAAATCTACATCAATTGTATTTAACCCTTTTAATGACCAATTATAATCATTTAAAACATCTCTTTTTTCACTCTTAATAATAGAAGGCGAAAAAGAAATCAAACGAATAAAATAGGTTTTTGTTGGCGGATAAAGCAACAATCCTATAATTATTAAAAAAAGAAGATTGTATATTGATTTTTTAGTAATTTTCATCTGTACTATATTAACACCTCAAAAATAGAACTATTTATTACTGTTACAAAACATTAAATAGCTTAAAACAGCTATAAATATTAAACAATTTCTCCGTTTTTGTTTACCTTTTTTTACATACTTTAGCATAATTATAAACAAACAATTCATAAAAAATGAAAAATACTGCATTAACTCACATTCATGAAGGTTTAGGAGCAAAATTAGTTCCTTTTGCTGGGTATAATATGCCTGTGCAATATGAAGGTGTGAACATTGAACACGAAACTGTAAGAAGCGGTGTTGGTGTATTTGATGTTAGCCATATGGGAGAGTTCTTTTTAAAAGGAGAAAATGCTTTGGCTTTAATTCAAAAAATAGCATCTAATGATGCCTCTAAATTAGTACCTGGAAAAGCTCAGTATAGTTGTATGCCAAATGCTGATGGTGGAATCGTAGATGATTTAATCATATATATGATTGAAGAAAATGAGTACATGCTGGTTGTTAACGCTTCAAACATTGAAAAAGACTGGAACTGGATTTCACAACATAATGATTTAGGTGTTGTAATGGAAGATCGTTCTGATGAATGGTCTTTATTAGCTATACAAGGTCCTAAAGCAGCCGAAGCTATGCAATCATTAACATCTGTAGATTTATCAGCTATTAAATTTTACACTTTTGAAATTACTGATTTTGCAGGTTTACCAAATGTAGTAGTTTCTGCTACTGGTTATACAGGATCTGGTGGTTTTGAAATTTATGTAAAAAATAAAGATGTTGAAGCTGTTTGGAAAAAAGTTTTTGAAGCGGGAGCTGATTGGGGTATTAAACCCATAGGATTAGCAGCTCGTGATACTTTACGTTTAGAAATGGGATATTGCCTATATGGAAATGATATTGATGATACTACTTCTCCTCTTGAAGCTGGTTTAGGTTGGATTACTAAGTTTACTAAAGACTTTGTAAATGCTGAAGCTTTAAAACAACAAAAAACTGACGGAGTAACTCGTAAATTAGTTGCTTTCGAAATTATTGAAAAAGGAATTCCTCGCCAAGGATATGATATTATAAATGCTGAAGGTACTAAAATTGGTAATGTTACTTCTGGTACTATGAGCCCATCTTTAGGAAAAGGGATTGGTTTAGGGTATGTAACTATCGAAAATTCAAAAGTTGATAGCGAAGTGTTTATTCAAGTTCGTAAAAAACAAATAGCAGCCAAAGTAGTTAAACTACCTTTTTATAAAGGGTAATTTAATTGTACATTATAAAATTAAAAGCGATTCATACATTTATGAATCGCTTTTTTTATTATAAATTAATCCAAATCTTTCTTCTGACCTTATTAAATAAATAATAATAAAAACTTCAGCACTTTCACTATTCTTTAATTCCTCTAAAAAACAATTAATCAAATAACAATAACATACTACATTAAAGCAAGTTAAGTTCTTTTTTAATTCAATTATTAAAGTTTTTTTATTTTTTTTCTATTCATCTATACTTAACTACCATTCATCTATAATTTTTTTTTGAGATATATAAAAGCTGTATTTTCACTTAACAAATCCCTCAAAATCAACATCATGAATAAGAAATACTTTATTAACCTTCTTCTTTTAACCTTAATTTCAATTCAACCTTTAATTTCACAAAACACTCCTTTCAATTGTGATTATTATGCATATCTTTTTCAAAAAAATGACGTATTTGCTGTAGATTTAGCATCTGGGTCCGCTTATGAAGTTGCAACGGATATAACAACAGGAAATATTAACGGAGCTGGATATAATCCTAAAGATGGTTATATATGGGGATCTTTAACATACCCTCAAAAGTCAATCGTTAGAATTGGAAAAAATTTTTCCACAACAACCTACACTATTGATGCATTACCTACCTCAAACAGATACATAGGTGATGTAAGTCATGAGGGAATTTATTATTCTAAATCTGGTGGAGATACATATTACATTATAGATTTAGATCCTGAATCTCCAACACATTTAACCTCATTAGGAACAGGTACACTTTCACAAAGTATTTTGGTTCATGATTGGGCATTTAACTCTTTAGACAACCACCTATATACTGTTGAAAAAGGAACTAATAAATTATATAGAATTAATGCTTCAACTGGTAATGTTGAAAATCTAGGTGTAGTACCAGCATTAGCTGGGTTAAACTATACTTATGGTGCAGTCTATTTTGATAACATGGGGAATTTTTATGTATCAGCAAATCAAACAGGAACTGTTTATATCATAAATGAAGTTACCAACATAAATAATGGTAGTAGTATTAACTCTAATCTTTTTGCTTTTGGACCATCTAGTTCTAGTAATGATGGAGCACGTTGTCCAACTGCGCCAGTACCTATGGAAGACTGTACAAATGGAATTGATGATGATGGTGATGGATTAGCAGATTGTGATGATCCTTCTTGTTCAGGAGTATCTGCTTGTCCAACAATAGTTGCACCAACAACTAGTGGTAATAATGGAGGCTTAGAAAGTAACAATAGATTATCTCAACAAATTAATAAACGTAACTATAATAGAATAAAAACTAATTATACTTTTAGAAAAGAAACAGCTAAAAGGATAGTGAAAAAATCTACATACGCCCAAAGAGGTGCTAAAAAAGCATTAACTTTAAATGATTTTATTCCTCTAAAAGTTATAAATGAAGACGAAGCTATTGAATCATCACCTACTGATTTAATAAAAATCACAAATGCTACAGATATAGTATCTGTTGATTATCAAAGAAAAAATAAAACTGTAGCTTCTATCTTAGCTTTAAAAACTGAAGACAAAGTATATGAGCACACTAAATATATATGTGATCGTTTATTAGGTGCTGAATTATTATCTGTTTCAACAATCCAAATTGAAGAACATAATTTTATTAAATCAATTATTAAAAATGTAGATGGTGGTGTTGAATTCGTTTTAAGTTTATCAGCTAGAGAATCAAGTGATGGTCAAAACTTCATAATTGAAAATCACTGGAATTTAGATAAGTATAAATCTGAAACTGGATATTTTAATTTCCAAATATGGTCTAATTCAATTGACGATTTAATGTTACTTAGTACCGAAGTGATTCGTTTATTAGATGTAAAGAAAACAATTGATACTTATAACATTTCTCCTCCTCCTCCAGTATTTGTAAAAAAAGGATTCTACAAAAATGGCGTATTAAATTTAGACATAGTTAATGTAAATGGAAGTACTACTGTTGAATTTGATGCCGGATTTAAACAAACAGAGACTAGTAATTTAGATAATATGTCATCAACAATAGTTTTAGATAAAAAATACATTTCAAATGTAATTTTAGATACTGGTAAACTATTTGACATAGGCTTTAGAATTGGTGATGGAACCAATACACCAGATGACTTATTCATGTCTGATGGTTCATGGGGTGTTGATGATGCAGCTACTAGCACTAATGTTACAGATTTCACTGTAACACCAAATGAAGATCAAACTGATGATACTGAAATGTCTATAGAAAGAAATATAAATTTAAAAGCTTCAACAAAAGAATACGTTTCCGTATATAAAGCATTTAATCCTAGATTTAAATCTGTTGATATTTCTTCATACAATGCTTTAAAGTTTAAAGGAAATGGTACAGGTACCCTTGAAGTTCGTTTTATAAAAGAAAGTATTAATGTTTGGGAAGATCAATTTAATGCTACTGTTAATTTAGGTACAACTAATCAAGAATACACAATCCTTTTCGATGATTTTACATCTACCAAAAACTCAAAAGCAGATTTCAGTGATGTAGTTACATTAGTATTTACTATGGTTTCTAAAAATGGTGAAAAACAAGTAAAAGAAATGAATATTAGTGAATTAAAATTAGTTAATTCTAGTGCGTTGTCAACTAATGATGAAGCTAATTCTTTAGCTAATCAAATTTCTGTAACACCTAACCCTATGATTGAATCAGCAAATGTTCAGTTTAATAGCTCACAATATCAAAATGGTAGTTTAATCCTTTACAATCAATTAGGTCAAATAATTCAAAAAAGTGATTTAAAGATAAATAGTGGTAAAAATGAAGTTACTATATACAGAAACAAATTAGCCACTGGAGTTTATTTCTTTAAAATTAAAAGTGATAACTTAAATTATATTACCAAAAAGTTAGTTATCAAATAAATCGGCATATTTTAAAATATAAATTATAATAAAGGAGGTTCTTACCTCTTTTATTTGTTTTAATAATAACTTAAAAATTAATTTCATTGTGATTAAACGTCTAATATTTCATGAAAAAACAATGAATTATGGCTTTTAAAGCTATTTTAAAAACTAGTGAATGATTAGTTTAAGTACACAATTTAAAGCTCTTAAAAGAGTGAATTTATTTTACTTAAAATAAATAAAAATTTTAGCTAAATATGGTAAGTGCATACCAATTATATATATCTACTAGTAATTAAAAATAATAACACTTAAAAACCGTTTAACTACACATATATACCATTCATCTACAGATAAATTGTTGCTATCTTTTAAAAAGAAACAATTGTTATAAAAAAAATATATTTGTTATATACAAACCTACGTACAAAAAATAATTATGAATTTAAATATATTACTTGTTGAAGATGACGAAATAGAGAAACTAAAGTTTGACCGAGCTTTAAAAAAGTTAAAGTTAAATCATTCAGTTTCCAAGGCTAGTAATGGTGAAGAAGCTTTACAAAAATGTAAAGAAAGTTTGCCTAATTTAATTCTATTAGATTTAAATATGCCTAAAATGAATGGGTTTGAATTTTTATCTATTTTAAAATCTGACGAAAACTTAAAATTTGTTCCTACTGTGGTATTTACAACCTCAAATAATCATCATGACATGATTAATGCATACAAAATAGGTATTGCTGGTTATGTTGTAAAACCATTGCGTTATGAAGATTATGTGAATCAAATTGATAAAATAATTGACTATTGGTCTATGAATGAATTAGTCTCTTTATAATTTTTTCAGTATATTTCATCTTTAGTATTAATTAATTTTAATCCCCCAATATAAAACTAGATGAAAGGAATTGTATTTACCGAATTTTTGGAAATGGTTGAACAAAAATTTGGATTAGAAACTACAGACACCATTATTACAAAATCAAATTTAAAATCAGAGGGTGTATACACTTCAGTAGGTACATACGATTTTGGAGAAATGGTAAGCTTAATAACCAATCTTAGCGAGGAAACTAAAATAGACGTTCCTACCTTAATATATACCTATGGGTTATATTTTTTTGACACTTTAAAAAATGGATACCCTAATATTTTTAAACATTACAAAACTGGTTTTAACCTTATCTCGGGTATAGAAAAGCATATACATGTTCATGTAAGAAAAATTTATCCTGATGCTGAACTCCCTAGTTTCATTACTCACGAGGAAACTGATACCAAATTAATTATCGAATACCAATCTGAAAGAGCTATGTCTTCCTTTGCACAAGGACTTATGGAACGTACATTAGAGCATTATAATGAAGAGGTTACAATAAAAAAAGAATTACTGAATTCTGATGGAACTAAAGTTTTATTTACACTAGTAAGAAATGTCTGATGAAAAAGTAAAAATATTTGAAAGAGCCTTACAAAGAGAAAGAAAAGCTAGAAAACAAGCAGAAGAAATTCTTGAACAAAAATCATTAGAATTATTTGAGGCTAACCAAAAACTAACTGCTTCCAATAAAAAAACTGAAGCTTTATTAAATGATCAAACTGCTCAATTAAAATTGATTGTTGATAACTCATCTTTAGGTATTGTTTTATCTCAAAAAAATAACTTAATTAAATTTAATAAAGCTTTTGCAAATTTATTAGGCTATACTGATGATGAATTATTAAATGTCAATATTTACGAACTCTCACACCCTGATGATTTACCACAAGCCAAAAAACAGCTAAAACTACTAGAAGAAAGTAAAATTGATAAGTTTTTAATAAAAAAAAGATACAGAAAAAAAGATGGTAACTATGTTTCTTGTAATACAAACGTAAGTGCAGTTAGAGATAATGAAGGTAATGTAAAGTACCATATTGCTTTAATAGAAGATGTTTCTGAAATAGATAAAAAAACAAGAATGTTAAATGCTTTAAACAGTCTTTCTGTATCTATATTAGGAAAAAGAGATTTAAATGAAATTGCCTGGGAAATAGCAAAAAACACTGCTAATCATTTAGATTTAGAAGATTGTCTTGTTTTTTCTATTGATTATGAATCTAATATCATAAAAGAAATAGCTGCTTATTCAAATAACCCTGATATTGATATAACCAAAAAACCTCCTTTACATATACCTATAGGGAAAGGGGTAATTGGTAAAGTAGTTGAAACAGGAGTGTATTCATTAGTAAATGACACTTCAAAAAATGATTTGTACGAGGTTGATGATTTTTTTCGTTTTTCAGAATTAACGGTTCCTATTATAGCTGATAATAAAGTAATTGGTATTATTGACTCTGAACATAGCAAAAAAAATTATTTCAATAATGACCACATTGAGGTTTTTCATAACATAGCTAGTTTAGCTTCTGCTCAATTTAATAGTGCTATTAGTCTAATTAAAGAGAAAAAAACTCAAAAAGAAAAAGATGTATTACTGGTTCAATTAGGAAAAAACAATGAAGAGTTAAAAAACTTTGCTCATGTAGTTTCTCACGATTTAAAATCTCCATTAAGAAGCATGTCCGCATTAATTTCTTGGATACAAGAAGATAATGAAGGTACTTTTGATGAAGAGACTACCGTTAATTTTAATTCTTTATTAAAAAAAATTGATAAAATGGATCACCTTATTAATGGAATATTAAAATATTCAAGTATTGATAAGATTGATAAAACTGACCAAAAAGTTGATCTTCAGAAAACCGTTACAGATATAATTGATACAATTTTTGTTCCTGAACATATTAATATTCAAATTAAGAACACGCTACCAATTATTTATGGTGATAAATTTCGTTTACAACAGTTATTTCAGAATTTAATAAGTAATGCTATTAAATATAATGATAAAGAGAAAGGTATTATTACTATAGAAGTAGAAGATTTAGATATTAAATTTCTATTTATTATAAAAGATAATGGTATTGGTATTGATAAAAAATACCACTCAAAAATATTTGAAGTATTTGAAACCTTAGAAGAACCTAATGATGACTCTACAGGTATAGGTCTTTCAATTGTAAAAAAGATTATCGACTTATATAATGGTAAAATATGGTTAGAAAGCGAATTAGGTAAAGGGTGTTCCTTTTTTTTCGAATTAAAAAAACCTCATTAATATTACTTAATAAGGTTTTGATAATTGGGGAATACAAACAAACTACTAATTTAAATATTTTTTCTATGTTTTCTTATTCAAATATAATCACTTCATAGAGTAAAGATTTCTAAAAATCGTTCAACTCTTTTTTTTCTGTCGATGAAATGCTTTTAACTATCGATGAATGAAAAAACTTAATTTTCTACTATAAAAAACCTCATTATTTAATTTATAATGAGGTTTTTAAGGTTGGGGAAAATAACTAGTAAACTAGCACTTTATTTTTAATCATATTTTCTTTAAATTCTTTAATAAGCTTCCAAAATTTTCATAGCCAATGGTAAAGTTAGCATCTAAACAACCAACATGTGCAACAGATGACAAGCTATAAAAAAAACGAGCACCAACTTTTATAGCCCTACTCTTTCCTTGGTTT
Organism: Tenacibaculum sp. MAR_2010_89; assembly: GCF_900105985.1. Lineage (NCBI taxonomy): Bacteria > Pseudomonadati > Bacteroidota > Flavobacteriia > Flavobacteriales > Flavobacteriaceae > Tenacibaculum > Tenacibaculum sp. MAR_2010_89. Next base: position 2,201,873 of record NZ_FNUB01000005.1, on the reverse strand, counting down.
TTTTTCATATTTATAATAGTAACTTTTTTTTCAAATTCATCTTTTAATTTATATAAAACATCTAAAGTATTATCTTTACTTCCATCGTTTACAAAACAGAGGTGAACGTCGCTATATTTTTTTAAGCACTTTTTAAATGCTTTAATTTTTACCCCCTTCTCTTCATTATAACATGGAATGATAATGCCAATCTTCATATATATCTGTTTTTAATACTCCTTAAAAATAGCTTCTAGATTAAGTGTTTATGAAGTTTAATCGTTTAGTACGGTTTTTAGTGTCGATGAAACGTAAAAATGTATAGATTAGTTTACCTAACATATTACTTAACTTTATTATATTAGAATGTTATAATTAAATTAATGAAAAACTCAATAAATAAATATTTATTATTAGCCCTAGGGTTTGCCTTACTATTTCATGGTAGTGCAGTGTTTTATACTATTGAACAAACTTATGATGCTTTAATACATTTATTTTTTGCAGAGCATTATGCTAATAATTGGCAAGAACCATGGTCTTATAAATGGTACACTGGATTTAGTATAATGGGGTATCCGCCACTTGTTCATCAATCATTAGCGATACTATCATTTATTGGCGGTTTTAAATTTGCTTTATTTAGTTACTCTTTTATAATTATTATACTATTTGTTACTGGTGTTTATCGATTTAGCTTATTACTTACTCAAAACGAAGACTATGCTGGCTTTGCTGCTATCTTTTCAGTATTCTCTTCCGTTTTTATCGAAACTTTACATGTATTTGGTCAATTACCAACATTAGCAGGAATATCCTTGCTAATGCATTCAATACCTGAAATTTACTATTGGATTCGTACAAAAGAATATAAATATTTGATTTCTTCTTTATTGTTAATGGGATTAATGGTTTGCTCTCATCATGTAACTCCAATATTCGGAATGGTCTTTTTTATATTCCCTTTAATAGGTTTAGCTATTATGGATAACATTAAGGACCTCACTGGTAGTTATAAGAATATCCGTTTTTTATTTTTTGTAAAACATTTGCTAAAGTCAATGAAACCAATTTTAACATTTGGCTTTTTATCATTAGTTATAATGATAGTATGCATTTTACCTTATTGGATTAATACTAAAAACAATCCAATAACTCAAGTACCAATACCACATGGTTCTCGTGATAACTTTCTTGAAGTTTTATCATCTGGTCTCGTGTTCTTTTTAATTCCTTATGGAATTCTTTTAACCCTATTCCCATATCTTTTTTATCGATTTTTTAGTAAACGATTATTATTTTTTGGTATTTCATTTTCTATGCTTGTTTTATTAGGTACTGGTGGTACTACCCCACTACCTAGAATGATTTTAGGTGAAAATGCCTTTTCTATACTGACATTAGATCGTTTTACCTTTTGGGCTTCTATAATGAGTTTCCCAATTGCTGGAGAGTTTTTTTATCGTCTATCAAAATCTGATTATAAAACATATTTAAGTAAAAAATTTGGTAAAACATACTATACCTTTTGCATTGGTTTAATAGGTAGCATTATTCTGTTTTTTGCAATTTTCACTATTAATTTAGGGAAATTTAGGCCTTCACAACCTAGAGCTATTAAAATGTTACCAATTGTAAACTTCATAAACCAAGATATGCATTATAAATGGCGTTATTTAACGCTTGGTTTTGGTGATCAAATGGCATGGTTAGCATCACAAACTAGAGCCTTGTCAGTTGATGGCAACTATCATTCCGCTAGGCGACTTCCTGAATTAACCACTAGAGCTGTTGAACGCCTGGAAAACTCAAAATATCGTGGGATTGAAGGAATTGGATCTCTTCAACAATTTTTAGCGAATTCAGAAAAATTTAATCTAAAATATATTTTTTCTAACGATAAATTTTATGATCCTATTTTATATTTTACAGGATGGGAAAAACTCTCATATCTTGAAAACGGTATAATGGTATGGGAAAAGAAAAATATTAAACCTTTAGCATCCATATTACCTAAAATTGATATTCCAAGGTATCAAAAAATAATATGGTCGTTTGTTCCTGTCATATTATTATCATTAGCTACTTTTTGGTTTATAGGAACCTTTTTATTTTCAAAAAATAAAATAGTGAGTTTAAAGAATGAGAATTCTCCTTCTGCATCTTTCTCTTTTTCCAAAACATTACTACCTTGGAATACAATGCTACTATTTGCCGCTATTATAGGTGCATATTTTATATATGACGAAAATGGAACACAAAATTCATCAATAAATGTAGTAAAAGCATACTATGATGCTTTAGATTTTAAAAGATTTACAAAAGCTCATTCTTATTTAGATAGAAATTCAAAAAAAACACTAGATCAATTCATGCTTGAAATATCAGTTAGTGATGGATTATTAAGTTCTTATGCTAAATTAGAAAATATCGGAACTAAAATAATTAACAAAAGAAATGATACTGTATTAATAGAAGCAAAAACTAAATGGGTTACTCCTTTAGAAATAATTAATAAAAAAGAAATTATAAAAACTATTTCGAAAAATAACAAATGGTTTATACTACCTGAAGAACCTGATCCTTACAAACCCTCTAATCAGTTTTTTAATTCTCCTGAAACTATATTTTATAATCAAGGTAGACGTAAAATAACTACTCAACAAACCCATCATGAAGATGTTTTACCACAACCTATTGCATACATTAATAATGCTAAATTGGTCCAAAATAATGATCAGTATCATATTATTGGTGAATTACAAAATATAGACTATTTTCCTTCTGCTATTAATTTAAAAGCTGTGTTATATGATGCTGAAAATAATGAGTTAGCTAGTTATAGTTCCAAGCTTCAAAACAAACACTATTTGAATCCTTTTGAAAAAACAGTTTTTAAAATAGATTTTGAAGAAATTGCTTGGATTGATTCTGATAAAAAAAATAAAAGTTTCGACCCTAATGAATTTCATTTAAAAAAGTTTGATCAAAAACCTGTTAAGTTTGTATTGCATGTTGGTACTACAGTAGCTACTAAAAATTTGTACCAATCTGTACAAGTTAATGCTCTTAATTATACTAATGATAAAATATCAGGAATGTTATTTAATACAGGTTATAAAGAAGTTACTATAGCCCAAACATTAATTTCGTACTATAAAAATGATAAACTTGTATGGGTTGACCATCTATTTTTAAAAGAAAGCATACGCCCTCATAGAAAAGGATACTTTAATTATACACCAATAGTAACTGATATGATTGAAATAATATCAGAAACTACTGAAAATTGTTATGTTAATGGTGTTCAAAATGAAAAGGGAACATTTGATAGATTAGAAGGCTATAATGAATCTAAAAATAAAAACATTATGATTCAGAAAAATGAATTTCAAATAAAGTTTCAAATCGCTAATTTTATTGGTAATTAAATGAGGTTCATATTATACATATTTATTTTATTATTAATTTCTTGTAAAAACAACAAGAAAATCAAACTTGTACCTAATAATCAAACCTCAAAAATTAGTTGGATTAATAAACCTAGATCAGTATATGCCAGTGAAAATATTCATTTCACCTTTAAAACTGATACTATAATTAGTGATATACTATTATTTATCAATAATGATTATGGTAGTTCTATTTTGCAACCACAAGTAAAAAATAATCAATTAACTTTTATAATTCCAAAACACTTTTCTACAATCTCTGGTATTTTAAATTACGCAATAGTTATTAATAAGAAAAAGATTTTAACTGATAAACTAATTATTAAACCCCAAAAAAAAACAACTTTACTTGAAACTTACTGTGGCCCTCCATATATAGTAGCATCTAAAACCGATTATTCCATGCTTGTTGTAATACCAAACGATATTTATGACAACCCAAATCGTTCTAATTATACTGCTTATGAGTTATATAGAAATACACCTTTAAACACTAATATAAATACAACCGAACTATTAAGTTATAAAAACATATATAGCAAAACTAAAACAGGTAAAATATTTGTTAGAACTTATATTGATAGTTTAAAATCTAAACTATTAGAATTATCTATACTCTCAAATAATCCTACAAATTTTTCTATTTCTTTCGACAGAAATAATTCATTTGCTGATGGTAAAGAGTTAACTACTTTTAAAACATCTGTTATAAAAGATCAATTTAATAATATTATTGAAAACGGTACTATTGTTAGTTTTTATATATCGAATGATGATACGCATTTAAAGGCTTACGGAAAAACAAATAATGGAATTGCAGTAACTAAATTCGTTCATCCTGAGAAAATTAAATCATTTAATATCAAAGCTTATGTTGAAGGATTTGCTTCAAGCAATTCTTTGAATATAAAATACACTAAAAAAATAGATTGATTTATGAAAAAAACACTCTTAAATAAAAGAACATTTAAGCAAGTTGTAATAATTACAACTTTTGTTCTTGTTAATTTATTACTAATAAGTTTACTTTCTAAAATTTATTATGAGTTTAATTCTGGTGCGGATAGAAGTAAATTATTACATATTGACTTAAAAAACAACACATATTATTTACCTAAAATAAAAGTTAATTATGATAATGTAGAAGGTCGAGACCCTAATGAGGAAATTATAAAAAATATAAAAAAAGACTACCTCAAATCTTGGTATGTAAAAAAATATGCTTTGCAAAATAATGATTATAATGCTATTGAAGATTTTTATACAGATTCAGCCCAAGTAAAAATTAAAAAAATAATTCAATTCAATAGTAAAAACTCTATTAATATACGATCAACAAGTGTTAATCATAATGTAACTATAAAATTCTTTTCGGAAGATGGTCAAGTTGTTTATTTAGATGATAAAAATGTTGAAGAACAAACTTTCTATTACAAAAAGAAAAAATTAATACATCAAGAAAAAACTTTAAAAAATTATAAAGCTATTCTACTACTTGAAGATGGTTTTTGGAGGGTTAGGCACATTATTAGTGATAAAATTCTCTTAAAAGAAAATGAAACTTTTAAAACTACTAATAAGAACTTTAAAATAAAAGGTATTAATTATTATCCTCAAAAAACATCTTGGTTTGACTTTTGGAAAAAATACGATAGTATTACGGTTAATAAAGACTTTAACATAATAAAGAAATTAAAATTAAATACGGTTAGAATTTTTATTCCCTATAAACTTTTTGGTAAAGAGAATGTTTCAGAAATATATTTAAATCATTTAAAAAACACATTAGATCTAGCAAAAAAAAATAACCTTAAGGTTATTGTTACCTTTTTTGATTTTTACAGTAATTATCAAGTATTAGATTATACACTTTGTGATAGACATTTAGAAACTATTATAAATGAAATTAAAAAGCATCCAGCTATTTTACAGTATGACATTAAAAATGAACCTGATTTAGATTTTAAAAATTATGGAAAAGAGAAAGTTTTAAATTGGTTAGATTTTATTAGTTCTAGGATTCGTATATACGATCAAAAAACTCCAATAACTATTGGTTGGAGTACTCCTGAAGTTGGACATTTATTAAAAAACAAAATGGACTTCATTTCATTTCATTATTATAAAAAAACTATTGACTTTAAAAATGCTTACTTAAATTTAAAAAAGAAAGTAAACAAACCAATAGTAGTTCAAGAGTTTGGAAGGCACTCATACAATAGCATATGGAATTTATATAGATATAGCGAAAAGAAACAAGCTAAATATCATAAAAATATGCAACAAAATTTTCATGATTTAAATATTAATCACTTTGTTAGTTGGACTCTTTACGACTTTCCTAAAATAGATGTAAAAATTTTTGGTAAAATGCCTCATAAAATAGGCCCACAAAAAAGCTTTGGCTTTATTGATAAAAAAGGAAATTTAAAAAAAGCTGCTAAGTATATTGTTACTTATAAATAATCTTTATCAACAACTATTCGTCTTTAGTAATTGTTATTTTATCGAAATAGAACACACAAACATGGATATTCATTTTAAATTTATAATATAACTTAAAATGCTATCACATGAAATTAGGTATTGTTACATCATTTCCTCCAAGTAAAATAACCTTAAATGAATATGCCTATCATTTAGTTAAAAACTTCGTTTCTTTAGATAAAATAGAAGAAATCATTCTATTTTGTGATACAACAGAAGAAGATAAAATACTAGATTTTCCATACTCAGAAAAAGTTACAATAGTTGAATGTTGGAAGTTTAATAGTTACACTTCTATTTTTACCGTTACTAAAGCAATAAAGCAATACAAACCAAATCAAGTTTTATTTAATTTTCAGTTTATGAAATTTGGCCATAAAAAAATTGCTGCAGCTTTAGGTTTAATGTTACCAAAAATCACTCGTTTGTTAGGTATCCATTCAACAGTTTTAATTCATAATATTTTAGAAACTGTAGATTTAGAAAGTGCAGGTTTTACAAAAAATCCGTTATTAAAAGTCGTGTATAAAGCAATAGGTTATTGTTTAACCAAACTTATATTAAGTGCCAATAATGTTGCTGTAACTATTCCAAAATATAAACGTATTCTTGAAAAGAAATATAACGCTGATAACGTTGTTGTAATACCTCATGGAACTTTTGAAACTGCTAAACAACCAAGTTACCAACTAATAAAAGGAACAAAAAAAGTAATGACTTTCGGTAAGTTTGGAACCTATAAAAAAGTTGAAATTATTATTGAAGCTGTTGAGAAGATTAGAAAGCGTACAAATGAAGATATAGAAATTGTGATAGCTGGTACTGATAACCCAAACACTCCAGGCTATTTAAAAAGTGTACAAAATAAATATAAAGATATAGCTCAATTAACTTTTACCGGATATGTACCTGAAGAAAATGTTGAAACGATATTTAACGAAAGTACTTTGGTAGTATTTCCTTATACATCAACAACAGGAAGTTCTGGAGTACTTCATCAAGCAGGAAGTTATGGTAAGGCTGTTGTATTACCTAATATTGGTGATTTAAAAGAATTAATACAAGACGAAGGATATCAAGGTGAGTTTTTTAATTCTAATGATTCAGATACGCTGTCAGATGCTATACAAGTAATTCTTGAAAAACAATTATATAGAATACAATTAGAAAAAACTAATTATAAAGCAGCTACAGCTTTTCCTATGTCTAAAATATGTGAAATGTATTTAGATCTTTTTGAAAAAAGTTATAATACTACAATAGATCAGGTACTAGCATAATAAAATACAATTTTCCCCTTTTTTCCCCTAAATAGAAGCAAAACTACTTTGATAAAATTTCAAAGTAGTTTTGTATTTAAAAAAGACAATTATAGTTTAGATAGTATTAAAAAAGTTGTAGTATCTCCATATTCCATTAAATTATCTAATAATGATTGTAAATGCTGTTGATCTTTTACTACAATTTTTAAATGTATATTTTGATTACCAGTTATTCGATGTACTTCTTTTACTTCTTCAAATGAACTTATTATTGATAACATATTCTTTAGTTTTCCAGGAAATACTTTTAATAAAATGAATGCTTCTAAATCATATCCAAGTTTTTTATTATTTATATCAATACTGTATTTTTTAATAACTTCATTGTCTTCTAAATTTTTTACTCGCTCTCTTATTGATGAAGGAGATAAACTTATTTCACGTCCCAAGTCAGCAAAAGATATTCTAGAATTCTCCTTTAAAATATTTATAATTTTTAAATCTATTTTATCTACCATTGATTAAACTTTAATTATTGAATAAAAAGCATATTTAAATGGCTAATATACAATAACAACTATTAATCAATTTTTTAAATTGCCTTACACATTTTATCTTTACTAAAATTATAACAATGAGTATTCTTATTATTTTCAACAATAAAAACCCAGAGCCTTGGGCTAAAAAACTCAAGCAAGAAATGCCTAATACTACCATAGAAACTTATCCTAATGTTAAAGCCCCTGCTAATGTAGAATTTATTATTTGCTGGAAACCTGAAAAAAACATCTTAAAAAAATTTCCTAATGTAAAAGTTATTCAATCAGTTGGTGCTTCAATTGATCATATAGTATCATCACAGGATATCAATAATAATATTATTCTCACAAGAATAGTTGACTCTAAATTATCTAATGATATGTGGGAATATTTAATTTCAATTGTATTAAATCAAATAAAAAACTTAGATACTTATTTAGAAAATAAAAATAACAAGAAATGGGAACAACATAATTATCAAACAATAAATGATACTGTAATAACTATTTTAGGTTTAGGGAAAATTGGAAAAACTGTTGCCTCAAATTTTTCGAAAATTGGTTTTAAGGTTAAAGGCTGGAGTACCTCTAAAAAAGAGATAACAAATGTAGAATGTTTTTATGGTAAACAAAACTTAGATGTATTACTAAAAAACACATCTTTTTTAATAAATATTCTTCCTTTAACAATAGAAACAAAAAACATTTTAAATAAAAATCTATTTGAAAAACTACCAAAAGACGCAATCATAATTAATGTAGGTAGAGGTGAACACTTAGTTGAAAATGATTTAATATCATTTTTAGATAGTAATCAATTACAAGGAGCCTATTTAGATGTTTTTAGAGAAGAACCTTTACCTCTTAATCATCCTTTTTGGAACCATTCAAAAATTAAAATAACACCACATATTGCTAGTCTTACTGATATTAAAACTGCTAGTAATCAAGTTATACAAAATTATAAGAACTTTCTTAACAATAGAGAATTACTAAACATTGTATCAATAAATAAAGGTTATTAATATGAACTCAAAATTTCATTTAGCATTTAAAGTAAAAGATATTGAAAGTACTATATACTTCTATCATAAAATATTAGGATGCAAAATTGGTAGGCAAACTAAAAAGTGGGTAGACTTCGATTTTTTCGGACATCAGCTTTCTGCCCATGTTTCAAATAATATCATAGAATTAGATTACTGTGGTATCGTAGATAAAATAAAGGTGCCAATACCTCATTTCGGATGCATTATATCTAACTCAGAATTTTCAGAAATTAAACTAAAACTTAAAAAATATAATGTGAAATTTATTATTGACCCTCAAGTACGATACAAAAATAAAAATGAAGAGCAACAAACTATGTTTGTTTTAGATTTAAGTAATAATCCTTTGGAATTTAAAAGCTTTAAAAACAATGATGCTATTTATAGTTAAGCTTCATTCTTTTTTTTAAATTATAAAATAAAATACAAATTAATAAAACAGCCATCAACATAATTTGTATATGTACTACTTGGGCTAATGATTCATGAAAGTTAATTAATAAAGTTACTTGAGCTATCCCAAATACCATTGCCATTATAACAGGTTTATAGTCTGATAATGATAAAAAATAATATACAAATAAATTAGCCAAAGCAAATAATGATGTTGCTAATGCATATTTATACAATAAAAATCCCAAACTTATATATTGTTCTCCAAATAAAAGTTTAATTATTATTTCAGGAAACAAATAACAACCTGTAACTAACGATATTGTTAAAACTAATATAAACTTTAAATAACTATTTAAAATTTTCTGTGGGTTTCCTCCTTCTTTTTTTGCTTGAATAACCTTTGGCAAAAGTACCATAATTAACATCCAAATAACAAAGTATACTACTCTACCAATTAATGCTAATGAAGCGTACAATCCAGCTTCATTATGGTTAAAAAAATGTTTTACAATTAAAATATCTGAGTTATTAATAATAATTTGAGTCCCTTCATATAAAGCTGTTATTAATAAAAAACTATAAATTGATTTTGTTTCTAATTTTGATAGAATTGATTTTTCTTTTAAACTAGAAAAAGTAAATTGGTTAGGATACAATCCAAAAATAAATGAGATCAAAATACCTAGTGCAACAGCTATTGTAGGTTCAACAATATCAAACCCTATTAAAAAGAATGTTACTAGTAGTCTACCAAACATTTCTAACAAATATGATTTAGACAAAGCTACAAACTCCTGATTCCCTTGATTTAAACCTCTAGAAACACTCATCAAAAAATAAATAGGTACTCCAAAACCAAATAGATAAAAAACATATTTATTATTTAATTGAAATATAGTTTGTAAAAATTCAGAAGAAAAAACACACAATAAACCTATAATAGCACTTACAAATAATGTGTATTTGTATATAACTCTTTTAAAATTTAATAATTTATCTTTAGGTAGTTCAATAATAAATTTGGCACATAACAGCTGAATGGTCATTGCTAAAAATGATAATACTAATAATAATGTAATTAGTAATGCTACATCTGCAAAAACACTTGGCCCTAACCACCTACCCAATACTAAATTATATATATAATTACCAGCGTTAACAATCATCACACTTATCATGAACCACTGTGACGCACTAATTTTAAATTCTTTTTTTAGTATTGAAATTCCCATTAACACTATTAATCTTTTATAAACTCCTTTAATTTAGAATTATTTAAAGTTTTCGTTATTTTTTTATTCGCTTTTCCAAAAACCTTTAGTACTTTATTATTTTGTGATGCTTTTTTGCATAACTCAAAAAGAACTTCTATACTTGAATTATCGATAGCTTTAATATTTTTCAAACTTAAAATAACTTTAGAATTATAGTCTAATAACGTTTCTAAATACGATTTTAAACTTCTTGAATTTTCTAAAACTAAATTTCCTTCTAATTCATATTTTCCTTTAATATAGTTTATTTGTAACATATTTAATCAATTTAAAAAATTTAACATGTTCAAAGTTCCTGTTTTTACTTCCATATTTCAATTAGTTTCGACAAAATGCAGTTTACTATAGATTAATAAAAGGTATTTATGTCTTAACTTGGCATAAATAAAAAATATAAGATATGAAAAGATTATTGAAATCATTACTATTGCTTATTATCTTTTTAATAAACCATAAAGGAATAGGCCAATCTTCAATGGATAGAGGCTTTAATTACCTAGAAAAAGGTAACTTTAAAGACGCTGAGATATTTTTTAAATCTTATTTGAAAGAATACCCAACAAATAAAACAGCAAAACTATGCTATGGTAGAGCTGTAGGTTTGAATGGAGCCCCTGTAAAAGCCAAGTTAATTTTTAATGAATTATTAACTATTGAACCTGAAAATCTTGAATTTAACATAAACGCTGCAGAATGTTTATTATGGAATAAAGAATACGATATAGCTCTCAAAAAATATTTGAATCTATCAAAAAAATATCAATCTAATCCTATAATTCAATTAGGTCTTGCAAATACATATAGTAATTTAAAAAAATTTAGTAAAGCCATCTATCATTATAATAAAGGTATAAATCTAGATCCTAAAATACTTGGAATATATATTGGCCTTGCCTATACACATTTAGCCAATAACCAAAATAAAGCAGCTTTAAAAACAATTGATAAAGCATTACTTTTAGATAAATCAAACACACAATTATTAAACTTAAAAAAAACAATACGAAAAAAGTATACACCTAAAATTCATCAAAAGTTAAGTATAACATCTGATAGTGGTGATAATCAATCAATCAATTCCAATACAGAAGTTATTTATCCATTATCAACTAAACTTAGTATTGGAGGGTATTATAACTACAGAGTATCTACTTTTTTATTAAACAATGATACCTCAAAACAAACATCAATAGGTTTAAAAACCTCATATAATTTAACTAACAAGATACAATTAGAAGGAGAAATAGGTAGTTTAAAAGTAAAAGGAGCTACTAATTATAATGATGTAACCTATAAAATTGGTTTAAAAACAAGATTAGCTTATAATCAGAATTTTAATATTTATTATCAAAAAGAGTATCATAATTTTAATGTACAATTAATTAATTCAAAAATTAGTCAAAATCATCTTTTTGCTAATTATCATATACTAACAAAATATGATATAGGTTTATTTACTCAATATTATTATACAAAACAATCTGATGAGAATAGTAGAAACTTGTTATTTACTTCACTCTATTATTTAGTTAATAAAAAAACTCCCATAAAAGTAGGATTAAATTCAGTTATTATGGGGTTTGATAAAGAAAGAGCTAATGTATATTTTAGCCCTGAAAAATACTATGTATTTGAAGCATTTATTGATTTTAGTTTATTTCCTAGCTCAAAGAAATGGATTACAAAAGGAAATGCTGCTTATGGTTATCAATTAATTAATGAAGACCCTAAACAACAAAGTTTTAGATGTGAATTATATTTTGGATATAAGCCATCAGAAAAAATAACAGCTCAACTATATGGAAAATATAGCAATCAAGCAGTTGGTAATGCTTCAGGTTTCGAGTTTAATGATATAGGTATTGAATTAAAAATTAACCTTTAAATTATAATCTAATTTAAAAGGTTAAGTCTTTTCATCAATTCTGGTCTATTTGACCTACTAACTGGTATTACTTCTTTTTTAATTAGAACACTATTATCCTCTATATCTATAATTTGTTTAAGGTTTATGATATAAGATCTATGTATTTTTAAAAAAAGATCTTCAGGAAGTTTATCTTCAATCTTTTTCATTGTAGTATGTACAATATGATTTTTAGATTCAGTCTTAATATTTATATAATCACCTTTAGCTTCAATTAAATAAATATCAGAAATAAGAATTTTAACTAACCTTCTATCAATATTAACATACAACTCATTATTACTATCTTCACTCTTTACTTCTTTATCTGCATCCGATGTGTTTTTTTCTACTTCAATTTTAGAAACGGCTTTTATAAATCTTGGTAATTTAATTGGCTTTACTAGATAGTCAACTATACACTTATATTCAAAAGCATTTAGAGCAAAATTAACATCAGAAGTAGTTAAAATAATATTTGGAGGATTATTTAAGCTATCAATAAAGTCAAATCCAGTTAAATCTGGCATATGTATATCTAAAAAAACTAAATCAACTTTATTTTTATTAATAAAATCTAAAGCATCTAAAGCATTATCGAAAGACTTTAATACAGATACATGATCTAATCTAGAGCAATATTTTGAAATAATAACTCTAGCTAATTCATCATCATCTATTATTATTGAATTAATCATTTATATTTTTTTTAGGAAATTTTCAATTGTTTCTAATATAATAACAAATTCATCAAATAATTCAAAAGAATTATTAATCAATTGGCTTTCAAAATTTGAAGCTAATATGTAACCTTCTTCTAAACTCAACAGATTAATTTTATGCTTTAATTTATGAACAACTTCAGCACTTTCTTTATATTTTTCAGATTCAAATGAGTCAAAAAAAGCTTTTTTTTCAATAGGAAATTCTTTTTTAAAAATTCCTATCATTAAATCTTTGAAGTCATTATCTCCATCAGATATTTCATCAAACTTAAATAAATTAGGCAATTTTTTCATTATTATAGTTAGTCAACATAAATATAACTTAAAAAATATAATATTTCAAAAAAGAATTTGAAAAATTCTAAATAAAAATTCTACTAGCGATTAAAACCAACTTAATTTTAATCAAAATAATTAAAAAATTAAACTAATTAATATATAGAATTAAGAGTTTAAACTCTCCAACGATCTACTCCCACAGTATTGAATTACTGATTATTTAGGTTGTGTTAAAAAAGTAAGGTATAGCACAAAAAAAAACCGTTCTTTATCTTACTAAAGAACGGTTTAAAAGAAAGGCAACGACCTACTCTCCCACCTGTGGCAGTACCATCGGCGCTAATGGGCTTAACTTCTCTGTTCGGAATGGTAAGAGGTGAGCCCCATTGCAATAATCACCTTAAATTGTTTCAGTGTATTTCAACTGTATAAGTTAACATATTGATAAATATAATATTGTAAAGTTTCAAAGAGTTTGCTTCCCCTCACAAGGAGGGGAAGTACGTACATAAGCCTATGGGTTATTAGTACTACTTGGCTACATACATTACTGCACTTACACCTATAGCCTATCAACGTGGTAATCTCCCACGACCCTTTAAAGAAATCTCATCTTGTGGTGGGTTTCGCGCTTATATGCTTTCAGCGCTTATCCCTTCCCGACGTAGCTACCCTGCAGTGCCACTGGCGTGACAACAGGTACACTAGAGGTCAGTTCAACTCGGTCCTCTCGTACTAAAGTCAAATCCACTCAAATTTCTAACGCCCACAGCAGATAGAGACCGAACTGTCTCACGACGTTCTGAACCCAGCTCGCGTGCCACTTTAATGGGCGAACAGCCCAACCCTTGGGACCTTCTCCAGCCCCAGGATGTGACGAGCCGACATCGAGGTGCCAAACCCCCCCGTCGATGTGAGCTCTTGGGGGAGATCAGCCTGTTATCCCCGGAGTACCTTTTATCCTTTGAGCGATGGCCCTTCCATGCGGAACCACCGGATCACTATGCTCTACTTTCGTACCTGATCGACCTGTATGTCTCTCAGTCAAGCTCCCTTATGCCATTGCACTCTACGCACGGTTACCAAGCGTGCTGAGGGAACCTTTAGAAGCCTCCGTTACTCTTTTGGAGGCGACCACCCCAGTCAAACTACCCACCACGCACTGTTCTCATCGCTGAGTTAGGCTCTAGATAAGCAAAGGGTGGTATTTCAAGGATGATTCCACAACGCCTAGCGACGCCGCTTCATTATCTCCCACCTATCCTACACATTACTTATCCAAAGTCAATACGAAGCTATAGTAAAGGTTCACGGGGTCTTTTCGTCCCGCTGCGGGTAATCGGCATCTTCACCGATACTACAATTTCACCGAGCTCATGGCTGAGACAGTATCCAGATCGTTGCACCATTCGTGCAGGTCGGAACTTACCCGACAAGGAATTTCGCTACCTTAGGACCGTTATAGTTACGGCCGCCGTTTACTGGGGCTTCATTTTAGATCTTCGCCGAAGCTAAACCCTCCACTTAACCTTCCAGCACCGGGCAGGTGTCAGGCCTTATACATCATCTTTCAATTTAGCAAAGCCCTGTGTTTTTGATAAACAGTCGCCTGGATCTTTTCACTGCGGCCAGCATTGCTGCTGGCGACCTTTCTCCCGAAGTTACAGGTCTATTTTGCCTAGTTCCTTAGCCATGAATCTCTCGAGCACCTTAGAATTCTCATCCCAACTACCTGTGTCGGTTTACGGTACGGGTTCTCATAATCTGAAGCTTAGAGGTTTTTCTTGGAAGCCCTTAGGCACACTATCAACGCATCCGAAGACTTGTTGTACTATCACACTTCAGCTAGACTAGCGGATTTTACCTAAAAGTCTAATACCTACATGTTTCAACGAACTATTCCGTCAGTTCGCGGTGCTTTCATTACTCCGTCACCCCATCGCAATTATAAGAAGTACAGGAATATTAACCTGTTGGCCATCGACTACTCCCTTCGGATTCGCCTTAGGTCCCGACTAACCCTCAGCTGATTAGCATCGCTGAGGAAACCTTAGTCTTTCGGTGAGGGGGTTTCTCGCCCCCTTTATCGTTACTTATGCCTACATTTTCTTTTCTATCCGCTCCAGCATACCTTACAGTACACCTTCTGCGCAAATAGAATGCTCCCCTACCACTTTATACTTAGTATAAAATCCATAGCTTCGGTAATATGTTTATGCCCGATTATTATCCATGCAAAACCGCTCGACTAGTGAGCTGTTACGCACTCTTTAAATGAATGGCTGCTTCCAAGCCAACATCCTAGCTGTCTAAGCAGTTTCACCTCGTTTTTTCAACTTAACATATATTTGGGGACCTTAGCTGATGGTCTGGGTTCTTTCCCTCTCGGACATGGACCTTAGCACCCATGCCCTCACTGCTGAGTAACATTTTATAGCATTCGGAGTTTGTCAGGAATTGGTAGGCGGTGAAGCCCCCGCATCCAATCAGTAGCTCTACCTCTATAAAACTTTCGCTCAACGCTGCACCTAAATGCATTTCGGGGAGTACGAGCTATTTCCGAGTTTGATTGGCCTTTCACCCCTACCCACAGGTCATCCAAAGACTTTTCAACGTCAACTGGTTCGGTCCTCCACTGTGTGTTACCACAGCTTCAACCTGCCATGGGTAGATCACTCGGTTTCGCGTCTACTACTACTAACTATGGTCGCCCTATTCAGACTCGCTTTCGCTTCGGCTCCGGACCTTAAATCCTTAACCTTGCTAGCAACAGTAACTCGTAGGCTCATTATGCAAAAGGCACGCCGTCACACAGTAAATGTGCTCCGACCGCTTGTAGGCGTACGGTTTCAGGTTCTATTTCACTCCCTTACTTAGGGTTCTTTTCACCTTTCCCTCACGGTACTAGTTCACTATCGGTCTTTCAGGAGTATTTAGCCTTACCGGATGGTCCCGGTAGATTCATACAGGATTACTCGTGTCCCGCACTACTCAGGGTACTGCTATATTATCTTCGCTTACCTATACGAGACTATCACTCTCTTTGGTTCGTCTTTCCAAACGATTCTAGTTCACTTAGACTCTAATGTCGCAGCCCTACAACCCAATACTGCCGTAACAGCATTGGTTTGGGCTAATCCGCGTTCGCTCGCCGCTACTAACGGAATCACTATTGTTTTCTCTTCCTCCGGGTACTTAGATGTTTCAGTTCTCCGGTTTGCTCCTATAAATAGGTGACATGTCTTCAACATGCCGGGTTGCCCATTCGGAAATTTACGGATCATAATGTGTGTGCCACTCCCGTAACTTATCGCAGCTTATCGCGTCCTTCATCGCCTCTGAAAGCCTAGGCATCCGCCATACGCCCTTATTTAGCTTATTGTACTTTTTGCTGCAGTATCTCTACTACAACGAGCTCTTTATAATTCTTTATTTTTATAAAAATATTGTTGTTAGATCGTAATCTAACTTCTCTATCTTGATTCTTTACGATATCATTTTTACCAATATGTCAATGAACGTTTTTAGACCTATAGTCTAATGGTGGAGAATATCGGAGTCGAACCGATGACCTCTTGCGTGCAAGGCAAGCGCTCTAGCCAGCTGAGCTAATCCCCCATTATGAAATTCAGAATATGAATCCTCAATTATGAATGTTGAATTCTCTAACTTCCAGAATTTCCTTCCTAATATATACTTCTTTATTTGTAGTCCGGGCAGACTCGAACTGCCGACCTCTACATTATCAGTGTAGCGCTCTAACCAGCTGAGCTACGAGACTATAATAGCTATATATTAGTGTGTTTTAAAATTAACAGCAAAGAGCAAAATGTACCTCTTTTGTAACTCACCATCTTTCTCTAGAAAGGAGGTGTTCCAGCCGCACCTTCCGGTACGGCTACCTTGTTACGACTTAGCCCTAGTTACCAGTTTTACCCTAGGCAGTTCCTTGCGGTAACCGACTTCAGGCACCCCCAGCTTCCATGGCTTGACGGGCGGTGTGTACAAGGCCCGGGAACGTATTCACCGGATCATGGCTGATATCCGATTACTAGCGATTCCAGCTTCACGGAGTCGAGTTGCAGACTCCGATCCGAACTGTGATATGGTTTATAGATTCGCTCCTATTCGCATAGTGGCTGCTCATTGTCCATACCATTGTAGCACGTGTGTAGCCCAGGACGTAAGGGCCGTGATGATTTGACGTCATCCCCACCTTCCTCACGGTTTGCACCGGCAGTCTCGCTAGAGTCCTCAACTTTACTTGTTAGCAACTAACGATAGGGGTTGCGCTCGTTATAGGACTTAACCTGACACCTCACGGCACGAGCTGACGACAACCATGCAGCACCTTGTGATCTGTCCGAAGAAAACTCTATCTCTAAAGCTGTCAGACCACATTTAAGCCCTGGTAAGGTTCCTCGCGTATCATCGAATTAAACCACATGCTCCACCGCTTGTGCGGGCCCCCGTCAATTCCTTTGAGTTTCAATCTTGCGATCGTACTCCCCAGGTGGGACACTTATCACTTTCGCTTAGTCACTGAGATAAATCCCAACAACTAGTGTCCATCGTTTACGGCGTGGACTACCAGGGTATCTAATCCTGTTCGCTCCCCACGCTTTCGTCCATGAGCGTCAGTATATACGTAGTAGACTGCCTTCGCAATCGGTATTCTGTGTAATATCTATGCATTTCACCGCTACACTACACATTCTATCTACTTCCGTATAACTCAAGTCAACCAGTATCAAAGGCAGTTCCATAGTTAAGCTATGGGATTTCACCTCTGACTTAATTGACCGCCTGCGGACCCTTTAAACCCAATGATTCCGGATAACGCTTGCACCCTCCGTATTACCGCGGCTGCTGGCACGGAGTTAGCCGGTGCTTATTCTTACAGTACCGTCAAGGCCGTACACGTACGACTGTTTCTTCCTGTATAAAAGCAGTTTACAACCCATAGGGCAGTCATCCTGCACGCGGCATGGCTGGTTCAGAGTTGCCTCCATTGACCAATATTCCTCACTGCTGCCTCCCGTAGGAGTCTGGTCCGTGTCTCAGTACCAGTGTGGGGGATAATCCTCTCAGACCCCCTACCTATCGTTGCCATGGTAAGCCGTTACCTTACCATCTAGCTAATAGGACGCATAGTCATCTTGTACCCATAAATGTTTAATTAAAAAGCGATGCCACTTCTCAATATTATGGAGTATTAATCTTCATTTCTAAAGGCTATCCTCCTGTACAAGGCAGATTCTATACGCGTTACGCACCCGTTCGCCGGTCGTCAGCGGAAGCAAGCTCCCCTGTTACCCCTCGACTTGCATGTGTTAAGCCTGCCGCTAGCGTTCATCCTGAGCCAGGATCAAACTCTTCATTGTATAATCTTTAATATTATTAATGAATAAGTTTCAAAAGAATTTTTTTAATCTAACTAATTAGACTGTGGTAATTCTACTCTTTAATTACGCTGTCAATTTCAATATTTTCAATGAACTTTGTTAACCTTAATACTTGATATCTCTCAATCAAAACCTTAATTAACTTTTTGTAGAAACGTTAGAATCGAACTAACTGACTTTTTAACGGTCTTTCCAAAATCTCTGTAATCGTGTCGCTTTCTCTAAGCGGATGCAAACCTACAAACTATTTTTAATCTGACAAAAACTTTTTTGAAGTTTTTTTTTAATTTGTAAATCCCATAAATCAATGAACTATTCCCTAAAATTCGGACTGCAAAGATACTCACTTTCATTTGTTTTAAACAAGCTTTTTTTAACTTATTTTTTAACCCTCGCTTAATATCTTAATAACCCTATTTTAATGAACTTTGCTTACTTTTAAACTCTACGCTTATCCGTTTGCGGGTGCAAATATAGACCCCTTTTCTAACATGACAATGACTTTTTTGAAGTTATTTTTAAAGCAACTCTTAATTATCTACCTACTAAGCTTTTAAATCAAAAAGTTTTTTGTGTACTATTATAAAAGCCAATTTTCCTACAGTAATACCTATACTGTATTGTTTAGTAGCTTACTTCCTTGTGTTACGTCTTTTCTTTCTTTTACGTTGTTTAGCAAACATTTTTTTATACTTTTCTACATTAATCCCTCCTTTTTTATTTGCTAATATACTTACATAGTTCATTTTTAACTTAGGCTCTTGATAAATCAATGCTTCATCTATATATGCTCTTTGTAAAACATCTTCTATTAGATAATCTTCATTATTAAGTTCTGGATTATATTTTGACTTCAACGATAGCTTGAATAAATTAGCTGTAGTATTATACCAGAAAGCTTTCCAACCACTTCGTAATTCCTTTATATTATCAAATGCAGTTTTTCCTGTTTGGCGATGAATTAACTTTAAAAGCACTCTACCTTCCGTTCTTGTTAATTTTTTCAACCTATTTGTTAATTCGTTTTCAAGATATTTCTGAACTCTTTTTATATATTGCTTTTTCTTTCTTTTTGAAGAAACTCTATTTAAACGTACATTAAGACTATCTATTCTTTTTGAAGCTAACATGGCATAAGGATAAGCTTTGAACACCTTTCTTCTAAACCAGTAATAATAATGTACATCTACTTTTGAAGTAAACTTATGCTTAGGTAATACTGACACTTCATTAAGTTGTATCATTAATGAATCACCATTCTTTATAAGGTAATATTCATCTACAAAGCTTGGTAATGTATCTTTCACCTGAGCTATAATTAACGAACTAAAAAAAACAATATAAATACTTAAAACCTTTTTCATTATAATAAGATATAGATCAATCTCTCTACTTTTAAAGTAACAGGGCATAAAGTTAATTATTTTAATGCTACCCTATTTTCTTATTTTTGTTTTTTTTATTATTTACTTTTGTTCTCTATGACACAAGTAAACGCATACCAATCGATAAAAGTATCTAATAACATTTCAAATAAGTTAAATGACAATTTAGTTATAGAGGCTCCTTTGCAAATAAACATTAATGAAGAAGCTTATACCGTTGTAATGCGAACTCCTTATAATGATATTGATTTAATTACTGGTCTTTTATATGCTGAAGATATTTACAGAAGCAATGAACCATTATCTTTTAATACTACAACTAAAAAAGATAATCATCATGATATTATAAATGTTACTATTGATAAAGAAAAAATAGGTAAAGGCTACTTAAATAAACGAACTTTATTATCAGTCTCTTCATGTGGTATTTGTGGTAAAAAAGAAATCAACGATATTCAAGTTTCTGGAGAACCTATAAAAAACACTTATACCTTAAATTCAAATAAAATTCAGCAAATGTTTTTGCAAATGACATCACTACAGTTTACATTTAAATCTTCTGGAGGAAGTCATGCTTGTGCTTTATTTAATAAAAATCAAAAATTATTAACCTGTAAAGAAGATATTGGTAGACATAATGCCGTTGATAAATGTATTGGAAGTTTATTAAAAGAAAAAGATTTAAATAATGCTAAAATAATGCTAGTTAGTGGTCGTGTTTCCTACGAAATAGTATCTAAAGCGTTTTTTGCTAAAATACCTATAATAATTGCTGTTTCTGCTTGTTCTTCATTAGCTGTAGATTTTGCTAAAGAGTTTGGAATATGCCTTATAGGTTTTAGTAGAGATGATAAAATGACAATATACGCTAACCCTCAATATATCAATTACTGATCATAAAAAACACTACTAAAAAAAGATTTGTATTTTAGTGGTCGAAAATCAACTAAAAACAACAACGGTATGCCATTCATCGAGGAAGAGAAGTATCAATTAATGCAGGAAGATTTTGACAAAGCAAAACTTAAAAGAGAAGAATCTGAAAAAGAGTTAAGTGAGCTTCAAGAAACATACAAACACCATAAGCAAAAATCTAGAACCATTTATATTATATTAGGTCTTTTTTTGGGGTTAGCATTAGGTATTATCTATTTATTTAAAAGCGGAAAATTAAATGATAAGGGTATTATAACTAATAATAAAGTTAATATTTCTGAAATTAAAGCTAGAGAGGCTGAACGTGTTATTGACAGCTTAAAAAGAGTTAATAAAAAAGTAGAGAAAGAAGATATGGCTTCGGTAAGTACTGATAATTTAGATGACACCATAAATGAAGTTGAATCTAATGTACAAGGAAAAACAATTTACTCAGTTCAACTAGGAGTTTTTCAAACAAAAAAATACCCATTACTTTCAAATAATCTAATACCTGGAATTATATCATCTAAAAATGGTTACTTTAAATATTCATTAGGATTATTTTCAACTTTAAATGAAGCTAAATATTTTAAAAAAGAACTAGCAAAAATAGGTTTTAAAGATGCTTTTGTAGCATCATACATAAATAATAAACGACAGAAAATTCATCATTAAAAATTAATTCAATTATTTTATATGTTTAAAAACATAATGAAAAGAACACTTGTGTTAAGTATAACATTGAGTGTTCATTTTTTTTACGCACAAGAGAAATTACCAAACAAAGTTACCCAAATTGGTTTTGGTCAATTAGATTTCCTTTCAATAAAGATGCCTGAAAATGAGCCTAATATGGATTTCACAGGTTTACATTACAATTTAAAAATAAATAAATGGAGTTATGCAGGTGTAGGCTTTTATGGTGCTGTTGGAGGTATTAGAGGTGGTTTCTTCACTTTAGGAATTAACGCAGGAATTCAAAAAAACATCACTGATAATTTATTTATAGATACCGGTATTCATTTTGGTGGTGGTGGTGGTGCAAACGCTCCAGATGGAGGTGGTGCATTCATTTTACCACATTTTAATTTAGGATATGACTTTAAACACTTTTCAATCTCAACTGGTTATAGTTATGTTAACTTTTTTGATAAAGGAACTATTAAAGGGAGTCAATTAAATGTAGCTGTTCAAGTTCCTTTATCCTTTCAAACTTCAAGTTTTGACGAAAAAGAAACTGAATTTTCTTTTAACAACTTAAAAGACTCTGACTGGAACAAACCTAGTAGTAGATTGTCCTTATTAATGCATTTAAATAACTTATCAGTTACTAAAGGTTCATATAAAGGAAAAACAATACGGTTAGCTGGATTTGAATTTAATTCATATTTAACAGATAACATTTTCTTTTTTGTAAAAGCCGACGGTGCTTATCATGGAATTAAAGCTGGTTATATGGATATTTTTCTAGGAGGAGGATATCATTTTTCTATGAATAAAAACAGAACCAACATTCTTGCTAAATTTGGTATAGGTGCTGGTGGTGGTGGTGGTGTTGATACAAAAGGTGGTTTTTTAATTTATCCTGATCTTTCAATTGAACAAAAACTTTTTGACAACTTTTATGCTACTTTAAATAAAGGTTATTTAATGAGTCCAGATTCTCATTTCACCTCCTCTACTCTTGGTTTTGGGCTAAAATATTATGTAGATAAGGATGGCATAAATTCAAAAACATTGTCTTTTTCAAAAGGAGTATTTAAAGGTTTAGAAACCATATTGAAACAAGATTTATATATAAACGCACAAAGAGTTAGTGGGATTAGTCAAAATATGCATCAGATATCACTACAAATTAACTTCTTTTTAAATAAACATATTTATGGAGCAGGCCAAACCTCATTTGCTAACTTTGGTGATGCTGGAGCTTATGCTGAAGGTATAGTTGGTTTAGGATACCAATCAAAAAAAATATTTGATAATACTACCTCTATTTTCCTTCAAGTATTAGGAGGAGCTGCTGGTGGTGGTGGAATTAGTACTGGTCAAGGTTTAATAATAAAGCCTAGCTTAGGTATCAACTATAAATTAACTGATAAGTTAAAATTAAGAGGAGCTTTAGGTCATGTTAAA
This sequence comes from Tenacibaculum sp. MAR_2010_89, assembly GCF_900105985.1. Lineage (NCBI taxonomy): Bacteria > Pseudomonadati > Bacteroidota > Flavobacteriia > Flavobacteriales > Flavobacteriaceae > Tenacibaculum > Tenacibaculum sp. MAR_2010_89. The sequence goes on along the minus strand of NZ_FNUB01000005.1, from coordinate 2,178,684 downwards.
GCTAAAGGTGGTAGTTTAAATTCAACATATATGAATTTAGGTATTAGCTATAATTTCTCATTTTTAAGTATGAAAAAATAACAATAATAAATAACCAAAATCTGGTACTAAACATATAGTTTACTTGGTTTTGGTTATATTTCAATTGTTTTTTTCTTTTCATCAGAAGATCTAAAAACATAAGTATATAGCCACATAAGTGTAAAAGTAGGTATCACATCTAAACCTGGCATTGCTTCTTCTATAAACGATACTGCCGCTGCAATTTTCCCTTTATTCCCTTTATATAGCTTAGTCATTAAAAATGCAGAGATTGGAGCCCAAATAACATCTGTAATTTCTCCTAATCCTGGTAAAATAAAAGATGCATAACCTACAGCGTCAAAAATTAAACTCAAAGCTAGTTTTCTATATTTATATTTTTTACTCATATATTTTATTTGATTTTTAATAGTATTTAAAATACAAAATTCGAGCCAAAAAATTGACTTCGTGCTATTAAAATCAATATGTTTGTCTAAAATACTATAAAAAATGATTTTTTCTGATTTCACTAATCAAATACAACGATTTCAAAATAGTACTTTAGGAGGTTTAGATTCTCAATTTAAGCTAGCTCCTGAATTAAGGAGAAAATATACAGAAGAAATGATTACACAAAAATCTCCTAAAAAAGCAGCAGTTTTAGCTTTGTTTTATCCCGATAAACAAAATAAAACAAACTTTTTACTAACACAACGAGCAAGTTATAATGGTGCGCATTCTGCACAAATAAGTTTTCCTGGTGGAAAAGTAGATAAAATCGATATTAATCTTCAACAAACTGCTTTAAGAGAAACTTACGAAGAGGTTGGGGTTAACAATAAAGATATTACTGTAATAAGACAATTATCTAACACATATATTCCTCCAAGTAATTTTTTAGTTACTCCTTTTATTGGGTTCTGTAACCAAAAACCAATTTTCAATCCAAATAATGAAGTTGCTACAATTATTGAGGTATTAGCACAAGATTTACTGGATGACGATAATATTGTTTACACTCCAATGGAAACATCATACATGAAAAATATCGAGGTACCATCCTTTAAACTAAATAATTACATTGTATGGGGAGCAACTGCTATGATGCTTTCAGAAATTAAAGATTTAATTAAATAGTAACAGTATTATTTTTCTTTTGTAATTTAGCATTTATACTAATAAAACCTGCATCAATATGCCCTTATTTAAAAGGAATCCTTTTGGACATATATTATGGATAAAAAAATGGCTTATACGTATCTTAGGAGTTATTTCTCATGGACGTTATCGTAGGTTTAATGAACTTCAAATTGAAGGTTCTGAAATTTTACGCCAACTTCCAAATCAAAATGTCTTATTCATTTCCAATCACCAAACATATTTTGCTGATGTTGCTGCTATGTTTCATGTATTTAATGCTTCTTTAAAAGGACGTATTGATAATATTAGAAACATTGGTTACATATGGAATCCTAAATTAAATGTATACTACATCGCTGCTGGTGAAACCATGCGTTCTGGTATTTTACCTAAAATCTTTGCTTATACTGGATCAGTATCTATTGACAGAACTTGGCGTAGTGGTGGAAAAGATGTTAATAGACAAGTTAAATTATCAGATATTTCTAATATTAAAAAAGCTTTAGACGATGGATGGGTTATCACCTTCCCTCAAGGTACTACGACAGCTTTTAAACCTATTAGAAGAGGAACAGCGCATTTAATTAAAACATACAAACCAGTAGTTGTACCTATTGTAATTGATGGATTTAGACGTTCTTTTGATAAAAAAGGATTACAAATAAAAAAGCGTAACGTTTTACAATCAATGGTTATTAAAGAGCCTTTGGATATCGATTACGAAAATGAGAGCATTGAAAACATTGTTGAAAGAATAGAATATGCCATTGAGCAACACCCATCTTTCTTAAAAGTAATGACTCCTAAACAAATAAAAGAACAAGAAGAATTAAACGAAAAACGTAAGTTTTGGAGTTAATCTTTTAGTTCTCATAAAATCTTATTAATAAAAACATGGCTGAGAAATCAATTTTAAATCAAAAGTCGATAGACTTCTTAGAAAAATATTTAAACAACGCAGCACCTACTGGTTATGAATGGGAAGGCCAAAAAATTTGGATGGACTATTTAAAGCCTTATGTAGATGAATTTATAACAGATACTTATGGAAGTGCTGTTGGAGTTATTAATCCTGATGCTAAATATAAAGTAGTTATTGAAGGACATGCTGATGAAATTTCATGGTATGTAAATTACATTTCTGATAACGGACTTATTTATGTAATTAGAAATGGAGGTAGTGATCATCAAATAGCACCTAGTAAGATAGTAAACATTCATACTAAAAACGGTATTGTAAAAGGTGTTTTTGGTTGGCCAGCTATACATACTCGTAACAAAGCTAAAGAAGAAGCTCCAAAACCAGATAATATTTTTATTGATTGTGGTTGCTCAACTAAAGAAGAAGTTGAAAAATTAGGTGTTCATGTTGGTTGTGTTATTACATACCCAGATGAGTTTCATATATTAAATGGAGATAAATTTGTTTGTAGAGCCCTAGATAATAGAATGGGTGGATTTATGATTGCTGAAGTTGCAAGGCTTTTAAAAGAAAACAAAAAAGACTTACCATTTGGTTTATATATTACAAACTCTGTACAAGAAGAAATTGGTTTACGTGGTGCAGAAATGATTACCCAAACTATTAAACCTAATGTAGCTATTGTTACCGATGTTACTCATGACACTACTACTCCAATGATTGATAAGAAAAAAGCTGGTTTATTAGAAATTGGGAAAGGTCCAGTTATTGCTTATGCACCAGCTGTACAACAAAAACTTCGTGATTTAATTATTGATGCAGCCGAAGCAAACGATATTCCTTTCCAACGTTCTGCCTTATCAAGAGCAACAGGTACTGATACTGATGCATTTGCTTATAGCAATGGTGGAGTTGCTTCTGCTTTAATATCTTTGCCTTTACGTTATATGCACACCACTGTTGAGATGGTTCACAGAGAAGATGTTGAAAACGTTATTAAAATGATATATCAAAGTCTCTTAAAAATTGAAAACGGAGAAGATTTCTCTTATTTTAAATAATATACTAAGTCCCGCAAAATGCGGGACTCTTTTTTTATGGATGAAATAATTGACATTCTTGATGAATTTGGTAATTACACAGGCAAGACCTGTTTAAAATCAATAGCTCATAAATATGGTTACTTCCACCCTACTATTCATGTATGGCTATATACTTCAGATTACAAAATTTTACTTCAAAAAAGAGCTTTAACTAAAAAAGTATTCCCTGGTTTATGGGACATTTCAGTAGCTGGCCATATAGCAGCAGGTGAAAATACTATTGTTGGAGCAGTTAGGGAGATACAAGAAGAAATTGATTACACAATAAATCCAGATGACTTATATAAAATTGGTGTGAGAAAACATCAAATAAACCATAATAATGGTATAATAGATAACGAATATCATCACATTTTTATAGCAGAATTAAAAACATCTATTGAAGATTTAATAATTCAAAAAGAAGAGGTAGATGAGATTAAATTATTTGATTTACAAACTATTATAACCACTAAAAATTTAAAGAATATTTTATTACCTCAATATCATGACTATTATAGTTTTGTTTATGATAAAATAGTAGAAAAACTAAAGTAAACATGTAAAGACTCTTTGTTATATAAGCTTATATAACAAAACATTAACTCTTTATTTTATTATGAAAGACATTTAAAAATAAGTATATTTAAAGGAAAAATACTTAGTCAATGTTATCTAATAAAGAAAAATCAACACTTAGAAGTAGTTTATTTCGTCATTTAGACGGAATTGTAACCTGTCCTGCAGCATATATTCTAAAAGAAAAAGGTATCACTAAATATTTATTGAAAAAAAAATCAGTTAGTTTAACAGAAATCACATCGACTTTTAATGCTAATGATGGTTATTTAAATGTAGCTTTACGCACTTTATGCTCACAAGGCTGGTTAAATCAAAAAGTAAATAACACAACTAATACTGTACACTTTGAAATAAATGAGTTGTCAGCAATCGCTTTTTCTTATTTCGATATTTACAAAGAAGCTTATTTATTACTTAAATTTTCAAAAAATTACAACTCTAGAAAATTTGAAACAGAACCATTTTTAAAACTAGAAGAACTATATCAAAACTTTAAAAATAATTTTAATGTTTCACCTCCACCTAATTCAAAAGAAAATGAAATATTAAACCAAATTTTAACACATATTGAGGGTATAATTATTGGACCCACTGTTGTATTATTAGGTATGAGTGGGATGTTTCATAAATATTTTATGCAAACAAAATTTAAAGCGGAAGAGTTTCATAAAGATGCTAAAAATTTTAGCCGCTTATTAGATATACTTACAGGTTTAGATTGGTTTACGAAAACTGGAGATTCTTATGAATTTACAAATAAAGGACTATTTTTTGCACGAAGAGCAAGCGCTTATGGAGTAACTGTATCTTATATTCCTACTTTAAGAAAATTAGATAAGCTTATTTTTGAAGACTCTACAATTTTAAGAAACGCTAACACTGCCGCTGAAGAGGTTCATGTAGATCGAGAAATGAATGTATGGGGAAGTGGAGGTGCACATGCAGCATACTTTAGAGTAATTGATGAAATCATTATCAACTTATTTAATAAACCTATACATGAACAGCCAAAAGGTATTTTAGATGTTGGTTGTGGTAATGGAGCATTTTTAAAACATCTATTTAATGTAATTGAAAATCAAACAAACAGAGGCAAAGTTTTGGAAGAGTATCCTTTATTATTAATTGGAGTAGATTATAATGAAGCAGCCTTAAAAATTACTAGAAAAAATTTAGTACAGGCTGATATTTGGGCTAAAGTAATTTGGGGAGATATTGGAAATCCTAAAGCCATGTCAGAAGATCTGCAACAAAAATATAATATTAACTTATCCGATTTATTAAACGTTCGTACGTTTTTAGATCATAATCGTATTTGGGAAGAACCAAAATTAAACAATAACATTGCTATAAGTACTTCAACTGGTGCTTATGCTCATAAAGGCAAACGCTTAGATAATAATTTAGTAATTGAATCGCTAAAACAACACTTCAAAAAATGGACTCCTTATATTCATAAATTTGGTTTACTTTTAATAGAACTTCACACATCAAAACCTGAATTAGTTAGTCAAAATTTAGGAAGAACTGCTGCTACTGCTTATGATGCTACCCATGGATATTCTGATCAATATATAATTGAAATTGAAGAATACATGAATGCTATGAAATCGATTGGATTAATACCTGATGAAAATACTTTTAAAAAATTTCCTAATTCAGATTTAGCTACAGTTTCAATTAATCTTTTTAAACCAAAGGTTTCTTAATTTATAAATACAAAATATTTTGTCTACAATAATTAATCAATAAAAAACCCCGAAAAATATTTCGAGGTTTTTCTGGGTTTATCTTTCATTCTTTTTTAAGGACAATAAGTTAGCAAATAACTTATATGCTCCTGGAACCCCTGCAGGCAGTTCTCTAAAAAAACTTAAGCCTGTATAAATATAATTTCCTTTACCATATGCTGCTACCAATAAACTTCCTTTTTTAATACTTTCACCTTTATCGTTCATTGAAAGTATTGGAGTATACTCTTTACTCCATTTATTAGGGAAGTACAAACCTCTTTCTTGCACCCAATTTTCGAAGTCTACGTTAGTAATTTTATTTGGATAATTCAGTACTGGATGCTCTTTTGCTATTAAATTAACTTTTGCATACTCATCAGTAACTCGGTCTCTTGACAACTGTAATTCATAAGGAGCCTTAACATCTACCCTCCTATTAGTATTATACTGTACAATTACATTACCCCCATTTTTTACATAATCTAATATATATTTTTGTTTAAACTGAAGCTCTTTCTTTGTATTGTATGCTCTAATACCTAGTACTACTGCATCAAACTCCAATAAAGTTTTATCGTTTATCTCAACAGGATTTATCTCAGTTACAGTATACCCAATTTGACGTAAACTTTCTGGCACTGCATCTCCAGAACCAAGGATGTAACCTATCTTAGTTCCTTGCTTTTTAATATTCAAACGAACAACTTTTGCTTGTGAAGCTAATAATATTGATTGTTTTGGTATATGTTCATAATTAATTTCTACCAACTCTTTATCATAAATTTTACCATCAATTTCTGCTATTGATTTTAGTAACCCGTTTGACTCTTTTTGGGTAGGTTTAACCATAAAATTTATTGATCTTACATCACTTTTTTGTTCTATAGAAAACGAAACTTTATTAGGTGTTACTTCCCAACCATCTGGAGCTTTTAAACTTAAAGAACCCTTAGTGTTTTTTCCTCCTGATCTAACTTCTACAGAAACTCTCTGTGCTTCTTGTGTAGAAAAAATTAATACTTTATCTTTTAATTTTGTAGTTACCTGTGGTAAAATTTCAAAAGGTTCATAAATTTCTCCTTTATCTCTTTTAGAATATCTATATATTAAAGGTTTAATAAAAGAGATTGATTTATTATCTATGATAAGATTATATTTAATTTCAACAGGTCTTTTAGTTTCTGGGTTTCCTCTTTCTTTTTGATTAGGTACTTTATACATACCTAAATTCCATTCAGAATTTAACCAATAAGGTGATGAATATGGTAAATCACCTATGGTAATAACCTCTTTAAAATTTCTTTTATCATTAGCTTTCAATCTTATTTCTTTTGCAATTTTCTTTCCATTTGATAGAAATTCAACAGAATTTAACTCCATTGAAGTATTACTTCTGTTTAATACTTCAAAATTAACATTAATAGTACTATTAGGTGTTGTACTAGAACTAGTAGCTGAGGCTTCAATATACAAACCAGAGCAAGCAATTATAATCTCTTCTAGTTGCTTAGTTTTTATACGTTTCCAATGTTCATTTTCTAACTTTAGAACCTTAGTATAGGCTTTCATTAAATTCGGTAAATGCTTAGATGGATTCACAAAATCAAAATTCTTTTCTACACTGTATAAAATTTCACCTATTTCTCCTCCTCCTTTAATACGATTCCACGTAGTATTAATTCCTGAGAAAATATCTTTTTTATCTTTAGGGAAATCACCTTTTAAAAACTCTACATATTCTGTTTGACTACCACGTGTTGTTAAACGTCCAAAACCTTGACACAAATGCTGACTACTTGCAATAGATGCCAACTCATTATTTGACAAACCTTTTAATGGGTAATAAGTTCCAATATCAAAACTTAACATTTTACTTTTATCAGCTTCTGCGAATTTTTTTTGACTACCATAAAACCACCAAGATGTATTAAAAAACAATCGATTTGGGTTCCATATATCTGTATAGGCTAGCTGTTCAGTATATTTAGTTTTATCTCCAGCTAGTTCAAAAGCTTCAACACTTAACATTGCTGATGAAGTGTGATGCCCATGAGTAGTTCCAGGGGTTCTATGATTAAACCTGTTTATAATAACATCTGGTTTAAAAGTTCGTATCGCCCAAACAACATCTGCTAAAACTTTCTTTTTATCCCATATTTTTAACGTCTCATCAGGATGTTTAGAATATCCAAAATCATTAGCTCTTGAAAAACGTTGCTCACCTCCATCAATTCTTCTTGCTGCCAATAATTCTTGAGTACGAATTACACCTAACAACTCACGTATTTCTGAACCAATTAAATTTTGTCCTCCATCTCCTCTTGTTAATGATAAATATGCTGTTCTTGCTTTTTCATGATTAGCTAAGTAAGCAATTAATCTAGTATTTTCATCATCTGGATGAGCTGCTATATATAATGCAGAACCTAAAAAATTTAATTTTTGTAATTTTTCGTATATCTGATTAGAAGATAACTTTTGCGGTTTTTGTGCTTCTATCGATGTTGAAATCAATAAAAATAAAAGAAAAACAGTTACTTTATTCCTCATCCTTAATATTTTGAATTGGGTAACAAATGTAACTTTTTTGTTTGTTGAATTTAACAAATTAACAAAATGCTAACATTTTGCATTTATTTTTATTCAAGTAATAATTTTTAAATTACTTTAATTTGAAGTTCATAGGAAAACTATATGACACAGACGTTACATGACCATCTTGTTTTCCTGGAATAAATTTTGGCAACAATGACACAATTCTAATTGCTTCTTTATTTAAAATAGTTATTTCTTTAGTAGAAGAAACTTTAATATTACCAACATTACCGTTAGAATCTATTACAAAATAAACTAACAATTCACCTTCAACTTCATTATTTATTGCTTCTTTAGGGTATCTAAAGTTATTTTCTATATGTAACTTCATACTGTTATTAAAACAATCTTCGCTTGCTTTATCGCAATCTAGAAATTTAGGAATTTCATTTACTTCATTAAATGAAATTATTTTATTTTCTTTTCTTTTATCTATTAGTGAAATCATTGCACTAACATTTTTTTTAACTAACTCAATCTTACTACCCTCAAGAGTATTACTTAATATATTTATTTTTTTATGTAATGTTTTTGTTTGAATAAAATCTCTCTCATTTATTCTTTTTTTTAGATATCTAAATCTCTTAACTTCTAAAACTTTGTTGTCTTTTATATTTTTCTCCGAAGATGAGTTAGTATTACATTTATTAATTGATATATTATTTACCTCTACATAATCAGCTTTTTGATTTTCTTTACACACCTGTTGAGTAAAGCTTTCCTGAAAAGTTAATAAAGCAACAATTAATAGTATTTCCTTCATTATGAATTTTATTAGATTAACCTCTATTTACAATAGATTTCTAATTTATATGACACTAAATTTTAAAATAAGTCACATTTATACAAGAATCATTAATGATTTATGAAAACAGGAATGTTAAATATACTTTATCATGGAAATAGGTGAAATTAGATTATTAGTCTACAAAACATTCATCTTTAAAACCTATTAAATATAATTTTTCTTGCGCACGTGTTACTGCAGTATACAACCATCTTAAATACTCTACACTAGGACCATCTGGAAGATATGGTTGCTCAATAAAAATTGTTTTCCATTGTCCACCTTGAGACTTGTGACAAGTCATCGCATAAGAAAATTTCACTTGTAAGGCATTAAAATATTTATTCTTTTTAACTCCCATAAATTGCTTATACTTTGATTTTTCATTAGCAAAATCTTCTTTAACAGCTTCATACAACTTATTTGACTCTTCATAAGTTAATGAAGGACTTTCACTTGTTAACGTATCTAACAACAATACTGTTTCAAAAGGCTTCATATCTGGATAATCAATCATACGAACTTCAACTTCAGCAAATTTAAATCCGTATAATTCTTTTATGGAATTAATTCGCATTACTTCACAAATATCCCCATTCGCAATAAAACCAGCCGACGAAGAATCTTTTAGCCAGAAGTAATTATTTTTAACTACCATTACATAATCTCCTGTAGATATTTCATTTTCTTGCCCTCTAATTTTTGTTCTAATCTGATCATTATACTGGTTAGCTCTTTTATTAGAGCGTACTATAATTGCAGTATCCTCTACTCCTATTTCACCATCATAAGCAGAAGTAATTGCATCTTGAATTTCATAACCGTCTTCCAATCGGATAATATCTGGAAAACTTACATCGAATTGAAAATCAACAGCTTTATTTTCTATTAACAATCTTAAATCAGTAGCATTGTATAAAATACCTGAATCCTCTTGCTGACGTACAACTTCATCTAATTCAATTTCAGTAACTTGTTTATTAAACTCAAATGATAACTTATCAGCTTCTAAAGCTGGGCTCATTGTTAATTTTACAGGAGGTAACTGAGCTGTATCTCCTATAAAAACAATTTTGCAATTTTTTCCTGAATATGCATATGCCATTAAATCATCAAGTAAAGAACCATTTTCAAACAATTTGGCATTTTGTTTTTCATCTGAAATCATTGAAGATTCATCAACAATAAAAATAGTGTTTGTATGCTTGTTAGGTTGCATTACAAAACTTACTCCACCATTACTTTGTTTTTTAGGGAAATATATTTTTTTATGAATAGTAAATGCTTGCTTACCTGAATACCCTGATATTACCTTAGCAGCTCTACCAGTTGGCGCCAATAAAACAGCCTTTTTACCAGCCTTCCATAGGTTATTTACTACGGTACTTATAGTTGTAGTTTTTCCAGTACCCGCATACCCTTTTAAAACAAATAAGGCATTTTCATTATCTTCGAAAATAAAATTAGTTAATTCATTTAATAATTTATTTTGCTTGTAGGTTGGTGTATAAGGGAATTTTTGTAATATTTCAGTATAAAATTTGTGTGCAGATGCTATCATAAAATAAAATAATTTCCAAAGATATATCTATTTATAGTTAAAAATTTTCTTCATTGAAAAAAAATTGTAGATTTGCGAATATCATATATTAAAAATTAAAAAAATGAATTTATTATTAATGATTTTAGCAGCAGCAGTTGTTGCGTTTCTTTTAGCTGTACTTATTGTTAAATTTGTACCTCTAAAAATGAGATGGTTAGTTTCTATATTACTATTAGTTGCCTCTATCTTCTTAGCCTATAAAATTTATGGCGGAATTATGGAGCCAATAAAATTTAATAAAGATAAAAAGGTTCGTTACGCTAAAGTTATTAAAAGTTTAAAGTTAATACGTGACGCTCAAATTAAATATAAGGAAGCTAAAGGTGATTATACTAAAGATAAAAATGCTTTAATTAGCTTTATCCAAAATGATTCTTTAGCTATTACAGAAACTAAAAATATAGAAAAAGAAGTTACTTTATCTGGTGGTTTAACTGATAAAATATCTGTTAAACAAACTGACACTATTGATTATGAGCCAGTAATTAAATATTTTGAGGGGAAAGACTTCCAAAATATGTTTAATGTACCAGGTACTGACAAACAATTTGAGTTAGCAACGGATAAAATAGAAAAAGTAGCTGGTTTATTAGTTCCTGTATTTGAAGCTAAAGTAGATAAAAAACCTATTTTAGAAGGAATGAATAGTTCTTTAATAAAAATAGAATTAGAAGCAGTTGAAACGGATCAAGTAAAAGGTCCTTTTATCTCTGTAGGGTCTCTATCAGAAGTTACTACAGGTGGTAACTGGCCTCCATTTTACGACAAAGAAGATGCAGCTGCAAAAAAAGAGTAAAAAAATTAGCGCAATTGCGCAAAATAAAAATCTATCCATCCAATTTAGTTTGGATGGATTTTCTTTTTGTATTACTGATTTAACAACTAATGATGTTAATCTTTTTTCTGAATACATTTTTGAAAAAACTATTGCTTCTCCCGAATTATTGTTAGAGAAAATAATGTACATTTTTGCTAATGATAAAGATTTACAGCAAGATTTTAAATCAGTATCTGCTATACATCAAAACAACCTAGCTACTATTGTGCCTAATGATTTTTTTGATAGAAATAATTTAGTTCCTTATTTAAAATACTCTGTAAAAACATTAGCTACAGATTTTATTACATATGATAACCTGTCTTCTATTAATGCCAATACAGTGTATATCCCATATGTAAACATTAATAATTATTTATTTCAAAATTTCGGAGAGTTTGAATACATGCATCATGCATCTGTACTCATAGATAAACTTATAAATAAAATAAAAAACTCATCAACAAAAACAGGATTTTTTGTTAATGTTGCTCCAAACTTGATGGACATTATAATTATTGAAAATGATAAATTAAGTATGTATAATTCATTTTCATACTCTTGCAAAGAAGATTTTATTTATTACATATTATTTACTGCTGAACAATTACAAATGAATCCTGAAGAATTCCAATTAACCTTTTTAGGTAAAATTGAATCGGATTCTGAATTATATAAAATAACCTATAACTATATTAGAAATATTAACTTTATTGAAAGTACAACTTGTTTTTTTAATGAAGATGATGATTTTTCAAACCATTCAAACTATATATTACTTTCATAAATGCGTATAATTTCTGGAAAACATAAAAGTAAGCGAATTTCAGCTCCTAAAAATCTACCTGTTCGTCCAACAACAGATATGGCTAAAGAATCATTATTTAATATTCTAAATAACTTATATTACTTTGATAGTATATCTGTAATAGATTTATTTTCTGGTACTGGAAATATCAGTTATGAATTTGCTTCTAGAGGTACTGAAGAAATTTACGCTATTGATGCTCATTTTAATTGTATCAAATTTATCAATCAAACATCAAAGGATCTTGATTTAAATATAAATACTTTTAAAAGTGATGTTTATAAATTTTTAGAAAAAACTCCTTTAAAAGCTGATGTTATTTTCGCTGATCCTCCTTATGATTTTAAAGAGGAAGAGTTTTTAAAAATTGCTGATACTATTTTTGACAGAAATATTTTAAAAGAAGAGGGACTTTTAATTATTGAACATTCAAAACATACCACCTTGTCAAATCATCCATGTTTTAGCTATGAGAAACGTTATGGAGGTAATGTTTTTAGTTTTTTTGAAATAAAAGAATAATTTTTTATCGTTTCCATTCATCCACAAGAACATACATTTGAACGAAAAAAAGTTGAAATTTATTTAATTCATAATTATTTTTAGTAAAAAACTATATTATTATGAATTTACAAATAACCAACGAAAAAAACTGTTTTCATCTTAAAGGTAATTTAAACTTTAATAATTATTCTCGCTTAAAAGCTATTATTAACTCTTTTCTAAAATCGAATAACAAAATAGTTTTAAACATTAATGAAGTTACTGAAATAGATACTTTTACAGTTAATTCTCTCATTAATTTATATACCAAAACCTCAAATAATAATAAAGATATTAGTATTCAAGGTTTTGGTGCTAAAGATTTTTATGATGAACTAGATTATAGAAATATTATTTAGTTTCTAATCTACTATCTATAATATTTTGTACAATTTCTGGGTTTAATAACGTAGAAACATCTCCTAAATTATCTAACTCATTAAGTGCAATTTTACGTAAAATTCGTCTCATAATTTTTCCCGAACGTGTTTTAGGTAACCCAATTGTGAATTGAATTTTATCTAATTTGGCAATTGGTCCAATATGTTCGGTAATAATTTGATTAATCTCTTTTCGTAAATTATCATGATTTCTACCTTCACCGGTTTCTTTTAAAATAACATAACCGTATAATGCGCTTCCTTTAATATCATGAGGAAAACCTACAATGGCACTTTCAGCAACTGCAGGGTGCTCATTTATAGCATCTTCAATAGGTGCTGTTCCTAAATTATGTCCTGAAACTATAATAACATCATCTACTCTACCTGTTATACGATAATAACCAACTTCATCACGAAGAGCACCATCACCAGTAAAATATTTATTTTCAAATGCTGAAAAGTAAGTTTCTTTATATCGCTGATGATTTCCCCATATTGTTCTTGCCATTGACGGCCAAGGAAATTTAACACACAATCGACCATCTACTTGATTTCCTTTTATCTCTTCTCCTTTTTCATCTACTAATGCCAATTGAACTCCAGGGAGTGGTAATGTTGCATAAGTAGGTTTAGTTGGTGTAGCATATGGTATTGGTGAAATCATCATTCCACCAGTTTCTGTTTGCCACCAAGTATCTACAATCGGGCTCTTTTTTTTACCTACATTATCATTGTACCAATGCCATGCTTCTTCATTGATAGGTTCACCAACGGTCCCTAAAACTTTTATAGATGATAAATCATAAGAATCAACATAATCTAATTTTTCTTTTGCCAAAGCTCTAATAGCTGTCGGAGCTGTATAAAACTGACTTACTTTATGTTTTTCTACTATTTGCCAAAAACGGCCAAAATCTGGATAGCTAGGAACTCCTTCAAACATAACTGTAGTTGCTCCATTAGCTAAAGGTCCATATACAATATAGCTATGACCAGTTATCCAACCAATATCTGCTGTACACCAATACACATCATTTTCTCTATAATTAAAAACATTTTTAAACGTATATGCAGTATACACCATATAACCAGCAGTTGTATGTAACATTCCTTTTGGACTTCCGGTTGAACCCGAAGTATATAAAATAAATAAAGGATCTTCTGCATCCATTATTTCAGGTTCACATTCTTCAGAAGCTACATCTAATAAAGGCTGTATCCATTTATCTCTACCTTCTTTCATATTAATATCAGTAGCTATTCTTTTTACAACTAAAACTGTATTAACACATTTACAACTATCTAATGCTTCATCAACAATACTCTTTAAATCGATCGTTTTTGCTCCTCTATATGATCCATCTGCTGTAATTACCATTTTTGCTTCACAATCGTTTATTCTTGTAGATAATGCTGTTGATGAAAATCCAGCAAAAACCACAGAATGAACTGCTCCAATTCTAGCACAAGCCAATACTGAAACTGCTAACTCAGGAATCATTGGTAAATAAATACATACTCTATCACCCTTACCTATTCCATTATTTTTTAAAACATTAGCAAACCTACATACTCGCTTATGTAAATCATTATAACTTATATGAAGAGCTTCTTCATCTGGACTATTAGGCTCAAACAAAATAGCAGTCTTATCCCTTCTAATTTGAAGGTGCCTATCAATACAATTTTCTGTTATATTTAATTTTGCTCCTTCAAACCATTTTACTTCTGGTTTAGAAAAGTCATAACTCAATACGTTATCCCATTTTTTTCTCCAAACAAAATGTTCCTCAGCAATTTCTTCCCAAAATAATTCAGGGCTTCTTATTGATTTTCTATAAACTTGATAATATTCTTCTAAATGTTTTATGTGATAATTACTCATCTATAAAATCTTTTATGTTTTTAATAAAAAACTAATCTACAGTTTTTTTTAAATAGTTTTTATATTTTTTCTACTAACAACATAAGATCACTTATAAATATATATATTTGATTTATATGGAGCTTTTAATTGTTTTGAAAACTGTTCTCGAAAATTGGCATATAGTCTTTTTATTTTTTAGCATTGCTATTCTATATTCATCAGTAGGTTTTGGAGGTGGATCAAGTTATTTAGCAGTTTTAGCTTTAACTAGTTTAGCTTTTACTGAAATTAGAGCTACTGCTTTATTATGTAATATTATTGTTGTAACAGGTAATGTTTTAATTTTCAAACAACAAAAACAGTACAATTGGAAAAAAGTAACTCCTTTGGTTATTTTTAGTATCCCTTTAGCTTTTTTAGGTGGGTATCTACGAATTGATCAAACGTTCTTCTTTATCTTGTTAGGCTTTACATTATTATTCGCAGCCATAACTATGTGGGTTTCAAAAAAAGTTATCTCGAAAAAAACTAGTTCTAAAGAATTAAAATTACCCCAAAATGCTTTATATGGAGGTCTAATTGGATTTGTTTCAGGCATGGTAGGTATTGGTGGAGGTATTTTTTTAGCCCCTTTACTTCATCTAACTAACTGGGAAACACCTAAAAAAATAGCAGCAACTGCAAGTTTATTTATTTTAGTTAATTCAATTAGTGGCCTAATTGGCCAATACACAAACCCTAATTTTTCAATCAACTGGAATCTAACCTCTATTCTTCTTATCATTGTATTTGTAGGAGGTCAAATTGGTAATAGATTAAGTAATAAAATACTTACACCTATTCAATTAAAAAAAGCTACTGCTATATTAATTGCCTTTGTTAGCATACGTATTTTAATAAATATTTAAGTTCTTAATAATCCTGCTCTCGTTCTCCAAAAGAACACGTTTATGGGTATTTTTCCAATTACTAATCTTTCTATTTATAGTTTTATATATATATCTAATTTTTCTAACTATATAAATTAAACTATTATGAATTTTAAAATTTATCCATCAATAGGAATTGCTCGAATGGGTAATGGTCCTGCAACAAAAGAAGATGTCGTTTTTAGCCCTGAAGTTCCATGGGCTAATTTATATGAAACTGGAGAAGAGTATCACACTGCTGATGGTGCATTAAAAAAACAAGCTCAACGTTTTTATATTTATGAATGTGACGATCAGGGTAACCCTATTCGTAAATTAGACGCCAATATTAGTCAAGTTGAATGGACTGTAGAGGTAGCTAATAAAAAACCATTTTGGTATGATTTTAATAATAGTTTAGATCTTTCTGTAAATACAGATAATGAAAATTTAAGCTCAACTTTTTTTACCGAAAAAATAGCTCCTGGAATTAGTACTTCAAGAAGAAATCCTAATGTATTAGATCAAAAACTAATAAACTCTGATGATCAAAATTATAGAAAAGAGTTAGTTAACTGCCCCGCACCTGTTAGTGTATCCTCAAGTAATCAAAAGCAAAAAATTGGAGGACAATTTCCTTTTCCTTTAAACCCTGAAGGAAAGAGTAAAATTGCAAAAGCAATGCACATGGAAAGTAAAAGTGTAAATTTAGGAACAGTTGAACATGATAATGGAACTTTAATTTTTTATCCTGGAGATGGGGTTTCCGCAGCTTTAAATCCATCAGATTTGAATACTGATTTTGCTGATAACTCTAATTGGTATGATGATATTTGTGACGGAAGAATTACTGCTAAAGTAACAATAGATGGAAAAACATACGAAGTAAACGATCCTAAATCGGCAGCTTGGATAGCTACTGCTCCACCAGATTATGCTCCACAAATACAACCATTAGCTACAATGTACGATCTTATTTGTGGCACTTCAAATGATACGTATTCTACAGATTTCAGTTTAGTTTTCCCTGTATTATATAGGTTATATAGAATGCAATGGGTAAATGCAAGTGATTTCCTTGCTCCATCATTTAGAGAAATTATTGATCAATTAACTACTGAAGAATTTAAATTTTTATATAATAGCTCTGATGAAGCTCAACCCTTAAGGGAAAAAATATTTAGCTTATTTAGAAATCCAGCTTATGCTTATACCAACGAACCAGTTATACCTAGTAAGAGTACAACTGATATTACAAATATTGGTAGTGGAACAGAAGAATTAAAATACCCTTTTTATCCAGGTGATGGAATTAATTATCCTGGAAGTCCTGCGCAATGGTTTGCAATCCCTCCTATTTTATATCAGCAACTTGAAAGTTGGAGAGATGGAAATTTTGAAAGCTTAGATTTTGAATTCACAACTATGGATGAAATAGGTCATTATTATCAAAATATATACATTCAAGCTTCAAAAGATGAAACAAAAAGTGCTTTATTAATGACACGAGCTGTTTTAGAAACTTTATATGGAGGTGGTTTCCACCCAGGAGTAGAACTTACTTGGCCAATGCGTCATGAACAAATGTATTCAGCAAATAATTTAACATTTAAAAATGTTACTGAAGGTGCTTCTTTCTTTGGACTACGTGAAATACGTATTGCTTCAGCTACAAAAAATGAACAATCTGAAATTTTTTATAATGATTTTGGATTTCAAATGAATTCAGATGATGTAAAAGCTTCATTAAATCCATCAAATAAAGAAAATTGGTTATGGAAAACAACACCAGGAGATTTAACTAAATGGATGGGAATTCCATGGCAATCTGATGCTGGGAGCTGTCAAAAAGTTTTTCTAGACAGTCAATACCCAATACCTGCATGGTGGGCTGCAAATTTACCAGTTGATGTATTAACTGAAGAAAGTTTAGTTAAAATGCAAGACACTACTTTAGGAGATGAAACTAAACAATATATTTATGCTAATCGAGTTCCATGGTTAATGACAAGTGATACAGGATATGTTGGTTATCACGCTGAAGGTGGCTATTTAAATGGCTTAATTAATATGGTTTACAAATGGAAAGATGTAGGTGTAGTTGCAGGTCGTAATGCTAATGTAAATGGAGTTCCTGAAATAGTGTATGTAGCTTCTGATAGCAAAAATGTTAAAGACAAACTAGTTATATTTTTAGGTAAAGAAATAACCTCTAGACCTGTAAAACTAAACCCTCCAAGTATTTTCTATTCAAATGTAAGAGAAATGGTATGGCTTCCTTCTGGTAAGGAAATATTTTTATCATCTACAAAAGATGGTACAGGTGATGTTTCTGTAGACGATGTTTTAGAACTTAAAATAAATGGAAACGTTGTATTAAATCAAGATTTCAGTAATGGTTGTAGTGGAAAAATAACTCCGCTTCCTCCAATGGACATTACAGAAAATTTAAAACCTTATAGTAATAATTTTGTTACTATTGAGGTTAGTTATATTGATAAATGTGGTGGATACGAATCAGCTACAAATATGTACTTAATTATTAAATAATTATGAATCCTGAGACACACTTAAAAACAAAAGTACTTATTGTTGGGAAAGGAGTCTCAGGACTCATTTTATGTTATTTATTAGAAAAAAAAGGAATTGAATGTATACTACTTAACAAAGAAGTAAATACATCTGCTACTATTCTTGCAGAAACTATACCTCCTTCTACACTTAGCCTATTAAAAAACATTGACTTACTTACTCTATTTGAAGAATGTGCTTCCAAAACATATGGCTATCAATCAATATGGAACAATATTTTTCATAGTGAAGATTTTTTCAAACATAATCCGTTTAAATATGGATTAAAACTAAACAAAAGAAAGGTCATTTCAGAATTAGAAAAAAAAGTAAAATCAAGAATAATAAACTATAATTTACTAAAGAACATAACATCAACAACTACATCTGTTCAATTAAACAATACTAAATACAATATTGATAGTGAATTAATTATTGACGCTACTGGACGAAATCGAGTTATTTTAAATTTCTTTAAAGTACCTATAATTTCATATGATAATAACATTGCTTTTATATGTTATTTACCAAAAACTAAAGAATCGCTTAAATATGGTTTTTTTACTGAGACATATGAAAGTGGATGGGGAACCGTTTCTGATTTAAATGAAACAACAAGAATTATGACTCTATACTCTTCAAAAAATGATGCTCTCCATAAAAAATTAAAAACTTTTTCTAATTGGTGTGAAATATTAACCAATACCAAAATATTAAAAAAACATTTACCTACTGGTAATTTTAAAGTTACTGGAAGACTAGCAAACTCATCTATCCCACAAAAAATTGTAGGTGATAATTGGTTATCTATCGGCGATGCAGCCATGGCTTTTGATCCTATTTCATCACATGGTATTTCTAACGCTATATTTTGTTCTTTAAAAGCAAGTGAAAGTATTAATGATTTAATTACTAAGAACGATGGAACTTCTTTTAATAAATATCAAGAAACAATCAATGCTGTTTTTAATGAATACTATAATGTAAAAGAAAAACTATATGCGTAAAATAAAAAAGACTATAAATTCATATTATCTCTTTTTCTCTTAAAATGGGATTAAAAAAAACACCTTTTTCATTAAGTTGAAAAGGTGTTTTATTATTAACAAAATATTTAGGTTTATTTATTTTTTAAGAACCCTTAAGACTTCTGTTCTATCATTAGATTGAATTCTAATAAAATAGTTACCAGGAGCGGTAATACGTTCACCTAAATTTTCTATTTTAGTTTGATTTCCATTGTATTCTTGAGAGTAAATCTGTCTTCCAACGATATCATAAATACTTACATTAAAGTTAGTACTTTTAAAAGAAGTTACATTCAAAGTAAAACTTTTATTAAATGGATTTGGAAATAAAGAAAACTTATTACTGCCGTTACTAAATAAACTAGGACTAGCATTAGCACTAGAGTTCGTTACATTAATTGTATAATCTTCATACTCTCCATATCGTACATCATTGGTACCAGTATCACATGGATTCTTTTCTGTATCATAATATGAGACTAGTAAACGCATTCTTGTTGAACCTGTTATTGCCGTTTGTGGTACCGTTACTGATATTGCACCTGTAAGGCCATTTGTCTTAATCAAAGTAAATTCCTCTCCTGCATCCGAAAAATCACCATCACGGTTCCAATCAAAGAATGCATAGATTTCATCATTACTACCTCCTTGATAACCCAGTATTGTAACTGTAAGGTTATGACTTGTCCCTACATTTACATTAGTAGAAATAGAAGTAAAGTCATCATATCCAGAAACATTTCTTACAGAAGAATTATTAATTCCAGCAAAAACAACATTTGATATCCCCTCTGGTCCATCATTCCCTGTAGCAAAACAATAGGTAGGATTTGGATTCGTTTGTTGGGTGGTAACATTAACGGTATTACTCGAAGCTGATTGATTACCCGCTGCATCCTTAGCTCTAACAGAGAAAGTATACGCTGTATTAGCAGTTAAACCAGTTACACTGTAAGTTGTACCTGTAGCTGTAACAATATAAGTTCCTCCACGAAATATATCGTATCCTGTTATCCCTACATTATCTGTAGAAGCAGTCCAGTTTAATGTTAAGGTTGTTTCATTTACATTAGAAGCTAGTAAATTTGTTGGCGTACTTGGTGCTTGTGTATCACCAGTACTACCACCAATTACAACTACATAATCTTCTACTTCATCACCATCATTAGCACTAGTTCCACAAGGATTAGGATTACTTGCCCATCTGTAACGTACACGTAACTTAGTGGCTCCAGATTGAGCATTATTGGGTACAGTAACTGAAGTTGTTTCACCACCAGTACCAGGAGTTTTCATTAAAACTTCTTCATTAGCATCTGTAAAATCACCATCTCTATTCCAATCAATCCAGGCACCAACTACATTAGCCGACCAATTAGAAGCTGTGATTCCTGGAGTTACAGTTAATGTTAAGGTTTGTCCAATAGAAACGTTTGTGCTTTGAGCTGTAAAATTTGTATAATTACTATTTTGACTCGTATTATTAATACTTCCAAATGTAACTCCACCTATATAATTGGTTCCTTGACTTCCTGCATTACAATAACCTGTTGGTAATGTTGGATCAGGATTTGTACCTCCTGTAGTTGTTACATTTGCTATATTACTTTCAGTAGATTGATTACTTGCTGCATCTTTAGCCCTAACGGTAAAACTATAAGAAGTATTTCCAGTTAAACCAATCACATTATACGAAGTTCCTGTAACTGTACCCAAATTAATGTTTCCTTGATACACATCATATCCAGTTACTCCTACATTATCAGTAGAATCCGTCCATATTAATGTTAGTGAAGTACTTGTAATGCTAGAAGCTACTAACCCACTTGGAGCAGTTGGGGGTTGCGTATCACCAGTTACTCCACCACTTACTACTACTGAATAATCCTCAACTTCCCCAAAAGAAGTATCCGTACCACATGGTTGAGCTCTCTCACTACTTCCATAACCTAATCGTACTCGCATACGTAATAAGGTATTCGAAACAGCTGTATTAGGTGGCGTAACACTACCTGAATAAGGGCCAGCTCCATATCGAGCATATACTTCTTCTGAAGTTTCAAATTGACCATTATTATTCCAATCGATCCAAACTCCTACGTCATTAAATGTCCAACTACTATTATTTACGTCAATAGTAATTGTTTCCGACTGCCCCACTGAAAGATTAGTTGAAATAGTTGAAAAATCATTATATGCTGCATTTGTGGAGCTATTATTTATAGAACCAAAGCTTACATTCGTGATATGTAAAGTACTATTTTGTGTTGTAGATGCAGCACAAGGATCAGTTCCAGGGCTTGGACCGTCTTTAGTTACTATATTAATAGTATTACTATTTCCAGAAGTATTATTAGAAAAATCCTTAGCTTTTACATAAAAAGAATAAGAAGTATTTTTAGTTAACCCTGTAACATTAAATATAGTTCCTGAAGGACTTCCTATCGGAGTCACTTCATTATTTCTAAATACATCATAACCAGATACTCCTATATTATCGATAGAACCTGTCCAATTTAATGTTAAAGAAGTACTTTCAATATTAGAAGCAGTTAAATTAGTTGGTGTACTTGGAGCCTCTGAATCTGGAGTTGAATTACCTTTAATAAACACAAAATAATCTTCTACTTCGTCACCTTTCGATGATGCTATTCCACAAGGTTCAGGAGCAGTATGTAATTTATAACGCACTCTTAATCTGGTTGCACCATTTTTTGCAGTATTTGGAACTACAACAGTTGTTGTTACTCCACCTTGCCCATTGGTTGTTAATAAAACTTCTTCACCTGTATCCTCAAAATCTCCATCCTTATTCCAATCAATCCAAGCTCCAAAATAATTAGGATCCCAGGTATCAATTCCTGGATTAACCGTTAAAGTAACAGGTTGGCCTTTGATAACATTTGTCCCTAGATTGGTAAAATCAGAATATCCACTATTTTCACTTTTATTATTGATATCTCCAAAGATGACTTCATCTATATAATTATTACCTTGATAACCAGCAGCACAATAATTTGTAGGCATAGGATCAGAGTTACCATCCGTTATGCTAAAGTTAGCGTTTGTAATATCAAAAAAAATATTGTTGGTACCTCTTACCATAATTCTATTTACACCTCCTTGTTCATCTGGTATTGTAATTTGATGAGAACCATCATTAGGTACCGCCGACGCTAAAGTTATTGGATATGTATTTCCTCCGTCTGTAGATAATAAAATATCTACGTTTGCTGCATTAACTCCATTTCCTGTAGTTCCTGCTACATTCCAGGTTACTGTTTGCGTAGAGCCAACTGGTGCATCAAATCTACTGTTTTGGGAAGTTATTACAAAAGGGCCGGCATTTCCAGCTACCGTAATAACAGCATCTCTAGAATCTGTATTCCCCCCTCCAGCGTGGTTATCTCTTACGGTAAATCTAAAATTAATCGTTCTAGCAACAGAAGGTGTTACCTCCCATTCAGAAGAAGAATTTCCAGCTTTTACTGTACCAAGATCAGGCATATATCGGATAGGAGATGTTGTAGGTGGTTTAAAACGAAATAAAGGGCCACCTGTTGATGTAGCAAGAGGGGGCATAGGAGCTATTTCTTTATCCATTTGATCCCAAGTATATGTTAGTTGGTTGGCTGGTGTATTAGTATCAGTAGCAGATCCTTCTAATATAAATGGAGTAGATCTTGGAATCGTATAATTTCCTCCTATACTAGCTACTGGTGCACTATTACCTACTGACTTTGTTATACCACAATCTGCTGTGTTTACAATATGATTCCACATTTCATCTATCTGTTTAGCATGAAAGAAAACATGTGAAGTTTGTAAATCGTAATTTGGTGCACAACCTTGATATGCCATAATACTATTACCTCCTCCTGGTTCAACGGCACCTTCATCCAAACGATTACCACCACATGCATTATTAAACGAGTGATTAGCACCAAATTGATGACCAATTTCATGAACGAATGTACGGAAGAAATAATCATTTACAGATGTGAAAGGATGCGCACCTGTAGATCCTTGCGCTTTTTTATCATCAACACATACAGAGTTTAAAGCTCCACGTCCGGTTCCATCTGAATCTAAAACATGACCTATATCATAGTTAGCATTACCTATTTGAGCATCAAGAATACCTTGAGATTCATTTATAGATATTCCCGTATTACCATGTGTAATACCATCTGTTACTGGATCAAGGAAAATGGAATTTAAAATGTTAGGTACTAATTCAAATGTAGTTCCTAAATCTCGTTCATAAACCGCATTCACCCTTGTCATGAGTGCATTTAACTCAGCAAGTACAGCAGCTTTCCTTTGTTGAACTGAACCATTTGTAACACTTGCTTTATCTGTATATATTTTAGACAATTCTCCCGTTACTGCTATGGCCATTCGATAAACTCTAAGACGACTATCATTAGCATCTCTTCTGGCTCTTTTTGGTAGCTCTTTAGATCCTGTTGTCTTTTTTTCTAAAAAATTTTCGAAATAATTATCTGTAGTTTGGCAACTTATAGGTTCTGATTTTTCCTTTTTTGAAGTAATCATATACATTTTACTATTGATAGTAGGATGCTTGATATTAATTATTGTAGCATCTGACTTCATAATCATAGCCCTAAAGTCATTATTCCCCAAACTAAAATGTACTAATTCATTTTCTCCACTTACAGATGTACCCACATAAGATTTAATATTTGGGAATTTTTTAGCTAAATCTGGATGTAAAACATTAGTCTCCTTTATACGGTATTTTTTAAATTTTCCGTCTTCACTAGGAAGCGTGATAATAACATTTGATTTACCAAATGACTCGTACCTTTTAGGGCAGTAAGACAATACTTTTTTTAGTTTTTCAACACTAAGGTTATAAGTGTTATTTGGCGTAACTATCTTCTTCCCAACTAAAATAATAGTCTTGTTTTGAATTGGTTGAGTGTTTTTTTTCCAGAAGTTGTTAGTTTGTGAGAATCCACAACCAAAAACGAATACTCCTAAGAGTAATGATATTTGATTTTTCATGATAGAAAGGTTTTAATAAGTATTTTTGGTAAATTTATTTTAACTTATTCTTTTTACTTTATACTATTTTAATTCATCCGAATACTATACTACCTAATTAACAGTTCTTTAACTTAAAAAATAAATTCTTTATCATTTTTTAACACTTAAAGTAATATTTAATCAACTTAACTAATATTACATTGAAATTAAAACATTTAAAAAAATCACTTTTTCAACATAATGAAAAAGTGATTTTGAGCTAAAAAAAAATATTTAATTTTTCTTAAGAACTTGTAAGATTTCTATTTTTTCAAAAGATACAATCTGAGTAAAAATTCAGTTAAATGGATTAGGAAATAAAGAGATTTTATTATTACTATCATTAAATAAAGATACTAACATTACAATTATTAATGAATACTATTACATAAAAAGAAAACTATATACTTAAAATAAAAAAGACAACAAATTAATGTTGTCTTTTTCTCCCCTTAAAAAAAAGATGATTTAGCCTAACCAAGCATTCATCATCCATAATGTTTTTTCTTGTTCTGATATGAAATCACTCATCATAGAATTTGTTCCTTCGTCATCTGCATCATCAGATAATTCTAAAATACTTCTTTCAATTTTTAACAGTTCTGATAAAGACTCAACTACTAATTCTACAGCTTTAACATCTTCATAAATATTTTTCCCTACAGGAACTTTAGCCAAACTACTGTAATCGTTAAAAGTATGTAAAGGTACTCCTTGTAGAGTTAAAATACGTTCAGCAATTAAATCTACTTTTTCTTGTGCATCTGTATAAAACTCTTCAAATTTAACATGCAATTCAAAAAAGTTTTTTCCTTTAATATTCCAGTGAAGTCCTCTTACATTCTGATAGTATATTTGAAAATTAGCTAATAGAACATTTAATTCTTCTACTAAGTTTTCTGTCTTCTTTTTATCTAATCCTAATATTGTAGTTTCCATATCTTATTGATTTTGTGTTGCGTTTTAAACTGATTCAAAATTATTGCAATTTTAACGAGTAAAACTATAAATTCAATTGATTGTTTTAATATCTTTATCAAAAAATATTATAGAATGACTATCACTCAACTAAAATATACATTAGCTGTAGCTGAATATAAAAATTTTACTGTCGCTGCTGAGCATTGTTTTGTTACACAACCAACTTTAAGTATGCAAATTCAGAAACTAGAAGATGAATTAGATGCTAAAATCTTTAATAGATCAAAAAAGCCTATTGAATTAACTGAAGTAGGAAAAAAAATTATTGAACAAGCAAAAGTTATTGTCGATGAAAGTAATAGAATTATTGATATTGTACATCAACAAAAAGGATATGTTGGCGGAGAATTTAAATTAGGAATTATACCTACAATAATGCCAACATTATTACCTATGTTCCTAAAAACTTTTAATAGAAACTATCCAAAAGTTCAATTAATTATCGAGGAACTTACAACTGAAGAGATTGTACGTAAATTAACAGACGGTCATATTGACGCTGCCTTAGCTGCAACCCCTCTTGAAAATGAAGCTATAAAAGAACGTGTATTATATTATGAACCATTTGTTGGTTTGGTTCCTGAAGAGCATAAACTTTTTAGTCAAAATAAAATTAAAGTAGATGAACTTGAAGTAGATGATATATTATTATTAGAAGATGGACATTGCTTTAAAGACAGTGTTATTAATTTATGTAGAACAAATAAAAAGAATAGAAATTTACAGTTTCAACTTGAAAGTGGGAGTTTTGATACCTTAATTAAGCTTTCAAAAGATGGGTTAGGTATGACTCTTTTACCTTATCTAAATACATTAGATTTACATGAGGAAGATAAAAAGCATTTACGTGAGTTTGAAACACCCCCTCCTGCGCGTGAGGTAAGTTTATTGTATCACAAATCACAGTTAAAAATGCAACTTATTGAAGCTTTAAAAAGCACTATAGATAGTGTTGTTAGAGGCGCAATAGCCTTTAGTGATGTAGAAATAATCAGTCCATTACAAAAGAAATAACTAAGCATTTAAATAACATAAAAAAACCATTTTAAAATTAAAATGGTTTTTTTATGTTATTTTTTTAAAATTTATATTCAGATAATGGCTTCGGAAACTTTTCAGGATTTTCAGCTAAGTGATAACGAGGGTCATCAATATCTTCTATAATAATATCATGAAAAGTATCACTAGCTTTATACATTAATACTTTACAATCTTCACTTAAATGCTTTAATATTATTTTTTTCCCAGCTGCTTGATATTTTTCTACTAAATTAAAAATAGCCTCTATAGCTGAATGATCAGATACACGTGACTCTACAAAATCAATTTCAACTTTATCTGGATCATTTTTAATATCAAATTTCTCATTAAAAGCAGTTATACTTCCAAAAAATAAAGGGCCCCAAATTTCATAAACTTTAGTACCGTCATCTTTTGTACGTTTTCTTGCTCTAATTTTTCTTGCATTTTCCCATGCAAAAACTAATGCAGAGATTATAACACCTACAAATACAGCTATTGCTAAATCAAAGAATACTGTTACAGCAGATACTATAATTAAAACAAATGCATCTGTTTTAGGTATTTTATTCATGATTCTAAAACTAGACCACGCAAAAGTTTCTATAACCATCATAAACATCACACCTACTAATGCGGCAATAGGCACTTGTTCAATATATTTATCAGCAAATAAAATAAAAGTTAATAAAGTTAAAGCCATCATTACTCCAGATAATCTACCTCTACCTCCAGCATTAATATTAATAACTGTTTGGCCAATCATTCCACAACCACCAGTTCCTCCAAACAATCCACTAACCATATTTCCAGCACCTTGAGCAACACACTCTTTATTTCCATTTCCTCTAGAGTCAGTTAATTCATCTACTAAATTCATTGTCATAAGCGTTTCAATTAAACCAACTGAGGCCGCTAAAAATGAATAAGGCGCTATAAATTTCAATGTATCCAAATTAAAAGGAAGGTTACTCCATAACTCAAATAGATTTAATTTTTTAGATAATTCATCAAAACCATTTAATCCGGCTCCTCCCCCATCTCTAATAAAATCACCTACATTAATAGAATTAATACCTCCAAAAATAACTACAAAAGAAACTATTAATATAGCAGTTAAAGCTGCTGGTATTTTTGTAGTCAATTTAGGTAGCCCCCATACAATAAGCATTGTTAATAATACTAAACCTATCATGGTATATAACTTTTCTCCTTGCATAGTAGATTTTACTACTCCACTATCTTTTATAGAATAAAAGCCATCATCTTTTACATTAAATACAACTTTTTTAGTTTCAGGATTGAACACCTGACCATCAGATATTACAAAAGCTTCTTTGTTTGTTTTTAAATTTATTACAGAGTTTTCTTTAATAGCATATAAAATTGTACCAGACATTACATCTTTAACTTCATTATTAGCGACATTATATACAAGTTCCTTAGAATCAGTTTTACGTTTGTTCTGCCCAAATAAATCTTTTGAGTTTTCTTTGAACATCCCTAGCTGAGCCATAAAAATAACGATAGCAAGTCCATTTACAAACCCCATCATTACTGGATGAGGTATTAATCTAACAAACTTTCCTAATTTAAAAACACCAGCCAAAACTTGTATAACTCCCATTAAAACTACTGCAGCCAAAAGATAGAAATACCCCATATTCTCTACTGGAGAATCAAATAAAAGACCTTTGGCATGCCCTTCTTGAATCATATGAACAAAAATAACTGCTACTGCTCCAGCTGCTCCCGAAATTAGACCAGGCCTACCTCCAAAAATCGCAGAAATTATACCTACCACAAACGCACCAAACAATGCTACAATAGGGCTTATTTGAGCTACAAAGGCAAAAGCAACAACCTCTGGTATCATTGCTAAGGAAACAGTAATACCAGCTAACGTATCATCTTTTATCTTAATCTTCTTATTCTTAATGTATTTCATCATAATATTACGAGGCTATTCTAAAAGTTGGCAAATGTAAAGATAATTTTATTGATTTACTTTTATGTTTCATTAACTTTAATTTTGCCAACGTATTTTTTTGTCTTAATTTTGAATATTGAAACTATCAAACAAAAATTGGTAGCAACAATGAGCAGAAAAACACTACTTACTTCAAAAGAAATTGAAATCATTCTGCATCGATTAGCCTGTCAGTTAATCGAAAATCATAACGATTTTTCTAATACAGTATTAATAGGTATTCAACCGAGAGGAACATACTTAGCACAACGTTTAGCTAAATTATTAAAGAATGATTACGGTATAAAGAACTTACAATTGGGATTATTAGATATAACTTTTTACCGTGATGATTTCCGAAGAAGAGACGAACCCCTAGAAGCAACTACAACTGAAATAAACTTTCTTATAGAAGGTAAAAATGTTGTTTTTATTGACGATGTTTTGTATTCAGGAAGAAGCGTTAGATCAGCTTTAACAGCTATTCAATCATATGGAAGACCTGAAAACATTGAATTACTAGTATTAATAGACCGTAGATTTAGTCGTCATTTACCAATTCAACCTAATTATAGAGGTAGGCAAGTTGACGCTATTAATGAAGAAAAAGTAGTTGTTCATTGGAAGGAAACTCACAAAAAAGATACCATTTACCTAGAGAACAAGCAATAATGCTTGATATAGTTATGATAAAAAAATTACACTAGAATGAAGCAATTAAGTGTTGAACATTTATTAGGCATAAAGTACCTGAATAAAAATGATTTAGATATCATTTTTGAAACTGCCTCTCATTTTAAAGAAGTTATAAACAGACCTATAAAAAAAGTACCTTCATTAAGAGATATAACTATTGCTAATTTATTTTTTGAAAACAGTACACGTACAAAGTTATCATTTGAATTAGCTGAGAAAAGATTATCTGCTGATGTAATTAATTTTTCTGCCGGTCAATCATCTGTTAAAAAAGGAGAAACACTTATAGATACAGTAAACAACATTTTATCTATGAAAGTTGATATTGTTGTTATGCGACATTCAAGTGTTGGAGCTGGTATATTCTTATCAAATCACGTAGATGCTAAAATAATAAATGCTGGTGATGGTACGCATGAACATCCAACTCAAGCTTTATTAGATAGTTTTTCTATGCGTGAAGCCTTAAATAGTAATTTAAAAGGTAAGAAAATAGTAATTGTTGGTGATGTTTTACATTCACGTGTAGCTTTATCAAATATCTTTGCTTTACAATTACAAGGAGCTGAAGTAAAAGTATGTGGACCAACAACATTAATTCCTCGCTACATATCTAGCTTAGGAGTTGAAGTTGAAACAAATTTAAAGAAAGCTCTTGAATGGTGTGATGTTGCTAATGTTTTACGTGTGCAACATGAAAGAATGGATATTAAATACTTTCCTTCAACAAGAGAATACACACAGCTATTTGGAATCAATAAACAAATTCTAGATAACCTTGGCAAGAAAATTGTTATTATGCATCCTGGTCCTATTAACAGAGGTGTAGAACTAACAAGTGATGTAGCTGATAGTGACCAATCTATTATTTTAAATCAAGTAGAAAACGGTGTAGCTGTTAGAATGGCTGTTATTTATTTGTTAGCTCAGCAAATAAAAAGATAAAGTATGAATATAATACAGAAAAATAATTATAACTTAATTTCGTCCAATGAATCTTCTTTTGAAATATTCATTGAAAATTTTGATGAAAATTATACTAATTTGAAAGGAAAACATTTAATTGTTGAAATTTCTCCTAAAAATAATTTCACCGAAAAGAATATTTTAGTATTTTTGAAATACGCTGATTTACAACAACAAAGTGCCACATCTTTTGTTGTTATATGTAATGAGGTTAATGTTGATAATTTTCCTGAATTTTTTAATATAGTGCCAACACTAGTTGAAGCTGAAGATATTATTGAAATGGAAGATATACAGCGTGATTTAGGTTTTTAACCTTATAACTATTCATAACCCCTTAATGAATTATTTATGACGAAAAAATTACTATTAATTATATTTTTCTTTGTTTCTTTTTCTATCTTTTCTCAACAGAAAGGCATTAGTAAATTAGTAGCATCTCCTAATCCTTTTACAAATAATACAACTATTTTTTTTAATGTAAATAATGATCAACCTGTATTATTAACTGTTAAAAATGTTTTAGGAAAAACTGTTTTTACTGAAAAATTAAAAGTTAAAAAAGGAAGAAATTCATTCCCTTTTAGGCGCAACGATTTAAAAGCAGGTATGTATATTTACGCAATACAAACGAACAAAGAAGTAATCTCTAAACGCTTTGTTATTAAATAATAATGAGCTTAAACCTTACCATTCTTGGGTGCCACTCTGCTACCCCTCGTGTAAATGCGCATCCTACCTCACAATATTTAGAAATAAATAATAGACATTTCTTAATTGATTGTGGTGAAGGTACCCAACGCCAAATGCGCAAATACAAAATAGGTTTTTCTAAAATTAACCATATTTTTATTTCCCATTTACATGGTGATCATTTTTTTGGCTTAATTGGCTTAATATCTACTTTTGGTATTTTAAACAGAGAAAAAGATTTACATATCTATGGTCCAAAAGGAATAAAAGAAGTTACAGTACTACAATTAAAACTTTCTAAATCTTGGACAAAATACAACATCGTATTTCATGAGTTATCATCTAATGAAAGTGAATTAATTTTTGAAGACGATAAAGTTTCTGTACATACAATCCCTCTTAGCCACAGAGTATATACAAACGGTTATTTATTTACAGAAAAACCAAAATTAAAAAAACTACATATTGAAAATATAAAACAATATGATGAAATTGACACCTGTGACTATCATAATTTAAAAGCTGGAAAAGATTTTATTTTATCTTCGGGAGAAGTAATTCCTAATTTAAAATTAACCATTGAGCCTTCAAAACCAAAGAGTTTTGCTTTTTGTAGTGATACTGAGTACAAACCAGATATAGTACCTATCATAAAAGATGTAGATGTTTTGTACCATGAAGCTACTTTTTTAAAAGATAGAGAAGATTTATGTGATAAAACTAAACATTCTACTGCTGAACAAGCTGCTTCAATTGCCAGTCAAGCTAATGTTGGAAAATTAATTATTGGGCATTATTCAAGCAGGTACAATAACATCAATGATTTTAAAAACGAAGCTCAAACTGTTTTTGAAAATGTTGAATTAGCAGAAGCTGGTAAACGTTATTCTATAGACTCCTTCCCTATTCAAGTTTTAAACTAATATTGCCCTGTTGAAAGTAATACTAGAGTACATGCTACCTCTGTTTTAACACCATTCTCTTCAAGCAAATTTTTAAATTCACTGTTTTCTGTTCCTGGATTAAAAATTACTCTATTCACATTTAAACTAAGAATATAATCATAATAAGTTACTTGGTTTTTAGCACTTAAATACAATGTAACAGTATCTATATCTTTTAACATTAATTTTTCTGTAACAATTTTAATAGCATTAATACTACCTTCTTTGTTACCAATTGCCCTTACACTAAACCCTTTATTATCAAGCAACTTAACAGCTCTATTTGAATATCTATTCTCTTTTAAAGAAGCTCCTAAAACTAAAGTTGTGTTTTTCATACCTGTTAATAATACGTTAAATAGAGTTAATTAAGGTAACAAAAATATAATACCTATAGTCTATTAGTTATTAAGACAATTCAAAATTACATAAAATTAACAAAATGAAAAAAATACTACTTTTACTTTTAACCATTTTAAGCATGAATACATATGCCCAAATGTCTAAAGGTAATTTATCTAAACCTGGATCAGTTTACGGAAAGGTAATTGATCAAACTACAAAAGAACCTTTACCATACGTTAACATTATAATCAAAGATGTTGCCAAAAAAATAATAACTGGAGGAATTACTAATGAAAACGGAATATTTACAGTGAAAAATATTCCTGAAGGAAATAGTATTGTTGAAATACAGTTTATAGGATACAAAACTATTAACAAACCAATTGCTATTAAAGGGAGTCGTAAAAAAATTAATTTAGGAACTATTTCATTACTAGAAGACGCTACTACGTTAGATGAAGTTGAAGTTCGTGCTGAAACATCTACTGTAACACAAAAAGTGGATAGAAAAGTAATAAATGTAGGTAAAGATTTAACATCTGCAGGAGCAACAGCTTCAGAGTTATTAAATAACGTACAATCAGTAAGTGTTGATAGTCAAACAGGAAACATAAGTTTACGTGGAAATGACAATGTACGTGTATTAGTGGACGGAAAACCTACAAATATTAGTGCTGCTCAATTATTGCAACAAATCCCTTCAAGTTCAATTAAAAGTATTGAATTAATAACCAACCCTTCTGCTAAATATAACCCTGAAGGTATGAGTGGTATTATCAATATCATTTTAAATAAAAAAGCAAACATGGGCTTTAATGGTTCAATTAATACTGGTGTTGAAGCTGGGCATTATGTTCGTTATAATGGTTCATTAGACATGAATTATAAAACAGGTAATGTTAATTTTTTTGCTAATTATGGTACACGTTTAGGAAAAAGACATAATTATGGATATGTTAATCGTACTTCACCACAAACTATTAATCAAAACTTTGTTTTTGATAACGACAATACATCTCATTTATTAAAAGTTGGAGCTGATATCTATATAAATGATAAAAATACTTTATCAGTTTATACTACTCAAAATTGGTTTGATGGTTTAGCAACTGGATCAACAATGGTTAGAAATAATGGTGTATTACTTACTAATGCTCCTACTGTTTCAAATTCTGAAAGTAATTCAAGTGCTTATAACTTTAACTATAAGTTAGATTTTGATAAAAAAGGCCATAACATTGAATTTGAAGCTAACTTTTCTAATTCAAAATCCCCTGAAGTAGCGGTATTTAACGAACTAATTAATCCTAGTGATAAATCTTTAAACTATAATAATAGTGTTACTAACAATAGAGACAATACGTTACTTAATTTAGATTATACAAATCCTGTTTCAAAAAATGGTAAACTTGAATTAGGTGCAGAAGTTAGAATAAACAAAACTTCTAATAGTATTATTACCAATCAAGAAAACCTAAACAACTCTTCATTTAATTATGATAGAAATATATTTTCTTCATACATAACTTACAGTCATAAGTTTAATAAAATAACTATGCAAATAGGAGCTCGTTTAGAGCAGTATGAAATAGAAGGTGATTTTGTTAATGGAACTTCAACTGCTAAGATTACTGATGATATTTTCACTGTTTACCCTTCAGCCTTTTTTACCTATAATCCGTCTGATAAGAATCAGTTTCAGTTAAGCTATAGCCGAAGAGTTGATCGTCCTGGTATAGGTCAATTAAATCCTATTAGAGAATGGAGTACTCCTTTAATAACATCGATTGGAGAACCAACATTACGTCCGCAGTTTACTAATTCTTTTGAAGTTAATTATACACGTAGAATTAAAGGAGGTTCTTTAACTTTTGGAACTTTTTACAGAAAAATAAATGATAACATATCTAGATTAACCTACAAAGATCCTTTAGACACAAATGTACCTAAGGTAAAACAAATTTTATCTTTCATTAACTTCCCAGATAATGATGCTTATGGTTTAGAGTTTTCAGCAAATTATAGAATTGCAAAATGGTGGAGAGCAAATGCAAGTTTAGATTTCTATTCTCAATCTCAAAAAGGTATTGTAAACTACAAAGAAGCTAATGAAAGAACTACAGATGTAAAAACAAATGTTTTCAATTCAAGAATTAGTAACAGTTTTACAGCAACTAAGAATTTACGTTTTCAATTATTTGCAATGTATCGTGGTGGTCAGGATGGTATACAATTTAATAGTAAATCTATGTGGATGATCAATACCGGTGCTAGTTTAAGAGTATTAAAAGGTAAAGGTAATTTAACACTTAGAGTTAATGATATCTTCAAAGGAATGAGATTTGCCTTTGATGCTGAAACACCATTTACTCAAAACGGACAATTCAATTGGGAAAGTCAATCAGCTTATATAGGCTTTAACTACCGCTTTGGTGGAGGAAAAAATAAAGCTAAATCTCGAAGAAGAAGAGATAGTAATGAAAAACAAGGTAGCGGAGGGTTCATTTAACAACAACTTTTGCTATAAATATATAAAAACTTCAGATATTAATTTATCTGAAGTTTTTTTCATATAATTGCACTTGGTATTTTATATGTATAAAATATACTTACTGGCTATATATAATTACCTCTTATTCCTTATTAGTTAATTGATATTATATCAATTATCGTTACCTCCATATTTTATTTTAGTACTACTATTTAAAATGAAAAAATTATTATTTATAATTTTATATATAAACACACTTTTAATATTCTCACAAAAAAAGAATCTAGGAGAAATCTCTGGGTTAGTTATAAATCAAAAAAATGAAACCGCTATACCTTATGCTACAATAGTTTGCAAAAACTTGGATAATAAAATAATTTCTGGAGGAATAGCAAATGAAAAAGGCATTTTTACTATTAAACAATTACCTTTAAAAAGATATATAATTCAAATACAGTTTATAGGTTTTTCAACTTTGAGTAAAGAAATTGTGTTAAGTAAAGCTACTCCTATAATTAACTTAAAAAAACTCTATTTAAAAGATAAAAATACCAAGTTAAAAGATATTGAAATACATGCGGAAGAGACTAGTGTTGTTCAAAAAGTTGATAGAAGAGTTATAAATGTAGGCAAAGATTTAATTGCTACTGGAACTAATTCATTACAAATGTTACAAAACATACCCTCAGTAAATGTTAATATTCAAACTGGTTCTATTAGCTTAAGAGGTAATGAAAATATTCGTGTTTTAATTAATGGAAAACCCTCTAACATGGACACTTCTCAACTATTAAAACAAACTCCTTCTTCTTTAATAAAACAAATTGAAATTATTACCACGCCTTCAGCAAAATACAATCCAGAAGGTATGAGTGGTATTATTAATTTTATTTTAAAGAAAAATATGAAATCTGGTTTTAACGGAACAATTTCTGTAGGCTTTGAACACAGCAAAAACACAAGACCAGATGTTTCTTTAAATTTAAATTATAATACTGGAAAAATAAACTTATTTGGTAATTATAGTAGTAACTGGGGGAAAAACTCTACTATACAACAATTAGTAAGAACTACTAATAATTTAGAACAAAAATTTAATTTTTTGCACGACTACTCTGATCATGCTTTTAAAATTGGCTCAGATATTTATCTTGATAAAAACAATACATTATCACTTTATACATATCAGAATTTTAGTAATTCAACTTTATACACCAATTCTTTTTCACGTATAAATAACAACATATTAGAAGCTCCTAACCATTCAAAATACAATGAATCAGAACAAAACTATAATGTCGATTATAAATTAACAACTAATAATAAAGGCGAAAATATTGAGCTAGAAGTTAATTATAGTATTCATAAAAACCCTGAAGAATCAATTAACAGACTTCTTCAAGATACAAATAACAAATTATTTAATTATACCAACTCAATTTCAGACACTAAAAAATCTTGGTTAGTAAATCTAGATTATGAAACTCCTCTTTTTGAAACAGCAAAACTAGAATTAGGTATTGAATACCGAAATCAAAAAGTAGTAAGCTCAATTAAAACAGATCAGGTTATTGAAATTGGAACTCCAGTTTCTCAACAACCTAAGGGAAATACTGATTTCAACTATGATAGAAGTATGTATTCTGGATATTTCAACATAAATAACAATTTTAAAAAATGGTCAATTCAAGCTGGTATCAGACTAGAACAATTCATTGTTAATGGATTATTTTCAAATACTCAACAGAGTAATCCTTCCATTTATTCTGATAAAATTTTTAGTATATACCCATCAGCTTTTTTAACCTACCATATTACTAACAAAGAAGATATTCAACTAGCTTATAGTAGACGTGTAGATAGACCTTCAATATATCAAGTGACTCCTATACAAGAATGGGTTAGCCCATTTACTACCTCAGAAGGTAATCAAAATTTAATTCCTCAATTTACTAATTCTATTGAATTAAATTATTCAAAATCTTTTTCTAAAGGAACAGTTACTTTTGGAACATTTTATCGTAAAATTTCAAATAAAATTGGTAGAACCATACAAAAAGATACTTCAGCCCCAAATAAACAGGTTTTTTCTTATGGAAACTACAATACAGCTAACAGTTACGGTGTAGAAATATTTGGGAGTTATAAAGCATTTTCTTGGTGGAAAATTAGGCCTCAAATAGAAACATATATTCAAGATTCACAAGGAATAATTAATACTAAAAATGAACAAGTTAAAAACACTCTTTTTAAATCTACTTTAAACAACAGCTTTAAAATAAATAAAAGAATACGATTACAATTAACAGCTATTTATAGAGGTAAAAGTAAAAATATACAATTTGAAGTAAAACCCTATACTATGGTTAATATTGGAGCTAGTTTAAGTGTTTTAAAAAAGAAAGGAACTATAACTCTTAGAGGAACAGATATTTTTAACGGACTTAATTACGATTATTTCTCTGAAAACCCTTTTTTAGAGAAAGGAAACTACAATCTAGAATACAACTCATTTTATTTAGGCTTTAGATATAATTTTGGTGGAACCAAAAATAAATCAAGAAATAGAAAACATAGGGATAACAATGAAACTGATGGAGGTTTATTTTAAACAATATCATATTGTCATTTTTACACAAAACATTCGTTAATTTGTTAAAAAAATATCTATAAAAATAAAATTAACATAAATAAATAAAAAATACACAATAAAAATCATAAATAACTGTTTTTAAAATAATTAACCCTCTAATTATTTTAAACAATGAAAAAACTTATCAATTTTACCCTAACAATGACGCTTATAACACTAGTGTCATTTAACATTTTTGCTCAAAAGCAAAAAATGTTTTATGCAACCATGGGAACCAATGATGCTGTAAACTTAAAAAAGAACCACCCTAAAGATGTGAAAATCATAAAATCTTACACCGATTACAGTGTTGTAATGCTTAACCATACCTCAGCAGAAGAACTTCATCATACTGGTTTAAGACACGGACCTGGTTATTTCTTAGAAAACTCTAAAGAAGAGGCTATTAAAGCCATAGAAAAAATTCAGGTAATCAAAAAAAGAAAACTAACAAGCTCTAAAAGAGCTATACCCCTTTCCATAACACAAGATGTACTAGTTAACCAAAGTTTAAACCTTGTAAATAACACGAATATCAAAAACCAAATCACCCAATTAGAAAGCTATGGAACTAGATTCCATACATTTTCTTCTGCACAACAATCTGCTGTAGATTTAAAAACTAAATGGGAAAACATGAGTAGCACTAGAAGTGATATTTCTGTAAAACTAGTAAGTCATACAAACACACCAATGTCTTCTGTAGTAATGACAATTACTGGTTCTGAAAAACCTGATGAATATGTTATTTTAGGTGGACATTTAGACTCTACTTCTAGAGAAGGAAATGCCAACGCTCCTGGCGCAGATGATAACGCATCAGGAATAGCAACTATAACTGAAGTTGCTCGTGTACTATTGAGCATGAATTACAAACCTAAACGTACAGTTGAATTTATGGCTTTCGCTGCTGAAGAAATTGGTCTTGTAGGATCTAAAGAAATAGCTAGAGATTATAAAAATAGGAATGTGAATATCATTAGTTATTTACAATTAGATATGACGAATTATAAAGGTTCTACAAATGATATTTACATTACAACAGACTCTTATAATAGTACTTCTTTAAACAACTATTTAACTCAATTGATGGATCATTATAATGCTTCAGGTACTCATAAAATTACCTATGGTACTTCTCGTTGTAATTATGGTTGTTCTGATCATCATAGTTTTGCTCAACAAGGATACGAAACTGCTTTTCCTATAGAAGCTACATTAAGTGAATCAAACCCATATATTCATACCGCTAAAGATACTTCTTCAAGGTTTCCAACAGCAAATGCTACACACGCTGCTAAATTTGCTAAACTTGCCTTAGAATATCTTATTGAAATTTCAAACATTGGATCTGGAGGTGGTGGCGGTGAACCAACATATTGTAGTTCTAATGGACAAAGTACATCTGATGAATATATTAGTAATGTGAATATCGGTTCTATAAATAATAATTCAAATCAAGGTACCAATGGGTATTCTAATCACACATCAATTTCAACAGATTTAGAAAAAGGTAAATCACAAACAATTTTAATAACTCCTAAATGGGCAAGTACTAAATATAATGAAGGATATGCTGTGTTTATAGATTATAATAATGATGGAGACTTTTCTGACTCAGGAGAAACTGTATGGACAAAATCTCCTTCAAAAGAAACTCCTGTTTCTGGAACATTTACTGTTCCTTCAACAGTTTCAGAAGGAAAAAAAAGAATGCGTGTTATTTTAAGGTATAATACCATTCCTAGTTCTTGTGGATCTTATAATTATGGAGAAACAGAAGATTATTCTGTTAATATTACATCAGCTCAAGCAGATACTCAACCTCCGACTACTCCTAGTAATTTAGTCTCTTCTAATGTTGCACAAACAACTTTAACTTTAAACTGGACCACTTCTACAGATAATTTAGCGGTAACAGGCTATGATGTTTATCAAGGTACTACGAAACTAGAAACTGTTACTACAACTTCATATAATGTAACA
Source organism: Tenacibaculum sp. MAR_2010_89 (assembly GCF_900105985.1). Lineage (NCBI taxonomy): Bacteria > Pseudomonadati > Bacteroidota > Flavobacteriia > Flavobacteriales > Flavobacteriaceae > Tenacibaculum > Tenacibaculum sp. MAR_2010_89. Next base: position 2,139,516 of record NZ_FNUB01000005.1, on the reverse strand, counting down.
GGATTAACAGCAAGTACTGCATATACCTTTTCTATAAAAGCAAAAGATGCCGCAGGAAATATTTCTCCTAAAAGTAATGACCTTAATGTAACAACATTAGATAACCTCCCTTCTTATTGTAACTCAAAAGGGGAAAGAATTACTTATGAATGGATAGACTATGTTTCATTTGGAGGTATGACAAATACAACAACAGCTAATGGAGGTTATGGTGATTTCACATCAAAAATAGCTACTGTTACGCAAGGAACTACTAATCAAATCATTGTAAGTGCTGGTTTTAGCAATACAGCATATAATGAATACTTCACTATTTGGATTGACTATAATAGAAACGGTACTTTTGAAAGTAGTGAAAAAACTGCTATAGGATTATCTAACATAGCTGGAAACAGAACAGCAAATATCTCAATACCTTCAACTGCTACTTTAGGCCAAACAAGAATGCGTGTTTCTATGAAATACAATGGAGCATCTACAGCATGTGAAACATTTCCTGATGGTGAGGTAGAAGATTATACTGTTAATATTGTTAATTCATCAATAAACATTAACAGTAAATCTGATTTATGTTCTAAAGCAAAATCATATGATAGCTCTATAAACTATAATGAAAAAGATCTTGTTTCTTATGCTGGATCGTTATATGAAAGAACAACTGATGGATGGAATCGTATTGGAAACTGTATAACTTCAGAAAGAAATAATATTGAAAATAATTTAATTTTAGCAAATGATAATTCTTTACTAAATATTTACCCTAACCCATCAAGTCAAAAAAACATAACTATAACAGTTAATAATGAACTTTGGAAAGCTGGAACTGTTCTTCTTTTTGACATAAGAGGAAATATATTAAAAGAACTAAAGTTAAAAGATAAATCAACTTTTGTAAACACTACAAAACTTAGTACTGGTATTTACTTCTTAACACTTTTTAATAACTCAAAAAGTTATTCTAAAAAAGTAATTATTAAATAAATAATTTATTTGTCATAAAAAAAACCGTGTGAATTTTCACACGGTTTTACTTTTATTTTATCAAACGTCTTACCAACGAATAACTACAGACCCCCAAGTAAATCCGCTACCAAAAGCAGCTAATACTACCAAGTCTCCATCATTTATTTTTCCTTTTTCCCAAGCTTCAGTTAACGCAATAATTACTGATGCAGCTGTAGTATTTCCATATTTTTGGATATTATTATACACCTTATCATCAGCTAATTGAAACTTTTTCTGAATAAATTGAGCAATACGTAAATTCGCTTGATGAGGAATTAACATATCAATATCTTCTTTTTGTAAATTATTAGCTTGTAAACCTTCTACTATTGCTTCAGAAAAGCGAACAACAGCGTGTTTAAAAACAAATTGTCCGTTCATATATGGAAAATACGAAACATCTTCAGGATCATTAGCTTCTAATATTTCAGGTACCCAACGTCCAGTTGATGGTCCTTCTAATGCTAACTCTTTTGCATGTTTTCCTTCAGAATGTAAATGAGAAGATAAGATACCTTTTCCTTCTTCTTCACAACGTGACAAAACTGCAGCTCCCGCTCCATCTCCAAAAATAACAGTAACACCTCTTCCTCTAGTTGATCTTTCTAAACCACCTGAATGATTCTCTGATCCAATAACTAATATATTTTTATACATCCCAGTTTTTATAAACTGATCAGCAACTGAAAGAGAATAAATAAAACCAGAACATTGATTACGAACATCAAGAGCACCAATAGTAGGCATATCTAACATATCTTGAACACGAACTCCTCCTCCTGGGAAATACATATCTGGACTTAAAGTTGCAAATACAATAAAATCTATATCGTCTTTAGTTAAACCTGCTCTTTCTATAGCTATTTTAGCAGCCTTAGCTCCCATTGAAGATGTATTATCTCCTGTTTTTGGGTCAATCCAACGACGTTCTTTAATACCAGTTCTCTCTTGAATCCATTCATCATTCGTATCCATCCACTGGGTTAAATCATCATTAGTTACCACGTTGTCAGGCACGTAATACCCTAATCCTGTAATTTTTGAACTATACATAATTTTTTATGTTATTTTTTACTTTTATGCAAATGCGTAGCTTGTAAAAGTAGTAATTTTTAACTTTTCACACAAAAACAATCACTATAGTCATTTTATATGTCATCTTGGCACATATCTATTTTTGGTATTTTTTTTGACAATAAAATTAACCAGAAAATAATATCAAATAAAATATATAAATTATGAGTAAAGGAAACATTAATGTATCGGTAGAAAATATATTTCCACTGATTAAAAAGTTTTTATATTCTGATCACGAGATTTTTTTACGTGAATTAATTTCTAATGGAACTGATGCTACTACTAAGTTAAAGCATTTGATATCTATTGGTGAAGCTAAAACTGAATTAGGAGATGCTAAAATTGAAATTAGCATTGATAAAGATGCAAAAACATTGACTATTAAAGATCAAGGTTTAGGTATGACTGCTGACGAAGTAGAAAAGTACATTAATCAAATTGCATTTTCAGGAGCTGAAGAGTTTTTAGAAAAATATAAAGACGATAAAAATGAAACAGGTGTAATTGGTCACTTTGGTTTAGGTTTTTACTCTGCTTTTATGGTAGCAGATAAAGTTGATTTAATTACAAAGTCATTTAAAGATGAACCAGCAGCTCACTGGACATGTGATGGTTCTCCTGAATATACCTTAGTAGAGCACGACAAATCTGACAGAGGAACAGAAATTATTTTACATATTGCTGATGACTCTACTGAATTTTTAGAAGAAGCTAAAATTTCAGGTTTATTAAATAAATATAATCGTTTTAATCAAGTACCAATTAAATTTGGAACTAAACAAGTAAACGATCCTGATTTTACACCTCAAACAACGACTAATAAAGACGGTAAAGAAACTACTGAGCCACATAAGCAAATTGATGTTGATAACATTATCAACAACACAAACCCTGCTTGGACTAAAAAGCCAGCTGACTTAGAAGCAGAAGACTATACTAACTTCTATCGTGAATTGTATCCTATGCAATTTGAAGAGTCTTTATTTCATATTCATCTAAATGTTGATTATCCTTTTAACTTAACAGGTATATTATTTTTCCCTAAGTTATCTCAAAACTTAGACATGCAAAAGGATAAGATTCAACTGTATCAAAACCAAGTTTTTGTAACAGATAATGTTGAAGGTATAGTTCCTGACTTTTTACAAATGTTAAAAGGAGTTATCGATTCTCCAGATATTCCTTTAAATGTTTCTCGTTCTTACTTACAAGCTGATGGAGCTGTAAAAAAGATTTCTGGATATATAACTAAAAAGGTAGCTGATAAATTAAGTTCATTATTTAAAAAAGATCGTGCCGATTTTGAACAAAAATGGAATGACATTAAAGTTATTATTGAGTACGGAATGTTATCTGAAGATAAGTTCTTTGATAAAGCTAAAAAGTTTGCTTTATACCCTACAGTAAGCGATTCATTTTTCACTTTTGATGAGTTAATTGAAAAAACAAAAGATGCTCAAACTGATAAAGATGGAAATCACATCATTTTGTACGCATCTAACAAAGAAGCACAACACAGCTATATTCAAGATGCTACAGCAAAAGGATATGAGGTTGTTATATTAGATTCTCCAATTGTATCACATTTAATGCAAAAACTAGAAACTTCTGGTGAATCTAAAGTTCAGTTTACCCGTGTTGATTCTGATTTTATTGATAATTTAATTAAAAAGGATGATACAGTTATATCTAAATTAACTGATGAAGAGAAAGAAACTTTAAAACCAGTTATTGAAGGAGCTGTTAACAACAAGAGCTATACTGTTCAATTAGAAGCTATGGACTCTTCTTCTTCACCTTTCTTAATTACTGTGCCAGAATTTATGCGCCGTATGAAAGAAATGCAAGCTTCTGGTGGTGGAGGTGGAATGATGGGAATGGGTAATTTACCTGAAATGTATAACTTAGTTGTAAATACAAATCACCCATTAGTTTCTGAAATTTTAACTGCTGAAGAGGGCAAGAAAAAAGAACTAATAACACAAGCTTTTGATTTAGCTAAACTATCTCAAAACTTATTACATGGTGAAGAGTTAACTAACTTCATTAAAAGAAGTTATGAGTTAATAAAATAAAACTCACTATCATATTCAAAAGCCTCTTTATAATTAATTATAAAGAGGCTTTTTATTTTAAAATTTAAACAAAGTAATTTTAAATTATTCTATCCAATTTTTAAAATCTTTAACACGCTCTCTACTTACAATAATTTCTGCTTCATCATAAGTATATAATTTCAATTGTAGTCGTGAGTTAGTATATGATATTATATCTTTTATTGCATTAATATGAACTATATAAGTTCTGTTAACCCTATAAAATTGTTCTGGGTCTAATTGTTCTTGCCAATATTCTAAAGAGTGATCTATTAAATAATTTCTATTAGAATTTGTATGAATATAAGTAGCCTTATTCTCTGAATAAAAACACTCAATTTCATCTGTATGTATAATTTTTATATGCTGTCCTACTTTTATTGTAAAACGTTTTTTATATTTTCTATCGATAGGGTTGATAAGTAACTTCCTTATATCATCAATATTAACCTGTATGTCGGTTTCTTTAGGTTTATTATTAATAAATTTATCTACCGCTACTTTTAATTCATCTTCATCTAATGGCTTTAATAAATAATCTATAGAATTTAATTTAAATGCCTTTAAAGCATATTCATCATAAGCAGTAGTAAAAATAATAGATGACTTCACTGGTACTTCTTCAAATATCTCAAAAGACAATCCATCAGATAGTTGAATATCTAAAAAAATTAAATCAGGATGTTCGTTTTTTTGAAACCAATTAATTGCTTCTTCTACTGAATGTAACATTTGTTGAGCTTCTAAATTTAAAACAGCTAACATTCTTTGCAGTCTTCTTGCAGCTGGTTTTTCATCTTCAATGATTATAATATTCATTACTTACAGTCTTCTTTATAATTTAATTTTACTTAACTTTTAACTATTTATTTATAAACTCTTTTATTTTTTCTTCTTCCCAGTTTTTTCCAAATAACTTTCTAAAACCAAACACTCTAAAAACATCTATTATTAAAATAACTCCCCATATACCCCACAATGGATAATGTTCAAAACCATTTTCAGTAAACTTATTACTAACTCTTAGTCCATCAAAAACTCTAACAACAACATCAAAATAATTCGATATAAACGTAAATGCTAAATTAACAATTAAATATGCTGATAAATGCTTGTAAAATTCTTTTAACTCTTTTACTCTTTGTTCTGCTTTAATTCTTTTATTATCTGTTTCCATCATACCTAGTTTGATTATCCATATGTTCTTTAATTTTTCGTTCTTCCCAGTTTTTACCTAAAAAGAAATCAAAACCAAAAACTTTAAATGTATGAAATACTAAACCTATTCCCCAAAAAAACCAAATTGCAAAAGTTCCAAAATCGAAAAAAGCTTCTTGAAAAGTTTCTCCATTACCAACATTTCTTACTATCTTTTTTACACTTATAAATATATTAACTACTATATATACAGATAGATGAATATAATACTTTTTTAATTCTTCAACTTTCTTTTGCGCTCTAAAATATTTTTGCTCCTTTGTATAATTATCTGTTTTCATTTTGATTAAGTTTTTATTTATTATTCATCATTTTTCATATACTCATCTATCTTACGTTTTTCCCAATCTTTATTAAAAAATAAAGAATCTCCGTATACTCCTAGCCAATGAAAAAACAAACCTATTCCCCAAAATATCCAGGTTGAGTATACCCCGAAATTTTGTAACACTTCTATTAAAGAATCTCCATCATCAGACATTAACCCAAAAATTACCATTGATGAAATAAAAACATTTACTACTACATATGATATTAAATGCCAATAAAATCCTTTTATTTTCTCTACTTTTTTCTTTGCAAGTAAATATTTATGCTCTTTTTTATAATCTTTCTCCATCTTTATTTATTCTTTTTTATATACTCATCTATTTTACGTTCTTCCCAATCTTTACCATACCCTATTACATCTGATCCGAAAACTATCATCCAATGAATAAAGGTTACCAATATTATTCCCATGACAGGAAACCAAAACCAATGAAAATAAGGTACAAATGTTAAGTTCACTGAAACTATTATAACAATTGAAACTATGTTTACTACAACATGTATATAAAAAGCTTTTACTTTTTTTATCTTTTTTTTCGCTTCAATATATTTTTTTTCTTGAGTATAATTAGTATCCATAATTATTAGTTGTTATCTAAATATTCTTTAATTTTTTTCTCTTCCCAGTCTTTACCAAATCCTAATTTATCAAAACCGAAAGCTCCAAACCAATGAAAAAAAAGCCCAATTGACATTCCCATAATAGGAAACCAAAACCAATGAAATTGAGGAACAAATCTTAGGTTAATGAAAATTAAAAAAGGTATTAATACTATTGTTACTAATAAATGAATATAAAATCCTTTAATTTTTTCTATTCGCTTCTTCGCTTTAGCATATTTGTACTCATATGTATAATTTTTTTCCATTTTTTCTATATTTTTCAATTAACTAATTCTTATTATTGGTACTTATCCTCTTCTTCCATTAGTTCTTTTATTTTACGCTCTTCCCAATTTCTTCCTAAAAACATTCTGTAATTATTTACTTCTAAGAAATGAAATATTACACCTATCCCCCATCCTATCATTGGAAACCAGAACCAATGAAATTGTGGTGATACTCTAAGGTTTATAAATATTAAAAAAGGTATTACTAAACAATATGAAATTAAATTTTGGTAAAATTCTTTAAGTTTCTCTAAACTCTCTACCGCTTTTACATATTTATTATTCTCTAAATCATTTGTATCAATTCTCATATCTTTTACTTTTGTTAACAGTGGTAAGCTCACTGTAAATGTTTTATTATTTTTTGTTATTTGCACATTTCTTTTGGTTATTAAACCATATCTATCTGCAATATTTCTTAATCCTACTTTTGTACTCTTTCCTATAGCTTCTTTAGGATTTATATTATTCTGTACTTGTAAGAAACCTTCTTCTTCATAAATTTTTATTTCTAAAGGTTTGTTTGAAGAAACTACATTATGTTTTACCGCGTTTTCAAGTAATAACTGTAAAGACAACGGTACTATTTTCAATTCAGGATTATTTAATGTTGTTGGAATCGTAAACTTTACAGCATCTTCAAAACGCATTTGTAACAACTCCATATATGTTTTTGCAAACAACAACTCTTCTTGAATTGGAACTAATTCTTTATTTCTTTGTTCTAATACATACCTATAAACTTTAGATAGTTTAGTTGTAAACTTTTCAGCTTGATATGGGTTTTCACCTATTAAAGAGGTTAATACATTTAAGCTATTGAATAAGAAGTGTGGATCTATCTGACTTTTTAATGTTTCAAACTTTGCCGTTTCTGTTTTGGCAACTATTTGTTGTTGCGTACTTTCTTTTTTTACTGATTCTTTCCAGTTTTTCATAAAGCCTCTCGCATGAAAAAAAGCAGCCATTCCTAAAGCTAACATTACAGCAAATAAATGTGTCCAAAATAATTCTCCTTTAAAAAAATTATTAATACCTCTATCAAAAATTATAATGTATTGTATATAATGAATTAATAATACGGCAATAACATTAAAAATAACTGTTGTTATAACTCCTGCCCAAACTCGTTGGTTTGTTTCTTCAACCCAACTCCATTTAGAACTTAAATAATCATTTATATAGCCATTTCCCATACCTAAAACGAACGAATACATTGCTGAAAAGAGAAAAATAATACCTGCTCCTTTAATACTAAACTGCCTGTTAACTATAATAAAAAACACCCCGAAAATTAATGTCATTTTTAAGCAAACCCAGAAATCTTGTTTTAGTTTATTTATTACGTTTTTATTTTCTGTATTCATTCTATTTGTATGTTAAAATCTAATTTCTAAAGATACGTTATTATCAATAATAGTAAACTTTGCATCTTCATATTGCGGTGGTCCAAAATTCATCACATTATTTGATGCACCATAGTTTTCTATCGGCATACCATTAGGTTGAAAATCCATTTTATTATTATTATTTTTATCATGATAACAAACAATTGCATATTCACCAGCAGGAACATCATCAAAAACTACTGTACTTTTTCCATTAACAATTTTTGAAGACTTTGCTTTTACTGGCTCTTTCATAAAATTATCTTTATTATATAAAGCATAACTTACTTTTCCTTTGTTAGATGTTACATTTACAACTGTTGCAGTAATTGTTTGCTTTTGAGCCGAAACTGTTTCTATTGTAAATACTATTATTAATACTAAAATACTTGTTAAAAATCTCATCTGTGTATGTTTTAAGTTTAATTACACTACAAATATCTAATCATAGTTGTGTTTTTTAAATTAAAAACTACTCAACTGTATTTTTTTTAGGCTGAATTGTCACTTGAATATTATAAATTATAAAAAAATTGAAATAATAGTGTAACGTTTCTTATTTTTGATCTACTTATTCAATATCAACAGTTACTAAACTTAGTGCAAACAGAACTCGAAAATAAATTTTTATCCGATTTTGAAACTAATCAAAATATAGTGCATAAAGTATGTAGAATTTATACTACTAACCAAGATGCTCATAATGATTTGTTCCAAGAAATAACTATTCAACTTTGGAAAAATTACAGCAAATTTCGAGGTGATGCAAAATTTAGTACGTGGATGTATAGAGTTGCTTTAAATACAGCCATTTCATTATATAGAAAATCAACTAGAACGATAAAGACACAAGATATTAGTGACTTTACTTATAAAATACAGTCTAATGAATATGATGATACAGAAGAGCAACAGTTAAAATCTCTATACAAAGCTGTTCATAAATTAAATGATATAGATAAGGCTCTTATTTTTTTATACCTCGAAGATAAAGCCTATAAAGAAATTGCTGCTACATTAGGTATAAGTGAAGTAAATGCTAGAGTGAAAATGAATAGAGCAAAAGATAAATTAAAAAAAATACTGACACCCTAACGTATTATATGGATGCATTAGATAAATACAAAAAAGCTTGGGATAATCAACCTAAAGAAACCAATAAGGTTTCTAAGGTAGATATATACAAAATGGCACAATCAAAATCATCGTCTATTGTTAAATGGATATTTATTATCGGATTATTGGAACTTATTATACCACTATCCATGTATCTATTTTTTGATTTAGACAAATTAGATGATACCTATGCTAAACTTGGTTTAGCTAATTATGCATTTTATTCTCAAATTATATTATATCCTGTTGTTCTTGTTTTCTTGTTTTTGTTTTATAAAAACTATAAAAACATTTATACAACTGATACCACTAAAGAGTTAATGCAAAAAATACTAAAAACCAGAAAAACTGTACGTAATTATATATTTTTAAACTTAGGGTATGCTTTTATCACTTTAATTGTAGTAGTGTTCGCAACTATAAAAACTCAATTTAATAATTTAGGCACTAAAGAAATAATTATAACATCCTTAGTATCTATAGCATTTGGTATACTTTTAATAGGCTGTATCTGGTTAATATACCAACTCTTATACGGAATCTTATTACGAAAATTGAATAAAAATTATAAAGAACTGGCTAAATTAGATAGTCCTAACTAAAAAAAGAGAAGCTTTTAAGCTTCTCTTTTCTATTTTAATATTCTTTTAATTCTTTTAATAGAATTGATAGCATATTATCTGTAAAATCCAAATGCGTTACTATTCTTATTTTTCCTTCCCCCATCGAAATTAGTAAAATTCCTTTTTCTTTCATTTTTTCCATAAATTCATCAGGGTTTATAGAGTCATTCACGTAAAAAATAATAATATTCGTTTCAATTGGTTCTACTTTTTTCACATAACTACAAGATGTTAATACATCTCCAATTTGTTTCGCCTTTTGATGGTCTTCCTTTAATCTATCTACGTGATTATCTAATGCATAAATAGCTGCTTCAGCTAAAAAACCAGCTTGTCGCATACCTCCTCCAAATAATTTTCGAACCCTTAGAGCCTTTTCCATCTGTTTTTTAGTTCCTATCAAAACAGATCCAACTGGTGCTCCTAATCCTTTAGACAAACATATAGAAATCGTATCGAACAATTCACCGTATTGCTTTGGGGTTTCATTCTTTGCTACTAATGCATTAAACAATCTTGCTCCATCTAAATGATATGCTAAATCATTAGATTTAGCTACTCTTTGTATTTTTTTTAACTCTTCAAAATCCCAACAAGCTCCTCCACCTTTATTTGTTGTGTTTTCCACACAAACTAATCTATTATATGGCGTATGAATATCATTTCTTCCAGCTACTAACCCTTCTAATTGTTCAGCAGTAAACATACCTCTATCTCCATCTATTAAACAAGAAGTTACTCCAGCATTAAATGCTGCTCCTCCACCTTCATAATTGTACACATGGGCCCATTTATCACAAAACATTCTATCTCCTGGTTGAGTATGAATTTTTATAGCTGTTTGATTTGCCATTGTTCCAGATGGAAAAAACAATGCATCTTCCATACCAAACATAGCGGCTACTTTTTCTTGTAACTTATTTACTGTTGGGTCAGCTTTAAATACATCATCTCCTACTTCAGCATTCATCATTACCTCTAACATTTTTTTTGTTGGTTTGGTAACTGTATCACTTATTAAATTGATTTCCATAAATACTTTTATTCTTCTTTTAATATTAATATCTCGTTCCTATCGGTGAACCATCAGGCATTTTAGGTGCTCTTTGTTTTTTGTACTTTAAAGGATTCTTTTTAAAATCTTGAATCATTTCCAAATATTGAATATCCATTAAATTCTTATTCTTCTTTGTAAGATAATTTACTAACTTATTTATTTCATTATTTGTTATTGCCTTAGCTTGAGAATATATATTCTTATCTACAATTATTGAAAACATTCCTTTCAACACTTCTTCTTTAACCATTTCATTTAATCCCTTATAATAACTATCATTAAACGATCTTTTAAACGTTTTAGTTATTAACTTGTCTAAAACTTCGCTTAACCCTAGTTGACTTTCATCTAAATTTTTATGTTGAATTAACCTATTTATCCTTTCTGGGTGCAGTAAAAAGCTTAATGTAAATTCAGTAGCAGTTTGCATTGCTCCATATGGATCAAAAGCAACTCCTGTTTTACTTTTAAAGCTTTCTCTAGTTCTATAATATCCATATGCACGTGGAGGAAATAAAGTTAATATTTTTTTAGGAATTCCTATTTTTTCTACATCAATTGTTTTTAATAAACTTTTTAACGCTTTACGCTCTGCTTTACCACTAACTCTTTCAACAACTTTTTCTTTTTGTCCTTTAACTGCATAGGTATAATCTAAACCTCCTATAGTTTTTGAAGTCGCATCAACTTGGTATCTATGAAAATAGTAAAGAGGTACAAATACATCTTCCAACACAGAGTATGGTTGTTTACTTTTAATATTGTCAATAGAAAAACTTTGGATGGCATGTGCTCTTATTTCTAAAATAGTATCTAATTCATCACTTGCGCTTTCTCCATTATCCCATAAATGTGCATACGCATGTGCACTCCCTTTAGAACGAGAATCTGAATCAGTTATAAATCGTAATCCTTGTGCAAAAGCATTCTCTAAAATTTTATTTAAGTTACTTTCTTCATTACTTTCAAAATCTTGATAAGCATAAGCTACGGTAACTTTATCCCATACTCCTATTTTAGTATCATATGCTTCTGAAAAATCTAGTGTACCATTTTTTAATGATAATTTAGGGTGTGGATAATCCATTACTGAAGACCTTCCATTTGTACTTGCTGCAAAATTATGTGCAAAACCTAAAGTATGACCAATTTCATGGGCTGATAGTTGACGAATTCTTGCTAAAGCCATATCTAAAGCAAAAGAATCATTTGCAGTATTATTTTTATAAGGAGCTTGTAAAGCTTGGGCAATTAAAAAATCTTGACGTATACGTAAAGATCCCAAACTAACATGACCTTTTATTATTTCTCCAGTTCTTGGGTCAGTAATACTTCCTCCATAACTCCAACCTCTAGTTGATCTATGGACCCACTGAACCATATTATAACGAACATCTAATGGATCTACTCCTTCAGGCAACATTTTTATTTGAAATGCATTTTTATAACCTGCTGCTTCAAAAGCTTGATTCCACCAACTTCCTCCTTCTAATAAAGCTGAGCGAACTGGTTCAGGTGTTCCTCTATCTAAATAATAAATAATTGGTTCTTTTGCTTCACTAATTGCCGCTGATGGATTTTTCTTTTCTAAACGATGTCTTGTAATAAATCTTTTCTTTATTGGTTCATTAACAGGGGTAGCATAATCCATATAAGTCATTTGCCAAGAACCACATCTAGGATCATACTTTCTAGGAGTATAATTATTATCTGGTAACTCCACAAAAGAATGATGTTGATGCACTGTTATTAAGGAAGCATTAGGGGCTACACTTCTAACATTATAGCCTTTTGGTTTTCCAGAAAAAGTAAGCATAATATCAAATTCTACATTTTTAGGAAATGCTTTAGTTCTTCCCAAATTAAATGCACTCTTACTCTTATCTAATCGATAACTTCCTTCCTTATTTCTAGCGAGTGTATTAGTTACACCATGAGCATCTCTCATAAAAAAACCTGTTGCATCAACCAAATATTTATTCTTTTTAGATTCTTTAATTTTAAATCCGTATAAAACTGATTTAGCAAAAGCTTCTTTTACAGATTCTTTTTCTTCTTTATTAGTAGTTATAGCTCTGTAGTCTTGATTAGGTTGAATTAATAATAATTTATTTCCTGCTTTTAAAAACTTAACCACAACACCATTTCCTAATTGCCCTCTATCTAAACCAATATCATTTGATCCAAGTCCTTCTGATAATGAATTAACATATAAAAACTCATTATTTAATTTAGTTACTTCTAAAAATATTTTATCATTACTTTCATCATAATAAAAAGTAAAATATCCTTTATACTTAGTAACTTCTTTATTTCCTTCAAAAAATTGTGAAAATCCAGAAAATGTTACACAAAAAAATAAAATAAATGTAGTTAGTTTTTTCATTATGTTAAATATTTCTATAAAAATAGAAAAATACTATTGGTTATTTAAAAACACTTCTGTCAATCTTAAATTTTAACTTATTTTTGTGATGATTATGATAACACAAGAACAGTTAAAAAATATCTCAGAGCGAGTAGTTAAACTAAAATCGTATTTAGATATTGATAAAAAATTAATTGAAATAAATAACGAAGAAGAAAAAACTGCCAATCCTGATTTTTGGAATAACCCAAAAGAAGCTGAAGCTTTAATGAAAGAACTTCGTTTTAAGAAAAAATGGGTTAATGATTATAACTCTATTGTTACTTTAAGTGAAGACCTTATTGTTTTATACGATTTTTATAAAGAAGGTGATGTTGAAGAATCTGAAGTTATTGAACAATATGAAAAAACAAGTACTCTTTTAGAAGATATTGAGTTTAAAAATATGCTATCTGAAGAAGGTGATAGTTTAAGTGCTACCATACAAATTACAGCTGGTGCAGGAGGAACAGAAAGTTGCGACTGGGTAGAAATGTTAATGCGTATGTATACCATGTGGGCAGAAAAACAAGGATACAAACTAAAGACACTTAACTATCAAGCAGGTGATATCGCTGGTGTAAAAACAGTAACCATCGAAATTGATGGTGATTATGCCTTTGGATGGTTAAAAGGAGAAAATGGTGTACATCGTTTAGTTAGAATTTCACCATTTGATAGTAATAATAAAAGGCATACTACTTTTGGTTCTGTATATATTTTTCCTGTAGCAGATGATACAATTGAAATAGAAATAAACCCAGCAGATATTGAAATAACTACTGCTCGTTCTAGCGGTGCTGGAGGTCAAAATGTAAATAAGGTTGAAACTAAAGTTCAATTAACTCATAAACCAACTGGTATACAAATTCAATGTTCAAATTCTAGATCACAACATGATAATAGAGCTACAGCTTTAAAAATGTTAAAATCTCAATTGTATGAAATTGAATTACAAAAACGATTAGCAACTAGAGAGAATATTGAAGCTGGAAAGTTAAAGACTGAATGGGGTAGCCAAATTCGTAATTATGTAATGCACCCTTATAAATTAGTAAAAGATGTTAGAACAGCTCATGAAACTGGAAATGTAGATGCTGTTATGGATGGAAACATAAATCCTTTTTTAAAGTCTTATTTAATGATGATGGGGCAAAAAGAAACAGATAAAACTTTTTAATACAAAAACATAAAATGATAAAAATATACCATAATAATAGATGTAGTAAATCTCGTTGCGGTTTGGAGATACTTGAAAATTCTGGAAAAAAATTTGAAATAGTTAAGTATTTAGATACGGTTCCTTCAAAAGAAGAGTTAAAAGAAATTATTACATTATTAGGCATAGAACCTTTGCAATTAGTTCGTAAAAACGAAAAGATTTGGAAAGAGAATTTTAAAGGAAAAGAATTAACAGACGATCAAATAATTGAAGCAATGATTCATTACCCAAAGTTAATAGAACGCCCTATTGTAATAAATGGCTCAAAAGCGGTTATAGGTCGCCCACCAGAAAATATCACTACAATTTTATAATATAAAGCTCTCAAGTAATTGGGAGCTTTCTTTTTAACACTAATTAACAACTAAAAACTTAGTTTGTAAAGTATTTGATGTATATTAGCTACTTAATCAAATACTTATTCACTATGAAAAAAATTCTTTATTCAATTTCTTTCGCTTTACTGATGACACTACCCGGGTATAGTCAGGCTTTAAAAAAAGCACCAAAAGGAAAAGAAAGTATTAAGTCAATGCCAATTCCAACCGACCCTTCTGTTAAAATTGGAAAACTTTCAAATGGTATTACCTATTATATTAAACAAAACCCTAAACCAGCTAATAAAGTAGAATTGCGTTTAGCAATCAATGCAGGTTCTATTTTAGAAGATGATGATCAATTAGGAGTTGCTCATTTTATGGAGCACATGAATTTTAATGGAACCAAAAACTTTAAGAAAAACGAGCTAATTGATTATTTACAATCTATTGGTGTTAAGTTTGGAGCTCATTTAAATGCTTATACTGGTTTTGATCAAACTGTTTATATTTTACCTATACCAAGTGATGATGATAAAAAACTTGAAAAAGGTTTTCAAATTATTGAAGATTGGGCGCATGGAGCTCTTTTAAATGGTAAAGATATAGATGAAGAGCGTGGTGTTGTTTTAGAAGAATATCGCTCTAGAAGAGGTGCAGATAGCCGTATGCTAGAAAAATACTTACCTAAAGTTATGCATGGCTCTAAATATGCTAAAAGATTACCTATAGGAACCAAAGAAAGTATTGAAACTTTTAAACATGAAAGTATTCGTCGTTTTCATAAAGACTGGTACCGTCCAGACTTAATGGCTGTTATTGCTGTTGGTGATGTTGATGTTGCTACTTTAGAACAAAAAATAAAAGCTCATTTCGAAAGGATTCCAGCAGTAAAAAACCCAAGAAAAAGAAAAGTTTCAACTTTAAAAAACCACAAAGAAACATTTATCGCAATTGAAGCTGATAAAGAAGCTGCTTTTTCAAGAGTACAATTAATGTATAAAGACTATGATGAAGCTAAAGCAGATGTAACTATCAATGATTACAGAAATTCTTTAGTTAAGTCATTATTTTCTCAAATGTTAAATAACAGATTAAGTGAATTAAGAGAAAGTGAAAAACCTCCATTTGTTTATGGTTTTAGTTATCATGGAGGAACTTGGGCTAGAGGTAAAAATGCATACCAATCAACAGCAGGAACAAGTGCTGATGGCCAATTAAATGGGTTAAAGGCTTTATTAAATGAAAATGAAAGAGTTAAACGATATGGTTTCCAAGCCGGTGAGCTTGATAGAGCTAAGAAAAATGTAATTGCTCGTATTGAAAAAGCTTTTAAAGATAAAGACAAAAGAGAGTCTAGAAGAATAGTTGGGCAGTACGTAAATAACTTTTTAGAACAAGAAGCTATTCCTGGAATTAGTTGGGAGTATAAAGCTCATATGGGATTATTACCTTCTATTAAATTAGAAGAAGTAAACAGTATTATTAAAAACTTTTTACATGATGATAATCGAGTGGTTGTTATAACTGGCCCTAAAAAAGTAGTTACAGAATCGCAAGTTACCCAAGCTTTAAAAGAAGTTAAAACAAAAGAATTAAAACCATATGAAGATAAAGTAGTTGCTACTTCATTAATTACAAAAGCTCCTAAGTCTGGTACAATTATTAGTACTTCTAAAAATGATAAATTAGGAACAGTTACTTTAGTTTTAAGTAATGGTGCTAAAATTACTTACAAAAAAACTGATTTTAAAAATGATGAAATTTTATTTGATGCTTTCAGTTTTGGTGGTACCTCATTATATAGTGATAGTGATTTAAAAGCTACTACTTTTGCCAACGGAGCATTATCTCAAGCTGGAGTTAATGGATATTCAAAAACTGATTTATCAAAAATGATGTCGGGTAAAATTGCTCGTGTAACCCCATATATAGGTACATATAGTGAAGGCTTTAGAGGTTCTGCTTCTCCTAAAAACTTAGAAGATATGTTTCAAATGGTTCATTTATATTTCACCTCTTTAAATAAAGATGAAAAGGCTTTTAAATCATTTGTAAATAAACAAAAGAGTTTCTTAGGTAATTTATTAGCTAGTCCAAACTTTTTCTTTCAAAAAGAAATGGGTGATTTTATGAATGCTGGTAATCCTCGTTATTCAGGATTCCCATCTCCAGAGGCATATGATAAAGCTGACTATAACTTAGCTTACAAAAAATATCAAGAACGTTTTGCTGATGCTGGTGATTTTAATTTTTATTTTGTTGGTAATATTGATGAAAAAAAATTAGCTGAATATGCAATGAAATATATTGCTGGTTTACCTAACAAGAATTCGAAGGAAAACTATAAAGTACATAACTTTCGTCCAAAATCTGGAAACCATACAAAAACAATTCAGAAAGGAAAAGCACCAAAAAGTAATGTTAGAATAACATATCAAGGGAAAGCTAAATACAATAAAAAAGAAGCTTTAGCTTTTTCTATTTTAGGAGATGTAGTTGCTATTAAGTTAACTGAAAAACTTCGTGAACAAGAAGGTGGTGTATATTCATCAAGAACACGTGGTAGAATATCAAAAATGCCTTACGGTTGGTTTAACTTTAGTATTTCTTACCCTTGTGCACCTGAAAATGTTGAGAAACTTAAAAACATTTCTGTTAACCATGTTGCTTCTGTTATTAAAGATGGACCAACTGAAGAAGACGTAATGAAGGCCAAAAAGGGAATGATTTCAGATTATAGAGATGACCTTAAAAAGAATCGTTTTTGGTTAAGAACTATTAAAAACATTGATTATCAAAAGAACGAGGCTTCTGATCCAAGTGATTTTGAAAATAGAATTAATGCTTTAACTAAAAAAGATATTCAAAACGTAGCTAAAAAATATTTAACTAATGGCTATATTTTAGGAGTTTTAAACCCTGAAAAATAAGACACTCAATAAATTAATAATATACAAAGTCCTCAATTTAATTGAGGACTTTTATTTTTCTATAAACTTAGATTGTAAGAACCCTAATCCATACCCATAGAATTGAGTTAATGTTGTAATTATACTCAAAAAAGCAACTTTAAAGCTTTTGTTTTCAAATAATGAATTTAAAAAAAGTATTACAAAATAAAATGCATAAAAAAGAATAGGTATCCAACTACCAAATAATAATAAAATGATAGTGATATCTATTCCAATAATAAATAAACTTGGAAACCAATAAGTAATTTTAGCTGTTTCAGGGTATTTTCTATTTAATTTAGGTCTTGCAGTACCAAAAGCAAAAGTTTGTTTAAAAAACTGTTTAATAGTAGTTCTCCGCTTATGGTACACAAATGCTTTTTCCAGTAATTGAGTATTAAACCCACTTTCTAATAAACGGAAACTTAAATCAATATCCTCTCCAGCCTTTAATTTAGAAAAGCCTTTTGTTTTTTCAAAAGCTTTTTTAGATAACCCGAAATTAAAACTTCTTGGTTGAAATTTACCTACACTTTTCTTTTTTCCTCTAATGCCTCCTGTAGTTATAGTAGAAGTCATAGAATAGTTAATTGCTTTTTGAATGGCAGTAAAACTATGATGAGCCGCATCAGGCCCTCCAAAAGCATCCGTGAAATTTTTAGTTAATTCGTTTTTAACTATTGACAAATATTTTTGGGGTACAATTACATCTGAATCTAGTATAATAAAATAATTTCCTGAGGCCTTTTTCATTCCATAGTTCCTACTTAAACCTGCTCCAGTATTTTCTTTATAAAAATATTTTATATTTAATTTAGCATTATACTTTTCTACTATACTAACAGATGACTGATCAGAACCATCTTCAATAATAATAACCTCAAATTCATCTTGATAATCTTGTTTTGTGATACTCTCTAATAATTCATCAACTTCATCAGGACGATTATACACAGGTATTATTATAGAAAAATATAACTCCATTAAACAAGTGTTAATTTCTTATTTTTTTTCGCAATTCCATTCCAAAGTGCTATTCTTTTTTCTAATGAAGCTTTTGCGTAATAAAGCACATCATTCCACTTTTGTTCATCATTTCCACATAACTCTTCAATCATTTGCAAAGCTAACGGGCCATGTTCTCCTCCATCTAACTCAATATGTCTGTTTAAATAAAAAAGTAATTTACTATAATTTGTATTTTCCTTTTCTTCTGTTTTTTTAACAATCTCAATAAACATATCTGGTATTACATCTTCTCTTCCAAAAGTAAAACTAGATGCAATTATGTGAGGTTCTTTTGTATTAATTACTTCAAAAGTAAATAATAAAAACTCTTTTGTTTCTTCATTTATTGATAACTTACCTATAATATTTTCAATACTTTTTCCTTCTATTAATTCAGAAATAAAAGTTGAAATTTGCAATGTATTAGCTTTTACTTGTTGCATTGCATCTATATACATTTCAAAATGGCTTCTAGGTTCTCCTAATTCATTTAAATCGGTCTCCTCTTCTAAAACTATTCCATTAATAAAACGAGCTGCAGTCGAATTAATAACTGGTATCCAAGGTAAGTTTGTACAAGTTAGCTGTTGTTGTAAGGCTTTCAATAATGACATAAAATCCCAAACAGCAAAAACATGTTCTTCCATAAATACTTTTACATCATCAATTGTATTTAATGATGCATATAATTCATGCTCTCTTAACTCTAACCTTAACCCTTCTAACTCTTTCTCTATTAATAAAATACGATCCATACTCTTTTAGTTTCAATAAAAAATGCAAATCTAACGATTTGCATTTTATGTTTTTTTATGAATTCTTAAAAAAATTCTTTTATTCTGTAACAAATTTATCCATTACGGCATCACTAACTCCCATATTAGAAAACCCTCCATCATGGTATAAGTTTTGTAATGTAACTTTCTTTGTTAAGTCTGAAAATAATGAAATTGTATAATCTGCACATTCTAATGCTGTTGCATTTCCTAATGGTGACATTTTTTCAGCATAAGAAATAAACCCATCAAATCCTTTTACACCACTTCCTGCTGTAGTTGGAGTTGGAGATTGTGATACAGTATTTACTCTAACTTTATGATCACGTCCAAAGAAATACCCAAAACTACGAGCTATCGATTCTAAATATGCTTTATTATCAGCCATATCATTATAATCAGGGAACACTCTTTGAGCAGCCATATATGTTAAAGCCACAATACTACCCCATTCATTCATTGCTTTTTTGTTGTACAAAACATTCATTGTTTTATGAAAAGATAATGCCGAAACATCAAACCCTTTCATTGTAAAATCGTATTTTGAATCAGTATAATGGCGACCTTTACGCACATTTACCGACATACCTATAGAGTGTAAAACAAAATCAATTTTACCCCCTAAAATTTCCATAGATTTTTCTACTAAATTATTTAAATCATCCATAGAAGTTGCATCAGCTGGAACAATTTGTGATCCTGTTTTTTCAGCCAACGTATTTAATTCTCCCATTCTCATTGCTATAGGAGCATTTGTTAAAACAAATTCAGCTCCTTCTTCATGTGCTCTCTCTGCTACTTTCCATGCTATTGAATGTTCATTTAAAGCTCCAAAAATAATTCCTTTTTTACCTTTTAATAAATTATACATAGTGTTGTTATAGTCTTTTCTTTAGTTATTTGAGTATTTCTTCTTTAAATTAGTAGTTTACCTAATCAATGAAAAACTTTTATTATTATTATCCTAATAATTCTTTAGCATGTGTTAATGCACTTTCAGAAAAATCTTTTCCGCTTAACATTTCTGCTATTTCAGCAACTCTTTCATCATAGTTTAAGCGTTTTAAATTTGAAGTAGTTACCCCTTTTTCTTCTCCCTTAAAAACTTTATAATGTTGCTGTCCTTGTGAAGCTATTTGCGGTAAATGTGTAATAGTTATTACTTGCATATTCTCACCCATATCATTCATTATTTTTGCTATTTTATTTGAAACTTCTCCAGAAACACCTGTATCTATTTCATCAAAAATAATGGTTGGCAATTGAATATTACTTGAAAGTATTTTTTTAATGGAAAGCATTATTCTGGAAAGTTCACCACCAGAAGCTACTTTTTTTAGTTCACCGAAATTACCACCTTTATTTGCTGAAAATAAAAACACTAATTCGTCTTTACCATTTACTGTATAAATTACACTTGGTTTTACTTCTATTAAAAACTGTGCATTTGGCATACCTAACTCAGTTAATAAATACTTTAACTCTTTTTGTAACTTAGGTATTCCTTTATTTCTTCCTTTAGTAATTAAACTAGCTACTTCATCTAATTTAACAGCTACAGCTATAATTTCAGATTCCTTCTTAGTTATATTTTCACTCGCTCCTTCAACTTGTGCTACTTTTTCTGATAATGATTCATGAATTTTTTGTAATTCTTCAATCGTAGCCACACCATGTTTCTTTTCTAAGTTATATATAAGTTGTAGTCTATCGTTTAGTTCTTCTATTTCATTCGGATTAAAATCTACTTGTTCATTGGCAGATTCTAATTCAGTTACAATATCGTCTAATTCAATTTTTATACTTGAAACTCTAGAAGTTAACTCTTCATATTCAGCTGAAAAAGAACTTATTTTCTGTAACTTACTTTCTAAAGAATGTAATTGAGTTTGTATACCTAAATCTTCATTAACAGTTATTTGTAAACCTTCAGATAAGTTTAACTTAATATCTTCAATATTATTAAGTTTTTCAATCTTCTCTTCTAAAGTTTTTTGTTCTCCTACTTTAAGGTTTGCTTCTTCTAGTTCATTAAATAAATGAAGATTATATTCGTATTGTTCAGTTGACTTTTGAGCCTGATCTTTTAACTCTTTTAATTCTTTTTTTAATCCATTATACTTACGTAAACCTCTTTTATAAGAAGCTATTTTAGCTTGATTTTTAGCTAGAGCATCAAGAATTGAAAATTGAAAGTTAATATCAGATAACTGTATAGTTTGATGCTGAGAGTGTATATCTATCAATTTTACTTTTAAAGCTGTTAAAACTGATAGATTTACAGGAGTATCATTTACAAAAGCTCTAGATTTACCAGATGGTAAAATCTCTCTTCTTATAATTGTTTCCTCTTCATAATCTACATCTAATTCCTCAAAAACGGATTCTAAATTGTATCCACCTAATAAGAACTGAGCTTCAATAATACATTTTTTTTCTGCATTTTTTAGTGATGACAAATCAGCTCGATTTCCCATTACTAAACCTAAAGCTCCTAATAAAATCGATTTCCCTGCTCCAGTTTCACCAGTTATTATAGATAGCCCTTTGGTGAAATCAATCGATAATTGATTGATTAAAGCGTAATTATGTATTTTTAAATGTGTAAGCAAATTCTAAACTTTCTGAAAGATAAAAGTAAGTATTTTGAATGAATAAAAAACATATAGATTTTTAAAAGTATTTTGGTATTTAAAACATCAGTTTTTAATTAGAATTCTAAATTTTTACCTACATAAACTAAACTCCAGTTTTCCATAGATGTAATCTTTTTTTCAAACTCTGAAATTAATAAGATTTCATTTGATTTATTTTTTACCAAAATAGGAATAGATTTCAGTTCTTCATTGATTTTCCCTAGTACAGTTTTATACTCTTCCTTAGATTTAATAAGAGTTTCATGAACTTCAGGAAATTCTCTGATAGCCTCTAGTAAACTAAAATAATCATCTTCTTTGGTAAATAACTTTTCCTCATCTTCATATTCTTTTGTATTTACTTCTTTAGAGTTAGCTAAACGGTAAGAACCTTGCTCTCCAAAAATAGACGAGAAATTTGACATTGCATATTCATTTATTGAGTCACTTCCTGTCATTGCTATCATATAACCTACGTCATTTAACTCTATGTTATCAGTAAGCTCATTGTCATATACATTAATTTCATAGGATTCTAATCCTTCATTATTAGCCTTTTCTATATTATCTCTGTTAGAATCAATAATCACTACCCTTCTATCATTCTCTTGCAAATACTTTGCTATTAATCTAGCTACTTCAGATGCTCCTATTATCATTATTGCATTTGATCGTTTTAAAAACACACCTACTAATTTAGCAAACAATCTTGCAGTAGTTGCATTTAACAATACAGTACCTAAAACAACCATAAAAACAAGCGGAGTTATATACTCAGCTCCGTCTACTCCTTGCTTCATTAACTTAGATCCAAATAAAGAAGCAATACCTGCTGCAACTATACCTCTTGGTCCTACCCAACTAATAAAAAGCTTTTCATTTGTTTTTAAATTAGATTTATGCGTACTTAAAAACACTGCTAAAGGTCTTATTATAAAAACTATTAATGCAAAAAGTAATAATGTTTTCCACTCGTACAATAGCATTAGCTCTTTATAATCCATATTCGCAGCTAATAAAATAAATAATATAGAAATTAATAATACACTAAGTGATTCTTTAAAATATAATATTTCTTTTAAATCTTTTAACTTGCTATTTCCTAGTACCATTCCCATAACTACCACAGCTAATAAGCCTGATTCATGCGCAAACAATTCAGACTCTACAAAAACTAACAATACAGTTGATAATGAAACTACATTTAACAAGTAATGTGGAACCCATTTTTTATCAATTATGAAAATTAAAGCGTGCGCAAATGTAAATCCGAATGTTGTTCCAAATAATAAAATTTTTAAAAACTCCAATAAAGCTGTTAAAGTAAATCCAGCTCCTCCTCCAACACTAATAAACTCAAATACCAATACGGCAACTAATGCTCCAATAGGATCAATTAATATTCCCTCCCATTTTAGTACAGCAGAAACATCCTTCTTTAAAGGTATATTTCTTAAAATAGGAGTAATTACCGTTGGTCCTGTAACAATAATTAAACCTGAAAACAAAAATGAAAGTTTCCAATTTAAATTGAATATGTAATGAGCAGTAATCCCTGCTCCGAAAAATGTAATTGCCGATCCTAGCGTTATTAACTTACTAATAACAGGTCCAATATTCTTTATTTCCCCTCTTCTTAACGTTAATCCTCCTTCAAAAAGAATAATACTAATAGCCAATGAAACAAAATAATACAGCCCATCTCCAGGAAATAATCCTTTTTCTCCATTCCAAACTGGCTCAATCCATTTACTACCATCTTCATTAAAAAACTGAGCCGCAATAGGCCCTACAATCAATCCAATTAATATTAAAGGTAAAATAGCAGGAATCTTAAACTTCCATGCAACCCATTGTGCTAAAATCCCTAAAATTATAATCCCAGCTAATTCAATCATAGTTTAAATTTAAGTTTCATAGTTTTGTTTCCTAAAACTACAATAAAATTTTATATTCGAAGTCTAAAATTTACAATTTTGATTAACAAAATTATTATAGGTATTGCATTTTCTCCTAATTTAAAAGCCAATTTACTAGAGGCTATCAGATTAGCGAACATGTTTAAAGCAGAATTGATAGGTGTTCATGTTGGTGAAAAATCAATTCAAAAAGAAAATCAATTAAAAAAGTTGCTTTTTGAAGCACCAAAGCTACTAAAAGGATTTACAACTATTTGGCAAGAAGGAGAGCCAGTAGATGTTATTTTGAGTACCACAACTCAACAGCAAGCAGATTTACTTATTTTAGGAGCCTTACAAAAAGAAAATATCTATAAATATTATGTAGGATCTATCGCTCGAAAACTAACAAGAAAATCACCTTGTTCTGTTTTACTTTTAATAAAACCTTCTACTGAACGTGTTCCTTGTAAACATATTGTTGTTAATGGTTTACAGGATGAAGACACAGAAGAAACTATTAAAACAGCTTTTACTATTTCAAAAAATTTAGATTGTAAAAGAGTTACCATTGTAGAAGAAATTAGTCAAAACGAATTAAACGTAACAGTAAGTGATGATAAAACACTTCTCAAAGCAACTGAAGTAAAAGAACAGTTAAAAAACAGAGAAGATTTACGTGTAAAAAACATACTTAAAACTATAGATATTAAAGATATAAATGTAAAAACGCAAAGTATTTTCGGTAGAAGAGGATATTCTATTGGGCATTATGCTAAAGTTAAAAGAGCTGATTTACTTATAATGAATGCTCCAAAAAAAACAGGGATTTTACATAGAATTTTCCCTCATGATATAGAATATATCTTATCAGAATTACCAACCGATGTTTTAATAGTTAAATAATATAGATGGGAAGAAAGAATAATATTAAAACATTTTTAGGAGAGTTACCTCAAAATATATTTGCAGGTTTTGTTGTTTCATTAATAGCCCTTCCTTTGGGGTTTGGATTAGCTTTAGCTTCTGGTGCTCCACCAATGTCAGGAATTATAGCCGCAATAGTTGGTGGATCTGTAGTTGCTATTTTAGGTGGATCTAATGTTACTATAACTGGTCCTGGTAATGGTTTAGTTGTTGTTATTTTAGCTGCTATTACAACATTAGGTGCTGGTGATATGCAGCAAGGATTCTTATATACATTAGCTGCTATTGTAGTTTCTGGAGTTATCATGATTATCCTTGGTTTCCTTAGACTTGGTTCTTTAGGAGACTTTTTTCCTTCGTCCGCCATCCAAGGAATGTTAGCTGCAATTGGTATAGGAATATTCGCCAAACAAATACATGTTATGTTTGGTAACCTGGATGCTAAGGGTAGTATTATTGACTTGTTACTTCAAGTACCTGAAGGCATTGTTAATTTTACAAAAACAGATAGTCAAAGTGTTTTTTATGCTGGAATGGTTGGTGTTATAAGTTTACTTATAATGATATTTTATAGTAAAATACGTAATAAATACTTTCAATTAATCCCTGCTCCTATGTGGATTGTTGTTTTAAGTGTTGGTATGTATTATTACTTTGATATGGTATCACCTTCAACATATCCAATAGATAAAAGTTTATTAATAAACTTACCTGATAATGTACTTTCTAGCTTTGCTTTCCCTGATTTTGGAAAAGTATACGATTTTGAATTTATTAATGCTGTTATTGCAATTACTTTAATTGCTAGTATTGAAAGTTTATTAAGTATAAAAGCAGTTGATAAACTAGACCCTTTAAAAAGACGTTCAAATGTAAATAAAGATATTAGAGCTTTAGGATTAGCTACGGTAATCAGTGGTTTTCTAGGTGGTTTAAATGTGGTTACAGTTATTGCTCGTAGCTCAGTAAATGTTAACAACAAAGGGAGTAATCGTTCTGCTAACTTTTTTCATGCATCTTTTTTAGTTGCTTTTATTTTACTATTTGCTTCAGAGTTACGTAAAATACCATTACCTGCTCTTGCAGCTATTTTAGTTTATACAGGTTACAAATTAGCCTCACCTGAAAATATTAAAAAAGTATTTAAAATAGGAAAAGAGCAATTAATTATATTCTTAATTACATTATTTACCACTATTACTACCAATTTAATTACAGGAATCCTTGTTGGTATATTTTCTACCTTTATTATTCATGTAATTATTAATAAAAGTTTCATGTTTTTCATTAGAAACTTATTAAAGCCAAATGTTTTAATGTTTACTGAAGATGGTAAATATTACGTTTCAGTTGAAAATTTCTCAAGCTTTTTAAACTATACTCGTTTAAAATCTAAGCTAAACCAAATACCTGAACATGAAGATGCTATTGTAGATTTCTCTTTATGTGATTTTGTTGACCATTCAATTATGGAAAATATGAACAACTACATTGAGACTTTTAAACGAAAAGGCGGATACTTTGAAATTATTGGTTTAGATGGTTACAAAACTGGAAGTGAACATCCATTTGCTTTACGTAAAAACATACCAACAAATTTAATTGATAAATCGAAAAAAACTGTTTTAACAAAACGCCAAAAATCAGTTTCTAAAATTAGTAAAGAGTTAGGTTGGAGTTATAAAACCACTCCAAAAGAAGTTACTGAAATCCCAGAATTTGGATATTTTAAAACACGCCAAATTAATAAAGTATCTAACATTTTATCAAATGAAAATTGTGCTTTATTTGATGTTGAATTTTCTGAAGGAGAATTAATCGCTAAGCAAATTATTAAGGCAACAATGTTTTATATTAGTATAGATGAAAAAGTTCCTGAGTTTACTTTAGATAGGGAAGGAATTTTCGAATACATCTATCATTTTGCAGGCTTTAAAGATATTGATATTGAAGACCACCCTGATTTTTCTAGGCGTTTTTATTTATCTGGAAAAAACCAATTTGACATAAGAAGTTTTTTCACTGATGAATTAATTTTATTTTTTGAAAGTAATAATTATTATCATATTGAAGGTAGTAAAAATGGACTACTAATTATCGGTAAAGAACGTTTAGCTGGTGTTAAAGAAATTAAACAACTAGCTAATTTTGGAATTCGTTTAAAAGATGTTATTCATAAGGAAGAGCCTATAGCAGTTCTATAGTTCTCTTTCTTTCATTTCCTAAATCGTCTATTACAGTAATTTTATAGACTCCTTTTTCTTTAGGGTTTATAGCTTGCTCGTGGTATTCTTTTGTTTCTCCTATGAACACATTATTTAAATACCAATAAACTTTAGCTTCTGCATTTGCGTGAGTTAATTTAAGTATTAGTGGGTTTGTTTTAGTATCCTCAGATTTTGTTAATGAGATTTTTGAATATTGTTTTGTTGGAAAAACAAAGTCCATTGTATTGGAATCTAAAATAACACAATCACTTCTATAACTTGGTAATACTCTATAATTAGCATTTTTTTGCTGGTAATAATGTGCCATTAATGGAGGCAATATGAACCATGTTTTATTTTTTATACTAGTAACAGATTCGCAATTTGAATTTACTCTAAATTTTTCAGTTTGATCAATAGTTATTTGCTTATGATATGGGCATGATTTAGCTCGTACTCCATTTTTTTGGACTCTTTTAATAATTGAATTACATATTGGTAATGCTAAATAACCACTTTTTTCACAAATACTTTCTTCAACCAAGTTTTCATAAGGGGCTAAAAACCAATTTGACTTTGGTAAAACATCAAAAACATCAAACATTAATGGAGCAGCACTACCTACACCTGTTAAATCTGGCCTTCCTTCCCCATCAGAATTACCTACCCAAACACCTACAACATACTTTGAATTAGTTCCTATAGCCCATGCATCTTTATTACCAAAACTAGTACCAGTTTTCCATCCTATTTTTTGAGAAGAATCAAAATATTTCCATGCTTGATCTGTAAATGGTCTATTTACTTCAGTTAAGGTATTTAGTGTTAAAAAAGCGGTGCCTGCATCTATTTTATTGTATTTCTCAGTTGTAGCTCCAAAATTAACCTCATTCAACTCTATAAAAATAGGCTCTATAAATTCATTTTCATAATATTTATGTCCCAATTTTTCATAATGATTAACAATACCTGAATAACTTGCAAAGGTTTTACACAAATCCCATAAGCTAGCCTCTGCTCCACCTAAAATTAAAGATAACCCATAATAATCAGCTGATTTATTAATATGCTTTATCTGATACTCTTTTAAATCTTCTCTGAATTTTTCCAATCCATACGACTGTAACATACGTACGGCAGGAATATTCAGCGAACGAGTTAATGCTTCGTTGGCTGGAACTGCTCCATCAAAAGTCAGGTCAAAGTTTTTTGGTGTATAGCCTGCAATTTCTGTTGGAACATCAGGTATTAATTGAGTAGGAAGTAAATTTCCTGATTGAAGCATTTGCGCATATAAAAAAGGCTTTAAAGTACTACCTGTACTTCTTGGAGAAATCACATTATTTACATCTTTTTGATGTTTTTTATTAGTTGGAGAATTCCCTATGTAGCTCAATACTTTTCTAGTTTCAACGTCTAATACTAGTACAGCAATATTAAAAACTTCATTCTGCTTTTGTCGTTCGTAATGTTGTTTTACTAAATAATTTACACGTTTTTGTAAATGAAAATCTATGGTACTTTTTATATGTTTTCCTTTGAGTTCCTTTCCTACTTCTTGAACAAAATGAGGAGCAATAGAAGGAAGAGGAAAGGGTTTTTGAGGTAACTCTTCTTCTAAAGCTAATTCATAAGTAGTTTTATCAATTATTTTTTTTTTGTAAAGTTTATTTAATAGCCTGTTTCGTTTCTTTTTTAATTTTAATTGATTTTTACCTGGATATATCAATGATGGTGCATTAGGCAACACTGCTAAAGTAGCACTTTCAGCCCAAGACAGTTGGTTAGGTTGTAGCCCAAAATAACGCCAAGAAGCCATTTCTAAGCCTACAACATTTCCTCCAAAAGGTGCATGTGACGCATATAACTTTAATATTTCTTTTTTTGAAATTCTAAACTCTAAACGAGTTGCATAAATTAATTCCTTTAATTTTTCAATATAAGATCGTCTTTTATTTTTACGCGACAAACGAATTACTTGTTGAGTAATAGTACTTCCTCCTCTAACAACTCTTTTAGCTTTAATATTCTCTTTTAATGCCTTTGCAAGAGAAACTGGATTGAAACCAAAGTGTTTATAAAAATGAGCATCCTCAAATTGTAAAATACATTGTTCAAATTTTTTAGGAATAGAATCTAACTCTGGAAACCTCCATTGTCCATCATCAGCTATAAGTGCACCTAGCAATTCTTTATTTTTTGCAATAACAACTGTTGAAGTAGGATCTTCAAATAGTTTTTCGGGTAAACAGAAATAATATAGAACTAATAAAATAGCACTACTAATTATTTTTATTTTATGTTTTTTAAAAAAAACTAACACCACTTTTCTTTTACAATTTATACATATCAAAAGTATAAAGTTTATAGTTAAAATATCACAGATAAGTCTGCTATATTTGCAGCTTTGAATTTACTATGAGTTTTACCTTACTTTCATCACCTTTACAAGGTTTTACAGATTTCCGTTTTAGAAATGCACAAAACAAATATTTTGGTGGTATTGATACTTTTTATGCCCCTTATATTCGTTTAAATGGGAAATTTAAAATAAAATCAAGTTATGAACGTGATTTACAACCTGAAAATAACACAACTTTAACGGTTATACCACAGGTAATAACAAATGATCCTGATGAATTTTTATTTGTAGCTAAATATGTACAAAGTCTTGGTTACAAAGAATTAAATTGGAATTTGGGGTGCCCCTATCCAATGGTTACAAAATCAGGAATGGGATCTGGTTTAATTTGTAACCCAGCAAGAATTGATGAAGTTTTATCTAAAGCACATAATGAAACTGATATTTTAGTTTCTATGAAAATGCGAATGGGATATGAAAATAGCGAAGAAATTCTACACGCATTCCCTACTTTAGATAAATATCCTCTTAAAAATGTAGCCATTCATGCACGAATAGGAAAGCAATTATATAAAGGTGGAGTTGATTTAGACGCTTTTCAAAAATGTATTGATACTTCAAAACATCAATTATACTATAATGGCGATATTACTTCTGTAGAAGGATTCAAGTTAATGACAGAACGTTTTCCTAGCATTACTCATTTTATGATTGGACGAGGTTTAATTGCTGATCCGTTTTTACCACAAATGATAAAAGATAACACTACAGAATATCCTACTGATAGATGGCAACGTTTTGAAGCTTTTCATAATGAAATTTATCAACAATACGACGAGGCATTGTCTGGTCCTACTCCTATTAAAATGAAAATGCTCGGTTTTTGGGAATACTTTTCTAAATCTTTTTCTGACCCAAGAAAAACTTACAAGAAAATAAAAAAAGCAGGGAATCAAAAAAAATATCAAGTAGCTGTTAAAGAAATATTTAATAATGAAAAATAAAAAAAGTTTATAACTTAAAAAATATTTTTTTTATTTGTAATGATTGCTATTAACTAACGACTAAGCATACTAGAATTGAAAGGATAGATTTTAATTTTTGAAGGGTTAATTTACTATCACTTAAATAAAAAGGAACTCATACTATGAGTTCCTTTATTTTTTGATATCCTAACTTAAAGTTTCTTTTTCTATTTTTTTCAATTCAATGGTGTTTTAATACTACTTATCGAAACATAACACCTATTCAACTAATAATCAGACAACTTACTTAGTTCTTAAATTATATTTACAGTGTAGTTTAAAATTTGATTTTTCATTTTTTGGAAAATGTTTGGTTAGTTAGGAAAGAAGTCTTCGCAAGAATACTTCTTTCTTTTTTTATAAAACTTATTTTAGTTGTTTTACTATAAAATCTCAAATACCGTTTATCTATAGATACATTCTATTCAACTAATTTAATTCAACAAAACTCTTTCTTTAAATTACTTTTATGTAGAAGTTTTAAATAATTTCATTTTTAGTAAGTTTAAATTAGTTTGAGAGAAGGAGTAATTTTGAAGGGTTACTTCTTTTCTTTTTTATTTATAAAAAGCATACTAATAAAAAAGCGACCTGGATAAAAATTCAAATCGCTCTTATCATGTTTTATGTAGTTTTATTTCAGTTTTTTTAATAAAATTTCAGCCACTAATTCAGAAGATGCAGGATTTTGACCAGTAATTAATAATTCATCTTCTAAAACATAAGGTGCCCAATCATCACCTTTAGAAAATATTGCTCCATTTTCTTTTAGCATATTTTCTACTAAAAACGGAACCACGTTTGTTAATTGCACAGCTTCCTCTTCAGTATTAGAAAATCCAGTAACCTTTTTCCCTTTTACTAACGGAGTTCCCTCTTCATTTTTTGTATGTTTAAAAATAGCTGGTGCATGACAAACAGCTCCTACCGGTTTATTATTTTTTATGAATGATTCAATAAGTAAAATTGAATCTTTGTCTTCTACTAAATCCCATAAAGGACCATGCCCTCCTGGATAAAATACAGCATCATAATCTGCTTGATCAACTGTGTTTAATTTTATTGTTTTTGATACAATCTCTTTTGTTTCTTCATCTTTATAAAACCTAATTGTGGATGCAGTTTGAAAATCTGGCAATTCACTTTTTGGATCTATTGGTGGTTGCCCTCCTTTAGGTGATGCCAAAATAACCTCAACATTATTATCTTTAAAAAAATAATAGGGAGCTGCAAACTCTTCTATCCAAAATCCAGTTTTTTCACCAGTAGTCCCAAGTTCATCATGACTAGTTAATACAAATAATACTTTTTTCATTTTTTCTACTTTTTGTCTGAGTAAATTATTTTATTTAATGATCATTGTATCGCAGGAGAATATTTATATATACTCAAGTTGATACTTAAACAAAACTATAATACTTAAGACTTAAAATAATTGATGTATGGTAAGAAAACTATTTTTCAGCAATTTCTTTTCTAATTCTACTTAAACTTTCTGTTGTTATTCCTAAATAGGAAGCTATGTGGTAATTTTTTACACTTATTTCTATATTTGGGTATGTTTTAACAAAAGTAATATACCTTTCTTTTGCTGTTTGAGATAAAGCACCAAGTATTCTTTTTTGAAAACTAGAAAAAGCTCCTTCCATTTTCCTTCTAAAAAAAGTTTCTAATTTTGGTATAACTGTATATAAACTTTCCATTGACTCTTTAGATATCTTATATACAACTGCATCCTGGATGCAATCTATAGTCATAATTGCTTTTGAAGTTGTAAAAAAAGCTGTATAATCACTTATCCACCAGTCTTCAATAGCGAATTGTATAGTATGCTCTTTACCATCTTTACCTATAAAATAAGCTCTTAAACAACCGCTATAAATATAATATTGATTACCTACTGTTTTTCCAGAATTTAAAAGTCTGTCTCCCTTTTTTATAATGATTTTTTCAAATTTACGTTCAACAGTGCTTATTTCATCAACAGAAAAATTTATACCTTTAAAAATAGATAGTAATATGGATGTTTTTGAATTCATTTTTAATATACTATTGGAAAATTTTCAATTTTTCTCTATTACTATTTTAATTTTACTATTTACGCTAACTAATTTAGTTGAGTCTACTTCTTCTTTAAACATAACTGCCTCAGATAGCTTCACCTTTGCCGGATTCCACTTAACACCTTTTTCATTTAACCAAGTTTGTACTTTTAACTCTAATTTTTTATTATCCGTTATAATAATTGGTTTTCCATTTGATAATATATAAAAAGTTAATGTGTCACCTTTCTGACTATAATTAGGATAAACTATTTTTGATACTTGTTTCCTAAAATGAGTGAGTCCCTCTTCAAACTGAAAATCTTTTTTTATAGGATATATTGCTTTTTGAATAACTGTAGAATCATTCTCATATATATGTGGTATCCATTTAGGGTCTCTATGAATGACTTCATTACTTTGTGACCTTAATAAGGCAGGTTCTTTTTCATTTTCTTTAGAAATAGCCCAAGTAACCCATGGCATTAATGAACCATCTACATATTGCTTTGCTCCCATAATTCCAGAGTAAAGAAATAGTTTAGTTCTTTCATTTTTTAGGTGATTTTCCCAAATAATATTCGCTTCACTTTTATAATTTGGAAAAACATCAATATTTAATTTTGAGTATAAGTATTTATCACCAACTACGTATTCATTTTTTAAAAACCTATGTTCAACCTTCATCATTCCTAATTCCTTATCGTAAACACCTGCTCCTAAAACTTCTATATAAGGATAAAGTTTAATGATCCATCCAGAAATAGAGAACTCACCATAATCTAAATATTCTTTATAAATATTTCTCCAAAATTTTTCGTTCATAGTATTAGTATAGACTGCTATAAACTCATCTAGAATAAGTTCTAGTTCTTTACGCCAAAAACCTAATTCTAAATCATCTAAGTTTGATAAACTTTCTTTTATTTTTATCCAATCAGATTTAGTTCCCGTTAGGGTTATATAAGGAATGCCGCAACCTCCTTCACCTAAGTATGTAAAAGCCTTTTTATATCCATATAAAATATTAGCTTGATAAGCTATATGAATATTTTCTGTTGTGGTAGAAAATTTGGGAGCTAAAAAAGAAAACATATCTTCTTTTGTGTATTTTCTTGTTGAATTTGTTAAGCTAGTTATTAAACTTTTCCAATGTTTTACTCCATACTCTAAAGAGTCGTTTCTAACTTTTAGAACCTTAGGCTTATTTTTCTTAAATAATTTAACATCTAATTGTTTAAATTCTTTATTTATATGTGTTGAAACCCCTTGAGCTATTGTCATCCATATAACATCTGGAGATAATACTAACGGTCTATGCTGTCCATAACATATATTTATAGTGTTAATAAGCCCATTACCACTTATTGGAACCAACTTTAATTGAGTATCATTACTATCTGGGAAATAAGTAATTTGTTTTCTTATAAAATTTGCTACAACTTTTTTAGCTGGAAATGTTTCAAGAAGGGTGTCATTCTTTAATACATTGTCTACTTTAAACTTTATTCCATTTACAGATTTGTTTTCATTTAAAAAAAAATCATCAACTTTCTGAAGTTTAAGAGTATCTGAAGTTATCTCTGTGTTTTTTTTTCTTTTCTCAAAACTACAGGCGAAAAATAAACATGTAAAACTTATAAGCATAAATGTTTTACAAAAAAAGTTCATAGTGTTTAATATCATTTTAAAGCAATTATAATGTAAATTTAAATTAAATACTCGAATACGATTATTTATACTCCTTTTTTTAATTCCTTTTTTATTTTCTAAAACGAAAGGTTCACTAACTTTCTTATTATTTAAACTAGGGCGCTATCATAATCTAAGTAACCTTACTAAAAGTAAGGAATAACCTTACTTTTAGTAAGGTTACTATTTCAAAAAAAACATCTTAAAACATTAATTTTAAACAACTTAAAATAAACATCATGTTAAAAAAAATTTCAAATCTTGGAACAACTTTAAACAAAAGTGAACAAAAATCTATTAATGGTGGTAATTGGACTCAATGTGGAAATTCAACTTGTTGTAGAACATTACCTAATGGATATGTATTAAGAGAACCTTGTAGATGTTATTCTTGGGGTGGTTGTATTTTATTATAATGTAAATAAAAGTAAACTACTGGGGTTAAAAAGTTCTCCTGTAGTTTACTTTAACTATCTTTCTTTTCTTAAAAGAATATATAACCAATCTATATATCTAAAGCTACTTACAACTCACCTTAACTTCTCCATGTAATTATCTAATTTTTGATTATTTTATTGATTTTATAAAGTATTTTAAAAGAATAAAATCTATAATTATGAAATCAAAACCAACATTAGTAAAGCTTATCAAATCGTACGGAAATAAATATGATGTTAAATTTCCTAAACTTAAATTCGAAATAACTATTGATCGTTATTGCTACAACAAAATGTCTAATAATCCTGAAGAATATAAATTTATATAAGCTTATCTTCTTTAGTGAAGTTATGAAACAGTTTTAGCTAGTTATTTTTCTTTTTTGTTACCTCTAGAAGTTATTTCATAGAACTCGGAAATATTTCAGATTATTTTTCAAAAATCAATTTTAACTTGCTTATTAAATAATATAAAATTTAATACTATGTTAAAAAACATTTCAAAATTAGGTACTACTTTAAACAAAACAGAACAAACATCAATTAACGGAGGAAAAGCACCACTTTGTCCTTATCCATTAAAAGCAAAATATAATCCATCTACACGTTCGTGGTCTTGTAGGTAATTAATAATATTAAAAAAAGCAGGATAAAACCTGTTTTTTTACTTACACTAAAATATTTTTTAAATAAACATAGACATACTTCATCTAATACATAAATTGCTTTCTACTGAATTAAGTTATAATTGTTATATAATTTAAAAGTTAGTTTTTAATTTTTAGAAAAAAATAGTTACCAGAAAAGAAATATTCAGAGGAGTTTTTTTGTTTTACAAGACACTACTAAATTACAATTATTTCTATTAAATAATTAGCGATTTCTATGTTTTTTATCTTACTCATTAGCTTTATAATAAAAAAATAATATTTTTATTAATATTTACATTTTTAAGTTATTTACAATATCAAAAAACCTTCTAAACCTCTCTAAAACACTGAGTTTTCTAATGGTTTACCCTTAGTAAAAATTCAGGGTTTTTACCTATTTTAAAATTTCTTGATTTATACAATATTTGCACTCTTTAAAAACAATAATCGTTAAATTTTTAGAAGGGTTTTAATTATTGTTTAGAAGGGAGCTTTATAAGCTCCTTTCTTTTTTTAAAGCAACATGTTATCCTACCTTTTAATAAAAACAACAATAACTCTCCTCTTAATTTACTCTGATTTATTTAGCTTACTATAGAGTTCTTTATGTGACTTTTTTATTTTTTTAGAGTCTTACAAATAAAAAGAAGATAAACACGTTTTTATCTTTAACGATAGTTTTTAAGACCCGTGGGGACGGGCTTAAGGTTTGTTGGTCTATTATATTATTTAATAGGCCAGCTTTTTTATTAAATACCATTCATCTACAGTTAAGTTCTATTCAACTATTTTTTTTAATTTAAACTTTTGTTTTAAAGTATCTTTATGATGAAGTTTTAAGTAATTTCATTTTTAGTTAGTTTAAATTAGTTGGAAAGAAGAAGTATTTTTGAAGGGGTACTTCTTCTTTTATATTAAACTTATTTTTACAAAAAACAGCACTCAATAAGTGCTGCTTTTTATTATATAATATCAATCTAATATTTTTTATTATCTCCAATAATTATTTGCTTTAGATATAGTAGAAAATTCTAACGCTACAGTTTGACCGATAGCTATTAACATTGCGGCATCATTTGCATATACTGGACGTAATTGATCTCTTACCTCAGCATTAGGTTGAGTTATTTTAATAGTTAACCTTGCTATTTTTACAGCTAAAGCTCTTCCTTCTTCAGGTGAATTGGTGATTAACGTGTTTTCTGGTATTAATTGTGTTTTATCTAACATTATTTTATTTTTAAATATAAAACAAAGCTATAACTCATAATATCCAAAAACAGTGACTTCTGTCACTTTACAAAACTTTTATTTTTCTTCCCTCTTGAAGTACTTTATTAGCAATACTTAATTTTTTCAATAACCTTGTAATTACCTCTCTTGAAGTACCTAAATCATCAGCAACTTCTTGATGGGAAACACTTAAAACATTCGATGCTTTAATTTGTACTTTATTTTTTAAATAATTTAATAACCTTTCCTCTAAATTATAACATAGTACTTGTTTTGTTGTATTTAATAAATCTTTATAATGTCTCTTATAATCAGACAGTACTAGATTACCAAAGGATGGATATTTTTTTAACCACTTATTAACCTTATCAATTGGAAGTAATAATAATTCACTATCTAGTTCTGCAATAGCTGAAAACCCTGCTAGTTCTTTACTTGATATATGAGCAAAACTATAAATACAAGTTTCTCCTGATGAAATATAATATAAAAGAAACTGTATAGAATCTTCATTACTAAACACTTTAATATTACCACTTAAAACTATAGGCAAAAAACGTATTAACCTTCCTTGCTTAACAACAAAATCACCTGCTTTAAAACTTTTTAAAATTGAATGTTCTTCAACTTCATTCAAAAGTTCTTTTTCAAGTACAGGAAAACATTTAGCTAAAAAAGAAGTTTTCATTATAGGTGTTATTTTTAATTATTTACTAATACAACATTGGTTTACATACTTACAAGAAAGTATATATTTTTTAAATATTAAAAACTATTAAATAAACTTTCATATTCCTTTATCTTACTTTCTAACCTTTTATTTAAATAATCATTTTTATTATTAAGTGTAATTGATATCAATTTGGCTTCTTCACAATATTTAATTATTTTTTCTTTACTCCAGTGTATTGGTGGTTTTTGTAAATTTGTTATTCTATCAGCAATCTTAACCATTCCAACTTCTTTTTCCTGCTTATTTATACGCATTAAACTATCAAGCATTCTATCTTCTTTTAAAGCTATATCTTCATTTTTACTCAACGCTTGAACAGCATTTGCTATTGACTCTCCAAATTTATCCTTTAATTCTTCAAATTTAGTATCTGTATCCTCAATCGTATCATGAAGCAAAGCTACTTGAATTGCATAATTAATATCAAAATTACTTTTAAAATTATAAGCAACTAATATTTCCATCGCTACATTTGAAAGATGTAAAAGATAATTAGAATTAGTTCCTGGCACTTTTTGATTACAGTGTTTTTCTCCAGCAAATTTGATTGCATTTTGATATAATTCTTGTGTCATATACGCTTTATAACTTAATTTAAGTTTCTTAAAATTTTATCTAAAGTTACTATTTACTTTATTAATAAATATTTTTTTTTGTAGAGAAAAAAGTAAGGTTTAGCATTACTTATTGTAAGGTTCATTTTTATTCTTTTAATTTTTAAGAAACTATTTTTAAGAAATTAACTTTAAATTATTTAATTATGTTTAAAAATGTATCAAAATTAGGTTCTATCTTAAAAAAATCAGATCAAAAAACAATTAACGGTGGTTTTTGGCCAACTACAAAAGAGGAATGTTTAAGATGTGGTGGAGAATGGGGAATATTATGTGCTTTACCTATGGACTCTGTTTGTTTATAAAATGTAAGTAAACTTTCGGTTCACTTTTTTATAACTGTACATTTCAAATACTCGTACAGTTATTATTAGGGTATATTAAACTTTAATTGTTCTACTTATTCATAAAAGGTTTTAAGAATATAAATCTAATTTTATGTAGTTAATAAAGCAAAGCTCCCTCGGGAGCTTTTTTAAATTTATATACTTTACTACTAAATAAAAACTAAACTGTATACTTACTTCAATCTTAAGTTATTTTTGAAATAAATTGATTAGATCTAAAACAAAGCATTCTGAAAGTGATTACTTATTTTTTTAGATTTTTTTTAGGGTTAACTTATTTTAAACTGTTATACAACTTCATAAAATAAATTTAGGGGTAAAGAAGTTTTATGAGATTAACACAAATAAGCTTCTTCGGAAGCTTATTTTTTTATTTAAATATTATTTTACACCAAAATATTCACTATAAATTTTACTCATATTATTTTTTTTGTAACAAAAAATTATTTTTAGCTACTTATTATTAAAACATAAGTTATATGAAAGCTAATTATTTTTTACTATTTATCGGTATTGTAGGTTTAATCTTTTGCGGTTATCATGTTATTTCAGGCAACGAAACAAGTACTAGTATTATTGGTTTTATTTGTGGTGCTAGTTTAATTTGGGGTTATATAAAAGAAAAAAAGCTAATATCTAATAAGGTTTAGGATGTTTCTAAAACTCCTAGATAAATTGATTATCTAACTCAATTATTTAAATTTAATTTTGTATATTATAAAAAAGATTTTTTAGATCCGTGGGGACGGTTTTAACTTATGCTGGTCTAACATTTTGAATAGGCCAGCATTTTTTTATACTACTTTTTCTCTTATTTAAATTTAATTTTGTATATTTAGGTATTACATTTTTGTAATGGGATGATAAATAATATCTATTTTTATTTTAACATCCCCTTATAATGCCCACTATAATGGTGGGTATTTTTTATTAATACTTTTTTTAAATAAATTCCCCATAATGATTAATTGCTCTCTTGATAGTATTTAGCCCGAAAAGTAAGGTTTATCCTTACTATGTTTATAGTTTAAATATTCACATTTGATTTTAAAGAAATTAACTTTAAAAAATTAATTTAAATTATTTTATAATGCTAAAAAACATTTCAACTTTAGGAACAGCTTTAAATAAGGCAGAACAAAAAACAATTAACGGTGGAGTTATATACTGCCCTCCTTGTGCTAGAAAAGGAGCTTTAGGATGTAATTTACGTCAATGTGAATAACCATATTTTATTAAAGCGAACT
Source organism: Tenacibaculum sp. MAR_2010_89 (assembly GCF_900105985.1). Taxonomy (NCBI): domain Bacteria; kingdom Pseudomonadati; phylum Bacteroidota; class Flavobacteriia; order Flavobacteriales; family Flavobacteriaceae; genus Tenacibaculum; species Tenacibaculum sp. MAR_2010_89. The sequence continues at coordinate 2,099,982 of NZ_FNUB01000005.1, read as the reverse complement.
TAGTGTTCGCTTTTTTTACCTTCTCTTGTTTCAATTTTATTTTACCATTAAATACTCCACTAATGGTTTTCCCTGACAACTTAATGGTTTACCCTAGTAAAATTTCAAGGGCAATCCCTTATTCTTTATTATTAGCTTTTTACTTAATTTTACTTCATATTATTCAGGATTTATAAGGGGATCCTTAATAAAGAACGGTAAGCTAGTTTATTTTAAACTAGCTTTCTTTTTTATAATATTATAGCTCATTCAATATTATTAGAAACATTGTTTACCAATACATCACTACAATAACAAACTATAAAAAATATTTCACTTTAAACAATGTAAACTACATCATAAACCTAGTTAAATACTATTAAAAAATTGTTTTAGCATACATTAAATTCCGTAGTCATATCTCAAAAAAATGGTAGATAAAAAATCCTCTCCCTTTATAAGATGTTTAACAATTAACTAGAACTTTGTAAAAGCACTTAATTAATCCTTTTTTCATTTTAACTTTAAAAACATTCCTTTTATCGATACTTATACTTACTTCATCAAATATTCAATTAATTTATTTTTATCATAAAGTATATTTACTGTATAGTTTAAAAATTTAATTTTTCATTTTTAGTAATAGTTTGGTTAAGTAAAAGAAGTATTCCGTGGGGGACTACTTCTTTTCTTTTATCTATTAACTTTTTGCGTAATTTACTAATGGTTTTCCATTAGTTAGAATTCAGGGATTTTAAGTATTCATATTTTAATATATTGTCCGTTATTTTGATTCGGTTAAAAGAATAATTTTAGCTATATATTTTTAACATAGGACGGACAAGAAAAAGAAGTTATCCGGGGGGACTACTTCTTTTCTTTTTCGTTCTACTTGTTTTTATTCATTTCTTCATATATTTCTTATAACACTGTTTACTCATACAATACAATTTCTCATCTATTTCTCATCTATTACTCATTTACTAAGGTAAATTACACAAAAAATAACTATCTGTTTTATAAACACATAGACAAAACCTTACCACTTACCGCAACTTATTATCATTTCATCTAAAACACTAATTAACAACACTAATCTTATACTATTTTTATAGTGTAGTTTTGAATTTCATTTTTGAAATTCGTTTGGTTAGTTATTAGAAAAGAAGTATTCTTTATGGTTACTTCTTTTCTTTTTTTGTGGAAAATTATCGTTAATAATTTTGAAGGTTGTGAGAAGTTATAAGTAATAAATTTACTTTTTTCTTTAGCTAGCTCTGAAATGAATAGTTATCAGGTTTAGCGATTACTCAAACTCATTGTAGTATATATTTACCATTTGTTATTTTTTTCAATGGTTTTACCATGTTTAGTAAGAGATTAAAATATACTTCACTTTCTGTTTCCCTTTAAATTTGGGAATATTTATTTACTTTAAAATAAATAACAAAACTTACATTAAGGATAACCATTGCTAAGCTAAGTTTATTCTATTCTTTTTAGTTGTTCATCATACAAACCAATCAAAAGACTATTTCCCTGACTATCTACTTTTATCCCTCCATATTTCGCTTTTTCATACTTGTCTGCTTCACCTTCTTCAAAAAAATAAGACTCTGCACCTATATTTATATTACTCCATTTCTTTGAAGTATACTCTATAAGAAACTCATTATCATTGATTGGCATTTTATTTTCTTGAATTCGAACTTTTTTGGCAACTCCATTCTCTTCCAATTTGACAACACAGAACCCTCTTTTAGAAATACTATCAGAATTAATACTACTTGAAATAGCATATCTTAATCTCATATAATCCCCTTGCATTAATGAACGAGGGTCAACAGGCGCTAATTCTAATAAAACAAGTTGACCGTCAGTTATTAACTCTTCTTTTTGAAATATAGAGTTATTAAAAAATCCAAGTAACATGATAAGATTAATTAGAATGATTATCCACTTATATTTTTTCATTGGGATTTAAATTTTTAATAGTGAATAAATAGAATAACAGAAATATAATTCCAGATATAAATAAGATTATTGACTTGGTTAGCAATGTGAAATTTAAGTCATAATAATACTGTGCGATAAAATAAATGATTGAAATTATTCCTATAGCCAACCCTCTTTTATAATTTACTAAAAAACTTAATAATACAATCAGAATTCCCCCTGAAATTGAGGGAGAAAATATTGTTGACGCTAGTATTAATGCACTTAATATATAAATCATCATTTTGCTTTTAATAGTTTTTATTTCGTTTATTTTTACGATTGTATAAACTAAATACATAGTAACTAAAATAATTACAATTGACGATAGCCAAATATGACTTTGAGATATTGGTATTAAATGTTTTTTACCAACTGAAATAAGACCAAATAACAAAGAAATAACCAAACCAATTCTAACTGGGTTATAAAGCATAGATAACCTGTTATCTGATGAGATTATTTTTGCTTCATTTAAAAAAAAATATGTTACCACTAAAGTATTAATAGAAATATATAAATGTATTAAATCATATGAATTATTATATATTATTAGAAATATAAGACTACTACTAATAACAAGTACTGAAATAAATGACAAAATAAAATTTTGTGAAATAAACAAAGAACTAAGTGCTATAAAACTTATTAATAATGCAATAATATTTTCATCAACTTTCATTTCTGATAAACCAAAAGCAAACAAAGCAAAGCCTATTAAATATATTGAAACACTAAATGTATCTATAATAAGTCTATCATAGACTTTATTAAGCCAAATAGCCGAAATTATAAAACCTAAACCAAATATTAACAATCCAAATTCAGAGTTATAAAGTCCAGAAATTGCTAAAAAACCAAGGAATGCTAGAGATGCTAAAAAACCTCCGAAAACTGAAAGTACTTTAATTACTAAACTGGATTTGTTTTCTTCTTGAGTATTGTATTCTTCGAAAATAGCATTTTCGTTACATTCAAATTTAGCACCTTCTGATAGTCGAACATTATCTAATAGAGCCTTTTTCCTAGTTAATTTATCCATTTCTTTTGAAGATCAATTAAATTTTTAATTACAAGCGTTATACTTCCAATAATAAAAAAGCAGATAAAGAAAAACATACCTGCATCATCAGATAAATTTATAAAGAAAGCAGAAATAATAACAATTATACTAAAAGGAATTATAGAAAGATAAAAACTACTTTTTACTTTTAATCCATATTTAATTCCAGCAATATAGAGTATTGATGTAGCTATAAATAACAGAAAGAAAGATGTTTGGTTTTTGTCAAAAATACCAACTACAATGCCTACTGTACTAAAAAATACAGAAGCTAATGCTATTATATTTGAAAGCCAAATTGGAGACTCAATCTCATAATTAAATTTCTTTCCTAATAATATAGTTGATAAGAATAATATATTGATGATGAAAAGTAAAGTAAAAACAAAAACTTCTGACCAGCTATGTGCTACCTGCTGTGAATATAATAAGATTGTTGTATTTATTAAAGTTACTAAGAGAAGCCATAATGGGGCATAATTTGAAACTAAAACCCAAATTGTGATAAATATTGTCCAGCCTAGAAAAAAATCATAGGCATTTGCCCCAGTTTGATAGACTTGTCCAAAAACAGCAAATAAAACACCTACTAATATTGATGTACCAGTAAGTAATATATTTTTTATATTTATGCTAATTTTTGTGAGTAGTATTATCAAAATTAAAATAATAATTAAACCTTCAATTAATCCAATTTTAATGAATTTATGTAAGTCAGCCCAATTGTATGCAAAGAAGAAAATAATTCCCGCAACTATAAAACCTACTCCTAGGCTAATGAAAAAAAGCCTAAGGAATTTATACCAAGATTTTTTATCGTTGTAGATATTCTTTTTCAAAACGTTGTCAATACTCTTTTCTGACCAATTACTGTGTCTAGTAATTATATGAATATCTTCTCTTTCAATCTTTGTCATTCTACCTTTTTGATTTTACCTAACGGGTTTTTAAGTTTCAGTTTAGGAAGAAAACCACCAAAATTTTCGAACCGTGACTAAAATTGTTTTAAAAGTACTGATTTCCGGCAAGAAAACCAGCCTAAATTGAGTTTAAACATTACTCTATATAGTTTATTCCTGATTAAAATATATTCTACGGTAAATTCACAAGTATCTATTGCAAGAAATTAATATCTCAACTAAAAATTCTTTTTCCTCTCTATCAAATTCAAAACCAAAGTAAATTATATACCTATTGATTTATTCATTTTACTTTTAGTTACTCATCTTTATACAACTGATCAGTAAAATAATAATAAATAACCCATTCTTTTAAAAGTGTTTCTCTACCTCCTGTTTTCTAATTTTAAGGAATTACTGATGAAAAAGTGACTGAACAGCCACTTGAAAGTGAAATAATTTTCTTCATTTTTTACTTACATTTTTGTCCCGTTTGCAGTCACGTTTGTTTAAAATGTAAATCTTGCAGGATTGTAAAAAACAAAAAAGTCCCTGTAAATACAGGGACTCTATTTCTGGGTGGAAGACGGGATTCGAACCCGCGACCCTCGGTACCACAAACCGATGCTCTAACCAACTGAGCTACAACCACCATTTGAATTGCGAGTGCAAATATAAGACTGTTTCTGATATCTACAAAACTTTTTTTTAAATAAATTTACTTAAATTTTCAGCAGCAACGTAACGTTCTGATGTAAAGCCTTCTGCAAAATCAACTCCAATTAACCTTCCTAGGTCTCTTGCCCGGTAATTAATACTATCTGTGAAATTTTTACTTGTTATTGGTGTTTCAGGCTCTGCACTTTTAGGATCATAAAACTGAGAAGAGTATGCCAATACAGCATCAATCTTCTTATCCATATAACCAGATACATCAATTACAAAGTCTGGTTCTATATTTTTCCATTGTATATAATGATACACTTGTTTTGGTCTCCATTTTTCTTGGTTTACTCCTTCAATAGTTGTTTCTATTTTTAATAGTCCACTTAAAAAACAAGCATCAGATACTAACTTACTTCCTTTTGGGTGATCAATATGCCTATCATCAACAGCATTACATAAAACAATCTCCGGTTGATACTTCCTAATCATTTTAATCACTTCTAACTGATGCTGCTTATCATTCGTAAAAAAACCATCAGCAAACTTTAAATTCTCTCTAACAGATACTCCTAAAATTTTTGCAGCATTTGCAGCTTCTTGATCTCTTATTTCTGCAGAACCTCTAGTTCCCAATTCTCCACGAGTTAAATCAACTATTCCTACTTTTTTACCTAAAGAAATTTCTTTGGCTATAGTTGCACTGCAACCTAATTCTACATCATCTGGGTGTGCTCCAAATGCTAATATGTCTAATTTCATTTTATCGTATTATATAAAGCTTGTTCTATATCTTCTATTAAATCTTCTGTTTCTTCTATTCCCACAGAAAAACGAATTAATCCATCTTTTATTCCTTGACTGTCTCTCTCTTCTTTTGAAAGCAAAGCATGAGATGTTTGTGCTGGGCTTAATACAGTACTTTCTACTCCTGCTAAACTCATAGACGGTTTTATTAACTGTAAATTACGTTGAAATTTCATCGTGTCTATTTCTTTTATTAATTCAAAAGACAGCATACCTCCAAAATATTTCATTTGAGCCTTTGCCAATTTATAGTTTTCATGTGATTTTAATCCAGGATAATATACAGTATCTATATATTTATTTTTCTCTAAATACTTTGCCATTTTAAGTGCATTCTTACTTTGTCTTTTTACACGTAAGTTTAAAGTTTTTAAACTACGCTCTAACATCCAAACTGTAAAATCACTTAAACTACCTCCTAAGTTTTTTGCTATATTCCATATTCTTTTCACATGTTCTTCTGAAGCTGCCACTGCCCCTGCTAAAATATCAGAGTGCCCTCCCATATACTTTGTTGCAGAATGTATCATAATATCAATCCCAAAATCTATTGGAGTTTGATTTATAGGAGATGCAAACGTATTATCAATCATCGTAATAATTCCATGTTTCTTTGCTAAAAGAGAAACTTCATTCATATCTACAATTTTTAATAGCGGATTAGAAGGGGTTTCTATAAAAATTACACGAGTATTACTTTTTACTTCTCTTTCAAAATCTTTAATCGCTAAACTTTTAGTAAATGAATACTCTATTCCAAACTTATCAAACTCTTCTACCACAAAATTATAAGTACCCCCATACAATGTTTCTTGTAAAACTACATGATCTCCTTGTTTTAAAAAAGCTAATAAACTAGTGCTAACTGCAGCCATACCTGATCCAAAAATTAAGGCGTCATCAGTTTTTTCTAAGGCAGCTATTTTTTTACATAAGGCTTCTTGATTTGGAGTGTTAAAATATCTTGGATACCTCTTTACATCAACACTATCAAACTGATATGAGGTAGACATATATAAGGGTGAAATAGCTCCTTTAAACTGTTCATCCTTTAATTCACCTACATGTGTACAAATTGTATTTATTCCTAAATTAGTATTTTTATTCATTTGAAAAACTTTAGTAGCTAAAGTTACAAAAACTACCTTATACCTTCACTGTTTTCCATTTTCCTTTTTTGAAAAGTAATATACCTATAATTGCTATTAAAACCTCAGCCAATGTAATTGCCCAAAATACCCCTTGAGGACCAAAATCAAATGTAATTGCCATTAAATAAGCAAATGGAAGTTGAAACAACCAGAAACAACCAAAATTTATTAATGTTGGTGTTTTTGTATCTCCTGAACCATTAAAAGATTGAATTACTACCATACCATAAGCATAAGCAATATAACCAGCTGCTATTACTTGTAAACATAAAGCCCCATTACTAACTACTTCAGGATTATTAGAAAACCATTCTAAAAAAGTAGATGCAAAAAGTATATACACTACAGATACAATTCCCATAAAATAAGCACAATATTTACTCGTAATCCAAACTGACTTTTCAGCTCTATCAGGTTTATTTGCACCTAAATTTTGCCCTACTAATGTTGCAGCTGCATTACTCATTCCCCAAGCTGGCATTAATGTAAACATCATGATCCTAATAGCAATGGTATATCCTGCTAACACTTCACTTCCAAATTCCGACATTATTCTCATCAAAAACACCCAACTTGAAGTTCCTATAATAAATTGACCAATACCTCCAAGTGAAACTTTTATAATATTAAAAATTAAAGCTATATTTAATACTAAATCTTTTATAACTAATTTTATTTTTCCCTTTCCATAAAATAAAATTAACAGTTGAGTTATTACTGCTACTCCCCTTCCAATTGTAGTAGCAATTGCAGCTCCTTCAACCCCATAAGCAGGTATAGGGCCTAATCCAAAAATAAAAATAGGATCTAAAATTATATTTAACCCATTAGATAAAATCAACGTCCACATAGCAATAGAAGCATTCCCAGCTCCTCTAAATATGGCATTAATTAAAAAAAGTAACATCACTGTAATATTCCCACCTAATAATACTCTAGTATAACCAAAACCTTCTTCTATTAAATTTGGTTCACCTCCCATTAAAGCTAAAATTTCTTTTGGGTATACAATTCCTAAAATACTAATTAATATAGATATTCCTATACCTAAAAAAATAACTTGAACAGCAGTTTGATTTGCCCCTACACTATCTTTTTCTCCAGTTCTTCTTGCTATTAAAGCAGTTGCTGCCATACTTAAACCTATTGCTACTGCATAAACTAGTGTTAATACCGATTCTGTAAGACCAACAGTAGCTACAGCGTTTACACTTACTCTTGATACATAAATAATATCTACTAAAGCAAAAATAGATTCCATTAGCATTTCAAGTATCATAGGGATAGCTAACATAAAAACTGCTTTTTTAATGCTTCCTTGTGTAAAATCTTGCTGTCTTCCTAGTACAGCATCTTTAAAAAGTGAAAATATATTCTGTTTTGAAGTTTGATTGTTTTCAGTCATTTTAATATTGTTTTAAACGTAATATTATAAACCTTGTATTTACAAGGTTCTATTTTAAATAGGTATGTACGAAGTAAAACTTAAACAATCATATGGCAAATATGCAAAAAAAATAACAAAGGTCTTTAGATAAAATCAATATCTTCGCTTTTATGATTAAAGTTGTTATTCTTGGAGCTGGAAATGTTGCTAGCCATTTAATAGATATTTTACTACCAAAAACTGATATTCAATTAATTCAAGTATATGCTAGAGATATAACAAAAATAACTCACTTAAAAAACCATGTTTCTATAACAAATAATATAGAGTTGTTAAAAGAAGCTGATATATACATTATTGCAGTTTCTGATAATGCCATTGGTACAATTTCTTCAAAAATAAAAACAAAAGGTTTAGTTGTACATACATCAGGAAGTGTTTCTATAAACTCATTGAATAACAGTGGAAGAAAAGGTGTTTTTTATTTATTGCAAAGTTTTTCAAAAGATAAAAAAGTAGATTTTGATACTATTCCTTTTTGCCTAGAAGCTGAAAATAAAGACGATTTAAAAACTTTAGAAACACTAGCTTTATCTATAGGTAAAAAAATATATTTCATAAATTCTGAACAAAGAAAGCATTTACATGTAGCAGCTGTATTTGTAAATAATTTTGTTAACCACTTATATACAATAGGTAATGACATTTGTAGTAAATATGATGTTCCTTTTGAAGTTTTATATCCATTAATTAAAGAAACAGCTTTAAAAATTCAATCGCTTTCTCCTGAAGATGCCCAAACAGGGCCAGCTAAAAGAAATGATACCAAAACAATAAAAAATCACTTAGATTTGCTTACTAATAAACAACAAGAAATTTATACAATATTAACAGAGTCAATTATAAATGGAAAAAAGTTATAAAGAAATACTACCTCAAATTGATACATTAATTTTTGATGTTGACGGAGTGTTAACTAATGGAATTGTTACCGTTATGCCTGATGGGCAATTAATTAGAAATATGAATATAAAAGATGGCTATGCTTTAAAAGCAGCAGTAAAGGCTGGTTTTAGAGTTTGTATTATTTCTGGAGGAAAAAATGAAGGTGTTAGAACCAGGTTATCAAATCTTGGTATTACTGATATTTACTTAGGTGCTCATAATAAAACTGAACAGTACAACGAATTGGTTAATAAATACCATTTGAAATCTGAAAATGTGCTATACATGGGTGATGACATTCCTGATTATCCTGTTATGAAACTTGTAGGAATGCCATGTAGCCCTAGTGATGGTGCTAGAGAAATTCAGCAAGTAGCTAAATATATTTCAGATAAAAAAGGTGGTGAAGGTTGTGCTAGAGACATTATTGAACAGGTAATGAGAGTACAAAAAAAATGGGACGACAATTTTGATGCCCAGTATGATTAAGGGTACTTTTTAAAGTAATCACTTAAAATGAATAAACTTAAAGAGTATATAAACAATATTAGTTACCTAAATGAAAATGTATTTCGAGAACTAGAGAAATGTTTTACTCCACTTCAATTACAAAAAAAGGATTTTTTTGTTCGTGAGGGAGAGTATGCTCGTAAAATTGGCTTCTTACAAGAAGGGATTGTACGAGCATTTTTTTTTAATGAAAAAGGAAAAGAATATAATAAACAATTTTTTATTGGGCCTTCTATAATTGGTGCTTACACATCATTACTTCTCAAGCAACCAAATACTATTGCCCAACAAGCATTAACTGATTGCAAGATTCTCGTAGCAGATTATGAAAGAATTGAAGGGTTATACAACGACTTCCATGAAATAGAACGGTTGGGTAGAAAAATAGCGGAACTTTATTTTTTAGAAAAAGAAAAAAAAGAAATAGAAATGGCTCTGCTTGACGCTGATAAGCGATACTTAATTCTAAGAAAAGAATTCCCTTCTCTTGAAGCTTTAATTCCTCAATATTATATTGCTTCATATTTAGGAATATCTGCAACTCAATTAAGTAGGATTAGAAAAAAAATCCTTCAATTGTGATTTATGTACATATGTAATTGAAATAGATAAAAAGGTGGTCCAATTTTGTTCTATCATAAATTTAAAAACAATTACTAATATGAAGTATTTATCACCTACTAATCTTAATAAATATTATTTAAGTGTAACTCAAACAAAACTCATTAATTTTAAAACACATATTTTTTATAGAAATTTAAAAACCAAAAATCTTAAATGATGGTAGTACTTCTATTATTATCTAGTGGAATATTAGGCATCTTTCTAGGAGCTCAAATTGCAGAAGCCTTTCTTTTAGTTCCCTACTGGAAAAATTTGAAAGAAAATGACTTCTTTGAATTACATAAAGTCTATGGTAAAAAAATTCATCATTTTTTTGCTCCATTAACTATCGCAGCAGTATTTGTTCCTTTAATTACTATTATTGTTCATATTTTTTGTCAAACAAATAAAAACAATCTTTTATTAGGAGTAATGGGCTTTTCTACAATAGCTTTTTTTCTAACCTATTTTTTGTATTTTCGAAAAACTAATAAGAGTTTTTCAGAAAGAAGTATAGATAATAAAAAACTTCAAAAAGAGTTAATAAAATGGGGGAATTGGCATTGGAGTAGAATTTTTTTTGAATTCATAGCTTTTACCTGCTCATTACTATTACTAATGAAAAATTAAATAAAACATAAAAAACTACAGCCCTTTTAAGGTATAGTATTTGCATAACACTTATAATAAACATATAAAAATGAAAAAATTACTTCTTACTTTTATTTTAACCTTAATATTCACAAACATTAATGCTCAATCTATTTTTGGTAAATGGGAAAATAGAGATGAAGAAACAAACAAGGTAGATAGTGTTATTGAGGTTTATCAAAAAGATGGAAAAGCATATGCTAAAATTATTGAAATTACTGATCAAAACAGGCAAACTGCAGTTTGTGATAAATGTACTGGTAAACAAAAAAACAAAGCTATTTTAGGCATGAATATTTTATCTGGTTTAAAAAAGGATGGAAAAGAATGGAATGGTGGGAAAATTCTAGACCCAAAAAATGGAAAAGAATACAAATGTTACATTAAACTAGAAGATAAAAACAAGCTTAAAATTAGAGGGTACATTGGCTTTTCTTTACTTGGAAGAACCGCTTATTGGTATAGAAAAAAATAATACTATTTTATTCATTATTAAAAAACAGCCATTACAAATATATTTGTAATGGCTGTTTTTTATGATTTACTTTTAGGTATTATTTTAATAAATGAGGAAATTTTCTTTTAAATCGATTTAACCTTGGTATAGAAACGTTCTTTACATAAGAATTTTCAGGATGTAATCGTTCATAATTTTGATGGTATTCTTCAGCCTTATAAAACTTCTTAAATTTTGTTACTTCGGTAGCTATTTTACCATTATAAACCTCTTTGTTTAATTTTTTAATTGCGTTTTCTATTATTTCCTTTTCACCTTGATTTTTATAAAAAGCAATAGACCTATACTGTGATCCATAATCAGGATGTTGTCCATTAACGGTTGTTGGATTATGAGAACCATAAAAAACAGTTACTAAAGTTTTAAAACTTACTTTTTTAGGATTGTAATAAACAGCCACCGCTTCTGCATGTCCAGTTCTACCTGTTCCTATCTTTTGATATGTTGGATTTTTAGTAAAACCTCCTGAATAACCAGAAACTGCTTCTTCTACTCCCTTTACACTTTCAAATACTGCCTCAACACACCAAAAACAACCACTAGCAAAATATGCTACTTCTAATTTTTGAGTTTCTTTAATTACCTTTTTAGGAGCTTTTTCTTTAAAACTAAAGAAAACTGCCAATACTAAAAATGCTACAACTAATTTTAAACCTTTCATTTATTAACTTTTATTTTATTAATTTTTTCAGATTCAAATACTCATTTTTATAAAATCACAACTTTAATTACTCTAATAATTTAGCCATTGCTGTTTTAATAACCTCTATATTTTGATGCTTATTAGTATGATTTTCTTTTTTCTGCATCTGAACCATTTGACGTAATAAATTAACTCCTACCTTATCAAAACTATATTGTTTATACTGTATTCCTTTTGCTACAATATCATTTGATAAATTTTGTATTGCATTAAAGTTATTACTCTTAGCTATTTTATCATATGCTTTTTTATATAATGATTGAATCTTTTTATTTTGACTCAAAAACATGCCCGACATTACATTACTTGCAATAAAATTTAATTCATCTTCATCATTTTCTTCTAAATATATACGTGTTAAAGGAGTTGCTATTATCTTTTTGACTTCTAATGGTAATGTTTTTGATTTTTGTATTGCTAGTTGCTTATCAACATAATACATTGCCACTAATGACTTTCCTAAAACTGCATATGATTTACTCTGTAATCCTTTTTCAAAGGCGGGCTTTAATTCTAGATCAGTTAATTTACCTAACGTTTCTATAGCAGCCGCTTGCACTAATGTTTTAGTGTCTTGCATTGCTATTTGTTTAATCTTGTTTATTACTGCTTTCTTTGAATATTTATTAATTAAATTAATATTCTCTAAAGCTAAAATCCTAATCTTATAAAAATCATCGTTCATTGCATTTGCTATTGCTCTGAATGCTTTTTTATCATCTTGCCTTTTAGATACCTCTAATAAAGCTTCCTTTTTATGAGCATAATTTTCAGCATATTTTAACTGATGAATATAATCGCTTAAAATTTTATTCTCTATGATATCGCATAATAAAACACCATCAGAATTAATCTGTATCAGGTTAGGATGCTTTATAAATGGAAAGGTAAAAGAGGCATCTTTACCAGTAACAAAAACCTGATGACGCGTTTTTTTACTTCCTTCAAAAATATCAATTGCTAAAGGGAATTTAAACTCATTGGCTTGATCTTGGATAATATTAATAGTTACTGTTTTACGTAATTTATTATAATCATAAGATATGTTTAATTTTGGATGTCCACTATTAAAATACCATTGATTAAAAAACCAATTCAAATCTTTTCCGCTAACTTCTTCAAAAGCTAAACGTAATTGATGTACTTCTGCAGTTTTGTATTTATTTTGTGATAAATATTTATTCAACCCTTCAAAAAAAGCATCGTTCCCTAAATAATTTTTTAACATATGTAAAATTGCCCCTCCTTTATTATAACTAACAGCATCAAACATATCTTCTCTACTATCATAGTCAAAACGCACTAAATGTTTATCAAAATTTTGTCCATTTTTATACGCCTCTCTATCCTCTAATAAATGAGCTTCTGCTTCATTCTTACCATATTTATGAGCCAGCCATAAATATTCACTATAGTTTGCAAAACTTTCATTTACTGTTAAATTACTCCAACTTTCTGCAGTTACTAAATTTCCAAACCAATGATGAAAAGCTTCATGAGCAATCGTATTTTCATGTGTATTCTCATCAATTAATTGCCCTGGCATTTGATATGCTTGCTCACCATGAATTACAGCTGTTGTATTTTCCATAGCTCCACTTACGTAGTCTCTTCCTATAATTTGAGCATATTTATTCCAAGGATATTCAATTCCTGTAACTTTTGAGAAAAAAGCCAGCATTTCTGGTGTATTTCCAAAAATCTGTTTTGCAAATGGGGCGTATTTTTTTTCTACATAATAATTAACTGGAATGTTTTTATATGAATCCTTAACAACCTCATATTCCCCTACCCCTATAAAAAATAAATAAGGAGCATGTTTTTGTGTAAAATTCCAATAATCTGTTCTAGTACCATTACTATTTTTTGTCTGTTTTTCTAATTTACCATTGGATAGTGTAACAAACTTTCCAGGAACAGTTATATAAATTTCTTGTGAAGTTTTTTGATTCGGAGCATCAATGGTTGGAAACCAACAACTACTTGCTTCAGTTTCTCCTTGTGTCCAAATCTGTGTAGGCTTATTTTTATCCAAACCTGTTGGATTTATAAAATACAACCCTTTTGCTGATGTAATCGCAGCGCTTCCTTTTTGTTTAACTTTTTCTGGTTGTGCTGTATATTTTATATAAACAGTAAATTTTTCATCACGTTTATACATGCGTTGCAAATCAATAATTAACTTATAATTATCATAATTATAACTTAATTTTTTATCATTCAACATTACAGAATGAATAATCATTGCTTTGGCATCTAAAATTAATCTATCAGTATCATAAAAATGAGGTTTTAAAGTAACCCATTCTTCACCATTTAATGTTTTCTCTTTAAAATTAAAATCAACTTTTAATTTAGTGTGAATTATATCATGTATTTTTTCATGCTCGGCTCTATACACTCCCTGAGACTGTACTAGCGTTATCTTAAAAAAAAATAAAAATACGAGGATAAACGGTTTTTGAAACTTCATAAATTTTTTCTTAACTAATTAAACTTTTTCGTTTTAGTAATATTATACCGTAATTAAAAAGTTGTGGAATTTCAAAAATAAGAAAATATGACGTTAGGCTTGTTAATGAGCCGTTAAAAAGAAAAAACCATTATACAATGAAGTATAATGGTTAAAAAAAGTTTGTTTTATTTTTTATTTATCTTTAAAAATCATTTTAAACTGATCTAGGTTAACATTATCAGTATTAATTTTTGCTTTTTGCATCATGTCCATAATTTTAGCAGGATTCATGTCTTTTCCTAATATACGAGCAATACCAACACCTAATTTTTTACCGTAACCTAAAGCAACTATCTCATCTATTGCATCAGTCTCTCCTGAGTAATAAATAGCTGCATTCATTCCATCTTTTTTAAAATTCATTAACTTTTTATAAGATGATTTACTTAAAATATCTTTTATCTTTTTTTTCTCAGCCTCGTAAGTAGCATCGTCAGTATTAGTATACGGTAATCCAGTAACGTTTATTTTTCTAATACTTTCGTAAGCTTTTTTGTCTTCTTCACTAGTACTATCTGAAGTTAATTGTACAACACTTGCTGGAATATCTAATGATATAAAACCTTTTTTATCTTGACTATCTACTAAATAAGTTTGTAAAGATTCTTTATTATTACAAGAAACAATTACTAATGCAAAAAGCATTATGGAATATATATATAGTTTTTTCATGTTCTTAATTTTTAAATTAATGAAAAAGAAAGTTGAACTAAGAGTTCAACTCTCCTTTAATCTTTACTACTTATTTTTTGAGTATTTATTGGCAATTTTTGACAGCTTATTTACATCTATTTCACCAGATAATGAAATAACCGTAGAACTTGATTTATTATCACCTCCTTTATTCATGTTTTTTACAAACATCAATACTTCACTAACTATTTCTTTGTTTTTTGTTGCCTTAATATAAATTTTTACTCGTGAATTTTTATCTTTAACACGCATTAATTGAGTTAAATTAGAACTTTTAATAGCCTTATTTACCATACTTTCCATTTTAGAAGCTACACTTCCATCTTCAGTAGAAAATATCTTTAACTCATTTAATCCTTTAGCCATGTTAAATATTTCCATATCATCAGATTTTGCATCTGGAAACTTCTCTAGTAAAACAAACATATCTTTTGTTACTACTACAGCTGATACTTCGTCTAAATCTTCTAATTTATCGAACATTGATTGTCCAAATGATATGCTTGATGTTATGATAAATGCTAGTATAAATATTATTTTTTTCATGATATTCTATTTTTAATGTACTTGGTTTATTTTTAGTTTACTTGGTATTTTAATTAATTGTTTACTGTTTTTATTACTTTATTTACAGTATTTTCATAGGTACTCAACTGTCCAATTGCATTTTTTCCTTTATTAATGTTACTTGAAACTGCATATAATGCTTCGTTTCCTTTATTTAAGTTGATTGAAACCATTTGCAATGCCTCTTTTATTTGTGCAAACTGTTTTCTCTGTAAATGCTCATCATACTTTTGTTTCCCTGTGTAAATACTAATTAATAAAACTACTGATGCTGCTACTGATAACCATTTCCAGTTCTTTTTTCTTTTTATCTCAGGTTTTAACTGAATGGTTTTCGTAAAAACTTCATCTTTACTTTCTTTAAAATAATTAAACATTACACTATATTCATGCAAGTGAGGTGCTACATTATTACTTCTAAAGTACTTTTGTAATACTTTCTCTTCTTGCAAAGTTGTTTCTGCGTTTAAATATTTATCTAATAACTTTTCTATGCTAGCTAACTCCATAGTTGTGCTTTTTTATTAATTCTTGTCTTATTGTTTTTCTTGCTCTTGAAAGTGCTACCCTTACTGCTGTCGGTTTCATATCAACCACTTTACATATTTCATCAAAATCATACTCTTCAATATCTCTTAATTGAATTATTATTTTTTGCTGTTCTGGTAGTTTTTCAATTAGCCTGTGTACTTGGTTTACTGTATCGTTATTTTCTACTTTTTTTTCTAATGGTGTTTCTTTTTCTTTATAATTACTGTGAACTAATGTTAAATTACCTGCTTGCTTAGATTTTAATCTATCAAAACAATAATTTTTTGTCATAGTCATAGCAAAAGCTTCAACATTTTTATACTCTGAAAGTTTTCCTTTATTTCTCCATAACTTTAAAAACAACTCTTGTGTGGCATCTTCAGCTTCTTCTGTAGAAACTAACAATCTTTTTGCCAAACGAAAGACCTTGTCTTTAAATGGTAAAACAACTTTTAAAAAGTTTGATTGATTCATTGTTTAGTTAATTAGTTAGGTAAACTTATAAATAATTTTATTCTTTTTTATCAGGTTTACATAATTACGACGACACAGTATAATGTTTGTTACATCAATTATAAAAAAAATAATATAATTCATTAAATTGCGTTATAATTTTTAGCAAAAGCCTACTATATGAAATTTTTTAAAATACCTTTATTCTTACTTGTTTTTTTTACTATAACTTCTTGTAGTGAAAAAGAACCTACTCCTGAGAATATTGAAGTACAAGATTTTGTATGGAAAGGATTAAATGCCTATTACTTATGGCAAGATCAAATTCCTGACTTATCTGATAGACGTTTTTCTTCTGATCAGCAATTATATGATTATTTAAATGGATTTAATGATAATCAAAATTTATTTAAAAGCTTATTAATAGCTAATGATGATAGATCTACACTTTTAGATGATTATACAACCATAGAAAATCCTAAAAGAAATGCCATTACCAGTGGATTAGAATTTGGAATCATTGCCGAACCAGGAAGTACTGAGAATGTATTAGGGTATGTAACACATATTTTGCCTAATTCAGATGCAGCTACGAAAAATATTACTCGTGGTGAATTTTTTCATGCTGTTGATAATGTACAACTAACAAGAACTAATTTTCAATCATTGCTAGTTACTAATCAAAATGCATATACATTAGAAATGGCTAATTTTAATGGTACTATTGTTACTCCTAATACAAAAAGGGTAGCTTTAGTTAAAGCTCAATATGACTTTCCTGCTGTATTTCATGAAAAAGTAATAACAAATAGGACTAATAATATAGGTTACCTAATTTATAACAATGATTTTTCTACAAATTACATTAGTGACTTAAATACAACTTTTCTAAACTTTAAAAACCAATCGGTAAATGAATTAATTATTGATTTTCGCTATAATATTGGAGGTGGAAGTTTTGCTAAAAATATTACTAAAATTGCATCTATGATTACTGGGCAATTTAAAGATGAAGTTTTTATAAAAAAACAATGGAACACTAAAGCTCAATCATGGTTTGAAATTAACCAACCTGATTCATTGAACACTAAGTTCACAGAAAAGTTAAATAAAAACACAGCTATTAATAGTTTGAATTTAACAGATGTATACATTATTTTAAATGGGAATGAATTTACAGGTTCTCCGGCCACTGAATTATTAATTAACAGTTTGAAACCTCATATTAATGTACATGTTATAGGTAGACAAACTGAAGGTAATAATACTGGAACTATTCTTTTATATAATTCAGAAGATTATGATTTTGACAACAGAAATGTTACTCACACTTTTGCTTTAAAACCTATTGTTTTAAAATTTTTAAATAAAGATAAAGTGACCTATGAAAACGGATTTACACCCAATATGGAACTTTGCCCAAATGAAGATGTTTTGAACTTGGGAGTTTTAGGTGAAAATACAGATCCTATATTAGATAGGGTTTTAAATTATATATCATCAGGAGCTGTTGGTGCAACACCAAGGTGTAACGCTAATAATTTTGAATATTTATACAACAGCATAACACCTCAAAGAAACTTAAATCAAAACGTAACTATAACACAAAATTTACCTAATACTAATTAATATGAAAAAAAGTATCGTTTTAAATCTTCTTTTAATTACTTTTATTATTAGTGGATGCTCAAAAACAGAACCTAACCAAATTAATAATGGGGTAAATTCTTTTATTTGGAATGGCTTAAATAAATTTTATTTATGGCAAGAAAAAATCCCAGATTTATCTGACAGAAAATTTTCTACAGATCAACAAAAAAACAACTATTTAGCAACATACAACAATCCTGACAACCTATTTGAAAGTTTATTATATCAAAGAAACATTGTTGATAAATGGTCATGGATTGTTAGTGATTATGTTGCTTTAGAGCAATCATTTCAAGGTACAACAGAAACTACTGGAATGGAATTTGGTTTAAAAAGATTTAAAACAAATTCTTCAAATGTTTTTGGATATGTACGTTATGTTGTTCCAGGTACAGATGCAGCTAATAAAGGTGTAAAAAGGGGTATGATTTTTACTAAAGTAAACGGTACAACTATTACAGATAAAAACTATAGAGATTTGTTATTTTCAAAATCAAATTCTTATACAATACATTTAGCTAATTATAATAGTGGAGATCCAATAACAAACTCAACAACATATTCATTAAGTAAAAGTAGTTTTACTGAAAATCCAATCCATATTGCCAAAACTATTGATGAAGGAGGCAAAAAAATTGGGTATTTAATGTATAATAGTTTTACAGCCAATTTTGATTCTAAATTAAATTTAGCTTTTTCTAAATTTAAAACAGATGGAGTTAAAGATTTAATTATTGACTTAAGATATAATGGTGGTGGGTCTGTTCGAACTGCAACAAGGCTAGCAAGTATGATTACTGGACAATTTACTGGTGACATTTTTGCAAAACAACTTTGGAACAAAAAATATATGAGTATTGTTTCACCTGATGCTCTTATTGATAGATTCCCTGATAAAATTGGAAATAGTGAAATTATAAATAGTTTGAACTTAACTAATATTTATTTTATTACTACTGGAAGTTCTGCTTCTGCTTCTGAATTAATTATTAACGGATTGCTTCCCCACATTAATGTAAAAACTGTTGGTACTAAAACACATGGTAAATACGTCGGATCTGTAACATTATACGATTCTCCTAATTTTACAAAAAGTGGCGTAAACCAAAATCATAATTGGGCAATGCAGCCTATCGTATTAGAAATAGTAAATAAAAACAATTATAACGATAAAGATGGAATTGACCCAACTATAAATCTTCCAGAGAGTTATGGTAACATGGGGGTTTTAGGCGATAAAAATGAACCTTTGCTAGCTAGAACAATTGAATTAATAACAACTGGTAAACGTGGTTCTGTTTATAACAAAACAATTATTGAATTAGAATCAATTGGTAATTCTAAATCAAATAATCCAAACTATAATAATATGTATGTTGATTTAAAATAATCATACTTAAAATATAAATAAAAAGCTCTGGTATTAAAAACAGAGCTTTTTTATTTACAGTAATGACATTTGTTGATTAGTATCTTCGTTTGGAATTTTTAAATTAATACTTAGTTCTTTGTTTAATTTTTTAATGAAATAAGAAGCTAATAAAGGAGACTCAACTTCTAAATTTTGATGAATAAAAAAGTGAATGTTTTTTAAACCCAAATCTGTCCATTCTTTTAACCTTACTACCCAATCATCTAAACGAGAGTAATCCGATATATGATTTGCACCTACATAACGAATAAATGCTTCATTATTTGTTAAACGCATGTGAAGCATATCTCTCCTTCCTGCTGTATCAACTAATACATTAGCTACATTATTTTCTTCTAATAATTGAGTATACTCTTCAAAAATACTTTTATCAGTATACCAATCTGGATGCCTAACCTCAACTGCTAAAGGAATTTCATTAGGCCAACTTTTAACAAAATTTTCTATCTTAGAAAAGTTTTTAGATCCAAAATTAGAATGCATTTGTAAAAAAACAGTACCTAATTTCTCTTCTAATCGTAGTGCATTGTCTATATAATAATTCACAACTTTTTGTACTCCTTCTAATCGTTTCCAATGGCTAATTTCTTGAGTCAGTTTTGGGAAAAACTTAAAATCACTTGGAGTTTTATCTTTCCACTTAGCAAACTGTTCTCCTGAAAATTGTCGATAAAAAGTTGCATTTAATTCAATTGAATTAAATTGTTTAGAATAATACCCCAATTCATCTTTTGTTCCTTTAGGGTAAAAACCTTTTAAATCTGCTTTATTCCATTTTGCACACCCTACATAAACATTTGGACTATCAGATATTTTATTTTTAGATAACAAATCAATAGTAGCCTTAGTGTTATTAGGCATTGTAAAATCTATTAATTCTGGATGGTCAACTTTTCCAAATTTCATTTATCTCCAATTAATTCTGTTCTAAAATCGTTCATTGAAGTATCATCTTTATACTTTGCATGGTAATATCCTTGCTTCCACCATTTTTTCATTAATTTTTTATCAAAAACTAATGAATTAGTTGTTAAAACAGTAGGTGTATAATAAAGATTTAATTTAACGTCATTATGTTTAGCTGATAATTTACCTATAGTCACATTATGCTTTTCAACATGTTCTAACATAAAATCAAAAACGTTAAGCATTAAAGAAAAAGGATTTTTAGCTGGCATTCTATTTATTTGAGTTACTTCAGTTTCTAAAATAATAGCGTCAATTTCTTTTGCTCCTCTTAAAATAGCTTCTCTAATAGGAACTAAGCAACCAAAGCCTCCATCAGCATATTGGCAAGAATTTTTTTCAAGCAAACTCATAAAAGGCACATAATTACATGATCCCCATATCCAATCACAAAAATCATCATAAGAGCAATCTAAAATAGATTTATATTCTATTTTATTAGCTGTTAAATTAGATATAGTAACAACTACTTCTTTATTTTTCTCTCTAATTTCGTCATACATTTCTTTAGTAACGTTTTTCCTTATTAAACGTCGTAAATTTTTACTTTCTCCAAATGTTTTTCTTCCCTTTAAAAAGTTCCATAAAGTATTTCTATGACGAATTGAAATTACTTTTTCTCCATGAATCGTTTTTATTTTAAAAGGGCTATTACTAAAAATAGATTGTTGATTTACTTTCGTATAAAGTTCTTTTAAAGCATCTACTTTACGCAAAGCTAAATGAGAAACCATTAAACTTCCTGTAGATGTACCTAAAAATAAATCATACTTTTTATTTTTTTCTTTCATCAAATACTCAACTACACCGCCAGCAAATGCTCCTTTACTTCCTCCTCCAGAAATTACTAATGCCTTTTTCATTGATATTTTGCCTATTTTAGTTCTGTAAAAATATTAAAAATGAAACGAATCGAACTCTTTTTTTTAGTCGCAATTATATTTATTTCTTGCAAAAAAGAATACCAACCTAGAAAAATTAATAACGCAGATATTACAACTTTTAAAATAGATAGCTCAAGTATAAGGGCAATAAAAGCTATTGATAATAACAATGTGATTTTTGCTGATTCAAAAGGAAACATAGGTAAAACGGAAGATGGAGGAAAGAATTGGAGTTTTAATAAAATTATTTACAATGATTCTATAACTCCACATTTTAGAAGTATTGCTGTGAATAAAGAAAATATTTTTGCTTTATCTATAGCTAATCCTGCGTTATTATATAAAATTAATGCTAATGAAACTAAAATAGTATATAAAGAAGAACATCCAAAAGTATTTTACGATGCATTACAGTTTTTCCCTGATGGTAAAAACGGAATTGCAGTTGGAGATCCTACAGAAAATTGTCCTTCAATAATTATTACTTCAAATGGAGGAACTACCTGGAAAAAAATACCATGCTCAAAACTTCCAGTTTTTGAAGATGGTGAAGCATTTTTTGCTGCTAGTAATACAAATATTAAAATTGTAAACAATACTGTATGGATAGTTTCTGGGGGGAAAAAAGCTCGTGTGTTAAAATCTACAGATAAAGGTAACACTTGGAACATATATGATACGCCTATTGTACAAGGTAATGGGCCACAAGGCATGTATTCTGTTGATTTCTATGATGAATTACATGGAATTACTATTGGTGGAGATTATTCAAATTCAAATGATAATTGTGCTAACAAAGCAATTACCTCAGATGGTGGTAAAACATGGACTCTTGTAGCAGACAACCAAGAACCTAATTATAAAAGCTGCATTCAATACGTTCCTAATTCAAAAGGTAAAGAAATTATAGCAGTAGGAAAAACAGGTATTTCTTTTTCAAATGATGGAGGCCTAAATTGGAAAAAATTAAGCGATGAATCTTTTTATGCTATCCAATTTGTAAATCAAAATACAGCATGGCTATCTGGCCATGAAAAAATGGGAAAACTAATCTTAAAATAATCTTAATATTTTGTTAAACAAAATTTTAAGATTTAAGAAATCAATACATTTAAGAACTAATTCAACTTTAACATAATGAAAAAAATTTTCATACTATTATTCTGCTTGTGTATTTCACACATTAAAGCACAAGAATACTTCCCTACCAATAAAGGAGTTAAAACTACAAAAAGTAGTTTAATCGCCTTAAAAAATGCAACTATCTATGTTACTCCTAAACAAGTTATAAAAAAAGGAACTTTACTTATTAAAGATGGTAAAGTATTAAATGTTGGTAAATCTGTAAGCATACCTAAAGATGCTCAAATTATTAATTTAAAAGGAAAATCAATTTACCCTTCATTTATTGATGTATATGCTAATTTTGGTGTAAAAAAAGCAAAAAGAAACAATAACTTTAGCAGGCGTCCACAATATGATGCTAATAGAAAAGGCTATTACTGGAACGATCATATCCGTCCTGACACAGATGCTTTTAATCAATTTAAATATGACAGTAAAAAAGCTAAAGAGCTTTTAAATGCAGGTTTCGGTGTTGTAAACTCACATAGTGATGATGGAATCATGCAAGGAAATGGGGTGTTAATAGCTTTAAATTCTAATAGTTCTGATGCATATAGAATACTGAATAAAAAGTCAGCTAATTATTTATCTTTTTCTAAAAGTAGTAAATCACGTCAATCATATCCATCTTCTCGTATGGGAGCTATGGCTTTATTAAGACAAACTTATTTAGATGCTAATTGGTACGCTAATGGAAATGCAAAAAACTCTGACTTAGCCTTAGAAGCTTTAAATAACAAAAAAGATTTACCTCAAATTTTTAGAGCTGGAGATTACCTCAATAGTTTACGTGCTGACAAAATTGGAGATGAATTTGGTATTCAATACACTATTGTAGGTGGTGGAGACGAATATGAACGCGTTAACGATATAAAAAAGACAAACGCTACATTTATTATACCAATTAACTTTAGAAAAGCGTATGATGTTAGTAACATTGCTTTAGCTAATAAAATAGCTTTAAGTGATATGCGCAAATGGAATCAAGAACCTTCTAACCCAAGCATTTTAGCTAAAAACAATGTTCCCTTTGCCTTAACTACTTATAAACTTAAAAGCATTAAAGGATTTTCTACGAACTTACAAAAAGCTATTTTGTATGGATTAGATAAAACAACAGCTTTAGAAGCTTTAACTACAATACCTTCAAAAATACTTAACAACAACAGCATAGGTAACTTAAATAAAGGAAGTTATGCTAACTTCCTAATTACTTCTGGTGATATTTTTGATTCTAAAACCACACTTTATGAAAATTGGGTGCAAGGAAATAAAAATAGTGTTACTCCTATGGACATTAAAGATATTACTGGTGAATATATGTTATACGCTAATGGTAAAAACTATACCATGACAATTACGGGTAAGGGTACAAAACAAAAAGCTACATTTAAACAAGAAAAAACTAAAATAAATGGTAAGTTTTCATTTAAAAATGATTGGATTCAAATTACTTTAAATGACAATGGAAATTTCACTAGGCTTTCTGGTAGAATTACTAACTCAGCAAACCTTATGCAAGGAAATGGAGTTGATAATAATGGTAATGATATAGAATGGTCTGCTTCTAAAAAAGTAAAGAAGGAAGAGAAAAAGAAAGAAGGAAAAAAGAAGAAAGATAAAAAAGCCAATGAAGTAGTTTCTATTAGTTATCCTAATATTGGTTATGGAAACTATAACATACCACAACAAGAGTCTATTTTAATTAAAAACACTACTGTTTGGACTTCTGATAATCAAAAAGTATTAAATAATACTGATGTTTTAATTTCTAATGGAAAAATAACTAAAATTGGTACTAATATTAATGCTAGAAATACCAAAGTAATTGATGGAACAGGTAAGTATTTAACAGCAGGAATTATAGATGAACATTCTCATATTGCTGCTTCTGCAATAAATGAAGCAGGACACAATTCATCAGCCGAAGTTACGATTGAAGATGTTGTTGATCCTAGTGATGTTAATATTTATAGAAACTTAGCAGGTGGTGTAACATCAATTCAAATATTACACGGTTCTGCAAACCCTATTGGCGGACGTTCTGCAATATTAAAATTAAAATGGGGAGAGAATGCAGATGGATTAATTTACAAAAATTCTCCAAAATTCATCAAGTTTGCCTTAGGTGAAAATGTAAAGCAATCCAATTGGGGAGATAATAACACTGTTAGATTTCCTCAAACACGAATGGGAGTTGAACAAGTTTATATTGATTATTTTCAAAGAGCTAAAGAATATGATACTAAAAAGAAAAGTGGAAAGCCTTACCGTAAGGATATTGAGTTAGAAACATTAGCCGAAATTATTAATAAAAAACGTTTTATCTCTTGTCATTCATATGTACAATCAGAAATAAATATGTTAATGAAAGTTGCAGAAAAATTCAATTTTAACATTAATACGTTTACACATATTTTAGAAGGATATAAAGTTGCTGATAAAATGAAAAAACATGGTGTTGGTGGTTCTACTTTTTCTGACTGGTGGGCATATAAATATGAAGTTAACGATGCAATTCCTTACAATGCAGCAATAATGCATAAACAAGGTATTACAGTTGCAATTAACTCTGATGATGCAGAAATGTCAAGAAGGTTAAATCAAGAAGCTGCAAAAACTATCAAATACGGAGGTATGACTGAACAAGAAGCTTGGAGCATGATTACCATTAACCCTGCTAAATTATTACATTTAGATGATCGAACTGGAAGTATTAAAGTAGGAAAAGATGCCGATGTGGTATTGTGGAGTGGAAATCCTTTATCTATTTATGCTAAAGCTGAAAAAACAATTATTGACGGAGCTATTTATTTTGACATTAAACAAGACCTAGCAAAACGTAATGCTATAAAAGCAGAGCGCTCTAAACTTATTAATATGATGTTAAAAGAAAAAATTAAAGGAGCTAAAACACAAGCCCCAGTTAAAAAAACTAAAAAATTATTTCACTGTGATACTGAATAAGAATTTTAAAAGACAACTCATGAAAAACACCATTTTATATAGTTTAGTTTATTTCTTATTCATAGGGAATATACTTGCTCAACAAACTCCAGCTCCTAAACAAACAAATGACTACTCTATAGAAGGTGCTACAGCTCATTTAGGAAATGGACAAATAATAGAAAACTCATTAATTATGTTTTCTAAAGGAAAAATTTCTTTTGTTGGTAGTGCCAATACAAGAATAGCTAGAACAGGAACAGTAATTAAAGCAAAAGGAAAGCATGTATACCCTGGCTTTATTGCTGCAAATAGCTCGTTAGGGTTAGCTGAAATTGATGCTGTACGTGCTACTAAAGATTATGACGAAGTTGGTAGTATGCTACCACATATAAGAACTATCATAGCGTATAATACGGAAAGTAAAATTATAGAAACCATGCGACCAAATGGAGTTTTAATGGCACAAGTTACTCCGAGAGGTGGTAGTATATCTGGTACATCGTCAGTAGTACAATTTGATGCATGGAATTGGGAAGATGCGAGCATTAAAACTGATGACGCTATCCATTTAAATTGGCCTAGTAATTTTAGTAGAGGTCGTTGGTGGTTAGGAGAAGATCCTGCTTTAAAACCAAATAAAAATTATGTAAAAAACATTACAAAAATTAAAGAATATTTTTTTAAAGCAAAAAGGTATTTAAACAGTAAAAAAACTAATAAAAACTTACCTTATGAAGCCCTTAAAAATGTATTTAAAGGAACACAGAAAGTTTTTATTCATGTAAACGGTAAAAATAGAATAACTGATGCTATTAATTTATTTCATGAACTTACTATAAAAAACATAGTTATCGTTGGGGGCGCTGAAGCTGAAAAAGTAGCTCCTTTATTAAAATCGAATAATATTCCAGTTGTTATAGAAAGAGCACATCGTTTACCTTCAAGTGAAGACGAAGATTATGATTTACCTTTTCGTTCTGCTAAAACATTAACTGATGCTGGTTTATTAGTAGGTTTAGGAATGAATGGTAGTATGGAACGCATGAGTACAAGAAATTTGCCTTTTTATGCTGGTACTTATGCTGCTTACGGATTAACAAAAGAACAAGCTTTACAACTAATTACATTAAATAATGCTAAAATTCTAGGTATTGACAAATTTACTGGTAGTTTAGAAGTTGGTAAAGATGCTACATTATTTATCTCAGAAGGTGATGCATTAGACATGAGAGGAAATATACTCTTAAATGCATTTATTCAAGGAAGAAAGTTAAGTTTGGAAACACATCAAACAAAACTTTGGAAACGCTATACGAATAAATATAAAAATTAACTATTGTCCCTCCCCTTAAAAACGCTATTTCTTAAAAAAAATAGCGTTTTTTTTTATAAAACATAATAGTATTTTTGCAAAATGAAAATAATTAGTAGTATACAGAATTCATACATAAAAGATCTATTAAAATTACAAGATAAATCACGTGAACGAAAGAAAAAAGGGCTTTTTTTAGTAGAAGGCCAACGTGAAATTTCTTTAGTTCTTAAAGGAAATTATGAAATAGACTCTATTTTATTTGTAGCTGAAGTTTTTTCTAAAGAAAAAGCTATACTATTAAATATACCTACTTCAAAATATATAGAAATAACAAAAGAGGTATATCAAAAACTAGCTTATAGAGATTCTACTGAAGGAGTAATCGCAGTAGTAAAAACAAAAGAGTTTAAGTTAGATAACATTGAATTTAACACTCCTACTCCACTTATTTTAGTACTGGAAGGAATTGAAAAACCTGGAAATTTAGGAGCAATGTTACGAACTGCAGATGCCGCAAAATTAGACGCTGTTTTTATAGCTAATCCTAAAACTGATATGTTTAATCCAAATATTATTCGATCTAGTGTAGGGTGTTTATTTACAAATCAAATAGCGGTTGGTAGCTCTGAAGATGTTTCTAATTTTTTGAAGAATAAAAACATACATATTTATAGCGCTACTCTTCAAAATTCAAATGAGTATCATAAAAATGATTATACCAAACCTACAGCCATAGCTGTTGGAACCGAAGCAACAGGACTTACTCAAATTTGGAGAGACGTAGCAACTCAAAATATTAACATCCCAATGCAAGGAGAAATAGACTCTATGAATGTATCTGTAGCAGCTGCTATATTAACTTTTGAGGCCAAAAGGCAAAGAAAATTTAAAATTTAAATATAAAAACTATCTTATGGGTATTTTTCACATAAGTTATAATCATAAAAATCAAGATTAAATAATTGTAGTTGTATTTAATTTTAAAACAATTATACTACTATTGTGT
Organism: Tenacibaculum sp. MAR_2010_89; assembly: GCF_900105985.1. Lineage (NCBI taxonomy): Bacteria > Pseudomonadati > Bacteroidota > Flavobacteriia > Flavobacteriales > Flavobacteriaceae > Tenacibaculum > Tenacibaculum sp. MAR_2010_89. The sequence continues at coordinate 2,072,023 of NZ_FNUB01000005.1, read as the reverse complement.
AATGGAAAAGCTTCCTATTCATATAAAATTTAATAATCAACAAAATCCTAATTCGGAATTTGATATACTTCAACTTGAAGATTTATTTAAAAGAGAAGATTTAGACAATTCAATTAGAGAATTACAAATAGTTGAATTTTATATGATAGTTCTAGTACAACAAGATTCAGGAAAACACACCATAGATTTTACAGATTATGATTATCAAAAAGGAACTTTACTAACTATTAGAAAAGATCAAATTCATAAATTCCATGTTAATGAAAATGTAAAAGGTAATTTACTTCTCTTTACAGATAATTTTCTGGTAACTTATCTTGAAGAAATAGAGAATCAAAAAACTATACAGCTCTTTAATGAATTATTAGGTAATCCTAAAATACAATTAACAGAGAAGGAATTGAATGATATTAACGAAATTATTTTAAAAATTCAGAATGAATATTTATCTATTAGCGATAGTTATTCTTTAAGCATTATTAGAAGTTTACTTCATATTCTTATCACTCAATTATATAGAATAAAATCAAAAAACAACCAGATAGTCAAAAATAAAAAATACTTAAATGATTTTATTCTACTACAAAAATTAGTAGAAAAAAGTGTGATAAAACATTCTAAAGTTAACTATTATGCTCAAGAGATGGGTATCTCTACAAAAACCTTAAATACTATCACAAAAAGTATTGTTAATCAATCTGCCAAAAAATTCATTGATAATATCTACATTAAACAAATCAAACGTTTATTATTAAACACTGAATACCCTATAAAAAAAGTAGCTTATCTTTCTGGATTTGAAGAAAGTACAAATTTCTACAAATACTTTAAACGTAAAACTAACCTATCACCTGATCTCTTTAGAAGTAAAAACAAGTAACTTTCCCATTTTTACAGTTTTTAGAAGTTTTTCTATAGCTTCTTAACAACGAAGTCATCTCATCTTTGCAATCAATTATTAACTATAAATAATTATACAAAATGAGAACTATATCTATAATTTTATCTACTATTTTCTTAGTACTTATAATTGGTTGCAATACAGTTAAAGAATCAAATTCAAATTCTAAAAAAACAAAAAAAATGGAGAGTAAAAATTTAAAAAACACAGCAAAAAAAGCTCAAGAAGCTTTTTTTAGTACCTATAATGAAGAAGGTATTAAAAAATATTTTTCAAAAAATTACATTCAACATAACCCTAATATTCCTACTGGCATTGGGCCTGTACTCGAGTTTTTACCGATACTAAAAAAAGCAGGTACTACCAGTAAAACACATCGTATGCTACAAGACAACAACTATATTGTAATGCATAATACTTATAATAATGCTGAAGCTTTTGGTGCCAAAGAAGTAGTTACTTTTGATGTTTGGAAAATAGATGAGGAAAAAGTTACCGAACATTGGGATGCGGTGTCTCCTATTGTTAAAACAACAACAAGTGGAAGAAGTCAATTTGATGGAATGACTGAAATTACCGACCTAAATAAAACTCAGGATAACAAAAAAATTGTAGAAAATTTTATTAATGATGTTTTATTTGGTAATAATCCTAATAAAATAACTAACTATATTAGTACTGAAAAATACTATCAACATAATACAAATATTGCAGACGGATTAGACGGGCTTGGAAAAGCTATTGATTATTTAGTTTCTCAAAATGACATGTTTGTATACAAGAAAGTTCATAAAATTTTAGGTGAAGGTAATTTTGTGTTAACTATAAGTGAAGGAGAATGGCATAATAAACCTCATGCCTTTTATGATTTATTCAGGTTAGAAAATGCTAAAATTGTTGAGCACTGGGATGTTATTCAAGAGACTCCAAAAAAAATGGCTCATAATAATGGTATGTTTTAATTTTTCCGAAGCTTATAAACCATCTAAGGGTTTATAAGTTTCTTTTTTTATAAAAAAACAGAAAGTAACTTTTAATTAAAATTACAAAAAATAGTGTCTAGTTATCAAAAAAACATATCATAATTTGTACTTTTTAATGTAAGTTTGTCTAGTAAAATTTGAAACTACCTATGACAACTTTATTAATAAACATCAAGGAATTAATACAGATACGTGAAAACAGTGTAAAAAAAGTAGCAGGTAAAGACATGAATGTTTTACCTACTTTAAAAAAAGCCTTCTTACTTATTGAAAATGATATCATTATTGATTATGGAAATATGGAAAATATTCCTTCTTCTGCTGATAATATTATTGATTGTGAAGGAAAAATGATTTTACCAACTTGGTGTGATTCACATACTCACATTGTATATGCAGGTAATCGAGAACAAGAATTTGTTGATAGAATTAATGGTTTAAGCTACGAAGAAATAGCCAATAATGGTGGAGGTATTTTAAATTCTGCTAAAAAACTACAATCTACTTCAGAAGAAGACCTTTACAAACAATCTTCAAAACGTTTAGAAGAAGTTATCGCTTTAGGTACTGGAGCTGTTGAAATAAAATCTGGCTACGGATTAACAGTTGATGCTGAGCTAAAGATGCTTCGTGTAATTAAAAAATTAAAGGAAAATTATAAACTACCTATTAAAGCTACCTTTTTAGGCGCTCATGCTTTTCCATCAGAATATAAAAACAATAAAGAAGGCTACATTAATTTAATTATTAATGAAATGTTACCTAAAATTGCTGAAGAAAACTTAGCTGAATTTGTTGATGCTTTTTGTGAAACTGGTTATTTCTCAGTTGAAGATACCGATAGAGTTTTAACTGCTGCAAAAATATACGGATTAACCCCTAAAGTACATGTTAATCAATTTACAACAATAGGGGGTGTAGCAATGAGTGTAAAACAGAATGCAATATCTGTTGACCACTTAGAGGTAATGAATACTGAAGATATTGAAGCTCTTCAAGGATCAGAAACAATGCCAGTAGCACTACCTTCATGTTCTTATTTTTTAAGTATTCCTTATACACCAGCTCGTGATATTATAAATGCCAATCTTCCATTAGCTTTAGCTACTGATTTTAATCCAGGATCAACACCTTCTGGAAACATGAATTTTGTTGTAGCTACAGCATGTATTAAAATGAAAATGACTCCAGAAGAGGCTATTAATGCAGCAACTATTAATGGTGCTTACGCTATGAATTTAGCAGATAAAGTAGGAAGTATTACTAAAGGTAAAAAAGCAAACTTTATTATTACTAAAGAAATTCCTTCATATGGTTTTATACCTTATAGTTTCGGTTCTAACTTAATCGATTCTGTATATATTAACGGTGAAAAAATATAAAAATGTTACATCTTTTTACACAACAAGCAATTGCTAATTTCACTAATACTAGAAATGGTGAAACTAAACTAGGAGAATGTGTTTCAGTAATTAATTCAAAAAAAACATTAAGAGATGAATTAAATGATTCACCAACTAATTTTGTTATTCTTGGTATACCAGAAGATATTGGTGTTCGTATGAATGATGGTAATGGTGGTGCACATACATCGTTTATTCCTGCTATAAAAGCTTTTTTAAACACTCAGCAAAATCAATTTATTGACGGAAATAAAATACTCGTTTTAGGATATTTAGATTGCTTAGATGATGTCATAAATTTTGATAGCGATGATAGAGAAAAAGGTGATTTACTAGTTAAAAAAATTGACAAAGAAGTATCTAACATTGTACAGTTAATTATTGAATGTGGTAAGACACCTATTATAATTGGAGGTGGCCATAACAATGCATTTGGGAATATCAAAGGACTGTCAGAAGCTAGTAAACAAGCTGTAAATGTTATTAATTTAGATGCACACACTGATTTACGCCGTTTAGAAGAACGTCACAGTGGTAATGGTTTTTCATATGCTTTACACGAAAATTATCTCGATAAGTATTTTATGTTTGGTTTGCATGAAAACTATACACCTCAATATGTTTTTGACATGATCCATAATAACATGAAACTAGAATATAATACATTTGAAGAATTAGAAGTATACGCTATAGCTAATTTTAAAAATGAATTACAACGAGCTAAAAGTTTTATTGACAATAAACCTTTTGGTATTGAAATAGATTTAGATTGCGTGCAACATTTTCCTAGTAGTGCTATGACGCCTACTGGTTTTACGCCTCAGCAAACAAGGCAGTTTGTTTATAGTTTTGCTAAAAACAACAATGCTTCTTATATTCATATATGTGAAGGTGCACCTAGCGTTAAAAACGAGCCTACAGCTGCTGTACAAGTTGGTAAATTTATTAGTTATTTAATTTCAGATTTTATAAAGGCAAAAGAAAATTAATTAACTTTTTTAATCAATGTCGTTTTTTTACTATGCTTTCTTTTATTGCTAAATTATTTTTGACTCATGGAAAAAATTATAATAGCACAAATAACAGTAAAAGAAAATCAAATAGCTACCTTTTTAAAACTAGCTAGTGAAATGGTAAAAACAAGCAATCAAGAAGAAGGATGTATTACCTATCAATTATTAAATGACGTTTATAATAAAAGTAGCTTTTTATTTTATGAGAAATATCAAAATGAAAAAGCAGTAAAACTACACAATACATCTTTTCATTTTAATGCTTTTTTAAATGATATTTCTTCTTTACTAAGTAAAGAGCCTATCATTAATATTTATTAAAAATAAACGTGAATAAAAAATATTACAAACCATCAAAAAACCTATCATCTTATGTTGATAGGTATTTTATTTGTAAACAATTTGAAAAACTTCCATTAATTTTACCTGGTACAGGATTAGAATTACTTTTTCACATAAACGAATCATTCAATATTAATAACCAAACTTTAAGTCAAGCACATATTCTTTGCCCCAGAGAACACTTAAAAATAAATACTAATTCTAAGGTAAATTACATTGCTGTAAGATTTAAAAGTGGTGCATTTAGGCACTTTAGTCCTTTAGGGCACACAGAAATTATAAATAGTTATTTGTCGGTTGAAAATTTATGGAAAAACTCTGGTAAAACACTTATAAGTAAACTACAAGAAACATCAGAAATTAATGATAAAATACAATTGATTGAACAATTTTTAATATCAAAATTATCAAAATATCAAATTAAGGAGACCACTAATTGGGATGGAGTTATTACTTCTTTATATAAAAACTTCAACACTATTAATTTACAAGAATTAGCTTGCAATACCAATTTAAGTTATCGTCAATTTGAACGAAATTTTAAACAACATTTTGGCATAACTTCAAAAAAGTTTCAACGTATTACTCGATTACAAAACACTGTTAAACAAGTTCTTTTAAGTAAAAACACTCATTATTTACACATAGCCTTAGATAACGGGTATTATGATCAAAGTCATTTTATAAAAGATTTCTATTTACTTTCTGGTACTAAACCTTCTAAATACTTTACTGAAGATAATTTTGAAAACCACTTTTATTATAAATCTCTTGTGTAATATTTTGCTTTTATATTCAAAAATCTAAGTATGAGTAAAAGTCATTATATATGAATCTGAAATTAAACTCTTAAACTAAAAGTTTTTACTCAATCCATTTTCTAAACTCACTTGTTGAAGATGCACTTGTAATTAAATGTTGTTTGTATTTTTTAATCGAAACGGCCAGCCTATCTCCAAAGTAAGGTTCTATTTTCTCAATGAAATTGATATTTACAATTTCTCCCCGATTAATTTGGAAAAACTCTTTTGGATTTAACTCTTTTATTAAATCAGATAATTTATAGCGAAATTCATTTTCTTTTCCGTTTTCATCAATTGCAATACATTTACCTGAATTAGATAAAATTGCTCCAGTATTTTTTGTGCTTAAAATTTTTAATTCTGTTTTAGTTTTTACAATAATACGTTCTTTGTAATTATTGTTCAATCCATGAATAGCTTCAGATATTTTCGTCCAATCAACTTCTTTACTTTGTAAATTATTAAACTTTTCCATTGCTTTACAAAACTTATTGTAGCTTATAGGTTTTAATAAATAAGCTATTCCGTTTACATCAAAAGCATCTTGGTAAAAAGTATTATAGGCAGTTGTAAAAATAATTGGACATTTAATAATACTAGTTTTCAATAAAGAAAATACATTTCCATCTAACAACTCAATATCAGAAAACACTAAATCAACTTGTCCATTAGTTTCATACCAATTTTCTACTTCTTCTTTACTTTGTAACGAAGTTACTATTTCAATTTTGTCATTGTATCGAAGAATATGATCAGTAATAATTTCGATATTAATAGACTCGTCTTCAATAATTAATACTTTCATACTTCAGAAATTAGCGGTATTTTAACAGTAAATTCATTATCAGCTTCTGTAAAAATAACATTTTTGTTAAAATTTAGTTGATATTGGCGTTTTAAATAATCATTTCCCGTTCCTGTACCAAGTGTAAAATCAACTTTATTTAGTTTATTTTTTATTACAATTCTATTTTCTTTTAATGAAAGATAAATAAATAGTGGATTTTTTTCACTTGCCTTATTATGTTTTATTGCATTTTCAACACACAACTGTAATGAACACGGAATAATAAAACCATCAGTATTTTCTATATTATTTTTAATTTGATAAGTATTTCCAAAACGTTTTTCCATTAAATTCATATAACTTATTAAGAATGACAACTCATCTTTTAACTCAACCAATTGTTTTTTTCCATGGTTTAAATAATAACGATACACATCCGAAAAATCATCAATAAAACCTTCTATTTGTTCTGGATTTTTTCTTGCCAATCCTGATAAAACGCTTAAATTATTAAATAAAAAATGTGGTTCTAGATTCTTTTGTAACATTTGAGATTGTAATACTGCCTTTTCTTTTTCTGTTTGTTCTAATTCTAATGTTGTTTTTTGAGATTGCCTGAAATATAAAAATGCTGAAGTAAGTGCAAAAATATCAACAAGTATAAAAGCAACGGACATTGTATTTATAAATCTAATTATAAAATTATACTCTTTACTATTCATTATAATACCTAAAAGAACATAATCAATAATAACTCCCACAGTAACAAATAATAAAAACGATAAAATATAAACCTTTACAAATTTTAAAATTGTATTTGTTCTGTCTATTTTATTAATAACTTTCCATGAAACAATTACAGAAATTAACGAAACTAAGGAGAATAGATAAACAGAAACGTGATCGAAATAGTCATAAAAATCAATATCGCTATTAACTCGCACATTATGTAACAAATAAATTTTACCAGAATTACCAAATAACAATAATACTATGACTACTAAAACTTGTTTTATATTTATTTTTTGATTGAAAATTTTCACTTCTTTTAGAATTTTTAGAATTACAAAATACATTTTTAGTTTAAAAAAAAGCTTTTAAAAAATATTTAATTGTTTAAATCGCTTTATTATAAGTTATTATTTTTTAGCTCTATTTTGTTCTTCTGAGTTACCTGAACTACGTTGCCTAACTTTAATTTTTTTATTTCCAAAACTATAGTTTAAACTAATTTTTACACTTTGCGTATCAAAATAGTTGTAATATGTTTGATTTATTCCGTTTGTTTTAGTGTTAACACTTGTTGCTCTTTGTTTTAAAATATCATTTATAGCAAGGGTACAGTTTAGTTTTTTATCTAGTAATGAAAATTTTAATCCTAAATCTAAGTTAACCATTTCAGTTGTTGAAAAATACATTAATTTTTGTGGAGAAGCATAAATAAATGTAGCTTCTGCTTGTACAGTTTTTGCTTCATTTAAATGGAACGTATTTCTATTATAAAATTGAAAGTTCCATCCACTTAATAACTTAGCGTCTAAATTAAATCCATCTTTATAACGGGTATCCATTTTTGATAAAGCTGCTTGAGTTGTTGTATTCCACCATTTTGTTGGATTGTATATAAAAGTTTCTGTTATCCCGTAATTATAAGCTGTATAAAAATTATCAAATGTTACAACTATTCTTTGCTGTACCCCATCTTCAGCCTTAATAATATTAAAATAACCGTTATCAACATAGCTTACAAATGCTTTACTTATCAATTTTCCTTTGTAAATATGCTTTAATTCAAAATTTTCAGAAATTTGCGGTTTTAAAAATGGATTCCCTTCTTGATATGAAATAGGATTAATATAAAAACGAAATGGATTTAAACGCTCAAAACTAGGTCGTTGAATTCTTCTACTATAACTCAAATTAAACATGTTTGTTCTACTAGGATTGTACCCTAAAAAAACTGATGGAAATAGTTTGTTATACGAGTTAATATCAGTTTGACTATTTGTTTTTGAAACTCCTTTTGTTCTAGTATTTTCAAAACGAAGTCCCATTTTTAATTGCCATTTTTCACTTAATGGTTTAGACATATCTGCATATAATGCATTTATGTTTTCAGAATACATAAATGTATTGCTTTGCGTTGAATCAAAAACAGGTGTACCAGTAGTAGTATTGTAAAAAGCTACATCGCTATCTGTTTTAGTAAATGTTGTTTTAACTCCGTATGAAAAATTCGCCCACTTACTTGGGTACTCTATATCTATTCTCCCGCTATAATTTTTAATATTTTGATTTATACTGTTTTTCGCTTCAAAATAGCTTTGATTTGTAATAAATTGTTCACTGCTAAAAACTCTATTAGAAGAATTATTATAATTAAAATAATCAACATCAATAGATAGCTTTCTACCTAGAGTATCTAATTTTTGGATGTAATGAGCATTTATTGAATGGTTTTTGTTATTCGTATCTGCATTACCTTCATTAACTGTATAGGTTCCATTTCCATCATTTATTAATGTTCTTCCACCATCTTTTATAGCTTTATCTTCAAACGAGCCTGAGTATAAAACTCCTACAGTAACATTATCTGTTAAACTGTAATCTAAACCTAACCTACCTGATATTACATTTTCTTTATTTTTCATGTCAAGATTTGATACTGTTGAAGCTGAAGGATAAATAATATCAAATTGATTAAATTGCGCTGTATGTCCTTTAGTTCCATTTAAAGAAGCAATTAAACTTACTTTGTTTTTATTGTAATTAAATGTGTTTCCAACATTAAGTAAAGCGTATGTTGCTTGCGTATAAGACGTTCTTAATTGATTATTCCAGCTATTTTCTTTTGATTTTTTTAAAACTATGTTAATAAGTCCACTATTACCTTCTGCATCATATTTCGACGGAGGTGTTGTAATCACTTCTATATTTTTAATATCATCTGACGCAATGGTACCCAAATAAGCATTTAGTTCACTTCCTGATAATTGAATAATTCTATCATTTACCATTACTCTTACATTTCCCTTACCTACAATAGCTAATTTATCTGTATCTACATTTACACTTGGTGTTGTTTTTAATGCATCAAGGGCAGTTCCTCCTGTTCCAGCCACTGTATTCTCTATATTAAAAACCAATCTATCTACTTTTTGTTCAATGAGTTTTTTACGAGCAGTTATTACTACTTCTTGTAGTTGTTGTCCTTCCTCATTTAAAACGACTGTTCCGATACTCGATTTTGTAGGATATATTTTTTTTGTAATAAAACCTACAAAACTAATTTCTAAATACACATTTTCCTTTTTTGAGTTGATAGAAAACTTTCCATTTTCGTTAGAAATCACACCTGTAATAAGTGAATTATCTGCTTTGTTTTTTAATATAATATTCGCAAATGAAATAGGTAAGTTTTGTTTATCAACTATTTTTCCTGTAAACGTTTGTCCAAAACTAATTGAACAAATAAAAATGAATAAAAATGTTGCTATGGTTTTCATAATAATAGTAATTCAAAATTAATAACACTTCAAAAGTACCTTCAGAAGGTTGTTTTTGAAATAGCTATGAAATGAATTGAGGAAAAAATGAAATGAATTAAGGGTAATTAAAATAAACAGTTAATCGTTTTCTTTTTTAACTACATATTTTTATACTTAAATTTACTATTTTGGAAAAATCATTCAAAAAATAAAAAGCTACTATGGAAGGAGATATTGTTATTTTATTAACCTTTATTATATTGATCGGAATATACATATCATTCTTATTCTGGTCTAATAACAGAAAGAAAAGTCATCTTATGACAATTGAATCTGATTGGAAAAATTTAAAAAAAGCAATAGAGAATAATCATATTGATGGAATTGTAAAATTTGGAACAGCAGTTATATGGAATGAACACTTTACAATGGTTAAATTAAAAGAAATGAAAAAACTAATCAATGTTTTGGAAAAACAAACCCCAGATATAAAGAAATCAAAAAAACTTGAAAATTTAAAATTATTGATTTTTAATAAGTCTTTAGATTGGAATACAAAACATCTAAACATAGGGTAATAAAAATTATTAAAACAATTACCAGAGTAACAAATATAAAAACACAAATCTTGAAATTGAAAAGTCGAATTAAATTCAAAAAATGGAATAAATACTTATTTGAATTCCTTTCTATTTTTCTAGCTGTTACTTTAGCCTTTTTGCTAGACAGGTGGAATGATGAAAGAAAAAATAATATTGCAGAAAATAAAATTCTTAAAGAAATTTATAACGGTTTAGAGCGTGATAGCATAGATATTGCAAATGATGAGCAATATTTCAAAGTTGCCTTTAGAGGCTTAAACTATTTTAGTGACATCATTGATGGAAAAACTATTAAAAATGATTCTTTAGTAATGTTCTATTATCTTTTTTCCAGAGAGAGCATAGTTGTTCAAAACAAATCTGGATATGAATCTTTAAAATCTAAAGGTTTGGAGACTATTAAAAGTGATAGTCTTAGAAGTAAAATTATAAATCTATATGAAGTCGACTATGAATTAGCTAGAAAATTTAACGAAGAGCATAGTGAATATAAATTTATGCCTAACTACTTTCATAGGATAAATCAATTTATTGCCCCAAATTTTAAATATGATACAACTTATAACTTAGTTGGAATAAAATTACCTTTAGTGCTAAAAAAAACAGAAAGGAATTTATTGAAAAGCTATTTATGGAAAATAGGAGTTGGTAAATCAGATAGATACCGTGCCTCTCAAAATAGAAAGAAAAAAATTGGAAATTTAAGAAAAGAAATAAAAGAATATCTAAACACAAGAAACGAGTAAAATTACTTATTAAACTCTTAACAAATACACATGTTTGTTATTAATAAACCTTTACAGAATTTAAAAGAATTAGACACAAATAAAATCTATTACCTCAATAAATTAATAATTGATATTCTAATAATCTCTGTATCATACAGGTTAAAGTAAAAACTCTTAAAACAATACTAAATAGATCAAATGGATAGCATAAATAATATTATAAAAAAGGCTCAAAACGATATATTTCCAGAATTAGAAGCGAAAATTCGATTAGAATTAGAGAAAAAAGATAAAGATTGGCTAATTGATCAAATCATATTTCTTACATGTGAAAGACATAGTTTACATGAACAAAAAAGCAACTTTGAAAACATTAAAAAACGCCTAACTAGAATCAAAAACATAGGCTATAATAGTAAAACGTTAAGTGACTTTATAGGTAAGTATCAAAAAATCAATAGATCTAATTTAGAAGAATCTGGATTACTATTAAACCCTCCAAAAATGGGATTAAATTCTATAGCTGTTCAGCAAAGATCAATAAAAGGAGAAACGCTACTTAAAAAAGTTGAAGATATGCTTTATGTATCTTTATATGGAGATATTACTATTAACGTTGATTTAAAACGTAATCAGAAAGAAATACTAACAATCATGTTACCCAAAAGTAAAAGTGACTCATTATCTTTTCTTAAGGCAGTAACAGAAATGAATGTTACAGGTACTTGGAATGATCCTGATGGAGTATCAAATGATGATCACACCAATAATGTTGAACTACAAATTGAGTTTAATAATGATGAAGAAGGAACTATTGGACTTGCTATATTTACAGCGCTTAACCTTATTAATCTTTTACATGTAAATGAACAAATTTTATACACTCGTATGGAGAAAATTGAACGAAGCTCATTATCTTAAGCTAGTAACTTACTTAAATACTAATAGTTTAAAAAAAATATTAATCGATCACTATCCCTCCTTTTTCTCCACTACCAGGCCCTAATTTAATTACTTTATCCGCAGAATTAATTAGAGTTTTATTATGTTCAATAAATAATACGGTATCTCCATTATTAATTAACGATTGAAAAACACTTATTAATTGTAAATTATCAAAATAATGAAGGCCAGTACTTGGCTCATCAAAAAGATATAAGGTTTTTACTTTCTTTTTTTGCATCATAGATACTCCTAGTTTTAACCGTTGAGATTCTCCTCCTGATAATGTATTTCCAGATTGCCCTAAAACTATATGCCCTACTCCTACTTTCTTCAAAATATGTAATTGCTTCAAAATAATTTCTTCAGTTTTAAAAAAATCGATTGCTTCAACTACAGTCATTTTTAACACTTCACCAATTGAATGCTCTTTATACTTACATGCTAGAATAGCATCATTGTAACGTAAACCTTTACAAGTATCGCATAAAAGCCATATATCACTCATAAAATCCATACTGGTTTTTACCTTACCATGCCCAGCGCAAGTTTCACATTTTCCTTTTTTACTTTGATAAGAGAAATCTGCTTTTTTTACCCCCTCTTTTTTAGCCAACTCAGTACTTGAATATATCTTTTTTAAACTCTCAATTATCCCAGTGTATACTACTGGGGTACCTAATCTATTTTGCACCAGAATTTCCTGATCAATTAATAATACATCTTCAAATTGATTTAACCCGTGTAACGAATAACAATTAACTGGTTTCTTTTTCAACCAAGAGTTAAATAATACCTCTTTAACTAGACTAGATTTTCCACTTCCAGAAACACCAGTAAGTGCTATTACCTGTCCTGAATAAAATTTTACATCTATTTTTTTAAGATTATTAGCAAAAGCTCCTTTTATTTCAAAAGGCTTACCTTTTTCATTAAATACTTTTTCTATAATATTTTCATCTAACTCAAATAACCTTCTAGTAATTGATTGCTTTACTTTATTAATACCATTAATCTTTCCTTGATATATTATTTCACCTCCAAATCTACCTGCTCCTGGTCCCATTTCTATAATATAATCCGTTTTTTTAATGAATGAAATATCATGTTCTACAACTACAACAGTATTTCCATTGGCTACAATTTTTTTTAATACTTTTGATAAAACTGTAACTTGCTTATCATCTAGTCCTATTGTTGGTTCATCCAACACATAAGTTACTCCATATAAATGGCTCGATAATTGACCTGCTAAAGTAATACGTTGACGCTCTCCTCCTGAAAGTGTTGTTACCGATCTATCTAAACTTAAATAACCCAATCCTAAATCTATAATAGTTCTTAACGATTTTTTTACAGCTGGTAAAACTACTTTACTAATTTCCAGTATAACCTTATCAAGATTAGAAGGTATACTTTCAATCAATTCATAACAAGATACGATGTTCTGTTTTGATATTTCATAAATATTTTTACCTTGGAATTTTACATGCAATAATTCATTTTTTAACCGACTTCCTTTACATGTATAACATTCAACCTCATGTAATAAATCTTCTAAATTTTTCTTGTTTTTATTATGAATTTTTCTTTGGTATTCACTATCAATATAATTGCATAACCCTAACCATTTAGCATTTAATTCTTGCGTTCCTGATCTTGATTTAGTTTTAAAATTCCAAGTGAGACTCCACACCTCTTCCCCTGTTCCATAAAGAATTACATTCTTAATCTCAGCATCCAAATCTTCCCAAGGAAGTTGTAAATTCCATTTATTTTGTTTGGCAACTTCATTAAGAATTGCCATAAACTGACCATTTACATCCGAATAATAAGCTATTGCTTTATTGGTAGAAATTGCTCCTTCAAATATTGACTTTTCAGGAAAAATAATTATTTCATCAGGATTACATTTCAGCTTCACACCAATTCCTTCACAACTTGGACACGCTCCTAAATGATGATTAAAAGAAAAATGTTGAGCTGTATATATTTTTTCTTCATACTGGGCTATTCTAGAGTACAATAATCTAAATGCGTCATGAATTCCTGACAATGTTCCAACAGTAGATCTCTTTGTAGTAGTCCCCCCTCTTCTATTTACTCCAATTGCTGGACCTAAACCTGAAAAAGATTCCAACTCAGCATTACTGTTTTGTTTTAAAAAACTTCTATTATATGTAGACAATGATTCCGTAAATCGAGCATTTGATTCAGCAAATAATGTATCATATACCAAAGATGACTTTCCACTTCCAGAAACTCCAGTTACAACAGTTAACTGATTTTTAGGAATACGAACATCTATATTTTTAAGTCCGTTAGTTGTTACACCTTTCAACACTATATCATTAGAAATAACCGTTTCTTCTATTTGATTATTGATTGTATTATATCGTGATTCCTCATTACGATTTGGAATACCTTGATGAAGAATGTTCCCACCATTAACACCTCCAATAGGTCCTAATTCAATATGCCAATCACTAACACTTATAATTGTTTGATTTTGTTCAACACAAACTATAGTATTCCCCTTGTTCTGAATAGCTTTAAATAAATTAAGAAGTGATTCAATATCATCTTGATGTAAACCAATACTTGGCTCAATTATAACATATAATGTATTACCTGTATCTTTTTTCTGTAACTGATTTGCAATTTTAATACGCTGAGCCTCTCCTCCAGAAAGAGTTGTTGATGAATGTCCTAAAGTTAAATATCCAAGCCCAATTTCTTTTAGTGTTTCAAGTCCTTGAGTTATCTTTTTATGGCCTTCAAAAAATTTTAAAGCATCGTTAACCGATAACCTATAAATATCGGCAATTGATAATCCATTATATGTTACTTGAAGTGTTTCTTTATTAAATCGATCACCATTACAGGTACCACATATTAAATCAATAGTACCTAAAAAATGCATACCTATTTGAGTTTTTCCTGCACCTTGACAAACTTCACACCTCCCCCCTTTGTTATTAAATGAAAAACGAGATTTGGTAAATCCTAATAATTTTGATTCAGGCTGCTTTGCATAGATATCACGAATATGATCAGAGAGACCTAAATAAGTAGCAGGATTACTTCGTGGTGTTTTTCCTATTGGAGTATGATCAATATAAACTAGTTTATCAATACTATCAATATTTTTATAGCTTTCTAATTTTGGCAATTTTTGACTTTTATTCCCTAGCTTTCCTTCAATAACTTTGATTAAAGTTTCTTTTACTAAACTAGCTTTTCCTGAACCCGACTTACCACTAACAACATTCAATTTTCCCAATTGAAATTTAACATCTATGTCCTTTAAATTTCTTTCATAACACCCTATTAGATGTATAAAATCTGTACTAGTTTTTTTCTTTGAATCTAACTGTAAATAATTCTTATTTATAGCTCTGAATGTTGGGCTAACATCTTTTAATGTTTTCTGCTTTATAAATTCTAAAAATGAACCATTAAAAACAAGTTCACCACCATTAATTCCGGCTTTGGGTCCAACTTCTATAATATGATCAGCATTAGTAATTGTATTTAAATTATGCTCTACTACAATAACTGTATTTCCTTTTTTTACCAATTGTTTGAAATGGTAAATCAATTTTTCATTTTCTTCTTTGTGTAATCCAATTGAAGGCTCATCAAAAATATAAAGAACATTACTCAAAGGTGTTAAAATTTGATTTGCTACTCGAATACGTTGAATTTCACTTGAACGAAGTGAAAATGATGAACGATCAATAGTTAAATGTCCCAATCCTAAATCTTCCAATAAACTAACTTGAGATTCAATTTTTTTTATAATTTCAGTAGCTATATCACCCCAAGAATTAGTCTTTATCCATGATTTAAGCTTAGTCAATTCTAAAGTAACAATTTCTGCAATTGACTTTCCATGAACACATACATTTAAAGCCGTTTTATTTAATCGATTACCATTACAATCCTCACAAATTACAGCATGTACATATTTAAGAATATTAGCATTTCTATCTCTTTTTAAAATATCCGACATAATCGGAATCATTCCTTTGTAATAACCTTCTTCACGAGGTTTAGCCTTGATACCTGTCCATTTTAAACGAGACTCGAGGCTATGCTTTCCAAAAGGTACTTTTATTTTAGTACTACCATATAAAATAACATCTTGCTGTTTTTTTGTTAATTCATTCCATGGAATATCTACATTAAACCCTTCAGAATTGCATACATGATTAAGTACATCAATCGTTACTTGAGAGTACATAATATACCCATTTGGTAATGTTGGAGCTAATGCACCTTCTCTAATTGTTCTTTTTGGAAAAGTAATTAAGCTATTTAAATCAATTTGTTCCTCTTTTCCTATTCCGTTGCAACGTTTACACTTTCCAACTTCAGAATTAAACGAAAAAAGAGCACGAGACAATACAACATTTTCAGTTCCAATACCAGTTCTTGCAAATAACAACCGTAACAAATCATAAATATCTGATATAGTACCTACTGTAGAACGTGCATGCATTCCTGCAGTTTGCTGTCCAATAAAAATAACAGGGGAAAGTCCTTCTATTTCATCTACATCAGGTCTTTTCAACTTTCCTAAAAACTGCCTTGCAAAAGATGGTAATGTTTCAAAGTACCTACGTTGACCTTCTTTAGCTATTATTTCAGAAATTAGACTTGATTTACCTGACCCAGATACTCCACTAACCACAATAAATTTGTTATGTGGAATCCTCAATGAAATATTTTTCAGATTATTTGTTTTAGCTCCTTTAATTATTATTTCAGAAGGTGCAATTGAATTCATAAAAAAATGAAATAAATTGTATTAACTACGAATCAAACTCCTTATATATTATAAAGGAGTTTGATTACTTAAAAAAATAGATTTTGTCAAAATAAAGTATACTACGGAAACCTACTATACCTTAAAAAACCATTAAATATATATGTACTATTATGAAACGTACTTCGTTTTCTTTAAAGTGCTTAAAATAATAAATGACGCTAAGAAGAAAACAGCTAAACACAATACACTCCATTGCATTGAATTTGTTTTTGCATATAAGAAACCATATACAAATGTACCTAACACAATTGCTATTTTTTCAGTAACATCATAAAAACTAAAATAAGTAGCATGATCTTCAGTTTCAGGTAATAATTTAGAATATGTAGAACGCGTTAATGATTGAATAGCTCCTTGTACCAATCCTAATAAACCACCTAATCCATAAAAATAGAGCCCTACATTTTCTTGATTTTTATCTAGTAAAAAAGCACAAAAACAAACAAGAGTCCATATTCCTAAAGTTACTTTTAAAGCTTTTATGTTCCCCCACTTTTCAGATAAACGAGAAAACAATGCAGCACCTGCAATAGCAACAATTTGCACTAATAAAATTGTAATAATCATATTGGTTGGTTCAAGTCCTAATTCAGTAGAGCCAAAAATTGCCGCCATTAAAATAATAGTTTGTACACCAATACTTAATAAAAAAAATGAAATTAAAAAACGTTTTAATGTTGGGTACTGTTTTACTTCTTTTAACACGTTTTGTAATTCTTTAAAACCTTTCCATATATAATCCTTTTCAGGTTTTTTATTATAAATATCATCTGGTAAACGTTTAAAAGTTATTTGTGCAAAACCTAGCCACCATAAACCAACCATTACAAATGATATACGAGAAGCCATACCAGAAGTAATTCCAAATAAATCTGGCATTTGAATTAATACTAAGTTTATTATCAATAGTATAACAGAACCTATATACCCATAAATAAATCCTTTAGCACTGGCTCTATCTTGCTGTTCAGGCAATGCTACTTCAGGTAAATATGCATTGTAAAAAACCAAACTAGCCCAAAAACCAATACTTGCCAAAATTGTAAAAACTATACCTACCCAAACAGTATCTATACTATCAAAAAAATATAAGCTCATTACTGATAACGATCCCATCCAACAGAAAAATTTCATAAACTTTTTCTTACTTCCTGTATAATCTGCAATACCTGATAAAATAGGAGAAATAAATGCTACAACTAAAAATGAAAAAGACAACGCATAACTATATAAACTATCTGGATGCTCCCAATCAATTCCTAAAAAACGAACTGACTTACCATCTGTAACTGCACTATAATACAACGGAAAAACTGCTGTACTTATTACTAATGAATATACTGAGTTTGCCCAGTCGTAAAAAGCCCAAGCATTAATTAATTTCTTATTACCTATTTTATACATAATTTATTAAATAAAAAAACCGTTCGATTAAACGAACAGTTTGCAATATAGTATATTTAAAAATTATATCTTACTTTTTGGCTGGCACATTATATTTTGCTGCTAGTCTTGTAGCTTCAGGTAAATATGCTCTTAATGTTTGTATACGACTTTCATTTGAAGGGTGAGTGCTTAAAAATTCTGGTTGTGATTTTTTTGATCCAGCACGTTGACTCATACGAACCCACACTTCAGCTGCTTCTTCTCCTTTATACCCAGCCATGATCATAAACACCAATCCTAATTTATCAGCTTCATTTTCATGTGTTCTACTAAAAGATAGCATTCCTACTTGTGAGCCTATACCGTATGCCATATTCCAAAGTTGAGAATTTTTACTATTCCTAGTACCTAAAGCAACAGCAATACCACCTAATTGTTGTCCGTAAGCACTTGTCATACGCTCTTGACCATGCTTTGCAAAGGCATGTGCTACTTCATGCCCCATTACTGCGGCTACACCATTCTCATTATCACATATTGGCATAATTCCAGTATAAAAAACAACTTTTCCTCCTGGTAAGCACCAAGCATTTACAGTTTTATCATCTACTAAATTAAATTCCCATTTATAAGAATTTGCCTCAGCTGTCATTCCATTAGCACGCATAAACCTATCAACTGCTGCTGATATTTTTTTTCCTACCCTTTTTATTTGATTAGATTTCGCCACATCTTTAGATAATTTATTTTTTTCTAAAAAACCTTTATACTGTGCAAAACTAGCTGGTAAAACTTGTGAATCTCCAACAATATTTAAACGTTTTCTACCTGTAATTGGTACTGTACTGCACTCTACTAACATAGTAGCTACAAAAACTAAAGCTAATATTTTTTTCATTACTATTTGATTTTGTTCGGGTTTTATAAATTATGACACAAAATAAGAGGATATGTCACAAAATATAATCAAAATTATATCTTTAAATTTACAAATTCTATCTTTAGCATAAAAATTATCTTAATGAATTTTATAAGTACTCGTAAAAATCCTAAAAGCATAAAAATCCCGAAGAGTATAACACTTTTAGCAAACTTTTTACAAACATTATCTACTAATTTAGTTACTAAATTTGGTTCTAAATTATTTATTACTCCAATTAACTTTTCTGTTCCTGAAAGAGAAAAAGCACTTTATAAAAGTGCTCAGAAAAAGAACATAACAATTAAAACTATTAACAAAGAAATAGAAGTATTATCATATGGCTATTCAAAAAAGAAAGTTTTATTTGTTCATGGTTGGGCTGGTAGAAGTACTCAATTATTTATGACAGCTGATAAATTATTAGAAAAAGGCTATATGTTTATTTCTTTTGATGGTCCGGCACATGGGAAGTCTTCAGGAAAAACAACCTCTATGCCTGAATTTCTAGAAGCAATTAAACAAATAGATGAAGAACTAGGTCCTTTTGAAGTAGTAATTGGCCATTCATTTGGAGGTTTATGTTTGTATAATGCTGTTTCTGATGGTTTATCTGTAAAAAAATTAGTAACAATAGGTGCTGCAGATAAAATTTCTGATGTTCTTTTAAATTTCACAAAAAGCTTAAAAATAAAACCTTTAATCGCTAAAAAAATAAAACAACTATACGATAAACAATGGGGTAAAAATATTGATGACCATTCTTCAAGTGTTGTTGCCAAAAACATACAAATACCAACTTTAATAATTCATGATAGTTTTGATGGTGATGTAGATGTAAGTTGTGCTTTAAACATACGTCAAAATATAAAAAAAGGAGAACTTTTAATTACTAAAGGTTTAGGACATACTAAAATTTTACGTGATAAAAATGTTACTTCTAAAATTATAGATTTCATTCAAAACAACTCATGAAAAACTGCATTTTAATAATTACTATTAGTCTTTTTTTTAATTTTACTGGTACAGCCCAAAACAAAAAATATAAAGTTTCAAAGCCTAATAGTGAATGGAAAAAACTATTAACTCCAAAACAATATTATGTTTTAAGAGAAGCGGGTACTGAAAGACCATCTTCTAGCCCCTTGAATAAAAATTATAAAAAAGGAATCTATGTGTGTGCTGCTTGTAAAACACCTTTATATAAATCTGAACATAAATATGATTCTCGCTCAGGTTGGCCTTCTTTTGATAGAGCTATAAAAGAAAATGTAGAATTAGATGTTGATTATAAAATTGGATATGCTCGTACTGAACTAAAATGTAATACTTGTGGAGGGCATTTAGGGCACTCTTTTAATGATGGTCCTAGTGAAACTACGGGGAAACGTCATTGCATTAACGGGGTTGCCTTAGAGTTTATTCTTCAATAATAGCTCTCATAAAAAATGACTACTTTAGAAATAAAATAAACTAGTTATCTTTTATGAGAAATTCTTATTTAGAAAGCGTAATAAAACAAATTACTTATTATAAAAGTTTAGGTGATAAAACCTTTTGCCAATTAACCAAAGAACAGCTTTTTTTCCAACAAAATAATGAAAGTAATTCAATAGCTATTATTGTTAAACATATTGCTGGAAATATGTTATCACGATGGACCAATATTTTTACTGAAGATGGCGAAAAATCGTGGAGAAATAGAGATGATGAATTTGTTAATACCTTTACTTCTAAAGAAGCTATGATTGCATATTGGGAAAAAGGATGGAGTACTTTTTCAAATACATTAAATTCTCTTAATGAAAAAGATTTAGAACGTATTATTTATATCAGAAATCAAGGACATACAGTTACTGAAGCTATTAATAGACAAATTTGTCACTATCCATATCACATTGGTCAAATTGTATTTTTAGGTAAAATGCTCCAAAATGAAAATTGGGAATCATTGTCTATTCCTAAAAACTCCTCAAAGCAATATAATCAAGAAAAGTTTAACATAGAAAAATCAAGAAAACATTTTACGGACGATTTATAAAATCTATATTTTTGCTTTATGAAAAATTATCTATTTACTTCAAAGCGTTTAGGTTTTAGAAATTGGAAACTTTCAGATATTGACAATTTATTCGAAATAAATTCGAATATTGAAGTTATGAAATACTTTCCTTCTACTCTAACAAAAGAAGATTGTGAAAAGTTTATTCATAGAATGCAACAACAATATATAAAAAATAAATTTTGCTACTTTGCTGTTGAAGTAATAGATACTAAACAATTTATTGGTTTTATTGGTATTTCAGAACAAACATATGAAGTTGATTTTAATCCATCTATAGACATTGGTTGGCGATTATCTCCAAAATTTTGGGGAAAAGGATATGCTAAAGAAGGAGCTTTACAATGTTTAAATTACGCTTTTTTTCAATTAAAATTACCTGAAATAATCTCAGTTGCTCCCCAAATTAATACACCTTCAATTACAGTTATGGAAAGAATTGGTATGAAAAAAATAAAAAAATTTAACCACCCACTATTAAGTGCTTTTCAAGAATTAGAAAAATGTGTGTTATATAAAATAAGTAACAAATAAAGTTTTCTATCGTCAATAGGATAAATAAAGTTTTAAATTTATTCTAATGAAAAACAAAACACTTCCACAGATATTTATTATCTATTTACGTTATTTATTAGGTTGTGCGTTTGTCTATGCTAGTATTGTTAAAATACAAGGACTCAGGTTTACTTCTGAAAGTGGTGCACTGAATCCAATAAATAGTGCTTGGCATTTTTTTGAAACTATGTATCAATCTGGAATTTACTGGAAATTTTTAGGGTATGGTCAATTAATAGCTGGTTTTTTATTAATGACTCAACGGTATGCTAAATTAGGCGTTATCCTTTTTCTACCAATCATTTTAAATATTTTTGTTATCACTATTTCTTACGATTTTAAAGGAACACCTATTATAACTGGGCTAATACTTGTAGCTACTTTTATTTTAATTGCTTGGGATTGGAATACATTAAAAATATTAATCAATAAAACTCCAACTTTTTCAACTAAACCAAGGTTAGAAAATGATTTTATATGGTCAATAATTGGGGGAATATTTTTCTTTCTTACTATTATATCAAAACTAATTACCTCTAAAAATAGTTTTATCCTTATTTTTTTAAGCTTTCTTACTATTAGCCTTTTAGGAATGATTATTGGGTATCGAAAACAAAAAAAAATTACCAATAAAAGTTAAATTCTACTAGTTATTAACTACCTACAACCAACTAAAATTCCTATATTTGTGCTTCTAAAAAATGGAGCCGATACATGTTTAATAATTTAAGCGAAAAATTAGATAAGGCGTTACATACGCTAAAAGGACACGGAAAAATCACTGAAGTTAATGTTGCGGAAACTCTAAAAGAGGTTCGTAGAGCTTTATTAGATGCCGATGTTAATTTTAAAATAGCGAAAGAATTTACTAAAAGAGTAAAAGAAAAAGCTTTAGGTCAAGACGTTTTAACAACGCTTAACCCTGGACAGTTAATGGTTAAATTAGTTAAAGATGAATTAACTGATTTGATGGGAGGTGATACTGTAGGAATTAATCTTGGAGGCTCACCAACTGTTATTTTAATGTCTGGTTTACAAGGTTCTGGTAAAACAACTTTTTCTGGTAAACTTGCTAGCTATTTAAAAACTAAGAAAGCTAAACAAGTTTTATTAGTTGGTTGTGATGTGTATCGTCCTGCGGCAATAAACCAATTACAAGTTGTTGGTGAACAAATTGGTGTTGAAGTATATGCTGAAGTAGGAAATCAAAATCCTGTTGAAATATCATTAAACGCTATTAAACATGCAAAAGCTAATAGTAAAAATGTAGTGATCATTGATACAGCTGGTCGTTTAGCTGTAGATGAAGAAATGATGACAGAGATTTCTAACATTCATAAAGCGGTTACTCCACAAGAAACTTTATTTGTTGTAGATTCCATGACTGGTCAAGATGCTGTTAATACAGCTAAAGCCTTTAATGATCTTTTAAATTTTGATGGTGTAATACTTACCAAATTAGATGGTGATACTCGTGGTGGAGCTGCATTATCTATTAAATCAGTAGTAGATAAACCAATTAAGTTTATTGGTACTGGTGAAAAAATGGATGCTATTGATGTTTTCCACCCTGATCGTATGGCCGATCGTATTTTAGGGATGGGAGATGTTATATCGTTAGTAGAACGTGCTCAAGAACAATACGATGAACAAGAAGCTAGAAAACTACAAAAGAAGATTGCTAAAAATCAATTTGGTTTTGATGACTTTTTAAGTCAAATTCAACAAATCAAAAAAATGGGTAGCATGAAAGATTTAGTAGGAATGATACCTGGAGCTGGAAAAGCTTTAAAAGATGTTGATATTGATGATGATGCTTTTAAAGGAATTGAATCCATTATACACTCCATGACTCCTTTAGAAAGAAGTACTCCAAACGTAATTAATGCTAGTCGTAAAAAACGAATTGCAAAAGGTTCCGGAACTTCTGTTCAAGAAGTCAATCAGTTAATGAAGCAGTTTAATCAAATGAGCAAAATGATGAAAATGATGCAAGGTGGTGGCGGAAGAAAAATGATGCAAATGATGAAAGGAATGAAATAAAAGTAAAAAGAGAAGCTGTAGACTTCTCTTTTTACTTTTATATAAAATTTTATAATAACAATAAACACAACACAACAACATTACACTACATGATATTACTAGACGGTAAAAAAACATCAGCAGATATTAAAGAAGAAATTGCGTTAGAAGTAGCAGAACTAAAAAAACAAGATAAAAAAGCACCTCATTTAGCTGCAGTTATTGTAGGAAGTGATGGAGCAAGCTTAACTTATGTAAATGCGAAAGTAAAAGCTTGTGAGCGTGTTGGTTTTGAATCTTCTTTAATTCGTTTACCTAAAGAAACTACAGAAGAAGAATTACTTAATGAAATTGCAATTTTAAATATAGATAAAGATATAAATGGTTTCATTGTTCAATTACCATTACCAGATCATATTGATGAACAAAAGATATTAATGGCTATTGATCCAGAAAAAGATGTAGATGGTTTTCACCCAATGAATGTTGGTAAATTAGCATTAAATCTTCCTACTTTTATATCTGCTACTCCATTTGGAATTTTAGAGTTGTTAGAACGTTATAATATTGAAACTTCGGGTAAAGATGTTGTTGTAATTGGACGTAGTCATATTGTTGGTAGTCCAATGAGTATTTTATTAGCTCAAAAAAGAAAAGTTGGAAATGCAACTGTTACTTTAACACATAGTAGAACTAAAAACCTATCAGAAGTAACTAAAAAAGCTGATATTATTATAGCTGCCTTAGGTATTCCTGAATTTTTAAAAGGTGATATGGTAAAAAAAGGAGTAGTTATAATTGATGTAGGAATTACAAGAGTTGCTGACTCTTCAAAAAAGAATGGATTCAGATTAGTGGGTGATGTTGATTTCAATGAAATGTCAGAAAAAGCCTCTCATATTACTCCTGTACCTGGTGGTGTTGGACCAATGACCATAGCAATGCTTTTGAAAAACACCTTACTTGCTCTGTACAGACAAGAAAATTAATTTATTAAAATACATTATAAATAAAAAGACTACAATAACAAATATTGTAGTCTTTTTTTATATTTATCTAGATATTTCTTTACTGCAAACTAACCAAACTATTTTTTATAGTTTCAATTTTAGCTATAGTATCTGATTCCTTTTTTCGTTCTAAAGTAATTACTTGTTCTGGAGCATTATTTACAAATCGCTCATTAGATAATTTCTTTTGAATTCCAAACAAAAACCCTTCTGCTCTTTTTAGTTCAGCCTTTAATTTTATAATTTCAGCTTCAACATCAATATTATCTAAAGAAATTGGCACAAAATATTCATTCGACTTTACTCTAAAAGATGCTGCTCCTTCTACTTTTTCAGAAACATAACTTATTACAGATGTATTCGTTAATTTTTGAATAACCTGATCAAAATTCTGAGTATAATTTTCAGTATTAACAACTGATAATTCTATAGCTTCTTTAAATGCTATATTTTTTTCTTTCCTAATTGTTCTAATTCCTGAAACGATATTAGCTGCAAAATCAAACTCGCTTATTAATTCCTTATCAAACTCTAATACTGAAGGATATTTAGCGATAATCAAAGCCTCTTCAGGTGCTCTTTCTGCTATTGATTGCCAAATTTCTTCTGTAATAAATGGCATAAACGGATGTAAAATCTTTAAATTATCTTCAAAAATTGCTATTACCTCCTTATATGTTTTAATATCAATTGGTTGTTGATATGCTGGCTTTACAATTTCAAGTAACCAACCACAAAAATCATCATATATTAATTTGTAAATAGCCATTAAAGCATCACTTAAACGATATTTACTATAATGATCTTCAATTTCAACTAATACTTGCTGAAATTTAGCTTTATACCATTCTAAACCTAATTTACTAGAGGCAGGTTGCTCGATAGTCTCAGAAACTTCCCATAAAGTTGTTAAATAAAAAGCACTCCATACCTTATTTCCTAATCCTTTACCTTGTTGACATAAAGCTTCATCAAACATTAAATCATTACCAGCTGCTGAACTCAATAACAAACCAACACGAACCCCATCTGCTCCAAAGTCTTCAATTAACTTAAGTGCATCAGGTGAATTCCCTAACGATTTAGACATTTTACGACGTTGTTTATCACGTACTAATCCTGTTAAATATACATTTTCAAACGGACGTTCATCTTTATACTCATATCCAGCAACAATCATTCGAGCAACCCAGAAAAATAAAATATCTGGCCCAGTTACTAAATCGTTTGTAGGATAATAATATTTAATTTCTTCATTTTCTGGGTTTCTAATTCCATCAAAAACAGACATTGGCCATAACCAAGAAGAAAACCAAGTATCTAATGCATCTTCATCTTGACGTAAATCAGATGCTAATAACGTTGTTTCTCCTGTTTTTTCTTTTGCTAAGACTAATGCTTCTTCTCTACTCTCAGCAACTACGAAATCTTCTTTTCCATCTCCGTAGAAATATGCTGGAATTTGTTGCCCCCACCATAATTGACGAGAAATATTCCAATCACGAACATTTTCCATCCAATGACGGTAAGTATTCTCAAATTTCTTAGGATATAGCTTAACATCACTATCCTCTCCTAAAACAGCTTCAATAGCTGGCTTAGCTAACTCTTCCATTTTTAAAAACCATTGATCAGATAACCTTGGTTCTATAACTGCTTTAGTTCTTTCTGATGTTCCAACCTTATTAGTATGAACTTCTATTTTCACTAAAAATCCTTTTTCTTCTAGTTCTTTAGTAACTTCTTTACGAACAACAAAACGATCTTTTCCTTCATAATGCAATCCAAAAGAATTTAAAGAAGCATCATCATTAAAAATATCAACTACTTCTAAATTATGTTTGTCTCCTAAAACCTTATCATTCTCATCATGAGCAGGAGTTACTTTTAAACATCCTGTACCAAACTCTACATCAACATATTCGTCTTCAATAATAGGAATTACTCTATTACATAATGGAACAATCGCTTTTTTCCCTTTCAAGTGAGTAAAACGCTCATCATTTGGATTAATACAAATAGCCGTATCTCCAAAAATAGTTTCAGGACGCGTTGTAGCAATTGTTAATTTATCGTCAGAACCTTCAATTTTATATTCTAAATAATAAAGGTTTCCTTGTTTTTCAACGTGAATTACTTCTTCATCAGATAAAGTAGTTTTTGCTTCAGGATCCCAGTTTACCATTCTGTAACCTCTATAAATTAATCCTTTATTATAAAGATCTACAAATACTTTTATTACTGATTCAGATAATGCAGGATCCATAGTAAAAGAAGTTCTTTCCCAGTCACAAGAAGCTCCTAGCTTTTTCAGTTGATCTAAAATGATTCCTCCATACTCATTTTTCCATTCCCATGCATGCTCAAGGAACTCTTCACGAGTTAAATCGTTTTTATTAATTCCTTGCTCTTTTAGTTTCGCTACAACTTTTGCTTCAGTAGCAATCGAAGCATGATCAGTTCCAGGAACCCAACATGCATTTTTTCCTTGTAAACGAGCCTTACGTATTAAAACGTCTTGAATCGTATTATTTAACATATGCCCCATATGTAATACTCCTGTGACATTAGGTGGCGGTATTACAATTGTATATGGCTCACGATCATCTACCTCAGAATGAAAATAATTATGTTTCATCCAGTATTCGTACCACTTTCCTTCTACCTCTTTAGAATTGTATTTTGATGGAATATTCATATGTTTTTACTATATTTAGCCTAATAAATATTTTTTGGCATTATTTTTGAAAATTGATTAGCAAAAATACAACTATCTGTGAGCTACAGAAAAATAGTTGCCTTTTTTTTAGTATCAAAAAATAATTATAAATTTGTAACCGGTTATATAACCCCTAAAATAAAATAAACATTATGAAAACAATTTTATCATTTGTAGCTATTTGCTTTATCACTTTAACTGTAAGTGCTCAAGAGTTTAAATTTGAAAACGAAGTGATTAACTATGGTAAAGTAGCTTTAGGATCTGAAGGTAAGCGTGTATTTGAATTCACGAATGTAGGTGATGCTCCTTTAATTATTAAAGACATTAGATCTACTTGTGGTTGTACAGTACCTAAAAAACCTGAAAAGCCAATTATGCCAGGAGAAAAAGGACAAATAGAAGTTTCTTATGACACAAATAGACCTGGAGGTTTTTCTAAACAAATTACTGTTATGTCTAACGCTAAGAAAGCTAGAACTGTATTAAAGATAAAAGGTTTTATCGCTAAAAAACTTGTTCCTACTAAAGCTAAGAGCATGGTTTCTACCGGAGGAACTGAATAAGTTATTACTTAAAATATTTAAAAAGACCGATGAATATTTCTATTCATCGGTCTTTTTATTTAAAAAAATAAAATTTTTAACTTTATATCATTCTCTTTAAACTTTTTCCTTTAGGAAATAAAATGAAGTAGTTATAATATGCTGATTTATTTTTTACTACAATTTAATAAGCGCTATATTAATTAAATATAATTAAACTTTTCATTATTTAATAAAATTCAATTTTAAACCTAAAAGAAGTAAAAAGAGTCTATATACTCATTCAATGTATAGCTACTACAATTGTATTAATATACTTATTAAAATAGTTAAAAACAACTATATCATAGAACAAAAAACGTCTATAAATTTCAGCTTATAGACGTTTTCTTATTTTATATTCGATTTACTTTAATCGTCATCATCTTTATCATTATCATTATCATTTTTATTTTTACCTTTTTTGGAAACCTTATTCCAAATTTTAATTTCATCATCTGCAGTTATACCTTCAATAATTTCAACATTAACTCCATCAGATAACCCTAATTTAATCTCTCTTTTTTCAAATTTCTGATCACCCACTTTTATTTCAACATAAGGCTTTTCTGTTTTTCTATCAAACTGTAATAAAGCTTCTTTTAAAGATAATACACTATCTTTCTTTGCTAATACTATCTCAGCGTTTGCACTATACCCAGCTCTAATAAAATATTTATCATCTAATGACACATCTGCTTTAATTTTAAACTGCACAGCTCCTCCTTCATCAGTCCCTTTTGGTGCTATAAAGTTTAATACAGCAGGGAACTTTTTTTCTTCAATTGCTCCAATTGCTACATCTATGTTTGTACCTTTTATAAGTTTTCCTACCTCAGATTCATCTACTTTACCTTCAAAAATCATTTTGGTCATATCTGCTATACGCGCAATAGTAGTACCAGCATTAAAATCATTTGTTTGTGTAACTTGGTATCCTTTTTTCACAGGAATTTCTACTACCATTCCTGATGTTGTTGCTCTAATACTTGTATTTGCTGCACTACCTAAACCAGATGTTGTTCCTTTTTTAATAATATCCATATCAGATTGTGCATTTGATAATCCTTGTTTTGCATTATTAAAGCTTAATTCTGAATTTTCAAATGTTTGACGCGATATTACTCCTCTATCAAATAATTTCTTGTTTCTTTCATACTGCACTCTTGCATTGTTAAATGACAGCCTTGCATTTTTAACACTTCCATTTGCTCTATTTAAAGAAGCAACATTTGGTACAACTCTAACAGTTGCTATTAAATCACCCGTTTTTACAATTGCTCCTTCTTCAACTAAAATTTTATCTACAATACCAGCTATTTGTGGCTTAATTTCAACTTCTTCTAACGGTATTACTTTACCAGTTGCAACACTTTTTTTAACTATTGTAGCTTTAAATGCTTTTTCAGTTTCATACTCAACTGGTGAAGCGCTATTTTTTTTACCAAACCATATTAACACTGCTATCAATGCTAACGCTATTCCGCCAAAAATGATTACTTTTTTCATCTGTTTTTATTTATTCTTATTAATTGATGCTATATTTATTCTTCTCTTAATGCCTCTATTGGCTTAATAACTGTTGCCATGTATGCTGGTATAAAACCTATTAATGTTCCTAAGGTTACTAAAACAGCATAAGCAATTAATACAATAGGTATGTTTACTGTTGGATTTGTTAATAAATCCATTTTATCTATCACCATTAAAATTAGTCCTCCAGCAATAATACCCAATGAACCAGCTAATAAGGTTAAGAATACTGATTCTAATATAATTTGTTGTTTAATTTTACCTGGTGTGGCACCTAAAGCCCTTCTTATTCCAATTTCTTTTGTACGCTCTTTAACTGTAATTAATAATATATTTCCAATAGCAAAAACTCCCGCTATTAACGTTGCTATACCAACAAACCAAGTTAAAAATTGCATACCTGTTAAAAAACCTGTCACTTTAGCTATTTCTTTACCTAAATTGAACCCGTTAAAGGCCCTGTTATCATCAGGATGGATTTTATGTAAACTTCTTAATAACACTTTTACATCAGACTCAACCTGCTCAATATCAGACTCTGGCTTACCTGTAACTACCATCCATTCAAATTTGTTCCCTTTATTATATACCAACCTGAATGTACTAAAAGGAATATGAACGTTATTTGTTCCTTCAAATCTACTTGGTTTATATATACCTACTACTTTATAACCTATATCGTTTACTTTTAAATATGAACCTAAAGCTTCTTCATCTTTATCATATAGTTGTTTATATACTTCAGTACTAATAACACAAACTTTTTTGTTTTCATTAATATCATTTTGATTAATGAAACGTCCCTCTGTTAAGTTTTTCTTTTGAATTTTATCTAACAACGGATAATCACCAAAAATAGTAAGGTTAGCAGTTTTTAAACCATAAACAACCATTCCTCCGGTTACATTTCTAGGTACAACAAATTCAATTCCATCAACTTCATTTCTGATTTTTTCTACATCACTTGTTGTTAAAGTAATTTGTCTACCTTCTTGAAAACCTTTAAATGCTTTTGAAGTCCTCCCACCTGACATAAAAACACTATTAGTAGCAAAATCACCAAACATGCTATTAAAACCATTTTCAATTCCTTTAGCAGCTCCTAATAACCCTACTAATAATAGGATTCCCCAAAAAGCACCAAAAATTGTAATTGCTGTTCTTGTTTTATTTTTACGAATACTTTCATAAATTTCTTGCCAGCTGTCTTTATCGAATAAAAATTTCATAATTAATCTGCTCTTAAGGCTACTATTGGTTTAATGTTCGCTGCTTTTTTCGCTGGTAAATAACCAGCTATAACACCTGCTAAAACTAGTGTAATGGTCGCGCCTACAACAACCGGGGTTGAAACTCCTGGGTTTAGAATAAAGTATTTTTCTAAAGTAGGTCCTGATAATTTTAAAATACCTACACCAAACATTAAGCCTATATACCCTGATAATGCTGTAATAAAAATAGCTTCTAACATAATCATAGAAATAATAGATTTAGGAGTTGCTCCAACAGCTTTTCTAATTCCTAATTCTTTAGTACGCTCCTTTACAATGTATACCATAATATTACTAATACCTACAACACCCGCTATTAATGTACCCGAACCAATAATTAAAATTAAAATACCTAAAACAACCATCATTCCTGATACATTCTTGTTACCTTCAGCATAGTTATTTACTCTAATTCCTCTTTGGTCATTAGGTGCTACTTCATGTTTCTTTTTTAAAGCCCTAAGCATACCATTACTAAAAGCAATTGCTTCATCTACACTTAACTTAGGGTCGTACGTCATACCAAATTCACCAATATGGTCATTATTCCCATAAATTTGCTGCATTGTTGTAAACGGTGTATAAATATATCGTTCATCACTGTCTCCTCCTGGATCAGAAAAAACTCCAATTATTTTATACATGATTCCACCTATATTTAAAAGTTTACCATAAGCACTAATTTGACCAAATAAGTCTTTTTCAACCATGCGACCAATAACAACAACTTTAGATCTTTTGTTAATGTCTCTAATATTTAAAAAACGTCCTTCTGTTACTTCAGCAGATTCTAATAAATCATACTTAGGATAAACTCCTCGCATAGTATAATTATCTTCTTCTGTTTTATACACCACCTTTACCCCTCTTTGTATACGTGGACTTATCATTTGAATTTTATCGGAATACTTTTCTTTTAAAAATTCGAAATCATCATTTTTAAATTGAATTCTACGCCCAATTTGATTTCCTTTATAAGCTTTTGTAGTTCTATTTCCCCAAATATAAATTGAGTTGATTGCATCTTTAGCAAACTCATTTTTAAATGTATTTTGAAGTCCGTTTCCAATACCAAAAAGCAAAGTGAAAAGTAAAATAGCAAAAGCAACAGTAAAACCAGACAATGCAGAACGTAATTTATTTTTACTAATACTTTGAAATATTTCTCTCCAACGATCTAAATCAAACATAATTATATTGCTTTGGCTTTATTCTTTACTCCAGTCAATTCATCACTAATAATCACTCCATCTTTTAAGCGAACAACTCTATTCGTTTGTTCTGCTACTTCTTCCTCATGAGTTATCACAAAAACAGTCATCCCTTCATCATTAATTTCTTTTAATAAATCCATTACAGAATCTGTTGTAGTTGAATCTAATGCTCCTGTAGGCTCATCTGCCAATACAACTTTTGGTTTAGTTACTAAAGCTCTAGCAATG
This sequence comes from Tenacibaculum sp. MAR_2010_89, assembly GCF_900105985.1. Taxonomy (NCBI): domain Bacteria; kingdom Pseudomonadati; phylum Bacteroidota; class Flavobacteriia; order Flavobacteriales; family Flavobacteriaceae; genus Tenacibaculum; species Tenacibaculum sp. MAR_2010_89. Next base: position 2,039,694 of record NZ_FNUB01000005.1, on the reverse strand, counting down.
GCAACACGTTGTTTTTGTCCTCCTGAAAGTTCATTAGGCAAATGATTTGCCCAATCTTTCAACCCTACTTTATCTAAGTAAGCTAATGCTGTTTCTAATCTTTCTTTTCTCCCCATTCCTTTATAATACAATGGTAAAGCTACATTTTCTAATGCAGTTTTGTAGGATATCAAGTTAAAAGACTGAAAAACAAAACCTAAAAATTTATTACGTAAAACAGCTGCTTTTTTTTCATTCAAATTTTCAATTAATTGTCCATTTAAATAATAGTTTCCTTCATCATGTGTATCAAGTAGTCCTACTATATTCAATAAAGTAGATTTTCCTGATCCTGATGACCCCATAATTGATACAAATTCTCCTTCTTTAATATGTAGGTCTAAGCCTTTTAAAACATGAAGAGACTCTTTACCTATTGGGTAAGACTTATGTAAATTTTCAATTCTTATCATTCGTTAGTTAATTTTTATACTAAAGTAAAAATCGATTAACTATTTATATACTAATTCTCTGTTAAAACGTTAATTACTTTCCTACAAGACGTTTGTTTTAAAATTATGTTACAAAAAAATATAATAATTTTACACAAAAAAAAGTCAGGGCTGAAAACTAACAACTTATATAAAAAACAAAAGCTCACATTTAAGTGAACTTTTGCTACTATAAATGAACTTTATAGATTTAAGGGGAGATATTATTATAAACTTATTAGTTAAAATAAATTTTAGAAGCTCCTAAAGCAACTTCTTTTGTTTCTTTTTTGGTTTTTGTTACTAAGTCATAAACATTCAACTTACTTAATCCAGTAAAACTAGCATCTAATATATATAAATTATTATCCTTTACTGCCAACCCATATAAATAACCAGCATCAGTTGTTATCAATTTTGCTGTTGGAAGAACTATTGCATTGTCTTCTACTTTATAAATATCTTTACCTAAACTGTAATAAATACTATTGTTACTAACTACCATTTGAGACGGGTGATCTCCTTCTTTAAACGTTAACTCTGATTCCCATCTATTTTCAGTTGTATCAATAAAAGTAATTGCTCCTTTAGTATGACCAGTTACATTCCAACTTGTATCATAAATTGTTTTTCCTTCACATAAAACAACTAATTTACCAGAATTGTTGATATATAGTTCATCCGGCTTGTCTTTAATTGTAATCTCTTTATCTACCTTTTTTGTAGAAATATCTATCACGCTTATTTTGTTATTAGTTCCAAACGCTCCTTTATGTGACACATATAATTTACCATTTTTAGATACTATTCTTTCAGGACCTAAGACAACATCTATTTTACCTTCATTTTGAAATGAAGATAAGTTTACAATAGCAACAAAATCATCATTATCATTATCGGTTGCTCCCCAGTTTGTTACATATCCTTTATCACCTACAATGGTCATATATCTTGGTTTAATTAAACCTGTTGTAATTGTTCCTTCTTTTTCGAAAGTAAAACGATTCACAACAGTAATCGTATTTTGATTATCTGCTATAATATACGCTCTATCTTTATCAAAAGAAATTGATTGAACATATTCTCCTAATTCTACTTTATTTACTTTTTTATAAATAGATTTTTCTACAGTTGAAAGATCATTTGACACATATGAAACCGAGCCTGAAACCGTTGTTGTTCCTTCACCACTCACTAAAATTCCATTCTCATAATCTCCTTTAGGTAAATTCGATTCAGCATCATCACTACATGATGTAAAAAGAATGGTTCCTAAAAATAATACCCCAAATAATTTAGTTATTTTCATTTTTAAAATTTATAATTGATATTTATATTAAAATTTCTTTCTGGCATTGGCCTCCTCGGCAAAACTACATACTTTTTACCAAGTAAATTATTTATTTTAAACCCTAAGGTTAAACTTTTATTTAGTTTCTGAAATACTTTATACTCACCTCCTGTATTTAACAAGAAAAAACTTGGAACATTAAAGTCTTCTGAATTTTCTTCAGTTGTATATATTTTTCCATTAAATAATGATTGAAAAAATAGAGAAGCTTTTTTATAACTAATAGTCAAATTACTATTTAATAAATGCTTAGGAACAAAGGTTAAAAATTTATCTGTTCTTGTATTTTTAGCAAGAGTATAATTATAATTAATACTTGTAACTACTTTATAGTTTTTATAGTCAAGATTATAATTAAAACTTGCCTCAATTCCTTTATTCTTAGTTTTTGATAAATTAATAGGCACCCATACTCCTGGTCTATTAGGATCTCCTGAAGGAGTCCAAACAATTTTATCTTCAGTATTAATATAATATCCGCCTATATCAATAGATAGCTTTTTATTTTTATACCCAACACCAACTTCTCCTTGTAAAGATATTTCTGGTAATAAATCTAAATTACCTTGTCCAGGCCAAAATAAATCATTGTATGTAGGTACTCTATAATTTTTAGATCCATTAACTCTTATATAAAATTTTGAAAACGGTCTTATTTTTAATCCTGCGGAATATACAAATGGAACATTGTAGTCAGAATTGAAGTCTTTTCTTAATTTAATATTAAATGAAATAAGTTTTTTGATGTTTTGGCTATAAATGAAATATTGAGAAAATTGTTTCCTATTTTTTTCTTGAATCATGTCTGTTGAACCAAAGGTAGATTCATATTCAGAAAAAGAAGATACTGTTGCATTTATTTGAGGAAGTTTTAAATCTACTGAATACCCTCCTATAAATCTTCTTGACTTTCCAAAATTAAATTTTTCTGAAAGTTTATTTGAAAAGTATTGATACTTCTGTGTTAAGTAAGCTACTTTTATTTCATGATTTATATTTCGAGATGAAAAACCATAAATCAACATATTTCTATAATTAGTATCCTTATATTTTTCATTTGCTGAACTTGGGTTTGGCAATGTTCCCGAAAAATGACGTTCTCCTAAATAACTCGTACTAAAAAACTTAAGCTCAGAATTATTTTTAAATCGATATCCAAAACCTAAATTTATTCCATAATTCTCATAATTACCATTTGTATTATTAAACTCAGTATTAAAAAGCTTAAAATCATTATCAGAGAAATTATGAGATATCCCTAACGAAACAGTGTAATTATTATCAGAAATTTTTGATTTATAGATAGAATTAAATGTAGAATAATTTCCTCCAGAAAAAATAAATTCGTTATTAATTTTAAATGTATCATTATATTGAAGTATATCGTTTAAATGTATTGTCCCGCCTATAGCTCCAGAACCATATTCAATACTTCCTCCCCCACTTCTTATATCAATTGCATCAAATAAATTAACTGTTAATGAATTAAATCCTGTTTGGCCGTTATTAACTGAGTTTATATTTATCCCATTCCAAACTACAGCTGTATTGGAGGCACTTGTTCCTCGAAAACTTACTGAACTAGTTCCTCCTTTACCATACTCTTTTAAGTATATTGATGAATTATACCTAATTAAATCTGTAAATGACCCTAAATTTCTAGTTATAACGGAATCAGAAAGGTTTATTATTTTCTGACCATCTGAATATTTTTGTAATTTTTTAGTAGAATTAATAATAATTTCGTCTAAACGATTATAAATAGAGTCGTTTTGACTTACACTTATAAGTGTATAAAAAAAGAATGAAAAGGCTATTATTTTTTTTATCATCTTTACATTAAACTTTTATCCCGAAAGTTTGATTTACATCAATATTATTTGGCAGGTCTCCTGGCTTGCTTATTGTAATTTGTCTTCCCATTTAAAATAAAACAGTGACGTAAAGATTAATTACAATATTATTAGCTTACAGTTGCGGGAACAGCCTCGGTTTTTAACCGAATTCCCTTTTAATTTCCTTTAATTAATTGTTAAAGAAAAACCAAAAATAATGGCAAATGTATTCTATTATTACATACCTACAACAACTTAGCTGTAATAATTTGAAAATTTAACTTTTAACTCATCAGCAATAGTATAATGATTAGGGTGAATCATTTGGGCCAAACACTCTATACCATCTACTAAAGTACTTGCTGATGATTGAGTAAACATAGCAAAATCAGCAATGTATACCTTTTTATTTTTCACTGCTCTTAAAGTATTCCATTCTTTTTTATCTTCTAAAAACTTCATATCTTCAAGAGTTCTTTTTATTCCATAACCACAAGGTGCTATAATTAACACTTCAGGATTATACTTAACAATTTTATCCCAAGAAATAACTATACTATCTCCAGATGGATGTGATAATAAATCTACCCCTCCAGCATATCCTATTTGATGAGGAATCCAGTGTCCGCAATTAAACAAAGGGTCAATCCATTCTAATAATAATACACTTTTAGATTGTATTTTATGTATCCTTTGAATATCTACAATATTATATATTCTTTCTTTTAATCCGTTTACATAATTAATTCCAATACTTTCTTGGTTCATTTCTCTTGCAATAGTCAAAGCATTATTAAAAACATCTTCTAAAGAGTTTGGTGTTATTGAAACTAATTTTGGGTGCTTCGCTAACTTGTAAGCTGATTTTGCAACAGATTCTGTATCTATTTGACAAACATCACATACATCTTGCGTAAAAATAAGGTCAGGCGATATACTCTTAAGAATAGGTTCATCTACATAGTACAAAGTACCTCCTTCAGCTTTAGTTCTTGAAAAAATATCAGTTATTTCTTTACTGGTTAATTCCTTTCCTTCTAATTTATATCGAACAGCAACTTCTTTTTCTTTTAATGCTATTTTAGGGCATTCAAAAGTTATTCCATTTAAATAATTTTGCAACCCCATGTCGTAAATCATTTGGGTTACTGCTGGCATAAAAGAGGATACAATCATTTGTTTGTTTTATCTAAAAAAAACAAAAGTAAATAGTAATTTACTTTAATCTTCGTTTTATTAAAAATCTTTGCAATATTTGTCTTCTCTATTTAACATATCTATGATTTACTATATAACAGGAGGTGAACGTTCAGGAAAAAGCAGTTATGCTCAAAAACTTGCTGAATCTTTATCTGATACTCCAATATACCTTGCAACCTCTCGTATTTGGGATGATAATTTTAAAGAACGCGTTGAAAGACACATTTCTGACAGAGATGATCGTTGGACAACTATTGAAGAAGAAAAATTAATTAGTACCTTTATTTCTGAAAAACAAACTGTAGTTATAGATTGTGTTACTTTATGGCTTACCAATTTTTATCTAGATACAAAAAACGATGTGCAGTTAAGTTTAGAATTAGCAAAAAAAGAAATAAATAAGTTAGCTCAAATAGATGCTAACATTATTATCATTTCTAATGAAATAGGCATGGGACTGCATGCTCAAACTGAAGTAGGTAGAAAATTTACTGAATTACAAGGTTGGACCAACCAATACATTTCAAAACATGCTAATAAAGCTATTTTTATGGTTTCTGGACTACCTTTAACGTTAAAATAAACTCAATGAATACAATAATACCCACTCTTTCTAAAAAATCACAAAATACTATTCAAGAAGAAATAGATTATAAAACAAAACCAATTGGAGCATTAGGAGTATTAGAAACCATAGCTTTACAAATAGGGTTAATTCAAAGCACTTCTACCCCAATTCTATCAAAACCTACTATTATGGTTTTTGCGGGTGATCATGGTATCGCAAAAACAAACAAGGTGAGTCCATACCCTCAAGAAGTAACACAACAAATGGTTTTTAATTTTTTAAATGGAGGGGCAGCTATCAATGTTTTTTGTAAACAAAATTCTATTAATTTAAAAATTATTGACGCAGGTGTTAATGCCGATTTTGAAACTAACTCTGAATTAATCAACGCAAAAATAGCTAAAGGAACAGCTGATTATAGTTTAAAAAAAGCCATGTCATTACAAGAATGTGAATTAGCGTTTACTAAAGGAAAAAAACTTGTACGAAAAATATACAGTGAAGGTTGTAATATTGTAGGTTTTGGAGAAATGGGAATTGGAAACACTTCTTCAGCATCGCTTTTAATGAGTTATTTCACAAATACACCTATAGAACAATGTGTTGGTAGAGGTACCGGAGTAAATGATGAAGGTTTAAAAACTAAAATAAATACATTAAAAGAAGTATATGATTTTCATAAAAACTCACTAAATACTCCCATTGATGCTTTAATTTCTTTTGGTGGGTTTGAAATTGTTATGATGTGTGGAGCCATGTTAGAGGCAGCTTCATTAAAAATGACAATACTAATTGATGGTTTTATTGTTACTTCTGCTTTATTAGCTGCGAATGCACTTAATTCAAATATTTTAGATTATTGTATTTTTTGTCATACATCTGGAGAGCAAGGCCATACAAAAATGTTAAATTATCTAAACGCTACACCTCTAATTAATTTAGGCTTACGATTAGGTGAAGGAACTGGATGTGCTGTTGCTTTTCCCATAATTAAATCTAGTGTAAACTTTTTAAATGAAATGGCTACTTTTAAAAGTGCAAACGTTTCTGAAGCTTAAAACATGAAAAATCAAATTCATTACTTTTTAACAGCTGTACTATTTTTCACTAGAATACCTTGCCCTAAGTGGGTTGATCACTCTCCTGAAATATTAAATAAAAGTAGTAGATACTTTTCTTTAGTAGGAATATTAGTTGGCTCAATAGCTTCCTTATCATATTTTATTACTTCTTTTCTTTTTACTCAGGATATTGCTATCATACTAAGTATGATAACATCTATTTGGATTACAGGTGCTTTTCATGAAGATGGGTTTGCAGATGTATGTGATGGTTTTGGAGGTGGGTGGACTAAGGAAAGAATATTAATGATTATGAAAGATTCTAGACTAGGAACTTTTGGAGTAAGTGGTTTAATATTTATTTTAGCTTTAAAATTTCTAGCTTTATATCATTTACAAGACCTATCAATTAACCTTATTATTGTTATTATTTCTGGACATAGTATTAGTCGATTTATAGCTACTTTATTACTCTATACTCACGAATATGTTAGAGATATTGATAGTTCTAAAGTAAAACCAACTACCCAACAAATGAGTACCAAATCACTAATCATATCAGGTGTATTTGGTGTACTCCCTTTACTTTTTTTTCAAAAAAATATAATCTTTTTAGCCTTACTTCCATTGTTAGTTACTTTTCTTTACATGGGACATTTTTTTAAAAAATGGATTGGCGGACAAACTGGAGATTGTGCTGGTGCCTTACAACAAATTTCTGAAGTTATTTTTTATTTATCTATTTTAAGTTTATGGAAATTATTTTAATAAGGCATACTACACCTGATATAGCAAAAGGTATTTGTTATGGTCAATCAGATATTAACATTAGAGATTCTTTTTTAGAAGAAATTAAGCCTATTTTAAAAGAAATGCCTGTGAACAATGAAAATGTAACTTTTTATAGTAGTCCATTAAAACGTTGTGCAATTTTAGCAAAAGAATTAACTACAAAAATTACTTTTGACAATCGATTAAAAGAATTGAACTTTGGTGATTGGGAACTAAAAAAATGGGATGAAATTAATAGAGTGGATTTAGATATTTGGATGAACGATTTCGTTAATGTTCCAACAAAAAATGGAGAATCATATATTGATTTACATCAAAGAACTACATCTTTTTTAAAAGAAGTGAAACAAAATAAAACAAAAAAGGCTATAATAGTTACTCATGCAGGAGTGATTAGAAGTATTTGGTCATATATAAACAATATACCATTAGAAAAATCCTTTGATTTAAAACTTGCTTATGGTGCTATTATAAAACTAAATTTAGTTTAAAATATTATGAAACAATTTTTATTATTATATATAATATCTTTTTTTTTAATTCAATGTAAATCATCTAATCAAAAAGAAAGTATTAAAAAAACAGATAAAATAAGCGTATTAAAATATGCTAAAGGTTTTGAAATTATTACTAAAAATGGTTATAAAGAGTTAATTATAAAAAAGGTATTTCAAAAGTCAAGCAAACAATTTTCTTACATACTTAGTAACTCTAAAAACAATAAAAATGAAATTAAAGTGCCAGTTAAAAAACTGGTAGTTACTAGTACTACGCACATTCCAATGCTAGAATTATTAGGTTCAGAAAGCGCTTTAGTAGGTTTTCCTAATACCCAATATATATCTTCTAAAAAAACTAGAAATAGAATTAAGCAAGGAAAAGTAATCGAATTAGGTTCTGAGCAAAGTATGAATACGGAAAAATTAATGGACTTAAACCCTGAACTTGTTGTTGGTTTTTCATTACACCCAAACAATAAATTATATGAGAATATAAAAAAAGCAGGTATTCCTGTAGTTTTTAACGGAGATTGGCTAGAAGAAACTCCTTTAGGTAGAGCAGAATGGATAAAGTTTTTTGGTGCTTTACTTAACAAAGAAAAAGAAGCCGATAGTATTTTTAACAAAATAGAAGCAGAATATTTAAAAGCTAAGAATATTGCCAAAGAAAATAATAAAAATATCACTGTTATTTCGGGCAGTATGTTTAAGGATGTTTGGAATGTTCCTGCAGGAAAAAG